>DAOUKG010000057.1:0-162920 GCA_034421575.1 Dehalococcoidia bacterium
ACATTACAAGTTCCTCCTACCGAGTAGTCATGTCTTTTTACTACTCACAGGAGTACTACCCAAAGGCAAAAACGGTAATTAGTTGGAGCAGATGCCACAAGGGTTGCCCCTACGATGGGCTGGCCGGGGGGTATTTTCAGTGGAATGGTTCATGTCGGTTGCCGCCGACACCACCTGGAATGGAAGTGGGGTTGGCACGAGCCAGCAGGATCCGAGGACTGGATTCCGGCCCCGTATCGGAGTACGGGGCAAGCTCTTCGCGGGAATGACGGTGTGGGGGGCGGTATCGGGGACGGGCAACCACAAGGGTTGCCCCTACGACAGGTTGATGTGGTCTATTTTCGTAGGAATCGTTCGTGCAGTCTTGTGGCCTGCACACCGAGGGATGAAAATGGGGTTGGCATGAGCCAGCAGGATCTGAGGACTGGATTCCGGCCCCGTATCGTGGTACGGGGTGACGTTCCTACGCCGGAATGACGGATGGTTGGGGGCGGTATCGGGGACGGGCAACCACAAGGGCTGCCCCTACGATGGGCTGGCCGGGGGTATTTTCGTAGGAATCGTTCGTGCAGTCTTGTGGCCTGCACACCGAGGGATGAAAATGGGCGCCGGTTCCTCCGTCGTCGATTTTCGCAAGGCAACGTCCGGGGATGGATTCCCGCTTTCGCGGGAATGACGGATGGTGGGGCGGTATCGGGGTTATTTTCAGAGGAACGCTGACACGGGGAATTTTTTCGTCCAGGTTTGATTCTCGGTCACGATACAAGCGTGGCTCTGGCCGTACGGTCTTGCGGTGATGGATTTTAGATTCCTCGCTGCGCTCGGAATGACAGAGAGGCGGGGGGCCAGACGGTAGCTATAATTCCGTTTTGCCTACCCCTGTCAGCCCCTGGCGGGGGAGAGATTGTAGGGCGATTCGCGAATCGCCCCTACGGGTGGTTATTTTCAGGGTAATGACAGCGAAGGACAATTGCTGCATAGCTCACTGACCTTTTCCTAGAGTGGTGGACAGAAAGGCGTCTATGAACCCATCGAGTTCCCCGTCGAGGACTCCTTCGGTGTCGGACGTTTCAAACCCGGTCCTGTGGTCTTTGACCATCTTATAGGGATGGAGGACGTAGCTCCTGATCTGGTTGCCCCATTCGGCGGAGACGTGCTCGCCGCGGATCTTGTCCATCTCCCTGGCGCGTTCGGCCATCTCACGCTCCAAGAGTCGGGCGGCGAGGATGTTCATGGCTATGGTGCGGTTCTGGTAGAGGGAGCGCTCGTTCTGGCAACTCGCCTTGATGCCGGTCGGGACGTGGGTGATTCTCACGGCGGTGGAGTTCTTCTGCACGCTCTGGCCGCCCGCGCCACCGGCCTTGAAGACCTCGATCTTCAGGTCGGAGGGGTCTATCTCGATGTCGACGCCCTCCTCGACCTGAGGGAGGACCTCGGCCAGGGCGAACGAGGTGTGCCGGGCGTGGTCGGAGTCGTAGGGAGAGAGACGCACGAGGCGGTGGACGCCCTTCTCGGCCTTGAGGTATCCGTAGGCGTAGTCGCCCTCCATCTGGATCGTGACGCTCTTGATTCCGGCGGTATCGCCGGGGGACATCTCGACGACCTCTCGACGGTAACCTCTCAGTTCCGCCCAACGGAGGTACATCCGCATGAGCATCTCCGCCCAGTCCTGGGAGTCGACGCCGCCCGCTCCGGCATGGATGGCGAGGATCGCGTTCCTCCGGTCGTGCGGGCCGGAAAGGGCCAGTGTGAACTCAAGGTCTGCGACGCTCTTGACCAGGTCGGCGAGCTCTTCGGTGAGGGTATCGAGAATCGAGTCGTCGTCTTCCTCGATAGACAGATCGACAAGCTCCAAGGCGGACTCCACCCTGCTTTCGAGGGAGCGCCATCGGTCGACTTCTCCCTTTAGGGCGGCCAGCTCCTTCATCTTGTCCTGGGCGCGCTGGGAGTCCTCCCAGAACGACTCGGCTACGGACTCGCGCTCCAGCACGTCGATGCGCTTTTCCTTGTCGGCAAGGTCAAAGACGCACCATGATCTGGGATATTTTTTCCCGTAGTGCGGACAGGTCGCCTCTCAGGTCTTGCATGGGCCGAATCGTTTCTCTATTGGGGCGAAAGCGGCGAGGCGGCTATGGAGTTGAGACACGCTCTGTTCCGGGGCCGCAACCCGACCTTCGAGTCATCATGCGGTCAACCCGCTTGATTATTAGGTAGAGGCCCGTCACGCCGAGCGTCAGCAACGCAACTCCAACGGACAGGATGGCGATAAGCTCAGGTGTCATCACGTTCCCCGAAATCTACGAACCTTGCCGATGCACTCCGTCGCACAGCATACCATCATTCTTGACCTCCATGATAGCACGATGCTACTCTGGCACCGCCAAACACGTAAGCCTTCACGGGGCCGTTCCCATGCCCTCATGGGAATGGTGGCGGGTGCGTCGCGCCCCCGAGTGGCCCGTGAGGGAAGGAAGCGTGTTTGGCGATTCGCAACCTGTCCACGAAGGGGCTTCTTCATGTCGGGGGTCGTCGATGCGCGTTGTGCACCTGTTTTTGCTTCCTCCGCGAACATGGGCAACTAAGCCTTTGTGATTCAAGGGGCTTGCGCCCTGCCGAAGAAGCCGTCGGCTGAGTTCGGAAGGAGGCAATTAAATGAATCGTCTACTGGCAGGAATTGCGGTCGCAGCAGTCGTAGTCGTAGGAATAATCGGAGTCATCCTCATTCTGCCCGCAGCCTTGGGGTTCTGCGATTTGATTGTAGTCTTGGCCGCCGCGATCGAGGTCGGTGAGAACGTCGTCGAAGCAGTCAATGAGTTCTTGGACAAGGACCCGGCCTCGTTGGTCGGAGACCTCCCCGACGATGCGCAAGGCGCGGCAAGGGCAGTAATCACCGCCGCCCAGGCGGTGGTAAGGGTCGCGGGTTCCGTGTTGGGGTTCGTCTTGCCGTCCGGCGTGCTGGGCGCGCTCACCGATGCTGTCAAGGGTATGGCGACAGTTTGCGAGACGCTCGGATAGGGGTACGCGCGGTCTGTAGCCGCACCTCGAACCCGTGACAAAAGCACACCTTACAGAGAGAACACTGGTACCGATCTGTGCTCTTCCGGCTTGAGGTCATTTGTGACGATCTCGTCCATCGACTTCAGGGCATCAGGACCGAAGAACACTTCGCCGCATTGGGTGCAGACTTCCGCGGGGACGTTGCGAAGGATGTACATCTCTCCGTCCCAGCGGTGGATATGCTCTACGCGGCGTTCCTCAATGGAGCCTTTGCAGAATGGGCAGGTTGTCACCGGAATTCTCTCTCCCCGACTGCCGAAGGAACGCTAGCCCGCCACTTCGGCCTGCTGGGGCTGGGTTACGTTCGTGAAGACTCGTTTGAGGTAGCGGCCGGTCTCGGAGTGGTCCATGCCGGCGAGGTCGCGGGGGGTGCCGACGGCGATTACTTCGCCGCCGCGGTCGCCAGCGCCGGGGC
The DNA here is from genome assembly GCA_034421575.1 of Dehalococcoidia bacterium. Taxonomy (GTDB): domain Bacteria; phylum Chloroflexota; class Dehalococcoidia; order Lucifugimonadales; family VXLM01; genus VXLM01. The sequence continues at coordinate 3,473 of DAOUKG010000057.1, forward strand.
CGAGGTCGATGAGCCAGTCGGCGCTCTTGATGAGGTCGAGGTGGTGCTCGATGAGGACGACGGTGTTGCCGGCGTCGACGAGGCGGTGGAGGACGCGGAGCAGGTAGGCGCAGTCCTCGAACGAGAGGCCGGTCGTCGGCTCGTCGAGGATGTAGAGGGTCTGGCCCGTGGCGCGCTTGGATAGCTCGGTGGCGAGCTTGACGCGCTGAGCCTCGCCGCCGCTGAGGGTCGTGGCGGGCTGTCCGAGACGGATGTAGCCGAGTCCCACGTCGTACATGGTCTGGAGCTTGTTGCGGATGCGCGGGATGTTGGAGAAGTGCTCCAGAGCCTCGGTGACGGTCATGCTGAGCACCTCGGCGATGTTCTTGCCCTTCCACCTGATCTCGAGGGCCTCGCGGTTGTAGCGGGCGCCGTTGCACACCTCGCAGGGCACGGTCACGTCGGGGAGGAACTGCATCTCGATCTGGTTGTAGCCGTCGCCGCTGCAGGCCTCGCACCGTCCGCCCTTGACGTTGAAGGAGAATCGGCCGGGCTTGTAGCCGCGAGTGCGGGCCTCGGGGGCCGTCGCGAACAACTCACGCATGGGCGTGAAGGTGCCGGTGTAGGTGGCGGGGTTGCTTCGGGGCGTCCGCCCGATGGGGGACTGGTCGATGTTCACGACCTTATCGATGTTGGCGATGCCCTCGATCTCGTCGAAGAGGCCGGGGCGTTCGCGGGACTTGTAGAACTCCTGGGCGAGCTTCTTGAAGAGAATCTCGTTGACGAGGGTGCTCTTGCCGGAACCGGACACGCCCGTGATGCAGACGAGCTTGCCGAGGGGTATCTCCACGTCGACACCCTTAAGGTTGTTTTCACGGGCGCCCCGCACGATGAGGGACTTGTCGTTGCCTTCCCTGACGGTGTCCGGCAGGGGAATGCTCTTGCGGTGTCCGAGGTACTGGCCGGTGAGCGACTCGGGGGTATCGATTATCTTGCCAATGGGCCCTGTGGCGACGACGTGGCCTCCGTGCTCTCCCGCGCCGGGGCCCATGTCGATGATGTGGTCGGCAGCGCGCATGATGGCCTCGTCGTGCTCGACGATGAGGACGGTGTTGCCGAGGTCGCGGAGGCGGAGCAGGGTCTGGATGAGGCGGTAGTCGTCGGCAGGGTGGAGGCCGATGGACGGCTCGTCGCAGACGTAGAGGACGCCGATGAGGCCGGAGCCTATCTGGGTAGCAAGGCGGATGCGCTGGGCCTCGCCACCGCTGAGGGTCGAGGCGGTGCGCTCAAGGGTCAGGTAGTCGAGGCCGATGTCGTAGAGGAAGCGGAGGCGCGCCTCGATCTCCTTGAGGGCCTGCGAGGCGATGGTCATTTCGCGTTCGGAGAGGGTGCGAGGGTCGTTGCTGCCGATGGGCTTGCCGTCGTGGCTCTTGGGCGGGACGTGGTTGTTGCGGTACCGCACGGACATGGCGACGATGTCACTCGGCGTGACGGCCTTCCCATTGTCACTTGGCGTGACGGCCTTCCCATTGTCGCTCGGCGCGACGGCCTTGCCTGCGACCGTGACGGGCGTGCCACCATTCGACCGCCAGTCGGCGTCGCCCCTGATGGAGCCAATCCAGTCGAGGGCGTACTCGATGGAGCGGCTCGTGACGTCGATGATGTTGCAGCCGCCGATGGTGACGGCGAGGGCTTCCGGCTTGAGGCGCTGCCCCTGGCAGTTCTGGCACTCGCGCTGGGACATGTACCGCTCGATCTCGGCGCGAATCATGTCGGACTCGGTCTGGCGGTACCGGCGTTCCAGATTGTTGACGACGCCCTCGAAGGCGGTGTCCCACCTGTGCATGCGTCCGCGCTTGGTCCGGTGCTGGACACGGACTCGACTCTTGCCGGTGCCGTAGAGGAGGACGTTGAGCTGGTCCTGGGTGAAGCGGTTGAGGGGTTCGCGTGTGGAGAAGCCGTACTCTTCGGCGACGGCGGTCAGGAGGCTCATCATCCAGGTGTCGGTGGTGCCGGAGCGCATCCACGGCTGGATTGCACCCTCGACGAGGCTCAGGTCCTTGTCCGGCATGACTAGATCAGGGTCGACCTCCAGCTTGTAGCCCAGCCCGGAGCATCGCTGGCACGCGCCGTGCGGGTTGTTGAAGCTGAAGGTGCGGGGCTCCATCTCGCCGAGGCTGATGTTGCAGTGTACGCAGGCGAACTGCTCGGAGAAGAGGAGGTCGTCGCCGTCAACGACGTTGACGAGCACCGTTCCGCCGGTGAGCTTGAGGGCGGACTCCACGGAGTCGGCCACGCGGGTCTGTTCGAGGCTGTCTCCAATGACCAGACGGTCGACGATGACCTCGATGTCGTGCCACTTGGTCTTCTGGAGCGTGATGTTCTCGGAGAGGTCGCGCGTCTCGCCGTTGACGCGGACGCGGACGAACCCGGCCCGGCGGGCGTCCTCGAAGACCTCTTTGTGCTCGCCCTTTCGGCGTCTCACCATGGGGGCGAGAATCTGGATTCGGGCGCCGTCGGGAAGGTCGACGATGGCGTCGACCATCTGCTGGACGGTCTGGCTCTCGACGGGACGACCGCATGAATGGCAGTGGGGATGACCGACGCGGGCGAAGAGGAGGCGCAGGTAGTCGTAGACCTCGGTGACGGTGCCTACGGTGGAGCGCGGGTTGCGTGAGACGCCCTTCTGGTCGATGGAGATGGCGGGCGAGAGGCCCTCAATGTAGTCGACCTCCGGCTTGTCCATGCGGCCGAGGAACTGCCGCGCGTAGGCCGAGAGCGACTCGACGTAGCGGCGCTGGCCCTCGGCGTAGATCGTGTCGAAGGCGAGGGAGCTCTTGCCGGAGCCGGACACGCCGGTGATCACCACGAGCTTGTCGCGCGGGATGGTGACGTCGATGTCCTTCAGGTTGTGCTCGCGAGCGCCGCGAACGACGATGTTTTCTAGGGGCATCCACGCCTCCTGCAGTGTGGAGCGTACGACTGAGTCTTGACCTCGAAGGGTTAGTCCAGCGGAGTTTCTTAGTCGCACATGCCGATGTCAATTCTAGCACCTGAGACGACTATACGGAACCGTTTGAGCGATGGTTTTCGGACAATTGTTCTGTGCGCCGGCCCCTTACCGCTCTGCATCTCCCGCCCCTATGGTAGAATCCCCCCAAGCACAACCTGACCAAAGATACCGGAGGGGCGACGATGGCCGGAGAGATGACGATCGAGATACTGGACGACTTCGCGAACGGGTGGAACGAGCACGACCTCGATAAGCTGATGTCGCACATGACGCAGGACTGCGTATTCGAGCTGTCGGCGGGGCCGGAGGCGTGGGGCGCGCGCTTCGAGGGCTACGACAACGTTCGCGAGGGCTACAAGCGTGTGTTGGACATGTTCCCCGACGGGCAGTGGGCGGAGCCGAGCCACTTCATCGCGGGGGACCGGGGGGTTACGCAGTGGACGTTCCGCGCGACAGGGGCCGACGGCGCCCAGGTGGAGGTCAACGGCTGCGACCTGTTCCATTTCGAGGGCGACAAGATCAGGGTCAAGAACTCGTTTCGGAAGATCCGGTCGTAGGGGCTGAATCGGGCACTTTAGTGAGTCACCCGCTCATGCTTCGACAGGCTTCTAAGTAACTGTTCAGGACGAGGGGATTCACCACAGAGGGCACAGAGACCACAGAGTGGGGAGAAAGAGGTCGTTTTCAAAGCAGATATTTCCACTTGTACGGCCCCGCGCACGGGGCATAACGCTGCTTTCAAGTAACTGCAAGAACCCCCTCTCTGTATCTCTCCCCCGGCGGGGGAGAGATTGGTGGTCGTGTATCCTCCGGCGGGGGCTGAGTGTATCCTCCGGCGGGGGCTGACAGGGGTAGGTATTTACCCTCACCCCAGCCCTCTCCCGCGAACGGGAGAGGGGGTTACGCAAAAGGTCTGCCTTCGCGGGAATGACGGATAGGACCTACTCCACCCAGACCTCTTCGAAGAGGCGGAGCCAGTTGCCGCCGAGGATCTTGTGGATGTCCTCGTCGGAGTAGCCTCGGATGAGGAGGGCTTCGGACATGACGGCCAGGTTCGCGGGGGTCTCCAGCTCGTCGGGGTAGAGGTCGCGCCATGGCTTGGGCTTTTCGTCCACCTGGGTGAAGGTGGAGGGGAACTTGGTACCCTGCTGCGAGCCGATGTAGCGCCAGAACTCTTCCGGCTGGTCCTGGGTATGGTCCGTGCCGATGGCGACGTGGTCAATGCCCACCATGTCAACGAGGTGGTCAATGGCGTCGAGGTAGTCCGCGAGGTTCGAATCGAATGAGTGCTTCAGGAAGGTTCGGATGCACGTCGCGCCGATGACGCCGCCCTTCTCGGCCATGAGCTTTATCGCCTCGTCGGTCTTGTTGCGGCGGTGGTCGTAGTACGACTTCGCGTTGGCGTGAGTGATGGCGACGGGCTTGTCGGAGACCTCAATGGCGTCCATCGTGGTGGCCATGCCGACGTGCGAGAGGTCGATGAGAATTCCGATGCGGTTCATCTCCTTGACGGCATCGACTCCGAAGTTGGTGAGGCCGCCGTCCTGGCGCTCCATGCAGCCGTCGCCCAGGAGGTTGCGCTCGTGGTACGTGACCTGCGCGATTCGCACTCCCAGCCGGTGAAAGAGTTCAAGCCGGTCGAGGCGGTTCTCGATGGGCGAGGTATTCTGCCAGCCGAGGATGATGCCGGTCTTTCCCTCGCGCTTGGCGCGGTGGATGTCCTCGACGTTCTCAACGAGCAGAATGCGAGCGGAACGCTCTCGGAACCGGACCAGCCACCTTGAGATGTGGTCCAAGGTCTCGCGGTAGTTTTCCCACGTGGCGATCGTCGCGTTGATGGCGGTTACGCCTCCGTCGTTGAGACTCACGTATACCTCGTCGCTGTCCCAGTTGCTCACATTCAGGCCGTCGATTACGACGGCCTCATAGTACATACGCAGCGCCCGCTCCGAGACCAGTGTCATGTCACCCTCCATCACGTGACGTTGGAATATGAGCGAGTGTATCAACGGCACTTCGGAGCGTCAAACGGGGGGGCGAGTGAAAAGAAAGTAGAAAGTATTGCATGACGCGCCCTGTCCGATTCAAACTCCCTACACAATACTCTCTCCTTTCCAGCTTCGGTGTACAGTCCACCCGGTGGATGGTAACCTACCCTCATGCCGCAGGAGTTCCCTCCCACACTTGAAGGCCTGTTGGCGTTGTGCGCCCATCTGCGCGGGCCCGGCGGGTGCCCGTGGGACGGGGAGCAGACGCACGAGTCGCTCAAGCCGATGCTGCTGGAGGAGGTCTACGAGCTTCTCGACGCCATCGACGGGGGCAAGGCCGAGGAGATCGCGGAGGAGTTGGGGGACGTCCTCTACCACCTCGTGTACCAGATTCGGATCGGAGACGAGGCGGGCAACTTCAACGCGGAGGACGTGGCGGGGGGCGTTCGCGACAAGCTGATGCGGAGGCATCCACACGTCTTCGGGGACGCGACGGTCAAGGACTCGGGAGAGGTGGCGGCCCGGTGGGACGACATCAAGCGCGCCGAGCCGTCCAACAAAGACAAGGGCACCCTGGACGGGATACCGCGAGCGATGCCCTCCCTGGCGTACGCCCAGGCGCTCGGCAACCGGGCGTCCAAGGTCGGGTTCGAGTGGGACGACTTCGGCGGAGTGCTCGACAAGGTCCGGGAGGAGCTCGACGAGCTGCAGCGGGCGAAGACCCCGCAGGAGCGCGAGGCTGAGTATGGCGACGTGCTCTTCACGCTGGTCAACGTGGCCCGCTGGCTCAAGGTAGACGCCGAGGACTCGCTGCGGGCCACGGGGCACAGGTTTCGCGCCCGGTTCAGTCACATGGAGCAACTTGCCCGTGAGCGCGGCCAATCGGTGTCCGACCTGTCGTTCGACGAGAAGGAAGCCCTTTGGGTCGAGGCGAAACGAGTGGTAGGATAGGGGGAAATTACACAGAGCGAAGAAAGTAGAGAGTATTGCGTAGAAAGCAGCCGGGAGAGCAGGCTGCCTGGTGGAACGCGGGCGACTCTGAAGAACGCCTCACCCGATACGCAATACTCTCTACTCACTTTGAGATTGGAGACGACATGACCCTTCCTGAACGTATGAAGTTCGGCATCTTCCTGGCGCCGTTCCACGTGCTGGGCGAGAATCCCACGCTCGGCTTGGAGCGCGACCTCGAACTCATCCAGTGGCTTGATTACCTTGGGTTCGACGAAGCGTGGATAGGAGAGCACCACACGGCGGGATGGGAGACCATCGCCTCGCCGGAGGTGTTCATGGGGGTCGCTGCGGAGCGGACGAAGTACATCAACCTCGGGACGGGGGTCATCAGCCTGCCGTACCACCATCCGCTCATGGTGGCGAACCGGATGGTGCTGCTCGACCACCTCACGAGAGGGCGCGTGATGCTCGGCGTGGGGCCCGGGGCGCTGACGACGGACGCCTACATGCTTGGCATCGACCCGCTCACGCAGCGCAACCGCATGGGCGAGTCGTTCGACATCATCATGCGGCTGCTGACGGAGACGGAGCCGATAACCTACGAGTCGGACTGGTTCACGCTCAACGAGGCGCGTCTGCACCTCCAGCCGTATACGAAGCCACACTTCCCCGTGGCAGTCGCGGCGGCGATGTCGCCGTCGGGCATGGAGCTTGCAGGAAGGCACGGCGCGTCGGTGCTCTCCATTGCGGACCCTACCGTCATGAAGCGGCATGACGCGCGGAGCCTCAACGACTTCTGGTCCATCGCGGAGGAGACGGCGGAACGTCACGGCAAGCAGATGGACCGCAGCGAGTGGAGACTGGTCATCCACGCTTTCCTGGCCGACTCGAAGAAGGAGGCCGTGGAGGCGGCGCGGGCCGGGTCCACCAGCTTCCAACGGCACTATTTCGAGACGGTGATGGGCCACGAACCGCTCCACGACGGGCCGGGTGAGGAGACCATCGACGCGGCGACCGAGTCGGGACGGTGGGTCGTCGGAACGCCCGACGACCTGGTGGAGACCATCCACCGGCTCGATGAGGAAAGCGGCGGGTTCGGGGGGATACTCTTCGTGGCGACCGAATGGGGCAACCGCGAGCAGGTGATGAGGAGCTACGAGCTCATCGCCCGCTATGTCGTGCCGCAGTTCCAGAACTCCCTGCATAACCTGACTGCGTCGGAGAAGTGGTCCATCGAGAAGCGAGACCACCTGAAGGACCTGCGAACCAATGCTCTCAAGAAGGCGGGCACCGACTACGAGGCGCGCCGGCGCGGGGGGAGCCCGTCAGGATAGTCGTCCGAACAAGTAGGTAGTCAACACAGTCTTGATATATTATGAATCACCCTCACCCTAGCCCTCTCCCACGACGGGAGAGGGGAGAAATCGATATCTGTCTGGTTTGTAATATTCGAGTTGACTGAGTACTAGGACCCACAACACATTACGCAACAATCACTACACAATAGGAGATCAAGATGGCCTATTTCACCGACATTCTCAAGGTCAATCCGGTTGAGATCGTGCCGGGAGTGCGGATCCGCACTCTGTGGGGCGACAAGGTGATGATGAGTCTGATCGAGACCGACCCGCACACGGACGTGCCCGAGCACACGCATCCGCACGAGCAGGCGGGCATGGTGCTCGAAGGCGAGTTCGACATGACCATCGGCGGAGAGCGCCAGACGATGAAGCGCGGGATGTCGTACGTCATCCCCGGCGGGGTGCCTCATGCCCTGTACGGTGGGCCGGACAAGGGTCTCGTGCTCGACATCTTCTCGCCGCCTCGCGAGGACTACAAGGAGCGCATCGCGGAGTCTATCGACCCCGCGTGGGAGAAGACGGAGGGATAGGGGGGAGCCTGCTTCGTCGGGTAGTCGTCGAAAGGACGCCATTGAGAGTCCTTTTGGCGAACCTGAGGCTTTACAAACTTCTCTCAACCCTGAAGCCGTGAGCTATTGGGTGAACCCTCGAATGGCAGACCACCAAGAGGTTCCATCAGGTTGATGTCATTGCCGATTCTATCGAAGTAAGGCCACGAATCCGGCCTGCTCGAAGTCTCGGTCGTAGGCAAGCGCCTCGCTTATGTTCCTCTCTTCCATAACCAGGAAGCTCGCGCAATCTGTGAGGCTCCAAGTCTTGTCCAATCGGGAAGAGTATAGTTCCACGGCGGCCCTGAATTGAGCATCCGTCTGCGGAACTATTTCAACTTCCGAATTGTTCTCCAATCCTTTGACAAGCTCCACAGCAAGGCTCCGAAGTTGTTCATCTTTTCCTGACAGGTGGTTGAGCGCCTCGGCCAAGGCCATCTGGGTCGTAACGATTGCAACGGGTCCCAGACTCGCAGCCACCGCCTTGGCCTGTTCGTGCATTTGGTCGCGTGGATGTAAGAGAGCGATCCAGTGTCCCGAATCCGCGAAGAGTGTTCGCATTCACTCCATTTCCTTCGGATGACCATAGAGATAATGTTTCTTGTTCTGAACCAAGTCGGAGGGGAGCTTGTCCCAGGTATCTGGTGGAACAGACTCCCTGAGCCTCTCGAACATGTCCAAGATAGACTCTCCGGTGAGGGCCGGTTGCGGAGCTTCCTCACGGCTGAGCATGTCCGCGATATCCTGCGGCAATTTAAGGCTGTGCCTTTCCTCGAAGGCGGCGATATCCCCATGGCCGGCACGAAAGACGGACACGACATCCATTCCCATATTACGGGCACTAAGCAGATCCGACCTAGCGTTGTCCCACTGGGATAGGCGCAACAGAGCAATGCCCCGATTGGCGTACGCCGCCTGATTGGGTCTTATGCGCACGGCCTGATCATAGTCCTGCATTGCCCGGTCAAAGTCGCCTTTTCGCTCGTACGCAACTCCACGGTCGTTGTGGGCGTTGGTATTTTGCGGGTCCAAGGCCAAGGCCTTGTCGAAGTCTCGGATCGCACGATCCAGATCGCCTTTCTCCAAGTAGAGCGAACCGCGGACGGTTCGAGCATACGCGTAGTCGGGATTCAACTGCAAAGCTCTGTCAAAGTCCCGGAGAGCACGGTCAACCTCCCCCTTCTTAATGAAGACCATGCCCCGCGAGCTATAGGCATAGGCATACTCGCGATCTAACTCCAAGGCCTTTCCGAAATCTCTTTCGGCGTTGTCGAAGTCTCCTTTGGCGTTATGAGAGGCGCCGCGGCTCAAATAGGTATATGGGTCGCAAGGGTCAATCTTCAAGGCTTGATCATAGTTTTTTATGGCGCTGTCATGATCGCCTCTCTGGGAGTGAATGGTACCTATGCTGGTATATGCGTCGGCATTGTCAGGGTCTAGGATCAGCGCCTCACCATAGTCCCTGATAGCATGGTCATGCAGCCCCATATTCTTTAGCGCGTGCCCGCGGTAGAGGTGTGCGCCGGCATTGCCGGGTCCCAGTTCCAACGCCTTGCTGTAATCTTGGGCGGCCCGGTCGTAGTCACGTTTCTTGAAGTGAACGTTGGCGCGATTGTTATACGCCTCGGATTTAGGTTCAAGGGCAAGAGCTGTGTTGAAGTCCTGAAGCGCCAGATCGAGTTTGCCCATACTTTCATATGCAGCGCCACGATTGACATAGGCCTCGGCTGTCTGCGAGTTAAGTTCGATAGCCCTAGTGTAATTGGCAATAGCGTTCTCATAGTCCTTCTTCTCTTGTAAGGAAAGTGCCAAGTCAAACAGAGAATTGTAGTCGCTGCTAGGTTCAGAAGACTCTGAGCCAGTCTGGATAACAAATTCCCCAGCGGCCGGACGCGTGAGTTGAGGCGCTCTCCTTCTCTGAGTTTCTATGGAGGGAATAGGTTCTGTTACTGTAACCATAGCTCACCTCACTATGAGGTTCTCGCTGGGGCCTAATGAGGCCATTGTACAACATGGTGTGGAGAAACTACCGCCGCGAGCCTTCTCTAGAAGGTGTATTGATGGTATCGGACGTGGAGGGGCAGAGCCTTACTGTATCGGGCGCATCCGGACGCTGACCTCCAGGAGGCTGTCGGTGTTGCCCACGAAGACGCCGCGAGTGGGGGAAACGTCGTCGTAGTCGCGGCCAACGGCGACGCGCACCCTTCGCTCGCTGGGGAGTTTCGGGTTCGTGGGGTCGAACTCCGTCCAGCCGAGCTCGGGGAGGTAACACTCCGCCCAGGCATGGGTGGCCGACTGCTGGGCGACCATGCCGGTCTTCCGGGCGGACACATAGCCTGAGACGTAGCGGGTCGGCACTCCCCATGAGCGCGCTATAGCAATCATGACGTGGGCGTAGTCTTGGCAGACGCCCTGGCCGGTCTCAAGGATATGGGCGATGGGGGAGACGGCCGACGTGCTCCCCGGCACGTAGTCGAAGCTCTGATGGATCGCGTCGCGCAGGCGCACCAGGGACTGCAGGGGGTCGTCGCCCGGCGAGATGCCGTGACGGTTGACGTAGTCGGTGAGCATGGGGGTGGGCTGGGCGAATACGCTGGGGCGTGTGAACTCCCACTGGGTGAAGGCTTCCTTCCAAGTGCGCATCTCTTCCCATGCGCCGTTCCCCAAGGAGTCCGGCAGCGGCGGAGAGTGAGTGGTCTCGACGGTGGAGCGAGAGGCTATCTCCAGGGTTGCGTGCTCGCGGTGGATGTTGAGGACGTGCTTCGTGTTGCCAAAGCCGTCCGTCTCGGCGTTGAGGGACGACAAGGGGTTCGTTCTAACTTCGAAACTCAGCAGTCGCTGACCTGAGTCGTCGCGGGGCCTCATGCACAGCGACATGACGCTGTGGCGGATAGGCACGGAGTAGACGTAGTGAGAGACGTGCTCGATGTCGTAGCGTACCGAGTCAGGCATCGTGTCAGCGAACGGGGAAGTCTTCTATGGCGTATTCGAAGTATGCTGCGTTGACGAGGCCATGAAGATCGCGACCGAACTCGCGCACCCGTTTCAGAAGACCCCGGTGGTCATCGGTATCGGGCCAGTCGTAATGGACGAGGGCTCCCATACGTCCCGCGAGTCTCTGGGCCTCACCTCCGGTGCGCTCGTCCGAACCGAGGCCGAGTGAGGCAAGGTTCGCCGCCATCATGTCCAGTGTCCGGGACAAGGAATGGGGAATGAGCGGGTCGGAGACGAGCAGGTCGAGGACCTGCCCGGACTGGACTTCGACGCTGTACTTCCGGTTGTAGGCTTCGAAGGCGTGGTAGGCGCGGAGCAGGGTCGTCCAGTCGGTGTCGGAGTCTTCCTCGACCTCCGTTTCGACATCGAGCTGGAAGAGCAGGAGCGCGACCAGAAGCTGGGACCGCTCGATGGCGCGACCCAGCTGCAGGAACTCCCAGCCCTCGTCACGGTACATGGTCGCCTCGGCCACGCCCGCGAAGGTATCGATCTCAGCGGACGTTTCGGAGTAGAAGTTCTCAGGGGAGACGCGCCAGATATTCTGGATGTCGAGCTGCTGAATCCGCAGGTATGCCAGATTGAGGTGAGTCCACATTTCGGCGCTGATGCAGTTGCGCATCTGCCGGGCGTTCTCCCTGCCCAAGGCGAAGCAACTCCAAACGGAATCGGGGTTCGTGCGCTCAAACGTGAGGTCGTCCGCGAGGGTATATGAGTCGGCGAGGGTGTACTCGTCGCTGTCGAGCTCGATGATCCCCAGGGGCGGCTGACGCCTCATGCTGCCATAGATGCGCTTCCAACCGAAGTAGATTTCCTCTACTGGCCGGTCGACCAGCGCTTCGGTCTGCAATCGCAGCAGTCGGCACAGGTGCTCGGCCCGCTCAAGATAGCGGCCCATCCAGTAGAGTCCCTGCGCGCTGCGAGAGAGCATTTCGTCTAGTCCTCCAATACCCGGAATTTCTTGCCGACCGGCTGGACTTAACCAGGGTCGACTCGCCTTTGACCGACCTGTCCATGCGGTCGGGCGATAGCTTACTACAACATACGAGACCAGATAAAGAAGTGCTATAATTCACCGTAGAAGGGGAAAGCTGGCAGGACGGACTCCATGAAGCACTACAAGCTACGCTACGTAATGCACGACCCCTCGGAAGAGACCGAGGACAAGTACCTGGCCGAGATTCCCGTCCTCCCCGGGTGCAGGGCCTGGGGAGATACGCCGGAAGAAGCGCTGGACATCCTCTCAAGCGTAGCCGCCGCAACCATCGAGGTCTGCGTAGAGCGAGGGTACGAGTTACCCGCCGAGGTGCGGGCCTCGCTGATCGACGCCACGACCGCCAACGAGGTCTTGGTGGCCGTTTGAACTACAGGGAACTCACCCGCAAACTGAGGAGCCTCGGCTGTGATTTCGCTCGCCAGGGGAAGGGTGACCATGAGATTTGGGCAAATGATGCTACCAAATCTACGACTGCGATACCGAACTGGCGAGGCAGAGACCTCAAGCCCGGCACGGTAAGGGCGGTCATACGGGATCTGGGTATATCGAAGGACGAGTTTGACCGCGCGTAGCGGTGCGTTTCCCTCCCCTTGATCGTCGATCGGCTCCGATCACTTCAACAGTCCTGAGACGGGGATGAGTCGCTGGCCGTAGGGGTCTACTGCCAGAAACGTGCCTTCCAGTGTGTATGCGCCGAGCAGGGCGGTGTCGTCTTCGCCGAAGATCACCCAGGTGGTGGTCTCCCTGTCAGCTACTCTCGCCCTCGCCTCGGCCATGTCCAACTCCACCCGCTGCCCCCCTGCGTATTCGAAGGTCTCTCGCTTGGTCGGGGCGATTCCGAGCCGCCTGAGGATGGCGCCGGGAACAACGGTCGTTGTTGCGCCGGTATCAACCAGGGCTTCCATAGTTTCGTAGCTTTCGCCGCCCAGGTCGCCTATGGCGATTTCCACGCTGAAGGTCTCCATCTTACCGCTCCTGAGAAAATGAAGCATTGCAGATAAGCTTATACCAATTCATTTGGACGGGGCCGTATTGTGACTAATCGGCTTTCTGGATTCCGGCCCCGTATCGGGGTACGGGGCAAGCTCTACGCGGGAATGACGGTAGGCTGTGTGTCGAGCGCTCTCACGAAGTCTGGACAGTTACTCTTCCAGAACCCAAAAGTCCTTGCCGCCGCCGCCCTGGCTGGAGTTCACCACGAGGCTGCCTCGACGGAGGGCGACGCGGCAGAATGCGCCGGGGACGATGCGGGTCTTGCGTCCGTGGAGGACGAAGGGGCGGAGATCGACGTGGCGGGGCTCGAACTGGCCGTCGATGACGCAGGGGGCGCGGGAAAGGTCGAGCACGGGCTGGGAAATGAAGTCGGGCGGGTTGGCACGGACCTGCTTGGCGTACTCATCGCGCTCTTCGGCGGTCGAGTGCGGGCCGATCAGCATCCCGTACCCTCCAGACTCGCCCACGCGCTTGACCACGAGGTCCTGCAGGTTGTCCAACGTATATTCGAGGTCATCGGGCCGGCGGCACAGGCGGGTGTCGACGTTTGCCAGAATCGGCTCCTCGGACAGGTAGTAGCGGATCATGTCGGGCACGTAGGCGTAGACGCTCTTATCGTCGGCAACGCCCGTTCCGGGCGCGTTCACGAGGGACACGTTGCCGAGCTTGTAGGCATGAATGAGGCCCGGCACGCCGAGCAGCGAGTCGGGGCGGAACACGAGTGGGTCTACGAAGTCGTCGTCCACGCGGCGGTAGATCACGTCAACGCGGCGCAGGCCCTTCGTGGTCCGCATATAGACGAACCCGTCGTTGACGAGCAGGTCGCGTCCCTCGACGAGCTCCGCGCCGATCTCATGGGCGAGGAACACGTGCTCGTAGAAGGCGGAGTTGTACACCCCCGGAGTAAGGAGGACGATCGTTGGATCGGTACGTCCCACAGGGGCCAGCTCCTGCAGAGTCTGCAGGAGCACCTGTCCGTAGTGCTCGATCTCCTGCACCTTCACGGCTCGATACAAGCGGCGCAGGCTTGCCTTGGCCGTCTTGCGGTTCGCGAGCATGTAGGAAACGCCTGAGGGGACACGCAGGTTGTCTTCGAGCACCTTGAAACCGTCGTTGGTGCGCACGAGGTCGGTGCCGCAGATGGCGACCCACGTGCCGTAGGGGGCGGAGAAGCCGCGCATCTCGATGCGGTATTGCGGACAGCCGCGCACCACGTCGACCGGAATCACACCGTCGTCGACGATGCGTGGCACGCCGAAGCGGTCGTTGCTGCGGGAGGGGCCGTACACGTCCTCGAGGAAGAGGTTGAGGGCCTTGAGGCGTTGGGTCAGCCCCGCTTCGATCTCTCGCCAGTCGGGGGCGGACATCACGCGGGGGATGCTGTCGACGGGGATTATCCGCTCGTCGGCCTCGTCGTCGCCGTATACCGTGAAGGTGATGCCCTCATTCGAGAACGAGCGGGCGACCCGCTCTTGGATGCTGGCGAGCTCCTCGGCTGTGAACTGCGTCAGCGTCTCATAGAGCTGCCGGCAATGATCCCGCGGGGTGCCGTCCTGCAGGAACATCTCGTCGTAGATGGCCGGGTCGAGATTGTAGTTTTCGAAGTCCATGGTTGTGGTTCACCCGTTCTCGCAGTGACGGTATTCTACCATTGTGTGGAAGGTGGTGGAGCGCGGAGAGGGCTTCTGGATTCCGGCATTCGCCGGAATGACGGTGGGGGTGGGACGGGCGTTTTACCCTCACCCCAACCCTCTCCCGCGAACGGGAGAGGGGGTAAGGCAAAGATCTACCTTCGCGGAATGACGGTGGGGGGTGGGTGGGTCTTCTACCCTCACCCCCGCCCCCGTATCAAGTGCGGGGCAGGCTCTCTCCCGTGAACGGGAGAGGGGGTAAGAGAGCCTTCGACAGGCTCAGGCCGAACGTACTATCTCGTGGTTGCCGGCAGTTACTGACACCCCTACACGGCCCCGCGCGCGGGGCATAACGCTGCTCAGGGCGAGCGGGTGATAAGCGGCTAGAGGTGACCCAAAACACTTCGAGAACACCCACAGAGGTGTGTCGGATGGCTACCAGTTGGTGATTGCGCCGTCGCTGCGGGTGAGGTAGGGGACGTAGCCGCTGGGAGTCCACGCCTTTGCCTCGGCGACGTCCATGTCGATCTCGACACCGAGACCGGGACGGTCGGTGGAGAAGGCGTAGCCGTCCTCGAAGTCGATCTGAACGGGGAAGAGGTCGGTCTCGTAGGTGCCGGGGGCCTTGGGCATCTCCTGGACGCCGACGTTCGACGAGGCCATGCAGAGGGCGACGCACGCAGCGGCGCTGACGGGGCCGAGGGGGTTATGCGGGGCGATGTCGATGTAGTGCGTCTCCGCCCAGTGGGTGATCTTGAGCGCCTCCGTAATGCCGCCGACGTTGCACAGGTCGATGCGGGCGAAGCTGATGAGCTCCTCCTCGATCACCTCGCGGAACTGCCACTTGTTCGACCACTGCTCGCCGGCGGCTATGGGCACGTTGACGTGTCGCGCCAGTGTGCGGTAGCTGCCGGGATTCTCGGCGCGGAGGGGGTCCTCGATGAAGAAGGGATTGTACTTCTCGACCCTGCGGCAGAAGTTCGTGACGTAGTGAGTATCGAGGCGGGTGTGCACGTCGAAGGCGATCTGGATATCGGGGCCGACGGCCTCGCGCACCCTTGCCATCTGCTCCTCGCCCACCTCTATCGACTTCATGGGGTCGAGGATGCCCGTCTCCCGGACCTCCAGCGTCCCTCCGGTCTCCGGCTGCCCCCAGCGTACGAACTTCCAGCCCTTCTCGACGTGCTCGACGCAGTTCTCGATCAGTTTGTCGGTCGAGTTGCCCTGGCAGTGTGGATAGCAGACGACCTTGTCCCGCACGGGGCCTCCCAGCAGCTTGTACACGGGGACGCCAAGAGCCTTGCCCTTGATATCCCACAGGGCGATGTCGATGGCGCTGATGGCGCAGGAGTAGACGCCGGTTGCGGGGAAGAAGTTGCGGCGGAACATGTGCTGCCACAGGCGCTCGGTGCTGAGAGGGTCCTCGCCGATTACGAGATCAGCGAGGTGCTCGACCGCCTTGGCGACGGCCTGGCCCGTGCGAGTCATGCCAACCTCGCCGAGGCCGTAGATGCCAGCGTCGGTATCGACTCGTACGAAGAACCCGCCGAAGGGGCCTGTATTGACGGGTATGGGGGTGATCTTGGTGACTTTCATGTGGGGCTCCGGGAAGAAAGTAGAGGTAGGGAGAGTTATTCATGGTGCCCTCCGCGGCTCTTCGCACCTCAACTGCTTTCGAAAAGACGTTCCCGACCTTCAACACCCTTACCCATCGTCGATTCGATGGACTGAAGGAGTAATTCGGTGCGCACCTTGAAGAACTCCCAAAAGTCATCGCTTCGAAGTTCCGTAACTGGAATGCGGTGAGTTCTCAGAATGTTATCCATCCGATCGGAGGTCATTTCTCCTATTTCCTCAAGTTTCGTTAAGTACTTGGATGGCTCATTGCCACCAATGATTCGGTTTGTTCTTGCATCAATCGCCGTCTTGTTGATGATGCTGTCGTAGAACCGGGATGCAATGTCGTTCTGACCCCTTTGGCACCATGATCGTGGGAATACATGATGAATGTCGATACTCTCTTCGTTGACCGTCTGTTCTTGGAGTGGCTGCCCCTTACGAAAATCTAAGCTACCGTCGCGCATCAATAACGCGTGGATACCCTTGTATGCGGCACTATTACGTGTGCGCAGTGTAAGCAGTCGCTCCGCCTGGAAGTTTGCATCTCGCATTGTCCTCGGCTCGTCCCCACCATTGCGCACCCAGCTTGTGACGTCAGTGAGGTCCAACGCAAACCTGGTCTCGGTAGTGCCTCCATACATCTCTCCTAGTACGCCGCACCAGAACCATTGGGCAATCTTCTGGCGAGCACCATCCGTGTCGCCGGCATCTCCGAGGTCGGTAAGAATGGCGGAGAGGGGTACTAATTGTGTTTGGTATGGTATATCCCTGCTTTGGAAAACCTTCTGTTCACGAAGGAATTGGGCAGCTCGCCGGAATCCGTGTTCAACCCTGGATGCCCACTCTTGATACTCATCCGTAGTCAGTCGGAGGATATCCCGGCGTCTGCAACTGACTGCTGCGCCTCTTGCCTTAGTTGCGAGCAGTGTGACCGCTTGTAGAAAGGACGTGCTCTCTAAATTCCTGAGAACGGCATGATTACTTAGGCGTTCCTTTCTTGCGTCCCAGTCCTCGCGGAGTTGAAAATCGTCTGCGGCGAAGGACGCAGTAAGCAACTCGAAAACCGTTAAGGTGACTCCACCTGTATTCACTTTTTCGAAAACTAGACAGACAGCCTCTTTGGGTGTCTCTTCGCCCAACTCAATGACTGGGACGTGATATTGTTCGAAGCGTTTGATTACTTGGCTCTCAAAATCGTTGAACAGCTTAATCTTTGTTGGGGAATATCCCCAATACTCATTGTGTCCTTGCCTCCACTCGGCAGAAGTAAAAACTTTGTGTAGTGGAAACATGTCCTGCATATATTCTTGCTCTGGGGACGAGAGGTCAGTTATCTCTCCTTGAAATGTCTTTGCCACACGATCCTCGGGAACAGAAACAACGGCATCTTCGCGATCATCATTGCTTTCGACGCACCTTTTCATATCTAGGTAGTACCAGCGACTGGTTCTGTTTCCTCTAGTATCTCTCGTCGCGACTGGACTTCCAGAAATCAACGACTGGAACAGTGAGGTCAATCGCTGCTGGCCATCCAAGATAAGGGTTGCGGGATCCTTTTCAGCAACCGAAGGTTCAGCACCCTCAATGGGCCGGGTCTTGAAACGAACATCCTCGCCGCCTGCCTCTAGCGTCATGACCGCCCCAATAGGAAACGACAGCGACACGCTTGCGATGAGATCCTTGATGTGGTGATCGTCCCAAACCCAGCCGCGCTGAAAGTCAGGAAGCTGCATCTTTCCCGCACCTGCATCCTTGAGCATCTCCTCCATTGAGCGTTTCGTACTGTCGAAACTGGCAACATTCATATGGTACTTCCCTTGTTACTTCTATTCCGGCAATATCATACTACCAATGTCAAACTAATCCCTGCGCGCCGCATACTCCGTCGCATCCTCCACGGCGGCGGCGGTGAAGGCGTCGATGCGTTCTTCGCATTTCTGGCAGAGGCTGCAGTGGAGGCCGTCAACGGGGGTCATGCAGGTCAGGGAGAGCTCGATGGGCAGGTGTTGGTTCTGGCGGATGAGGTCGACCTTGGTGCGGCCGCGATAGGGCGCGAGGACCTCTATGTCGTGGTCGAGGCCGCGGCTGAGGGCGGCGCCGAACGCGTCGAAGAACTCCGGCGTTGCGTCGGGGAAGGGGTTGCCGCCGAGGGACCCGATGGCGACCGCGCCCACACCCTGCGTGCTGCACCACACGGCGGCAAGGCCGATCAGGACGATGTTTCGCCCGGGCATGAAGACGGCATCGTCTGCGTCGCCGGGTTTGGGGACGTCTACGCCGGTCAACGACCAGTGGTCGCCGTAGATTGGGCGCATCGGGGCGGACAACTCGACCAGCGGTCGGACGTTTGGGCTGCCGAGCGCGGCGATGAACCGCTGGATGGCGCGACATTCCTCGTCCTCCCACACCAGCCCTGCGCGCACGTAGACGGGCCACACCTCGGCGTCGCGGGCCATGTCGGCGAGAAGGACGCAGCTGTCGAGTCCTCCGCTGGTCAGGACGGCGACTTTGTTCAAGGGCGGCCCCCCTCTCTGTATCTCTCCCCCGGCGGGGGAGAGATTGATGGTTGTGTATCCCTCGGCGGGCTGACAGGGGTAGGCATTTACCCTCACCCCAGCCCCCGTATCGAGTACGGGGCAAGCTCTCTCCCGCGAACGGGAGAGGGGGTATGTATTTGACTATCAGCCACTCTCCATTGACCAGAAAGCTCCCTAGCTCCGTCATTCTGGGCGGAGCGGGGTCGAAGAATCTACAGTGTCTGTCCTAGCGTAAAGCTGACATCGGGAGTTCTTACGCTGCTTTCGCTCTTGGTCATGGTAGATGCACTGCACCGGCTGTTCGGTCTTGTGGTTATGGATTTTAGATTCCTCGCTGCGCTCGGAATGACAGGGAGACGGAACCGGATCATAGCTGCAAATCCGTTTTTCCTACCCCCATCAACCCCCGGCGGAGGAGAGATTTTTTGACGCGCACTACCCCAACGTGAAGACGAGGAAGCTCGCGATGGCGTAGACGGCGATCAGCACCCCCGATTCGATGGTCACGACGCCGGGCCGGGACTCTCTGGGCCTGGTTACCACCGCAAGGGTGATTACCGCGGTCATCACGACGGCGATGGCTGCCGTGAGGGCGTGTACGGGCGATACGGCGGTCCAGATAGGCCCCCCGGTGTGGGCAACGTCGTCGAGAAAGAGGACGAACCCCATGTTGAAGAGGTTGCTGCCGAGCAGGTTGGTTATGGCGAGCTCGGGTGCGCCGATGCGGAGGGCCGCGAAGGAGGTGGCAAGCTCCGGCAGGGACGTCGCCGCAGCGAGGAACTGGGTGCCCATGAAGCTGGCGTCCCAGCCCATCTCGATTGCGAGGTCGTCGCTCACGAAGGAGAGCCAGACGGCGGAGACGACGACGATGAGGGCAGATACGACGTATATCACGAGGTGGCGCGGGAGGTGTTCAGACGCGTATTTGTCGGAGTCGTCCGAATCGGGCGCCTTGTCGGTTGCCTCGTCGCTCTTCTCGAACAGGTAGATGAAGTACATCGCGATGGCGAACCCGACGACGAGCACGATCGACAGCGGGCTTATGGGCCAATCACCCAGTACGGTCGACATATCGTGCAGGAGCACTGCGGCCCCGCCGAGCGAGATGACGATGATGCCCAGCGTTCCGATGACGACGGACGACATCCCGACGTGGTTCAGGAGAAAGCGCCTCCACCAGAAGATGTCCATGAGGCCGATTATCAGGAGGTTGAACAGGTTGCTCCCGAAGGCCCCGCCGACGGCCAGGTCGGGCTCGCCGACGACGGAGACGGCGCTGATACCTGTTCCGAGCTCCGGCAGGGACGTTGCGGTCGCGAGGAGCACGACGCCGACGAACGAGCGGCCAAGCCCCGTCTTGATGGCGATGACGTCCGCCGACTTGGCGAGGAACAATGACGCGCCGAGAATCACGGCGGCCGCTATTCCGAGTTGGATCCAGAGAATGGCTATGGTCATAACGGACTCCTCCAGCGGACTGATACGCCGTCGCCGTTGGGGAATCATACACCATCTTCCGAGGTACGTCGGTCTGCTACAATTTCGGGGTAGGGTCGCTCCAAGGTCTGTTCGTGGTGAGGCTGTCGAGACACGAAGGAGGCCTTTGACAAGCTACTAATATCAATTGGGGTGTGATGAAGCAGTATTGTTGCTAGCGTAGCCGATGGATTCCCGCTTTCGCGGGAATGACGGATTCATGGTGTATTCAAAACGGATTGGTATATGTAACTGCTCAGGACGAGGGGGATTCACCACAGAGGGCACAGAGATCACAGAGTGAGGAGAAAGGGCGGACTGGGAGGCAGTTGCTTCCACTTGTACGGCCCCATGCACGGGGCGTAACGCTGCTTTCAAGTAAATGCCGGAACCCCCTCTCTGTATCTCTCCCCCGGCGGGGGAGAGATTGAGGGTACCTGCCCAGTAGTTGCTGACACCCCTGAACGGTATGGATGACAACGTTCGTCAACGGAAAGGTCCCGAATCGCCGGAGGTCCAAACGTGAGTGCAGATGCTCCAAACTGGTATACGGAGTTCTTCAATGAGGACTACCTGAAGATATACAGCGGACGGCTGTCGCGGGACGCGACGGAGCGTGAGACGGCGTTCGTCGTGCGGGCGCTGGGACTGCAGAAGGGCGACAGGGTGCTGGATCTGGCGTGCGGGCATGGTCGCCATGCCATCGCGCTGGCCCAACGCGGGATGGTCGTGACGGGGCAAGACCTGAGCGAGAGCTACCTGAGAATCGCGCAAGAGGATGCCGTGCGCGAGGGAGTCGAGATTGAGACCGTCCACGGGGACATGCGGGACATTCCGTTTACCGGCGAGTTCGACGCGGTTATCAACATGTTCACAGCGTTCGGGTACTTCGATTCGGAGGACGAGGACGTGCGGGTCCTGCAAGCCGCCCGCAACTCTCTCAAGGGGGGCGGGCAGCTTCTCCTGGATACGATCAACCGCGAGTGGGTGCTGGCGAACTACGTCCAGAACGACTGGCACACGGACGACGACGGCAACACGTTCCTCGAGCACAGGGAGTTCGATCTGGTCACCGGGAGGAACCACGTCACGTTCAGCATCGTCACGGCGGAGGGGACTCGTCGCGAGTCGCCCGGGCACGATGTCCGGTTGTACACGCTGACGGAACTGGTCCGGCTGATCGACGCGGCGGGGCTACGGGTGTCAGCCGCGTACGGGGACTATGACGGCTCGCCGTACTCCATCGACACGCCCCGGATGATCGTGGTGGCAACGAAGGACTAAGAAGCAAGTCTCAAGACTTGCTTCGAAGAGTCGATGCATCGTTCATGGTTCGACAAGCTCACCACGAACGGTTTCGACTGATTCAAGGGACACCTTCTGGGAATAGCTCCCGCTACACGACGTCCTGCAGCATCATGTCGGCGAAGGTCTCGCGACGGCGGATGAGCTTCGCCTCGCCGTCGTTGACCATGACCATTGGCGGACGGGGGTTCAGGTTGTAGACGCTCGCCATCGAGGGCGAGTAGGCTCCCGAAGCCGGTATGGCGATGATGTCGCCCGACTCAATGTGGGGCAGGTTGATGTCTTTGACAAGCACGTCGCCGGACTCACAGTACTTCCCGGCAAGCGTGACGACCTCGGAGGGGGCTTCGTCCATGCGGTTGGCGACGACCGCCTCGTAGGCAGCGTCGTAGAGGGCGGGGCGGATGTTGTCGCCCATCCCGCCGTCGAGGGAGACGTATTTTCGCACCGTCGGGATGTCCTTGATCGCTCCGACGGTGTAGAGGGCTACGCCGGCGCGGCCGACGATGGAGCGGCCCGGTTCGATGACCAGCGTCGGCTCGCCGAAGCCGAGGTCGGCGCAACGGGCCTTCATCGCGGTCGTAATCGCCGTCGCATAGGCGTCCACGGAAGGGGGAAGCCTGTCGCGGAGGTATCCGATGGCGAACCCGCCGCCGGGACTGAACTCTTCCAGAACGAGACCCTCATCCCTGAAGGGGGCGAGGTAGGTCAGGATCGCGTCAACGGCGATAGAGTACGGCTCCAACTCGAAGATGGGGGAGCCGAGGTGGAAGTGGATGCCGATGAGATTCAGGTTGGTGGCCGCGAGTGTTTGCCGGATGGCCGTGGCGGCGTCGCCGGTCTCGATGGAGAACCCGAACTTGCTGTCGAGGATGCCGGTCGTCGTCATCACGTGGGTGTGCGGGTCGACGCTGGGCGACAGGCGAAGGAGGACGTCCTGGTTGACGCCCCGGGCACGGGCCTTAGCGTTGAGGAGCTCCAACTCGTGGAAGCTGTCGATTACGAAGCGACCGACACCTTTTTCGAGGGAGTATTCCAGCTCCTCCGAGGTCTTGTTGTTGCCGTGGAAGTAGAGGTTCGCCGGGTCGGCGCCTCCGGCCTTTGCCACCGCGACCTCGCCGGAGGAGACAACGTCCATGCCGAGGTCCTCGTCGGTGACGAGTTGGACGATGGCCGGGTTCACGAACGCCTTCGACGCGTACAGCACCTTGCTCTTGGGATACCGGCTTGCGAATGCGCCGACGAACTCGCGGCACATCGTTCGCATCGTGACCTCGTCGAATACGTAGAGGGGCGATCCATACTCTGCAAGCAGGTCGAGTGCGTCGATGCCGCCTATGGTGAGGTGTGAACTGTCGCTTATGTTGGCCGTCATGGGGAACACGGCGCTGTTTTCAAAACTCACTATGCGCTCCAATCGGTGAGGGAAAACCCTGTTGACAGTCGGGGTTCCCGTGGTGAATTGCTGTGGAAAGTATACCAGTTCAGGCAGTTTGGCTTAGGACCTTCAATGTTACCCATATGACGCTCACAGGAGACACCCGACCTGTCAGCATCCAATCAACAGTTGGAACTGATCCGTCAGGACGGCCAATATGAGGCTAACGGGTTGTTCTGCACACCATCCACCCTGTTATGAAGGTCTATTGTTATACTCTTAGATACTCATGATTGATTCTGTGTATATAAGAACTATCAGCGGGTCCGGGGGAAATGGGGCCGTCAGCGGACGGCGAGAGAAGTTTGTGCCTCATGGCGGTCCTGATGGAGGAGACGGCGGTGATGGAGGGAGCGTATTTGCCCGCTGTGACAGGAATGTAAGCACGCTCCTGAGTTTTCGGCATAACCGTGTCTTCAGGGCGAGAAACGGCGGCGGGGGCGCCGGTGGGAAGAAGCATGGCAGGAAGGGTGAGAGTATCGAGTTTGCCGTGCCCCAAGGGACGGAGATATGGGACGAGATGACGGGTGAGCGAATTGTCGACTTGACCAACCATGGTGAGCGTGTAGAGGTGGCTCATGGAGGACGTGGGGGTCGAGGAAATGCCAGGTTCACCTCATCCACCAACCAGTTCCCGCTACTGGCCGAAGAAGGTGATCCCGGCCAGGAGATCAGGCTCCGACTGGAACTGAAGCTCCTGGCAGATGTTGGGATAGTCGGTGCTCCGAATGCGGGAAAGTCGAGTCTGCTGGCGGCGGTAAGCGCCGCGAGGCCGAAGGTGGCAGACTACCCGTTCACGACGCTCGAACCGGTGCTCGGTGTGGTCGAGTACGGCAGGGACGGCTTTGTGATGGTCGACATTCCCGGCCTGATAGAGGGCGCTCACGCAGGCGCCGGGCTTGGCGACGAGTTCCTTCGACACGTGGAGCGGACGAGGGTGCTCGTACACGTCATCGACGGGGACTCGCCCGATCCGGTTGAGGAATACCGACGGATACGCAATGAGATCGTCCTATTCAACGCGGCGCTCATGGACAGGCCGGAAGTCATCGCTTTCAACAAGCAGGACATTCCGGGCGTCGATGACGCGTTCGAACTGTGCCGCGATGATCTCATGGACACAGCGGTCTCCATCCGGAGCATCTCCGCCGTTGGGAGAATAGGGCTTGAGGAACTCCTCCATGACGTGGCGGAGGCCCTGAACATTGCGGCTGAACGTGAGGAGGCCGGAGAACCGGGCGGGCCTCGAACGTCCGTGGCAGTCGCCGATGGGAAGTCCGACGTTCCGGTGCTCAGGCCCGATCCCGTGGACCAACGGGAGAAGGTACGGCGCGTGGGGCCTGGGGAATACGAGGTAGTCCTTCGTTCGGCCACGCGGTTTGCGGGCACCGTCAACATGAACAATTGGGCGGCACGGGTCCAGTTCTACGAGCAACTACAGCGGCTGGGCGTCATTGCGGAGTTGGAGCGGGCGGGAATCCGTACCGGCGACACGTACGTCGTCGGCGAGCACGAGTTGGAGTGGGAGTGAGTGAAGCTCGGCATCTTCGGAGGAACGTTCGACCCGATACACAATGGCCACCTCGTGATCGCGGAGCACGTCCGCGTGACGATGGGGCTTGAACGAGTGCTGTTCATACCTGCAGGACAACCCTGGTTCAAGGCGAATCTGCCGGTGACCGAGGCGCGACACCGGCTTGAAATGGTGAAGCTTGCCGTCGCGCCAAATCCCGGGTTCGAAGAATCGGACATCGAGGTGCGGCGAGAGGGCCTGACGTACACCATTGATACGCTCACGGAGCTCCGTGGAACGATGGGCGAGGCGGTTGAGTTCTTCGTCATACTGGGCATCGACGCTCTGAACGAGCTTCACCGCTGGCGCGCTCCCAGAGAGGTGCTGGACATGGCGACTATCGTCGGGGTCGCGAGGCCGGAGGCCGACGTGGTTGACCGTGAGGCATTGGAATCGATTCGAAGCGGGGCGTCGAAAGAGATAGTATTGGTCGATGGGCCGCGTGTGGATATCAGCGCCGTCTCGGTGCGGCAGCGCATGGTAGACGGGCTGCAGGTGGACGGCCTCATTCCACAAGTTGTCCACAGCTATATTGAACGGCACGGTCTCTATGGCCGAAAGGAGCGAGCATGAGCACGTCCGCAGCGCAGCGGCTCTTGGAGCTTTCGGAACGACTGGGGGCACTGCTGTACGGCGAGTTCACCCTTACGTCCGGCGCGAAGAGCCACTACTACTTCGATGGGCGGTTGGTGACGCTGGACGCGGAGGGGGCATATCTGGTTGGGCGGGCGTTTCAGCCGATTGTGCAGGGGTGCGGCGCGGAGGCCATAGCGGGGCCCGCGGTCGCGGCGGTGCCGATGCTTTCGGCCATAGCCATGGCGAGCTATCTGGAGGGCGCGCCCGTGCCCGGTCTCATCGTGCGGAGTGAACGGAAGCAATATGGAACGGGCAAGCTCATCGAGGGATCGGTGAGGGAGGGAATGTCGGTCGCCGTGGTCGACGACACGTGCAACCAAGGGGGGAGCCTCCTGCACGCGATCGATGCCGTTGAGGGCGCGGGGTGCCGCGTCGCAAAGGTGATGTGCATTCTCGACCGGAACGAGGGCGGGAGCCGGGCCATCCGGGAGCGCGGCTACGACTTCGTCTCGCTGCTGGAGGTCGGCGACGATGGACGCATACGGGCGGCGGGCGGGTGACGGCCTGCGTGTGATGACGCAGCCGTCCACGGTGAGTGTTCAGAGTTCATGGAGCGGGCATCCCCACCCCCATGGATACCCGCTTTCGCGGGTATGACGGTGTCTGTATGCGTTGAGTTCGCTCACGGAGTCTGAACAGTTACCGTCCGCGTTTCATAAGGTAGGCCCGCTGTGCTACATTAGATGG
Organism: Dehalococcoidia bacterium; assembly: GCA_034421575.1. Lineage (GTDB taxonomy): Bacteria > Chloroflexota > Dehalococcoidia > Lucifugimonadales > VXLM01 > VXLM01. The sequence continues at coordinate 29,200 of DAOUKG010000057.1, forward strand.
TGGCGCGGGCGGGGAAACGCCGCCGGTCGAAGGACAGCGCCGGGGAGCCCATGACTTCAAGTGCCACGCCATCTCTCGACGACCGAATTGGCCAGAACCTCGTCGAAGCCGGATTCATTACTCTCGAGCAGCTTGAGGCAGCCAGGGACTCCGGGGAAGAGACCGGCTCCGGCCTGATCGAGACTCTTGTCGTGGACGGTCTCGTCTCGAGGGACACTCTCGTTGCTATGCTGAGCTCTCAGCTCAGGGTTCCCGTGGTCGACCTCAAGACGGTCCACGTCGACCTTGAGGCGGTGGCAACGCTTCCCGAAGAGTTCGCGCGGATCCAGGGAGTGCTTCCCATCGGCTTTGAGCCGGACGGCTCTCTCCGCACGGCAACCACCACGCCCAACAACTTTCAGCTTGCGTCGCAGATCGCCACACTGACCGGACGGCAGACGAAGTTCGTCCTCGCCCCGGGAGGAGGGCTGGACGAGCTCATAGCGCGGACATATTCCTCTCTCCCCGCACGGCGGGCGGACATCCCCACTGCGGGGGTATTGGACGCAGATGGCATAGGCGCGGCAGGCCAGGGTCCCGGGGCACGGGGAATACTGGGACAGGACGTCTCGCAGCTTCCCGCCGTTCATGCGGTCGAGATGGTTACGCTGCAAGCGATAAAGAGAGCGGCCTCGGACGTTCACTTCGTAGCAACGTCCGAATCGAGCAAGATACTGTTCCGGCTGGACGGAGTGCTTCAGGAAGTTGCCGAAATTCCCGTTACCCTGCACGACTCGATGCTGGCGCGCATCAAGGTCCTCGCAGACATGGACATCACGGAGACCCGTCGTCCGCAGGACGGCAGCTTCAACCTCCAGATCAACGAAAAGACGGTCGACTTCCGCGTGTCCTCAATCGGAATCACGTGGGGCGAGATGATGGTCGTGAGGATCCTGGACCGATCCGAGGGGATCCTCAAGATGGAGCATCTGGGTCTCGAACCCGACACCCTGGCGACGTGGCGGCAGCTCCTGGGCCTTCCGTTCGGGATGCTCCTGGTGTCGGGGCCGACCGGCTCGGGCAAGACGACCACTCTCTACTCGTCCGTCACGGAACTGATACCGAACCGCGGCAACATACTCACAATCGAGGACCCCATCGAGTACCGCGTGGAAGACCTGCACCAGATCGAGGTAAACCGGCAGGCCGGGATCGATTTTCCCACCGGGCTCAAGTCGATCATGCGGCTGGACCCGGACGTCATCCTCGTGGGTGAGATTCGTGACGTGGAGACGGCAAAGACCGCCGTTGACGCCGCTCTGACCGGCCAGCTGGTGCTGGCGTCGATTCACAGCAACGACGCGGCTTCGGCATTCGTTCGGCTCATCGATATCGGAATCGAGCCATACCTGGCGGCGACCGCCGTGGTGGGCGTCGCGGCCCAGCGCCTCGTCCGGATGGTGTGCACACACTGCAAGACGGAGAGCGAGGTCGAACTTGCCGAGCGTGAGGCATATTTCAGCGAGACCGGCGAGGACGTCGCGACCTTTGCGGGCGGCAGGGGATGCAACTTCTGCGGGTTCACGGGATTCCTCGGAAGGACCGGCGTGTTCGAGGTCCTGGCGGTGAGCGAGGCGACGCGGAAGCTCGTCGCGTCGGGGGCGAGCGGGCATGACATTCGCCAGCAGGCGATGACCGAAGGGCTTTCACCGCTTCGCCGCACGGGTATGACGAAGGTCAAGGCCGGGGTCACAACGGTAAATGAGGTGCTCAGCAGGGTGTTCTTCTTTGAGTAAACTCCGTCGATCGCACCTCCACCACTCCATTCGCATCACGTAGCGCATTCTTTATGGCGATCAAGTATGAGGCATACACCAGGCTGGGAGAGAAGGTCGTTGGCGTCCTGCACACCGACTCGGAGGAGGCAGCCTATGATCTTCTGGAGCAGGAAGACCTCATACCGTATCGCCTCCGCCCGGCCGGCAGCGGACTCAGCCTGTATCGGATGTTTCCGACGGTATTCAGCCCGTCGGCACAGGACATCATCGACTTTACGCGGCAGCTTGCGGCGCTGCTGAATTCGGGCATTCCTCTCATTCGCTGCCTGATGGCGCAGCAGGGCCAGGTGTCGAACACGGGGCTGCGGCACGCCCTTGCCGAGATCGTCGTTGCCGTCGAGGCCGGCATGAAGCTGTCGGACGCCCTGGGCGAACAGTCGCACATATTCCCCGACTTCTACGTGCGGATGCTCAGGGTCGGCGAGGCAACGGGCGGCCTGCCGTTTGTCCTCAACCAGATAGCGGACACTCTCCAGCGGCGAAAGGCCGTCACGGACCGTGTGCGCGACGCGGCCGTATACCCGGCGTTCACCCTACTGGTGGCGCTCGTGGCCGCGATCCTCCTGGTGACGTACTCTCTGCCGTCGCTGACGACACTGCTCTCGGAGGTCAGCGGAGACCTTCCAATGTCCACACGCGCGCTGATTGCGATTTCGGGCTTCTTTGGGACCTACGGCACGGCGATCCTTGCGGGACTTGCCGTCATCGCCGTGGTGATCTTCGTTGCCCTGAGGACAGAGTTCGGCCGGGCCTCCACGGATACCGTGCTGCTGCGTCTTCCGGTCTTGGGAAGGGTGATCGCAGCCAACAACATGTTCGCCCTCACGTCCATACTCTCGACGCTGCTGAGGGCCGGAATGTCGCCGGTCGAGGCGCTCAAGTTGACGCAGACGGGCATGGCGAACGCGTACTACCGACGTAGGCTGGGGAGGGTGATCGATCGCGCCATAGGGGGCACCAAGCTCGGCGAGGCCTTCGGAGAGGACGGAGGATTTCCGGTCATCCTCTCGCAGGCGATCATAACGGGCGAGACCCGGGGTCGGCTGGACGACACCATGTCGGGGCTCGCGGAGTATTATGAAGACGTGACGAGGCGGGCAGCAGGGGGAATTACCGAGCTGGTCCAGCCGCTGATCATTCTGTTTGTCGCGGGTGTGGTAGGGTTCGTTGCCGTGGCGATCATTTCAGGCATCTATTCCGCATTGGGGTCCGTCCGATGAACGAGGAACCCCGGAACGCCATGGTCCCCGCGGGCGACCCGGCCCTGCAGGAGTTTGGGTGGCGAAACACGCCGAGGATCAACTTCGCCCCCGAGCGCCGGATCATACCGGCCTCGCCGTTTATCGTGCTCATCCTGGTCCTGCTGCTCATCGAGGTGGTGAGCGTTCCGATCGTCTATGGCCGGCTGCGAAGCGCCCAGGACGAGGCGCTATCCGCAAAGGACCGGCTGGAGAACGTCGAGCGCGCACTCATGCAGGAGATGGCGGCGACCGATGACGTGAGGGCCAGGATCGGGGAGATAGACGAGGAGATCAACCAGGTCGTACAGGAGAGCGCGGGAGCCTTCGAGGTCTACAACCGGCTGACGCAGAATCGTCCGGACTGGGCAGCCTCTCTTCAGGCGCTCCTACAGGCCGACAGCGAAGACTTCCGGATCAATCGGCTGGAGGTGAACTCGCCCGCTTCAGTCGGCTCACCCTCCCAGATCAATCTCTCGGCAACGGCCGGGGGCGCCAACACCATTGGCGGGTTTCTCGACTACATGGGGGCCGTCGACGACTTCCTCGACCTTGCGAGTTGGAATACGGCTCTGACATCGTCGAACAAGACTACATTGGATGCCGTGGTGAACCTCAAGTAGATGCAAGAACTATGGTGTAGACGGGAAGGCCCCAGGGCGCAGACAGACTGATGCTCTACAGAATCAAGCCACTCTTTAGCAGATGGACCGCACTGGCTGTCCTTGTGGTCGTTGTGTTTGCGGGACTTGCATACCTGTACGTGTCCGCATCGGGGTCCCGAGAAGAGACGAGCGGCTTCGACTATCTGCGGCTGGCGGCGGTGGTCAAACTGGAGACACAGAAGTGGGATACGGCGGCCGCCTCCCGAGATCTGACGGGGAAGCGGCAGGAACTGGAACAGAAGAAAGAACAGCTCGATGTGGACCGGCAGCTGGCGTCCATCGCCAACCTTACGACGGCCCAGGACGCCGAGGGTCTTGGGAGCCGCATCATCAACTACGCTGTGGACAACAGGCTCGAAATCGTCGACTTCCAGAACGCCAAGACGGTTACGGTCATCACCCTCGAAGAGACGCTCACGTTCATTGACGGAAGCGCTCCGAACGTGAGGCGCATCACTGAGACCTGCGACAGACTGAAGAACGACGATCCCTCTGAGGGCTGGCATCTGCCGACGGTGACCTACACCTTCATGACCCGGGGCGGCAAGGACGCCCAGGTCGGACTCATCGGACTGGCCGGGGACGCGGGGACGGCCCGTGTGGAGACTCTTGACATGGTCCGAGAGGACGACCTTGCCGACGAGTGGTCTCTAAGGGTCTGTATGCACGTGCCCTATGCGGAGTTGTGAGAGGGAGAGCGTGAGCAGGGTATGCGGGGCAGGACTGTTGAAGCAGTAAGCATGCACGTGCCCTCCTGGGACGCACCCAACGCACAAGACCGTGCTTGAGACCATCTATGTCCTGCTTGCATTCGGTATTGGCGCCTCCGTCGGGAGCTTTCTGAACGTGGTTGCCGACCGGCTTCCGGAACGCAGGTCGCTGGTCTCTCCTCGCTCGCACTGCGCTTCGTGCGCGCAGCGGATTCCCGCCCGCGACCTTGTACCCGTCCTGAGCTACCTGTGGCTGCGCGGAGGGTGCCGGCACTGCGGCGAGAGGATACCGGCGAGGGTTATCGCGGTAGAGGCAGTGATGGGCGCACTCGCTGTGGCGCTCTACTTCATGCTCGGCTGGGGCGTGGAAGCGCTCGTGGTCGGGGCCGGAGTCGCACTGCTAGTTGCCATCGCGGTCGTCGACTTGGAGCACCGGATCATTCCCAATCGTCTCGTAATCCCCGCGGTGCTTGTCCTTGCGGCGCTCGCCCCGTTCTGGCCGGAGCTTGGCATCGACCGCGCCCTCTTCTTCGAGCAGGTCCATCTTTCTTCGCTCGTAAACACGCTGATTGCCGGCGCGGGGGCATTCCTGGCATTTCTCGCCATCAAGGCCGTCTATCCGGCGGGCATGGGCGCGGGCGACGTCAAGATGGCGGGAATGTTGGGACTTCTGGTGGGTTATCCCGGCATCGCCGTGGCCCTGTGGGTTGCAGTGGTTGCCGGAGGCGCTGTCGCGGTCGGCCTCCTCGCGCTGGGAAGGCGCAGCCGCAAGGACGCGATGCCTTTCGGCCCATTCCTCTCAGCAGGGGGTATTTTTTCCCTGCTCGTGGGGGCGGAGATCGTGGAGTATTACGTGAGCTTCGCCGAACGGCTGCTTAGTTGAAGGTTGAGTCCAAGGAGTTGGTCGATCGGCGATTTCCAGTGGACTCGCGGCAGCAGCCGGTTTTGATCTCGTAAGCGTTGCGCCTTTGAACGCCCTCACAGGCTCTGTAGAATGGGGCCACCCTTTGAAGGAGGCCACGCATGGACAAGTTCAAGATACTCGCCTTCTATGCTCATCCTGCGGACAGCGCGACCGACGGATCGGGAACACTTGCACTGCATGCTGAGAGAGGGGACAGAGTCACCAGTGTGGTTGTCACCTACGGCGAGCGACACCACATGCAGTGGCTGGCGGATGAGAGGGCGAAACCGGAGAGCGAGCGGGACCCCGACCTCGCCACGATGACCCTCGACGACTACAGAAAATTCAAGGCGCGGGAAACGGAGAGGATCGCGGAGGCGGTTGGCGTGGACGAGTTGGTACAGCTTGGCTGGACGGACCACGAGATCTATTTCGACCTCGACAAGGTACACGAGCTTGCGGACATTATCCGGAAGGTTGAGCCGGACATCATCATAACCCGGTATCCCAAAGACGACGGGGCGACGATCAACGACCACCCTATGACAGGCCGCATCGTGATGAAGGCTTTGGAGGTGGTGACCAACCGCGTGCGAGAGTTTGACGGCGTGGATGCCTATCACGGAGTCAAGCAGGTCTTCTTTTCCGTATCAGCGGGTAAGGAACTCAACTCGAACGACCAGTTGGCGCAAGGGCTTGTGCCTGACGTATGGATAGACACGACACCCGTCATACACAAGAAGATAGCGGCGATCGACCAACTGGTTAGCCAGGGATACCATGGGGAAACGGCTCGCTGGATAGTCGAAGCACGCGACGGGCGGTGGGGAATGATCGCAGGATGCGCCTACGCGGAGCCCTTCCTGAGACCGGCGGCGATCACCTATGATAGCCTGCCCATGCCGCCCAGGGTAGCGGGTAAGACGTATCGGCCCACGGTGCTCCACAGGGCCCGCGGGACGGCACGCGACATACCGTCAGCCACGCCACCGGAGGCGTACCGGTTGAAACCATAGAATGGGGAGGATTCTTCGCCACTGTCATGGCGGCGATGAATTTGGTCGAGTTGCCGACCTTTCGGAGTCATGTGACCGACTAACGCTTTTCTTCGGGCGGTTGTCTACGTATCCACGCAGCCGTGACGGAGGCAACCTCCGCCAGTGCGTCCTCCCTCGTCCGGCAGGACTCGCGTGGCAGGTTGTAGAAGTGGTCGGCGCCCTCTATGACGTGGAGGCTTGCCCGGTCCCCCAAGCCTTCCAGCACGGGCTGGAGCTCCCGAAGGTCGGCGAATTGTTCATCCCTGCCTCCCTGGACGAAGAGCATCGGGGTCTGGACACATTGGAGATGGCCCACCGTGTCCGACAGCAGATTTCTCCAGCGCATTGGGAAAACGTACAGCACGAGGCCTTTGACTTCGGGCCACCTCTCGCGCGACAACGCAAGCGAGACGACCTGGCTGCTCATCGAACGACCTGCAAGGAAGATGGGCAGGTCGAGGGACATGGAGTCGGCAGCCTCCATTGCGGATGCCGTCGTGGTCAGAAGGACTTCGAGCGGATCGATCATATCCGGGGAATAGGCGGTCATGCCCTCGCTGTAGGGATAGTTGTACCGGAAGGTTGCGACTCCCTGACGGGCAAGCGCTTCACAAAGCCGGATCATGAGCGGCCGGTCTATCGGCGTACCGGAGCCGTGGCCCAGAACCATCAGCGCGAAGGCGTCGTCCGGCTGCACCAGGATGGTGGTGACTTCCGGGCCGTCGGGAGCGGCGGCCATCTTGTTTTCCGTTACCGTGTTCGTTGCCATGCGGGTCCTGCTTCCGGGGGTTATTGGGAAATGAACGAGAGAATTGATGATACCAAGAACCCTGGACCTGGGGTTGCAGGATGCCATCGCACGCACAGAAAGATATTCGGTTCTGCTATCATGCGCCGACACTATCGATTAGACGAATGACCCCAACCGAAACATCCAAGAACGACGAGAACGGAGCAGTCCCATGCCCAGCATTGAAATCATAGACAGCGGACGAATCGACGAGCGGGAGTCGGCCTTCCCGCAGGCGGCGTTGCTTCCCAACGGCGACATCCTTTGCTCCTTCAACGTCGGGGGCGGAGCTCACGTGACGGGAGGCACCGACTGGGCGCGCTCGACCGATGGCGGAAGGACGTGGAACGTCGAAGGCACGCTCGTCCCCAGGGTCGGCAACGCGACCTGCGCCCTGAAGCTCAGCATCTCGGCGGACGGGGGGACGGTCTACGCGTACGGCTCGCGGAGCTACCGGGAAGAGGGCGGTCGGTTCGGCGAGGGCCACAACGAGCCGATCTTCTGCACGTCGACCGACGGCGGACGAACGTGGTCGGAGCCGGCGGTCGTCCCTATGATGGGCTATACGCCGCTGGAGATATCGCACGGGGCGCTTGCGCTGCAGTCCGGACGGCTGCTCGCGCCGGGGGCAACGCTGGAGTCGCAGGACAAGCTCGGCAGGCTCGTGATCGCGGCCGTATCGGACGACGGCGGACAGGCGTGGCCGAGTCACACGACGGTATTCGAGGACCCCGACGGCGTTCACGGCTACTTCGAGCAGAAGCTGGCGGAGGTCGAGCCGGGCCTGCTTATCTCCACGTGCTGGACGGTCGTGATGGACGGCGTGACAGACATCGACGACCACTTCGTGATCTCACGGGATGACGGTCAGACGTGGAGCAGGCCGAAGCCGACGGGAATCATGGGGCAGACGATGACGCCGGTCCCGCTGGGCGGGGACAGGCTGCTGGTGATGTACAACCGCCGGTACGGTCAGCAGGGCATCGTGATGAATCTCGTGACGTTCACCGACGACGCGTGGACCATTCACTACGAAGGGATGATGTACGACCCGAACACGACGGCGGAACGTCCGACGGATATCGATTCGGGCGTGGACACCTTCTCGGCGTTCCAGTTCGGCTTCCCGACGGCGATCAGGCTGCAGGACGGCACGTACCTCGCGACTCACTGGTCGCAGGAGGGCGGAAAGTTCGGCATCAGGTGGACGCTGCTGGGCATCGACTGGTAGCGCTTTACGCCCCGTCGGCCTTCCCCGACGCCAGGTTCGCCGAAAACCGATATCCCTCGCCGCGCGTAGTACATAGTAGAGCCAAGTAGCTTCCTATTATTTGCGCGGCTATCGGGGAGGGACTCGCTATGACGACTGCCATTCACGGACTGGACGTATACCGGCGTGAGCTGCTGAAGGGGAGTACCGAGACGCTGATATTGTCGCTCCTCTCGGACCAGGAGATGTACGGGTACCAGCTCGCCAAGGAGATGCAGCAGAGGAGCGGCGGCTACTTCCACCTGAAAGAGGGAACGTTGTACCCCGCTCTCCACAGGCTGGAGCGCGACGGCCTGATCGAGGGTCACTGGGAGCAGTCCGATACGGGCCAGAGTCGCCGGTACTACGGCGTCAGCGCGCGCGGCATGGACCGTCTCGACGCCATGCTCGCCGAATGGAGCACCTTCTCCAACGCGGTGAACCGCATCGCGCGGCCTGTCGCCGTCCCCGCTTAGGGGGGCGGAAGCTCGGATTATGTGAGGAAAAGCCCGCAGGCTCCACACAGGCTGTCGGTCATGCCGCCAAACCGACGAATTCGGTGATGCTGCGACGAATGCCAGCGGCATCCAGGCCATTCGCCCGATCATGCTCAGAGCTTGTGCCGTAGCGTCGGTGCTCGCGATTGGCGACACCGAGCGCGAGCAGGCGGTGCGGGATATCTTGGAGGGCCGCTGAGACCTCGGCCGCTGAGGTACCGGCCAGATACGGCTCGACAAGAACGACCTCGGGCGAGCCCAGGGCCTCCCTCAGCGTTATAGCATCGAAGGGTCTTATGGTCGATGCGTAGAGAACATTCACATCGAGATCGGCTGTGGCTTTGAGAGCGGGCGTCAGGCACGGGCCGACGGCGATGACCGTTGCGGCCCGGTCTGATCCACGCCGAACAGGAGTAAACCTGCTCAAATGGGCGATGGGGTCTTGGTTGACTGCATTGCCGAGACGGATGTAGTCGAGTCCGGTTCCGGCCGCTGCCGAGCGGAGAATCGCTTCTGCCTCATCAGGGTGGCCGGGTACGTGTACGTTCCATCCCGGCAGCGTCGACATGAGGGCTACGTCCTCGGGCGCAAGGTGCGTTCTCCCTGCGGCAGCGGCATCGTAGGACGCCCCGACCGAGACGAATACGGCACCCAGCCCCTGGTGACCGAAGTCAAGCTTGACCTGCTCGTACGGCCTCTCGACGAGAAACGGCGCATAGGAGTGGACGATAGGACGGAAGCCCTCAAGAGCGAGTCCCGCGGCGAATCCGACCAGCAACTGCTCGCGTATTCCGACGTTCAGGACTCTTGTTGGATGGCGGTCTATCACACCGGCCGCTCTGAAATACGAAAAACCGATGTCGGCGAGTACGACGGCGATATCGGGCCGTTCGTCCAGCAGCTCTCCGGAGACGTTGATGAAGCGTTCCCGCATGGTGGGCATGTTTGCTAGACCGTCCTTTCTACAACGGCCACGACGACGTGTGGGCGGTCCGGGTGCTCCATCGTGAAGGCGTTTTCGATAGCATCATGGTCGCGACCGTCGACGGTTGTGGCGGACCAGCCCTCGATACTGAAGCGCCCCGCGATACCGCCCGGCCAGCCGTAGGTCGCAGAACGGTTGTCGATGACGCAGGCCGTAAGCTTGGACAGTCCCAACCGGCCCGCGAGGGCAATCGCCTCGTGGTTGCTGCCCTCGTCAAGCTCTGCGTCGCCAACAAGGCAGAATACTCTCGGCCCAATGGTCCCCTTCAGATCCAACGCGGCAGCCGCTCCGACCGCTATCGGCAGACCGTGTCCCAGTGATCCGCTGGAGAGTTCAACGCCCGGTATGAGTGCGCGGTCGGGGTGCAGGCCAAGAATCGAGTCGTATCGCCCGAACGTTGGAAGCGCATCCATTGGCACGAATCCCTTGGCCGCAAGGACGGCGTAGTACGCCATCGGGCCGTGACCTTTGGAGAGGAGAAACCGGTCCCGTTCCGGATCGTCCGGAGCTTGAGGGCTCACCCTGAGGACCCGGTCATACAGGACCCACAGGACGTCCAGCGTCGTCTCGGAGCTGAGGTCGTGCTTCTCATCGCCAGTCAGGAGAGCCGTGAGGCCGGACAGGTCTTCATACGAGAGTGCCGAAGTCGACGGGAGTGCGGTTTGATGCTCATTAGCTCGTCTCATGGAACGACTCTACAACTTCAAGTAAACTTTAAGTCAACCCCTCTCTAGGAGGAATAATGCCTTCCCTGCCGAACATGCTCACGATCGGACAACTGGCGTCTCGCAGCGGAGTCCGGACATCCGCCCTCCGTTACTATGAGGAGCGCGGACTGATCAGTTCGGAGAGAATGTCGGGCCAGCAACGCAGGTATGCACGGGAGAGTCTGAGGCGCGTTGCGGTCATCCGCGCGGCTCAGGTACTGGGGCTTACACTGGAAGAGATCAGGACCGCGTTGGACGAGCTTCCCCAAGCTCGAACACCAGACCGAAGAGACTGGGAGCGGCTGTCCCAGACGTGGCGCAGTTCGCTGGACGGCCGCATCGCTGAACTCGAGGCGCTGCGGGACAGGCTGTCAGGGTGCATCGGCTGCGGCTGTCTGTCTTTGGAAAACTGCAGTCTCTTCAATCCCGGCGATCAGGCCGCCGAGGCAGGCGCGGGTGCGCAGTATATTGTTGGAAGCGCTCCTGACCCCGGATCAGCCTAGCGTGAAGATTTCCAGGCCTTGGAGGAGGAGTGTGGAGTCTGTAAGAGGGTGTTTCCGAAGTCCGTGAACCCCGTTCGTGGTGAGCTTGTCGAACCATGAACCGCCCTTCGACAGGCTCAGGACGAGCGGGTGGGAATCACCTTCCGGTGTCCCCCCTAAAACACTTCGGGAACACTCTCCAAGAGAGATAAAAGGGAAGCTTAAGCATGAAATATGGTGATCTGACATACGAAGAAATTCGCGATAGGGCCGACCAAGGCTGGCTAGCCATCATTCCCACAGGATGCACCGAGCAGCAAGGCCCGCACCTTCCAGTTGACTTTGATACTTGGTTCGTGGAGCAGGTATGCAATGCAGCTTCCGAAAAGGCTGACCGGGACTACGGCGTTCGATCCTTAGTACTGCCTGCCATTCCTTTTGGACCCACGCCGGAGCACAGAAACTACGGGGCAGGTTACATCGACATCCCCGCCGAGCTTCACGATTCCCTTGTGCTGTCGACCCTCGCGTCGCTCGCCGAGCAAGGCTTCCGCAGGATCGTCGTGTGGCGCGGCTGCGGAGGCCACGACCTACGGGAGACAGTGAAGCGATTCAACGAGACCCACGCTGGAACATCTAAGGCGATACTGCCCGGTCACCCGTTCCACGATGTGTGGTGCCGCGTCGCCGATTCGTCGGTACCGGGAGGTCACGCAGACAGCTTCACCACCTCTATCATGCTCCATCTGCGTCCCGAAGCCGTTCGCAAGGAGAAGATTGTCGACCCCGGACACAAGCCGGTGGACTGGGAGGACCCTGACCTCGACTTTGCAAACTATTCGTCCACAGGAGTTATCGGGGATCCTACGCACGCCAGCGCCAAACTTGGGGCCAGGTTATGGCAGGCTGCAATTGATGAGGTCGCCGCGATGCTGCATTCAATCGCCAATGACCCTGAAATCGGAGACGCGATCAACCATGACAAGCTACATTTCCTGCGGCGTTCAAAGGGTTAGTCAACTCCGGTTGGGCCCACCATTTCTGGACAAAATCCAGAGCTTTCATTCGTCGGACACAGTGGACTTATACCAATTGGGTGTGACTAGGCCGTAGTCTCAACTTATCGGACTTTCTGGATTCCGGCCCCGTATCGAAGTACGGGGCAAGCTCTTCGCCGGAATGACGGGTGAGACTTGGCTGTGGATGGCCAATTCACAGTGTAGTCAAACGGTTTGCCCGCAGAGCTAGGGAGCGGAGGCTCCGCGCGGGGCTACCGGAATGTGAGCACTTCGGCGGGGTTGGAGACGAGGATGTCGTGGACAGCCTCGGGGGTGAAGCCCCTGGTCAGCATCCGGGGAGCTATGTGGTCCAGTATGTACGAGTAGCCGTGGCCGCCGAACTTCTCCAGGCGGGCCTTCGTGCATATATCCTGCGCAATGACGACTTTGCGACCGTAGCCTTCAGACGATATCCAGGCGATGCGCTCAAGGCGCTGGTCGTCGCTCGGCATGTCGATATCCTGGTTCTTGGCGTAGTACGACCCGCCCCAGCCGAACAGGTCCCACTCCATGTAGCAGCCCGACTCGGCGATCTGCTTGAGGGTGTCGCGCTCGAAGACCGTCCTGTCGAGGTGGCCCATGATCGTATGCGACAGGTCGGCCCCGGCATGGTCCAGGATATCGATGATCTCAAGCGGCGCCGTCTCGTCCCTGCCGGGATGTATGAGCAGCGGCGCGCCGGTCATGCGCTGCGCACGGGCCGATGCCTTCAGCACCTTGCGTTCGTTGTCCGTCAGGGGCCAGTCGCAGCCCACCTCGCCTATGATGCCGGACCTTATGCCGGTCCCGTCGGCCCCTTCGGTGACGTCTCCCACAATCAGGTCGACGATGTCGTCCTCAGTCAGGTCGTCCATGCCCGGCGGGTGATGCGTGTTCACATAGTATGAAGCGCCCATCACGATATTCACGCCCGTTGCGTTGGAGATCCTCGCAAGGCCAATCGGGTCGCGGCCTATTCCGATGCTCGACGCCTCGACCAGCGTGCCCCCGCCATACTGCTTGAACAGCCCTACCTCTTCGATGGCCGTCGGGATGTCCTCAAGTCGCCCGTTGTCCCGGTTCGGCTTCAACCGGTAGCGTAATCTGCCGAGAATCTCCCGGGAGACCGGCTTCTCATAGAAGGCCTGGTCGCTCGCGCTTGGGAACGACGCCTCGGTCCAGGAGCCGTCGAACAGGATGTGCTCGTGGGTAAGCGTCCTGCCAAGTTGACCGGGGTCGACCGGCCCGAGTACGGTCTGCGCCCTCCCGGACAGGTCATTGCCGGTCATGGCTGCCCCCATACTCTCTGTTGGACGGCCGGATGTCGCCGGGGCGCATGGCCCCCTTGGAAGCGCACGAAGCATGTTTGCAAATCATTTGCATGGGACTGTGTGCTCATACCTCTACCCCCACTGGTTCTCACCAATTGAACCACTGATGAGCTTGTTTGTTAAGTGGAGGGCCAGACTTCATTTTGCCAGAGATCCCATTGGGGCGACATACAGGCGATCTCGGGGGAGCGAATCGAAATCTCTGTCTGAGAGACGCTATCGGTACGCCCACGCAGCTTCTCAGATGACGGCAATCACTACGAGGAGGGACCGTGAGAGTCCTAGTCGTCTAGTGGGGTGTAGTCAGAGACATAGAAGAATAACTCGGTTCCTCTACTGCTTTCTATCCTGATGGTAGTAGGGTAGCCGAACTCATTGTCGAAAGACACATCAGTGACAAACCGCTTTCCAGACACCCACTCCTGAGCCAAATTCCAAAAAAATGACTCTTCTAAATCTAGTGTAGTTAGTGGCGACAAGTTTCCAGGTTCTATCCTAGACCCAGCGGGCCAGACCTTGCCCTCCCGTTCAACATCCTCCACGTAAAACGCTTCGACGGCCTCTCCGTTTCGCACAACTATCCTTTGGGCAGGGAAGAAAGTTCCACCGTCCACATGCGAGTAGACAAACGAGTAGCTATCCGAACTCTTCGCCTCCCAAAGAAGGCGTCGTTGATGGAAGTAAGTGGTACGCGCAACAGTACCATCAGCCCCGTATGCTTCCAGGATTGCTTTGATGTCGGCCAGACTCGCGAAGCCGATGCGGCGGTTCCCATAGCTATCGTCATCAGGGTCTACTACGACACGAAACATCCGCTCGCTATCGGGTATTTCGAGCGACGCATCTCCCCCTATAAAAGGAAGCCATACCCAATTGCCGTAGGAACTGTTGATGGAAATTGTCCATCCGTAGCAACTGCTGCCGCCGGGACACCAAATATGATTCGCGAATCTGTAGTGCGCGCCCGCAGAAATTTCAGATACCTTACTTCCTGTAGATCTAAATCTAAGGTCGTCTAAGAAGACAATTGCCTCTCGCTTATACCACCACACATCACGCCTTGAGGCAATCCATTTCTTTGCTTTCTCTATTGCTTGGGCTTCTGTGGGCATTCCGCCATAGACCAAGTACTCAACCACGACTACATCTCCGGTTGGTGTACCTTTGAGCGGCTCTATGATGCTAAACGAGAGGTGAACATAAGAAAGGTACCTGTCCTCAGGGTCAGCAGCGGATCTTGTCCTGAAAGACGGCTCAACTGACAAATGCCTTACTCTCGCGATCAAGTCTGAGTTTAGAGTTTGAATCTCTACATCGCGTGGAGCGTAGCCGTAGCCTTTGATTTCGCCAGTCCGCACATCTCCCCAAGGGGGTGTATGGTCAACACGGATTGCTGCGGGGGTGGAAGTAGCAGGCGGAACCGGTGTGAATGTGGGTATGGATGTCAGTGTGGGAGTTGAAGAAGGAGTGGCGGTCGGCACCGGTGTGGGACTGCTTGTCGGAGTCGGAGAGGCGGTCGGCACCGGCGTGAGAGTCGGCGACGGCAAAGCGCGAGCTGCGGGAGCGACCGGTGTCGCTTCCGGGTCATCGCCTGTCATCCAACAGGCAGACCCACTCGCAGCCAAGACGACCAGAACACAGACGACCGTCCAATACACGATAGTCGCTCAATTCCTAGCCAAACAAAACGCGGACTGCGCCGCCCGCGTCCCCCTCTACACCGTTCAGGATATCACAGGCGCGTTCGACATTCGTTTGCATGGGCCTGTGTGCTCATACCTCTACCCCCACTGGTTCTCATCAGTCGCCGCTCGAAAGGTAGGGGCCTACGCGACCATGCGGGCAACGAGCCGGTCAAACATCCGGTCGCTGATCAGTCTGCGCAGGAAGAGGAGCGGCTTGGCGAACTGACCGGAGGCGTAGCGCGTCTTGGGACGCTTGGCGCGGAGCGCCTTGACGATGGTGTCGGCGATGACGAAAGGCGGCGATCCGCCTGACTCGAAGCTCCCCATCCTGTCCGTCATTCTCTTGACGATGCCGGAATAGGGGGAGTCGCCCGAACGCTCTAGTAGCGGCCCCAACGCGACATCGCCGAAGTCGGTGCGGATGAATCCGGGCTGGACGATGATGACGTCGATGCCAAAGTGGCGCAACTCGAACCTCAAGCAGTCCGACCATCCTTCGAGCGCGTGCTTCGTGGCGTGGTACCAGGATCCCAGTGGCGTATAGATCTTTCCGCCGACGGAGGAGATGTTCACGATCTTCCCCCTGCCCTGCTCTCGCATGTAGGGGAGGACGAGTTGGGTCAGACGCGCTAGGCCGAACAGGTTGACCTCGAACTGGTACCTCACCTCGTCGAGCGTTATGTCCTCCATCGCGCCGTACAGACCGAAACCGGCGTTGTTGATGAGGATGTCCGCGCCGCCCCGCTCCGCATTGATCCGTTCTACCCCTGCAACGACATCCTCCTCACTCGTCACGTCCATCTTCAGCACAACGGCTCCCATGTCTTCAAGATCACGCATCAGCTCGACCCTGCGCGCGGCGGCATAGACGATGTAACCCTCCTCCAGCAGTCTCTTGGCGGTCTCTTTGCCTATGCCGGATGAGGCGCCGGTTATCAGCGCGGTCTGCCCGCCCCCGCCCTTCGGCTCGTGTTGGTCCGGAGTGGTCATCTGAATGTCTCCCGGGTTGGATTGCACCATCGTAGACCATCGATGCGTCAGACCACCAGAAGTTCAACGCACTGGATAGGCTCCACGACAGGGTGTAGAGTGACTTGTACCGATTCACTTTGACGAGGCCGTATTCTGGCTTTCTGGATTCCGGCCCCGTATCGTGGTACGGGGTGACGTTCCTTCGCCGGAATGACGGGCGGGTTGGCTGTGTTACATCCAATTCATGGTGTATTCAATTAGAAGGAGGACGGCCATGTCTTTGCAGCTGGACCACACGATAGTGCCCGCCTACGACAAGGTGAAGTCCGCACAGTTCATTGCTCGCCTGTTCGGGCTGGAGTACAAGGGCACCTGGGGGCATTTTGCCCCTGTGAAGGTGAACGACACGTTGACGCTCGACTTCGACGACTCGGATGACCCGCGCTCCAACCACTACGCCTTTCTGGCTTCCGACGAGGAGTTCGACGAGGTGCTGCAGCGAGTCAAGGATGAGGGCATCCCCTTCGGGAGCGGGCCCCGCTCGCGGACGGACGGCAGGATCAACCACAGGCACATGGGACGCGGGTTCTACTTCGAGTGTGAGAACGGGCACATCTGGGAGATCATCACCCACACGTATGTCACCGATTGAAGAGGGAATCACGCGCGCGAATGGCTTTTGAGCGCGAGACATGATAAAAGCAGGGCATGGCACGTCCGGGTCGGTGAACGACTGAACAGTTGGCGAGTCCCTGCTCACGGGTAGTTTGCCGTATGCCGCCACCAAGGTTGGTGTCAGGGCGGCAAGGTCCGGCTGCCTTGCGGAGCGAAGATGAACCGAAGCCTCTGAGTCACAACCCGGGACAGAAACACTGAAATCTCAGGAGGGGTGAGATGGAGAACCAACAAGACAACGCGTACCCGGTCCACTTCAACGTCGACTATCCCGAAGGTCCTCGAAACAGGCTGACGGCGCTAGTCAGAATCATCCTTGCCATTCCCATACTCATTCTCATTGGTCTGGTGAGTGGGTATTCTTCGAGTGGCAACCTGACAATCGATCAGGTCGTCGCTCCTGTGTTCGCGGGCGGCATTGTGTGGCTGGCCACGCTCCTGATGCTCTTGTTCAGGCGAAAGTACCCGCGTTGGTGGTTCGACTGGAACCTGGAGCTGCAGAGATTCGGGGCCAGGGTGAGCGCATACATCATGCTGCTGCGAGACGAATATCCGTCTACGGACGAGGAGCAGTCCGTCCACCTCGACATTCCCTATCCCGACGCCGGACAGGACCTGAACAGGTTCATGCCCCTGGTCAAGTGGCTCTTGGCCATCCCTCACTACATCGTCCTGGCGATTCTCTGGTTGATTGCATTCTTCATCACGATAATCGCCTGGTTCGCGATACTGATAGTCGGGAAATATCCAAAAGGGATGTTCGACTTCGTTGTTGGCATAGATCGGTGGACCTATAGGGTCCTGGCCTATGTCGCCCTTCTCAGCACGGACAGGTATCCCCCGTTCAGGCTTAGTTGATAGCGTCGAGGTTCCCGGGTGGCGAAGCCGGTCGGCCAACTGCATGAAAGAGGGCATCCTGCTTTGCCCGGACCTCCCATACCATGAAAACTGCGAGAGACCTGAACACACGCAGCGTCTGGCGTCCTGACAAGGACGAGGTAGTCGTCGAGCACGGCGCCGTCGCCACCGCGCACCCGCTCGCGGCGCAGGTCGGCGTCGACGTTCTCAAGAGCGGTGGCAACGCCGTGGACGCGGCGATAGCAACCGGCTTCTGCCTGAACGTGGTCGAGCCGTGGAGCTCCTCCATAGCGGGCCATGGCCAGATGATCGTTCACCTGGCCGCAGAGGGACGCAGCGTCGCCATCGACTACGGTCACCTCGCGCCAAGGGGCGCGACCCCCGACATGTACCGTATCGTTGGCCGGACGCTGGGGGGCACCGGGGTATACGAGGTCGAGGACCGCGCCAACGCCGTAGGGCACCTGGCCGTAGGGGTGCCTGGGGTTACGGCCGGCATGTGCCGCGCCCACGAGATGTTCGGCTCGCTCCCCCTTGAGCGGCTCCTGGAGCCTGCCGTCCACTATGCCAGGCAGGGGTTCGAGGCTGATCCGTCCGCCTGCCTGTCGATCGCAAGGAACATGCCGATGCTGGTCCGGTACGGAGAGGTCGGGCGGATATTCCTGCGGAACGGTTACCCTCCGCCGCCCGGAGCGAAGATCGTCCAGAGCGACCTCGCCGACACCATCGAACGGATCGGCAGGGAGGGCAAGGACGCCCTTCACCGGGGCGAGATTGCAGCCGCCATCGACGAGGAATTCAGGAAGAACGGTGGAGTGCTCAGCGCGCAGGACCTCGCCGATTTCGAGCCGAAGGTGTACGACCCGGTCAGGACCTCCTACAGGGGCTACGAGCTGATCGGCTCTCCCGTACCGGCCGGAACGATCACCTCCTTGCAGACCCTGAACATCCTGGAGAGCTTCGACGTGGGCAGTCTCGCGCAAGGCTCGCCTGAGCACCTGCACCTGTTCATCGAGGCGGCGAGGCACGCCTTCGCCGACCGCTACAGCTTCGTCGGCGATCCGGACTTCGTCCCTGCCCCGTTGGAAGGGATGCTGTCGAGGGAGTACGCAAGGGAGATCGCTCGCTCCATCGACCGCGACGTTGCGGGGCTGGAAGACGAGCGCGACATCCCTCCGTGGATCGCCTACGCCGACAGGCCCCTGCACGATCCCTGGCGTTACGACCCGCAGCGGCAGCCCGAAGGTGCGCCCTCCGCATCGCCACCGAGCGAGGGCGACTGCACCACCCATATCAGCGTCATCGACAAAGACAGGAACATGGTCTCCTGCACACAGACGGCGGTGGGGCATTTCGGATCAGGCGTCGTCGTACCGGGCACGGGGGTGCTCCTCACCAACGGGATGCTGGTCTTCAACCCCAAGCCCGGAGCGGCAAACTCGATAGCCGGGTTCAAGCGCGCCTTGAACAACATGGCTCCCGTGCTGATGCTCAGAGACGGCCGGCCCTTCCTGTCTCTCGGCGCCCCCGGCGGTCGCAGAATCATGTGCCGAATCCCTCAAATACTCTCCAACGTGGTCGACTTCGGGATGGGGATGCAGGACGCCATCACGACGCCGAGCGTCGACGCTGCCGAGCACGTGACCCACGTCGACCACCGCATCGATCCGGAGACGGTCGAGGCGCTTGCCCGCATGGGCCACAATGTCGAGGTAGTGCCTGAACCCTTCACCGGCGGAGGCTTCTCCCGTCCGCGAGGCGTCATGATCGACCCGGAGACCGGCCTCCTCCGCGCCGGAGTGCATCCGATAGGCCCCGACGAAGCCAGGGGATATTAGGTCTCGGAACGGCCGGATGATCGCCGAACACGCTCGATAAGATGCAGGAAGACTCGCGGCTGCAGCTCAGTCAGCGCTCATCCCGTTCAGTGGCAAGTGCCTCTGTCGGGAAGAAATCGTCCCCTGCGCTCCCTTTCGTCGCCGGTGAATCGCCGTGATATGATGCGCCGAAGCCGACTGCTGAGAAAGGTGTCGTCGCGTCTTGCAGAGGACAAGCCGGGTATCCATCGTGACCGACAGCGCGGCCTCTCTGCCCGCCGAGTTGGCGGACGAGGCGGACGAATACCTGCATGTCGTCCCTCATCAGATGGTCATCGACGGGACGACCTACCGCGAAGGACTCGACGTTTCGCCGGAAGAGTTCTATGAGACGCTGCGAAGGCTGAAGCGTCCGCCCGCCACGTCAGGGCCTTCGCCTGAGCAATTCGCCAACGCATTCGAGGCGGCCTCAGAGGTGAGCGACAGCGTGGTATGCCTCGTACTCTCTTCGAAGTTCAGCATGACCCACGACTCGGCGGTTCTTGGAGCGCGCGAGGCGTCGGAGAAACTGCCGGACAAACGCATTGAGGTCATAGATACCGAGAGCGCCACCGGTTCGGGCCTCCTGGTGATAGAGGCGCTAAGGCTCTCGGCCAGCGGCCACACGGCGGACGAGATCATTGAGCGAACGAAGGCTCTCGTGCCGCGCGTCAAGGTGATCGCAACGCTCGACTCGCTCTACTACCTTCTCAAGGGGGGTCGGGTGCCGGTGCTGGCGCACCTGGGGACGTCGCTGCTGCAGGTCAAGCCGATATTCGAGATGTATCGGGGGGATGTGAGGACGATAGCCAAGGTGCGCACCGCAAAACGAGCGAAGGGGAAGCTCGTCGATCTCCTTCACGAGGACGTTGGGGAGGAAAGGCTCCACGCGGCCGTCCTGCAGGGTAATGTCCCGGACGAGGCGCGGGAACTGGAGGAGCGCATCGGATCGGAGTTCAACTGCGCGGAGCTCTACGTCGGGACGTTTTCCCCGGTGATTGGCGCCCACACCGGGCCCGGACTGCTGGGCGTGTCCTACTGGTCGGAAAGCGAGACGGCTTGACCGAGAACGTCATCCTGCAACTGACCGACCTGGTCACGACACGGCGATGCGCGCTCCGCATCGATCCGGCCGATCTCGACCTGACCCTTGACCGCATCCTCGACAAGTACGTCAAGTGCCCGCCTCTGGCCGTGCTGCGCCAAGAACGTCGCATCACCGAGGACTCCGAAGAGACCCTGACGGCGATACAGGACCTCGTTTACCTCTCGTCCGACTCCGGGGCTCTCACCGGCATGTTCGAGGGAGTCGAGTTTCTCCAAGATGGGAGATTCCTGGACGATGAAGACACCCTGCACGCGGAGCCGGTCTCCATCGCGGACAGGGACGCCCTCGTCGTCGACGTGCAGGTTGACCGCAGCGGCGTCGGATACGACCGCAACTGGGCCGGGTTCCAACGTCGACGGTGGGACAGGCACTCCGACGCATTCTCCGGATTCGTCGCGGAGACTCTGCAAACGCAGCTTGGTCCCGAACGCGCGAATCGCACAGCCGACCTCGAATCGGCGAGCGCTGAAGGGGACTTCGTTCACGCGCTCGCGCTCCGCATCTGGGAAGCCGACTTCGAGAACTACTCGCGCTTCGTGGGGCGGAAGCTGGTGTTCAAATCGGGCGATGAGACGGTGCTGAACATAGCCGAGGGGCGTGGCGGCATCTGCTCGGAGAAGGTGCAGGCCCTGAAGTTCCTGACCGACCAATACGGCCTGGAGTCCGAGTACGTCCTCTCCGGCCCTGCCACACCCGACCCCGTACCCGAGGAGCGACTTCGGCAACTGCTGAACACCCTCGACTTTCGCTTTTCAAAGCGGTTCATGCGCTACTGGCAGCACCTAGCCCTTCTTTACAGGATCGACGGCAATGAGCTTCTCGTCGACGCGACCAACGGCAACGTTCCGTTCCTGTTCGCTTCGGGCGCAGAGGCGGACGAAGTGCTGAGGTACGATCCGAAGCGGCCCATTCCCGTGCGCATGGCCGTGAAGGAGGAGGACTTCTACTACCACCGCATCTCGCAGGACATCGTCGAGGACATGATCTTCGCGATGGAGGGATGGATTCCCTTCGTCGATCTCGTGCAGGTATTCGACAATGAGTTGGGGCTGTGCATCACGAAGGACTACATGGTCACGCCGGTCTTCTACAGAACCGACAAGACATTCGATACAATACGGGGCGAGTACCTTCGCGTATGTGAAGAGGCCGGACTCGCCTGCGAGGTCTCCGACGAGTGGGGACTCGCTGGGCAGCTCGGCGAGGCGTTCGCGAAGGTCGAGCCGGAGAAGGCCGAGTACATCATGGACTCGTACGATCACCTGCTCGACAGGTACGACGAGGCCCACGGACCCGGGCACGAAGCGGGGCTTGCGGTGATCAGGCTGGAGAGTTCGTCAGTCCGGCTAGAGAGAGCAGGGCGGAATCACGTATGAACGGCAACGGACGATGTTCTACTCGCTAAATCGACTGATTCGCAAGATGAGACGGCGCCGCGAACTCGGCGCGCTGTTCCTTCTGCTCGCCCTCGCGGTCAGCATCGTCGGGAACACGCTCAACTTCTATTTCTTCGAGCGGGTCATCGATAGTCCCCCCGGAATCTGGGACAGCCTCTGGTACAGCGTTATATCGATCACCACCATCGGTTACGGCGATTTTTCCTCCACAACCGTCGGCGCGAGGATTGGAACGACGGTATTCATCGTCATCATCGGGCTGGCCGCGTTCACCACCTCCGTCGGTATGCTGGTGGACTGGGTCGTGGAACTCCGAGACAGAGAGAGGTCAGGCATGGGCAAATCGGACGCACGAGACCATCTGTTGATCGTCAACTTCCCCGGCGAGAGCCGGGTGCGGCAGGTGATTGACGAGTTCCTTACGGACGCCCAGCACAAGGACCGGGACATCGTGATCGTCGCCGACGCGATAGAGCGGCTCCCCTTCGTCATTGCCAATGTGTCGTTCGTGCGAGGCTCACCCTTGGAGGAGGAGACGTTCCAGCGGGCTGGAATCGATGACGCCGCGCAGGCCATCATCCTCAGCACCGGCTACAACGACCCACGCTCCGACAGCTTTGTCGCGTCGGTGGCCTTCGTGGTCGAGAACATGAACCCGCACATCAACATCGTCGCCGAGTGCCTCGATTCGAAACACGCCGCCCTGTTCAGTCAGTCCGACCAGGTCTCTCTCGTGTACGCGCTGAGCCTCGTGACCAACCTCCTCGTGCAGGAGGCGCAGGACCCCGGAGTGGCGATCGTGACCCAGGCGATCACCAGCAACGAGGTCGAGGGCAACCTTTCCACCACGAAGGTGGAGGGCGAGATCGGTCCGAACGGCTCCTACGACTTCATCGCGGCGCGGCTGCTGGACAATAGCGTCAATCTGGTCGGGATCGTCCGCGGTGACGACGTGATCCTGAATTTCCACAATACCCCCTGCATCGTCGACGATATTCTCGTCTACATTGACTCCGACCGCCGGACGTGGAGCGAGTTCCGGGAGATGCTGACGTGACCGTTGCCACGGCCCGCGTAATTCGCGCGCCGGACGGAGCGCCTGAGGCCGTCAGCACGGTCCACGGTCTATTCGTGGAGACCCTCGGAGAGGACGCCGTGGAAGACCTCGCGTCCTTTAGCGTGACGGTCTCTCCACACACCGACCCACAAGTCGCTCCAAAACTGGTGACAGTGTTTGAACGCGGCAAACCCGTAGGCGCGATGCTCGGCGTGTACCTGCGCAGGGTGAACGGAAGCATGATCCTCTACGCCGGTGTCAGGGAGCCGTTCCGACGGCGCGGACTGTACATGAAAATGAGGGCAGCCCTGCTCTCGGAGCTTTCGATGGAGTCCCCGACCGGCCCTGAATTCCTGCTGAGTGAACAGGAGGATGGCAGTTGGCTCATTGCGAAGTATCTTGATGAGTGGGGTGGCTTCGTCGCGCCGCTTGACTACGTTCAGCCCGCCGTCCAGGGCCTTGCGAGACGGAGGCTGGCCCTCGTAGTCGTACCGCAGGCGGCAAGCAGGGAGAACATCATCGAGGCCCTGCCGAACATCGTCCGTGAAGTGTACACATCCGTCTATCGCATAGCGGAACCGGAGGACAACGGGGATCTCCGCCGCGTGACGGGTTCTATCGGGATGTCCTGAGACGTGAGTGTTCAGAGTTCATGGGGTGAACATCCCGCACCCCTATGGATACCCGCTTTCACGGGTATGACGGTGGCTGTGTGCGTTGAGTGCTCTCACGAAGTCTGAACAGTTACCCTGAGACCAGAGGAGTCGCCGCAGTGCCTGATGCTCCCACTGCCAATAGAACGTCCTCCGACAGATCGTCGGGAGAGTTCGTCTCATCCGTCCGAGGCATCGACCTGTCCGAAGCATCGGACGAGAGTCTTCGTGAGCGGGCCGATCAGCTGAGACGCGGCTCACTTGACGATGAGGTCCTGATCGAGTGCTTCGCCGTCATCGACGAGACCGTAAGAAGGCGGATCGGAGCATGGCAGGTCTTTGACCCAGAGTTCGCTCACCCCGATATCGACCGCTATCGAGAGCCTATGGACGGCCTCGAAGGAACGGACAAGGCCATAGCGGAGATTCTGGCTATGGTGGCAGAAGAGAGTACCTCACGTTACTTCTCCGCCATAGACCTTCCCGCGGAGTTCTACAGCGCGATAGGGAAATCGTCCCTTGCCGACGCCCTGAGGTTCGAGCCAACCGACGAGCAGATAGAGGCGGGACGGCTGATGCTTGATCGCACAGTCGTCGAGATGGACGCGGGCGAGGGAAAGACGGTCGCTGCGGCCTTTCCCGCCATCACGCAGGCGCTCTCCGGACGCAGCGTTCACGTCATCACTGCGAACGACTACCTGGCACTGCGCGATGCCGAGCTCCTCGCCCCGGCATACGAGTTCCTGGGTCTGACGGTCGGCGTCGTCCTGAGTCACATGAGCGACACGGAACGGCGGAGCGCCTACCGCAACGACATCGTCTACGGCACCCTCAGAGAGTTCGGTTTCGACTACCTGCGCGACAACCTGCGCCACTCGCGGACCGACAGGGTACAGGGCGCTCTCCAGGTCGCCATCGTCGACGAGGCCGACCATGCGCTGGTCGATGACGGGCGCACGCCGCTCATCATCTCCGGCAAGCCGGGCGGGAGCGTCCGGTCGGTCTTCCGCGTAAAGCAGGCCGTCGATGGGCTTATCGCCGAGCAGGGCCGCCTCGTTGAGTCGCTGGCTGAGGGTCTCGACGAAGTGAACGGCGCAGCACGTATCGAACCGTATGCCAAGCTGTTCCTCGCCGACCCGCGCCATTCGGCGATTGTCACCGCCGCCGCAAGCGACGGGCGATTTGTCAGTCGCCTTCGCGCCGAGATCGACGCGCACTCTGAGGACGGTCTCGAAAACAAGCTCACGGAAGGGCTGTTCTTCACGACGGACATACGACGCGGTATGACCGCGCTGACTGCGCTGGGCAGCGCGTATATCGAGACCCACCTGGGGCCGGTGTTCGATACCACGGACATTCAAGCGGAGCTTGACGTGATCGATGCCGACCGTGACGTGCCGCTCGCGGAACGGCGGCGGCGAAGGGATGCGGCATCCCGCAGAATCACCAGGCAGTACGGCGTCGCCAACCAGGTGCACCAGATGCTCCGCGCGTACCTGCTGCTGGCGCGTGACGAAGACTACATCGTCGCCGAAGGGCGGGTGGTTCTGATCGACGACCTTACCGGACGCCGCAAGTCCGACAGCAAGTACCAGTACGGCCTGCAGGCGGCGCTGGAAGCAAAGGAGGGCGTCCGCGTCCGCCCGGACCCGCGCACGCAGGCGTACCTGACAGTCGAGGGACTCGTCCGGCAGTACGGCCACGTATCGGGAATGACGGGGACGGCGCTGGAGGCCCGCGAGACGCTCCGAAGGTCGTATGGCCTCAATGTTGCTCGCGTTGAACCGGCCAGCCCGTCGCGCCGGGTCGACCGGTCGCCGCGCGTTTACGCCACACGAAGCGAGAAGCTAGAGGCCATAGCCGGGGAAGTCGCGTACTGGAACCGAATTGGCCGTCCGGTGCTGGTCGGCACGCGGACGGTCGAGCAGTCGGACGAGATCAGCCGGCTCCTCAGCGACGCGCAGATTGAGCACAACAGGCTGGACGCCGTGCGAAACGGCGATGAGGTGCGAATCGTCCGCGAGGCGGGCTCGTTCGGCACGGTCACCGTGGCCACCAACATGGCGGGTCGAGGCACCGACATCCTTCTGGAGGACGACCTCGACGAACGGGTGACGGGGAGATTCGTCGAGACGCTCACCGGTCACCTCTCTGCCAAGGGCAGCCCCGTTCGCGTGGACTGCGGTCGCAGCGACATTGTAGAAGCGCTCGCCGCGCGAATCGCCGATATGGGGATCGACTACCACGTCACCAAAACAGGCATCGTTGTCGAGGGTGTGAGCGATGAGGTCTCGATGGAGTTCGGACTTGGACTCCACGTAGTCGGCACGGAGATGAACGAGGCGGCCCGCGTCGACAGGCAGCTCCGAGGTCGGAGCGGCAGGCAGGGGCAGCACGGTTCCTCACGCTTCATCCTGTCGCTGGAGGACCGTCCCTTCGTCACCACGAACCGCAGGTTGGAGCGACCTGACCCAGGTGACGCGCAGAGGCTCGTCGAGCAGGCGCAGACGGCAATCGAAGATGACGCCGAGGCCGTACGAGTCGTCTCATACGACCTTGCCCGCATCATAGAACGCCAGACCCTCATCTACTACGGAGCGCGCAACGCCGTGCTCGACGACGCAGCATTTGATGAGACGTGCCGGGAGATGGGGAAGGACGTCGTCCGCCGCCTGGTCGATCTGCTGCTCCCGTCCGGAGAGATTGGGGACTACCCGTCACGGTTCGATGATTTGGTAGAGACCGTCCGTCTCGATTTCGGCATCGACATCGACGACCTGCACGGCCTCGGGGCCGAGTCCCTGCACGAAAGAATTTCCGAGGCCGTAATCACACGATTCGGTGATGTGGAGGCCGTTCTGGGTGCGCGAAGATACACCCGGCTGGCGAGGACGATGGCATTGCAGGTGAGCGACGGGCTATGGTCGGAGCACCTCGACCTCGTGCAGGACCTGATCGTGAACGCGCAATTGTCCATGACTGGGCACAACAGCGCCGTTGCCGAGCTTGTCTTTCGCGCCGAAGATGCGTACCGTAAGTTCATGGAGCAGGCGTCCGATACGTTGATTTCTCGATTGGCGACCTTCGAGGCGGAAGAGGCCCTTGAGGATGAACCGTCGATCGTGCTTGCAGAAGACGTGGAGTCCATATTGGTGTAACGTCCGGGACGAGCGTCCACGGGAGGTAAGGATATGACCACTCGATGGCGGAAGCTGGGAGTCCGAGCGTCGGCCGGCCTGGCGATGGCGGCGGGACCGGTTGTTGCCGCTTGCAGTTCCGGGCCCTCATACGATGACTGGGCCGCCACGGACGGCGCGGCAGGACGGATCAACCTTGAAGACGTGCAGAATGCCTTCAAGGAGTCCGAGAGCGTCACGGAATTCGAGAAGCGAGTCAACGAGATCTTCGAGGGAGACGGCATCGTTCTCATCAAGGCCGAGCAGACCGATACGGCCTTCGTCTTAGAGGGATGGGAAAACCTGGATGGCGACCTGGAGATCAACGAACAGCTGGACGAGAAGCTCTTCACCATCACGGAAAAGGAAGACAAGAGCTACGACATGCGTGGCCACCACGCCAATGGGTACTATCACTCGACGTGGGGACCTGGCAGCTTCCTCTTCTCCTACCTGCTTCTGTCCTCGTTCGTCGGCCCCCGATACGTGTACGTGACCCCCGCGTCCCGCGTATCCCCAATTCGAAACGAGCGATCCCGCTACCGCAGCTCTGGTTCCTACAGGAACCAGGTATCGAGGAACGGCTCCTTCTTCAACAGGCAGAAGAGCTTTGCCGGATCCAACTACGACTCCGCCAACCGAAGTCGCAGCGCGGCCAGGCAGTCCTACCAGTCGCGCGCTCGTTCGAGCGGGTCCTTCCGGAGCAGCGGGACGGGCGTGCGCAGCAGCTGGGGTTCCAGCAGTGCGCGTTCGGGCTTTTCCAGCGGTCGCAGCGGCGGATTCTTCGGCGGTGGCGGCGGACAAAACCTCCTTGGCTAGATGACCGCATTAGGGTGTCCCTAAGAGACCCCGTTCACCTTGAGCAGCGTTACGCCCCGCGCGCGCTTCGACAAGCTCAGGCCGAACGGGGCCGTACAGGGATGTTACGGCCGCTCATGGCTCGACGAGCTCGCCACGCATGTCTTCAGCTGACCTATTGGACACTCCCACGATTTCCTGCGATGACGCGAAGGCCGTACTGATATAAGATACCGCCACGGTCGCGCAGGAGGTGTCCCCATGACCACGCGCTGGGGGAAGTTGGGAATCAGAGCGTCTGCGGGTCTCGCAATGGCGGCGGGACCGGTTGTTGCCGCGTGCAGTTCCGGGCCGTCCTACGACGACTGGGCCGCCACGGACGGCGCTGCGGGTCGTATCAACCTCGACGAGGTGCAGACCGCCTTCAAAGGGGCAAAGAGCGTCAGCGCCTTCGAGACCCGCGTCAACCAGATATTCGAAGGCGACGGCCTCGTCCTCATCCGTGCCGAGCAGACCGATACCGCACTGGTCCTCGAGGGCTGGGAAGACCTCAACGGCAACTTCTCCATCGATGACGGGCAGGATGAGAGACTCTTCACGATAACGGAGAAGAACGACAAGAGCTACGAAATGCAGGGCTACCACGCCAACTCGTACTACCACTCGACGTGGGGTCCCGGAAGCTTCCTCTTCACCTACTTCGCGCTGTCAACACTCGCCGGGCCGAGGTATATATATGCGACTGACCCCGGCTATGCCCGAGGGGCAATGGCCCCCTCTCGCAAGTACTACCGGAGCTCGTATTCGTATGAACAGCAGGTGAGGCAGAACAGCACGTACTTCAGTAAGCAGAAGGGCTTTGCGGGGTCGAGCTACGATTCGGCCGGACGCAATCTCAGCGGCGCAAGGCAGACCTACCAGTCGAGCGCTCGCACCACCGGCACATACAAGAAGAGCTCCACAGGGGTGCGCAGCAGCTGGGGAACAGTTGGGCGCTCCGGTTATTCCAGTGGACGAGGTGGTTTCTCAAGTGGTCGCAGCGGCGGCTTCTTCGGCGGGGGCGGCGGACATACCGTTCTTGGCTCGACCCGCCGGATTGGCTGACTCCCTTGCCCGACGACGTGACGAAGTACGCCAAGCCGTTCGACCATGCCACGGCTCCGTGGCGAGACTTTTCCCTTGCCGACGATGACACGGCCTTCGTCCTGCGTATCACGCTCGGGGACATGCCCATCGAGGACGGATTCTGGATAGCCCTGCCCGACGATATCTCGTCTCTGTCGCTTCGGGATCTGTTCAGTCGGGTGTTTCCGACCAGTCCCTCGCTCCAACGACCTTTCGTTGAACGACTCGACGCGAGTCGGAACCCGGACCTCCCCGACATGTACGACGCTCTGGTCGAGATCTTCGCCCGCGAAGAGCTTGGCCTGTGCAGCGTCGAGACGCACGTGAACCATGGCCCAATGCTCGACAGCTCGGCAGTCGTGGAGCAGCACATGACGAAGATCGACACACCTCCCGTGCTCGACTTGGTCCTTGAGCAGCGGTTCTCCGCCATCGACTATTCCATACGTCGCGGGGACTTTCGTGACGTGGACGAAGCGCTGGCATGGATGCGTTCGCGAGTCCTCCTCTTCTTTCTCGGCGCATCCGACTACGCTCTTCCCACCGAACCGGCCGATGACGTGGACGCCACCCTTCTGCCGGTTGCCCAAGCACTCGTCGAAGAGGAGTTGGTCGAACGTTCAGAAGAGACCTGGCAATTCGAGCTCACGGAGTTGGGACAGGAGACCGTCAACGGCATGATGGACGAGGCCGAGACGGTAATCGAGCGCTACGAGGTATTCGCGGACGTTCTCTACGATTCCGAGACAGGAGACTGCGAATTCGATTCAGGAGTGGGAATCGACCTTCGCATACCCGTGTACGAAGCGGAGGGACTGAGCGCCGCGCGTGCCGTCCTGCTCGTCGAACTGTGCGACGGGGAATTCGCCCTAATGGACGATGACTGGCGGACGGTTGTCCACGAGCGCGAGTTCTTCGAGTCGCTGCTGTTGCCGGTGGTCGAGCGCCCTCTCATCGGCCCGAGTGACCTCGACGCGATCATCGACGCGGGGTTCCTGTTCATGGAACAGCTTGCGTCCGAATCATCCCTCGCGGACGAGGACGCACAGCTACGCCGTTCCATCGACCCCCGCTAGATCGCGAAGAAGAGCACCAGCGACGCGCTGATCACGATCCCACCCACGACGAACGCCAAGCCGACGTTTCGATCGCGGGCCAGTTCGTCCGCGATCTTGACCTTCGGGAACATCGCCTTGTCGATGATCCACTGGACTACCAGCAGGAGCACGAACCCGATGACGGCGAACGTGGCGAACGAGATGAGGCTCTCGCTCCACCCGACGAACTCGCCTGTCACCGCCTTGAACACCACTATCGAGATGGCTATCAGGTTGGCCGCCATTGCGACCCCGACGGCGACGTTGTCCTTTTCGATCTCATCGTGGACATCGTATGAGGTGATGAACTGGTAGAACAGCGCGTACACGACGAGCACCACCATGCCCAGAAGGAAGAAGGCGACCGAGCGAATGATCTCATCCAGTATGCCCGGCGCCACTTCTCCCAGTGGAGTGACGTCGTAACCCGCCAACGAGGACGCTATGACCAGCGACACGGCTATGTACACCGCGAACTCGACGGCCCCGGTCCCCGCGTTCTGGTCTTCGATGATCTCTTTCTCCACGTTGAACTTGAACAGCACGAGGCGGTCAACGAGGAATCGCGTTATGTTCAGCACCGCTATCGCCCCGAGCGAGTAGAGGAAGACCTCCAGCACGTCGTACCCGAAGTCGGCGTCGAATTCCCAGTTGAACTCTTCTCCGGACGCGAACGGCGTGTACAGCACCGCTACAAAGACGATGATCACGCCGAGGAAATACCCGGTGATGCTCAGGCCGAGAGCCGTGTTGTCCTTCTCGCCAAGCTGATCGCCAACGTGGTACGGAGTGACGAGATCGAGAATCCACTTGGCGATGTACAGGACGACTATCCCCAGCGCAACGTACACCAGCCCGCGCGGGAAGTATTCGAGCGTCTCTACGAACGTGTCAACCATGGTCATTCTCCCTCAGAACGTATCTGTCGAGGTGCTGCCGGCCAATATACTCCGTTCACCCCCGTATCCTGTACGGGGCAAGCTCTGAGCTTGTGTCCGGTACTATACTCCGTTCACCATGAGCTTGTCGAAGGGCGGCTCACGGTTCGACAGGCTCACCGCGAACGGGTTGGTAGGGAAGCAACCGACAAAACCCCCTATCGTCATTCCCGCGAAGGCGGGAATCCATCTTCTGTCATTGCCGCAAACCGGGTGACGATAGTGAACTCACAAACCACACTCACGTCTGCCTGTCTTGGCCGCATGGTCGCATGAGTGATCCCCGTCACTGCTTGTACACGGTAATGCTGTCCGGAGAAATCACGCTGCTGAAGTAGCACTCGTATGGTCGGTCGCTGAATTTGTCGATAGACAGGATCGTGCGCTCGTCCGAGCTCATCAGGTCCCACGTATAGTACCCGATCCCGTCACCCTCGCCACCCTCGAAGAAGAACGCCTCTCCGCTGTTGAGATAGTAGAAGTCGCGTCCCTCGTAGGTGAAGTAGTTGCTCAGCGAGTGCTCCTCGTCGACCTGGGTAAGGTCGTCACGGGTGAGGTTGAGGGCATCGAGCGGAATCGGTTCGTTGTTGTTGGTGACTGAAGTGAATAGCTGCCCGCCGTCGTTCGACCAGTAGACCCACAGCTTTCGGTCGCCGTCGCCCGCCACCAGCTCGTACCACGTGCTGTAGCTGGTCGCGTAGCGGTGCTTGGCCTCGATGAGGTAGTAGCCGTCGTCGTACTCCAAGTCGAAGCCTATGATCGTGAACACGTCGCCGACGACTGCGTCCTTGACGCTCTCGGCAAGAGAGGTAGCGCCGGTGAGTTTTTTCTTCTTTCGCCCGAACAGGGACTTGATCACGCCTATACCCTCCTACCGCGTGCCATTGTAGATACGGCCTAGAGTAAGGTCAACCGAGCAAAAGTTGACGCTACCCCCGTTCCCTGCTACCTTCGCGCAATGGTGGAAGCTCCTATACAAAGCCGCTCTCCCGCGCAGGCGGCGACATCGGTCCCGCAGACGCCGTCAATGGTCTGCCATGTCGGCGACCTGCGTCGCACCGCGTCGCGCATACGGACGGCCGCACGAAACGCGGGCTGCGCCCTCCTCTACTCTGTCAAAGCTAACGCCCTTCCCGGAGTCCTGACCACCCTCGCGCCCTTCATCGACGGCTTTGGCGTAAGCTCGCTGGCCGAGGCACGTTCCGCCCGGAAGGCGCTGGGAGACTCGGGAAGAGTCCACCTCTGCACCGTTGCGGTACCGCCCCGCGACGCCGACGTATTGGCGGAGATTTGCGACTACGTCACCTTCAACTCGATCTCCCAGCTTCGGCGTTGGGGTCCTGTGTTCGCGGGACGCGCCTCGATAGGCCTCCGCGTGAATCCTGGGCGTTCCTTCCTCGACGACCACCGGTACGATCCATGCCGCCCGCACACGAAGCTCGGCGTTTCACTTGATGACCTCGCCGCCTCAGCCGACAGGGTCGCGCCGATGATCGAAGGCCTCCACATTCACTCCAACTGCGATTCGACCGACCTCGGCGAGCTGCGCGAGACCGTTCGACTCCTCGACTCTCGCCTTGGGCACGTCCTCTCGCCAGTCAAATGGGTCAATCTCGGTGGCGGCTATCTTTTCGATGAGGGAGCGGACCTTGACCCGCTACGGGAGGCCGCGAGTCTCATCCGTGACCGGCATGGAGCGGAGGTAATCATCGAGCCCGGGGCGGCATTCGTGCGCGACAGCGGCTACATGGTGGCGTCCGTCCTCGACCTCTTCACCAGCGACGGAAAGAGTGTCGCGGTGCTCGACACGACAGTCAATCACATGCCTGAGGTCTTCGAGTACCAGTATCGTCACGATGTGGTCGGCCACAGCGACACGGGAGCGCATGAGTACCTCTTGGCAGGCATGTCATGTCTGGCGGGCGATGTATTTGGCGAGTACCGCTTCGATGAACCGCTGGATATCGGTTCGCGCGTCGTGTTCACGAACGCCGGGGCGTACACTATCGTCAAGGCGAGCACGTTCAACGGGATTCCTCTGCCTGCGGTCTACGAGTTGCAAGACGACGGGGGATTCGTCGAAATGGAGGGTGTAGCGTGAGGCTCTTCGAGCGCGAGCACACCCAGACTGCAACGGACGGGCGTGTCGGAACGCTCGACGACATCGGCGGGACCATCGCCCGCCAGCTCGGTCCCGGCCAGATCCCCATACGGTTCGCCATCACCGAATCATCACGCCACTCATACCGGTATGAGATCGGCATTTTGGAGGGAGCGGAGTCTACAGGGGCCTCCATGTTTGATCTTCGGCCCCGTCAAGACGAGGGCGCGAGCGCCTTTAATGCCGTGCTCGTCGTCCCGACGGGCATTGGAGCGGAGATCGGCGGACATGCCGGGGACGCGACGCCTGTGGCGAGGCTGCTGGCATCCGTCTGCGACACCCTCATAACCCACCCGAACGTCGTCAACGCCTCCGACCTCAACGAGATGCCCGCCAACGGCCTCTATGTCGAGGGCAGCCTCCTGAGCCGCTTCCTCATGGGCGCAATCGGCCTGCGAAAAGTCCGGTCGAACCGCGTCCTGGTCATCATCGACGCGCACCCGAACGAGCGGTTCGCACGGGCGACGGTCAACGCCGTCAACGCCGCGCGGTCGACCTATGGCCTCCGATGCCCCCGTGTAGTCGTCCTCGATCCCCCACTGCCGGTGCGCGGCGAGTACACCCAATCGGGACGGGCGGCCGGGACCGTCGAGGAGTTGGAGCGGGTCTTCGATGTGCTCGATGCCTATCGTGGGGAATACGACGCCGTAGCCCTCTCAACCCTCGTCGAAGTCGACGTGCCGCACGAGAGCTACTTCTCCTCAAGGGGCGAGATCGTCAACCCGTGGGGCGGCGTCGAGGCGATGCTCACTCACGCGATATCGACCATATACAACGTGCCCTCGGCCCACGCGCCAATGATGGAATCGACGGAGGTCGCGAACATCGACCCCGGCGTCGTCGACCCGCGCATGGCGGCTGAGGTCATCTCGCTCTCGTTCCTGCAGTCCGTCCTCAAGGGAATGCACACCGCGCCGCGAGTAGTTACCCTGCCCACCGAAACAGCCGGTCTCTCCCCCGCCGGGGGAGAGATACAGAGAGAGGGGCACACCCTCACGGCGAGAGACGTGTCCTGCCTCGTCATCCCCGACGGGTGCATCGGCCTCCCGACCCTCGCAGCACTCGAACAGGGCATACCGGTCATCGCCGTCCGCGAGAACGGGAACCTGATGAAGAACGACCTTTCGCAGCTTCCCTGGGCCGCCGACCAATTGCACATAGTCGATAACTACTGGGAGGCAACCGGCGTGATGGCCGCACTGAAGGAGGGAATGTCTCCCGCCTCGGTGAGACGTCCGCTGAGGGACGTGCGGATAGAACGGACTCCGTCGAAAGAACGGTCGCAGGCAGGGCTGTCGACTACGCCACGCGGCCTAGCAGAGCAATGACCACCGCGCTCGACGAATTCCGGCTGCTCGCGCCGTCCGACTCGATTACAAGTCAGAAGCTGCGCGACGCGCTCCGATACGCTTTCACGACCTTTTCAACCTACCGTGACCTATTCGAGGACGCAGGTGTCGGAATTGACACGATCTCCCACGACGCCCCCCTAGCCATCCTCGAACGCCTCCCCGTCATCGGAGCCGACACGCTGGCAAGGGTAAGCGAAGAGAGCCTCTCGGTAATCGACGGCATCGTCGACATGGAGACCTCTTCCGGCACCACGGGCGTCCGCAAGAAGCGCTTCATCTCCTACGAGGACGACCAAAACGACCACGACTTCATGGCCGAACTATTCCGCGTGGGGGGCATTACCGTCCACGACCGCGTCGCCTGCCTCGATACTGACCCCGTGTACCTGATGGTGTCGTTCGCCCGCGCCCTCGATCTCCTTGGCGTGGACGAGGCATACGTCTACTCGGTCGGGCGCAACCAAGGCCAGACACTCGACTCTCTGGTGCGTCTCGACCCCACAACGATCTTCGCCGTCCCGTCCATGTTCGAGCGGTGTTGGCCTGCACTCCGACGGCTCTACGACGAAGCAGGCGGCGGCAGCCTCGGCAAGGTCGTCTTTCTTGGCGAGCGGGTGCCCAAGCAGTTGAGGGCGCAGTTGGAGTCCGAGCACGGCATAGAGGTCTTCAGCTACTACGGCGCGGCGGAGACCTCGTCCCTGGGAATCGAAAGCTCGGCCCATGCGGGCATCCACCTCTACACCGACCGGAACGTCTTCGAGCTTGGCCCCTCGGAGCGCGGGGGATCAGACGGACAACTCGTGGTCACGAGCCTCACGCAGAAGACCGTCCCCCTCGTGCGCTACGCCCTCGGCGACGAGATAGTGGTCATACCCGGCGATTGCCCGTGCAACCTGCCGTACCCGCGGGTGGACGT
Source organism: Dehalococcoidia bacterium (assembly GCA_034421575.1). Taxonomy (GTDB): domain Bacteria; phylum Chloroflexota; class Dehalococcoidia; order Lucifugimonadales; family VXLM01; genus VXLM01. Next base: position 64,473 of record DAOUKG010000057.1, read on the forward strand.
GCTCGGTCGGGCCGGGGACAGCTTCTCCCTTCTCGGCTCGAAGTTCCACTACGATTCGCTTCTGCGCTCGGTCTACAAGAAGCTGGACGAGGTCGGCTATCTGCAGGTTGTCCTCTCGACCGAAGCGCAGGACGTCCTCACTGTTCTGCTCCCCGACGAGATGCGAGACCACGAGAAGCGTATGAAGGACTCACTACTTTCGGACCAGCTGGAGTTGGAATTCCTGGTCACCAGTAGGCTCGCCTCGCTGCGGTTCGAGTACGTGGGCGAGTCGTACTTCACAGGCTCGCGGAAGATGAAGCTGGTGGACGACCGGAGAGAGAGGTCGTCGCCATGACGCAGGTTCTGCTCATCGTGCTCGCGATTCTCAGCGGAGCGGGAATCTCCATGCAGGCTGCGATGCTGGGCGCCATCGGCACGGCGCGCACTCCGGCAGCAGCGGTGTGGATATCCCTCCTCGCCACGGTGGTTGGCCTCACCGCATTCGTGGCATTCCGTTCAGCCTCCTCGTCCATCGGCCTTCCACCGCCGTTCGACCGCCCCTACATCATGATCGTCTTTGCCATCGCCGCCACCGTCTTGCTGGCCTTCTCCGCAAGGGACCTGGAGTGGTACTACGTCCTCACCGGACTCATGCCGATACCCTTCCTCGTCGGCGCGGGCTTCCTCGCGCCCCGCCTCGGCGTCGGACTCTACATCTCCGCCGCCATTGCCGGACAGCTAACGGCAGCAGTCCTCCTCGACCACATTGGCGCGTTCGGGGGGAACATCATCCGGGCCGACTACATCCGCATACTCGGCATCGCCGCCCTCATGACCGGCGTCGTCCTCATTCGGGGTTTCAACTAGCGTCAGCGCGGAACGCCATACGGATCGAAGACGCGAAAACGGCCAGCGAGCCAGAGTTGAGGGGAATCATGTACGATATCTACGTGCTGTCGTGCGAGGACGCGGCCCCACTTACGCGCGTTTCGTGTGTCTCAGAACCGGTCTGAAGAAAGGACAAATGTAATGAACAACCATAGACCTGTACGGTGGATGGTGTCCTTTTGGCATCCGGACGGCGACAGCAAAGATGAGCCTGACTTCCCGAAGGTGGAGCTTTGGCATTCGGATAAGCAAACCGCCAGAGCCGAGGCCGCGCGGGTGCTGATCGAGTTGAGGGAAGGTCGTGGCGACGTCCGTGACTGGGTCGCGGCCGGACACCCTGACCCCTGGGAAGTCGGCGCAGGACGTCATGTCGGCGGGCAGTGGCTCTTGCGCTACAAGGATCTGAAGAAGGGCGATACCGCGTCGAAGATGCCTGCGAAGGAAAGGCTCAGGGGGACGAAATCGGCCGCCGGTTCTTGGAAAGGTCTCATCGACGGTGAGGAATTAAAGAGAACCCTCCATGAAGCCCGACACTCCGGCTCCCGCGTCGGTCCGGTTCAGTAGCGGATGCGATACCTGGCCGACACCAGTTGGGTCATCGACTACATGAATGGCATACCGCAAGTCGTAGAGCGATTCGACGAGCTATTGCCGCAAGGGATTGGACTGAGCATCATTTCGCTTGCCGAGCTCTACGATGGCGTGTACGGCTCCGCGAATCCGCAGAGTGCAGAAGAGGGACTGCAGAGATTTCTCGACGGTCCTCGATGAAATTGTTCCACTGGAAGAACCGGTCTGTCGGATCTTCGCCATGGAACGTGTCAGATTGCGAAGGGCCGGAAACCGCATTGAAGACCTTGACCTCCTGATAGGCTCGACTGCGATACATCACGGCCTTACCCTGCTCTCCAACAACCGAAGGCACTTTGAGAGAATGCAGGGACTGAACTTAATCTCGGTGTGAGCCAGGTTCAGACAGATGGACCGAAACCGACCCAAACACCAACCGCCAAACCCCAACATCACCCCTCCCCATACCTCACCACCAGCTCCACGTCCGTCAGCGTCAGGTCCGGTATGACGCGTGGGTTCCTATGACGCAGGACGACCTTGATCTTGTGCTGTCCCTTGGAGACTCGTTCAGCTGCAAGCAAGTACGACTGCCACACCACGCCGGATACCCTGTCACCCATATGCGACCTGACGTCGGCGTACTCTATCGTTGGGTCGGGCAGCAACTCGCCGTCCCACTTGACTTCGACAACATCGCCGACTACCCATTCCTCCATGCGGACACGCAGACAAACGCTCTCGGGTGGGCTGGACGAAAAGTCGTCGGCGACGGTCAGTGACACCGTCGGGCCGTCTCCGCTCATCGTCTCGACCAGCGGCGTTGAGACCTCGGCGTAGATGCGGTCGTTCAGCTCAGCTCCGCGCCACTCACCCGTCACGCGCGGTATCTTGTGCGTCGCGGCGTATATCTTGCTGGCTCCCTCGAGCGTGTCAGGCGAGCCCATCGTCGTCAGGAGCCTTTTGCGGTACTCGCTGTCGCCGTGGAAATTGAACACGTAGATGCCGTCCGCCCCATGCGCGTAGTGGCGACTCGCGATGCCGCCCAGCACCATGTCCTGCTTCGATACCTCATCCTCCGGCCCCACGTGCGGCCCGTCCGTCGCCCCGTAGATGCACCCGTACACGGCGATGTCCGTCCCCTCCGTCAGCCGCTTGAACCCCTCGATGTCCAGCAGCGGGTCGGTCCCCGAGCTTGCCGCCGGTATGAGGATATCGACCAGACCCTCATCCACCCACGTCTCGATGTCGTACCCGATGCGCTTGCACATTTCCAGCGTACCCGACACCCTCGCCGCGACGTAGAACGGCCTGCCCCGCTCCTCCGCGATCCGGTCGGTCGCCTGCCGTATCGAACGCTGCAGGTCGGTCAGCGCGTACCGCAGCTTGTAGCCGTAGTCCTTGTGGAAATGGTACCCGTGACGCTGCCAGTCGAGTTCCACCCCGTCCCAGTCCCAGCGCTCGCAAAGCTCCTTCACGTGCTCGTACCTGTGCCTCCGCACCTCCGGCACGGCCATGTTCCACGACAGCGCGAACCAGTCCGACTGCGCCCCGTCGCCCAGCACCCATTCCGGATGCTCCCGCCGCATCTGCGTTATCGAGCCGTGCCGCGACGTCGCCAGGTCCTCCACCTGCAGCCCCGCGAAGTGGTTGTCGTTCATCCTCACCGAGGCATACACGTGCATCCCAAGCTTGTGGCCCCGCTCGATGGCCCCCGACTGCGCGTCCTCCCCCCGATCCAGCATCGCCAGAACGTTCTCGCTGAACGTGTAGGCGTGGGCGCTGTGGTACTCCCTGCCCACGTGCTCCCCGGTGGTCTCCTGCACCTCGCTCCGGTACCGCGCTACGTGCTCTCCTATGCACCAGAAATGCGCCCCCACCTGCGTGTCCGCCAGCGGCGCGTACATCGAGCCGAGAAACTGCTCCATCGTCTGAGGCACCTCGTGGTGGCCATGGGGAGCGCCGTCCCAGTTGTAGATGATCCCGTACTCCGGTGCTCGCGACATCTCACCCTCCTCGCGAATCCAGCTTGTGGCCGTCCATTCTACGCGACGGGACGAAGCCATGCCCGCAAACACCCACCCATCCGTTATTCCGGCGAAGAGCTTGCCCCGTACTCCGATACGGGGCCGGAATTCAGAGAGGTCGGGCACGGGTTGGGCGATGCGGTCTCCACGGCCTCAACGGAAATACAACCGTTAACAGTTCTGTAAGGTACGTAATGAGGCGGAAACCTTTACCCCGTAGTATGGACACAACCAAACGAACGGGAAGGACCGATGACCCCTTCACAGCCCGCGCCTGCACCCGCCAACTCGCGTATACTGGGGGCACCACACTTCGAAGGTGCGAGCGACCGGCGCGACGACATCATGGCGACTCGAATACTCATCGTAGACGACGAGCGTGTTGTGACGGAGGTCGTCGAGCGATACCTGAAGCTCGAAGGGTACGACGCCGCCATCGCGGCTGACGGGGCCGACGCCCTCAAGGTCGCCCAGGACTGGAACCCCGACCTCGTCGTCCTCGACCTCATGCTCCCCGTCCTCGACGGACTTGAGGTCTGCCGCATCCTCCGCAAGAACTCCGACGTGCCGATCATCATGCTCACGGCACGAGGCGAGGAGACCGACCGCATCGTCGGGCTCGAGATGGGCGCGGACGATTACATGGTCAAGCCGTTCAGCCCGCGAGAGCTCGTGGCGCGCGTCAAGTCGGTACTGCGACGCGCCCAGTCGAGTCCGGGTACCGGCACCGGCTCGACGCTCAAGTTCGGTTCGCTGGAAATCAACCCCGACACGAGGGAAGTGACGGACGGCCCACGCAAGGTCACGCTGACCGCCAAGGAATTCGACCTCCTCTTCTTCCTTGCGTCCCACCCCAACCACGTCTTCACGAGGACGCAGCTCATGGACCAGGTCTGGGACTACTCCTACGCCGCCGACTACTCCACTGTGACCGTCCACATTCGCCGTCTCCGGGCCAAGCTGGAGTCCGACCCCCTCAAGCCTCGGTACATCAAGACCGTCTGGGGCGTCGGCTACAAGTTCGAGGCAGACTGATGACCACACTTGCAAAACACTCCTTACAGGCGGCGGCGACCCTGTTCATACTTCTGGCCGTCGTATTGCCCGCCACCCTGATGCTGCTCGAACCGCCCGCGGCCGACCTACTCGCCCTCACCCTGTTCCTGCTCTTTTCGGGCGGGATCACCCTCGGTCTCGGCGTCGCCGTCTCCCAGTTCGGTCTGCCCTCCTGGGCGCGCTCGATTCGCAGCCGTCTCATCCTCATATCCGCCCTCGTAATGGCGCTCTCCCTCACCAACGTCTGGTTCGTCGCCGTCCTCATGTTCTTCTCGCAGCACGACCTCTACCTCCTCGTCGTGCTCACCGTCTTCTCAGTCGGCATATCAATCTTCGTCGCGTACGCCTCCTCCGTGCCGACGGCCCGCGTGATGAGCGGATTCGTCAGCGCCGTCCGCGAGATAAACACCGGGAGCCTCGACACGAGGGTGCCAGTAGAGTCCAACGACGAGGTCGGCGAGCTCGCCGCCGCCTTCAACGACATGGTCGAGCGGCTCCAGGGCAGCTTCGAGCGCGAGCGCGACCTTGAGAACGCCCGCAAGGAGCTATTCGGCGCGGTATCCCACGACCTCCGGACGCCACTCGCCTCCATCCGCGCCATGATCGAGAGCATCAACGACGGCGTAGTGACGGACGAGGACACCAAGGCGCGCTACCTCGCGACGATCCAGTCCGAGGTCGAGAACCTCAGCGGCCTGATCGGAGACCTCTTCGAGCTCTCGCAGATCGACGCTGGCATCCTGGCCCTGCACATCGAGTCGTCGTCCATCCAGGACCTCATATCCGACACCCTCGAAAGCATGGCTGCGCAGGCGAACAACCGCCGATTGCGGCTTGAGGGCGAGGTCGCGGAGGACATCTCACCCGTCTCGATGGACTCCCAGCGCGTCCAGCGCGTGCTCTACAACCTCGTGCAGAACTCCATCCGCTACACGCCGCCCGACGGCTCCATCTACATACGCGCAGTGGACGCCGGAGAGGAGGTCCACGTGCAGGTGGCCGATACGGGAGAGGGCATACGCCGGCGCGACCTGCCCAAGATCTTCGAACGGGCCTACCGGGCGGACCCCGCCCGCCACCGCGAGTCCGGCGGCGCGGGCATCGGCCTCAGCATCGCCAAGGGCATCATCGAGGCCCACGGAGGCCGCATCTGGGTAGAGAGCGAACCGGGCAGAGGCAGCGTCTTCAGCTTCACTCTCCCGAAGTCCGTACCGGCGGCCAGCTAACACACCGCCTCAAAACCCGTTCGCCCCAGCCTGCCCAATTAAACCCCCGTTCGCCCTGAGCCTGGCTCTCCTGAGCTTGTCGAAGGATCGAAGGGCAATTCGGCACGAAACCGGATGGTCTCTACAACCCCAACTCGCCGGCAAACTCCTCGAAGTCCCGGCTCTCGCCCGCCTCGAACTGCTTCACGGCGCGACGGAACGACTCCATAGCCTCGGTGTCCTTGACGATCTCCAGCGTCTCCATGAGACCCTCGTAGTCGTCCCAGTTCATGATCGCCAATACGGGTTTGCCATAGCGCCGGACCGACACCACTCCCGGAGTCGTATTGAGATCATTCACAATTCGGGACAACGAGCGGCTCGCGTCATGCATTCCAAGCTCTCGTGTCTCCCACTCGGTATCAGTCGTCATTAGATCAACCCCCTTTGCATTATATTGGGATTTCCTCCCCGACATGGGTGGGCATCCCTACGGTGCCTCCCGTATCCGAACCATCAGCTTGTCGCCGTCGTGCCAGGGTTGCGACTCAACGCTCCAACTCAGCGTGTCGTTCGCTGCATCCACCGTCGCGGCGGCTACGTCCAAGGATAGCGATACCGTTCCGTCCAACTCGATGAAGTCAACGATGTGGTTCGCGAGTCCAGTGTGGGGTGAGAGGGTCAGCTTCACCGTGCCAACCTGCACTGAGCTCATGGAAGAGGGGGGCACATACGAGATGCTGCCGATGGTCGCAGACGCGCCGTTGGAGGCGGTGAACGCCGCGGGCTTGAGGACGCCGTTCGTGGAGTCCGCAACGACAGTGTTACCAACAGTCACCGGGTCGAAGAATAGCTCGTGCAACGTGCTCTCGGGTGCGGTTACATGCACCGTCACGTGCGCACGATTCCGGGGTACGTAGTTGCATGGGATCAGTTCGGCCTCCCGATATGTCTGGTGATAGACGTACTGGCCTTTCGGTATTGGACGCAGCATTTTGATCGCTGCGGTGTACCCGTTGCTGGAATCGTTATCGTCGTCTATCGTTGCGGCCTCGAACAGGTTACTGTCTGGCCCCCCATCGACCACATACCCATCATACCCTGCAGATTTTGGAGTGCCTCTAAGTTGTTTGAGTACGCTACCTGCGGCCTGTCCGGAGCTTGTGTGTTCGTCGATTTCGATCCGAAACTCGGGGAACTTCGGTACGCCGGACCTCTCCTCCGTGAACTTTAACAGCAGGCACTCCCGGTGGCCTTCTATCGTTGGGGCGGCCATCGCGCTCACAGTCGTGATGCGGGACTTTAGGTCCGCCAGCGATATAGTAGGCGGTGTGGGTGTCTCGGTCGTGGGCGCGTCGAGGAAGAACAACTGCGTTTCGTCGGAAGTCCTCGATGCTTCCAATGAGGTTGCCACTGTAGCTGGCAGCCACACTTTGTTATCTTCGCTGCTGATGGAGTATTGATCGCGTCCATTGAAGACAAGGCCGTCAGTGCTCAATTCTCCTACGAACACGTATTGGACAGTGGGAGGCCGCCCGGTCACATGATAGGTCTTTGAATTGGCGGACGTCCAGAGGAAGATGATGGCGTCTCGGTTGTCCCATTGCGAGTCACGTTCCGAGTCGATCCAATTCTGGCTGATCTGAACCGCCTCTTGTGAAGTCGCGTAGGTGCCGTATGGGGGGGCCGTTACTTCAAAATCTATGACGCCTACGGCTTGAAGTTCCACAATTGCCGTATTACCGGCGTTGCCTTTTAGCGATTCCAAGATGTCGAAAGTCAGTTCTACGAATGTTGCGTACCGCGTGCTGCTTTCAATGGGGCTGTCGAAGAGCCTAACAGCCGGGGAAACTGAACGCAGTCTGGCACGCGCTATCACGTCGGCTTTGAATATGCGCTCCTCCAGGGTAGTAGGTCCGCGACTATACCCATATGTTGAAGCCCGTACCACGTGGCCCGATGAGCCGGAAGTCATGGTCTGCTCCGTGGGGATTTTCGTTGGAACCGGCTCTGGCGGGGCAGGATCTTCATTCTGTTGCTGCGGTTCTGGCTCTTCTGCTACGACCGGTGTGGCTTCTGGCGATGTAGACTCGCCTAGCGCCGGTAACGCTGCGGGAATCGCCGTAGGAAATTGAGTAGACGTTACGGTGTCCACCGGCTTCTGTTCCGCCACGGGCGCGAGCGAAGCCTCCTGCTCAAGGTCCCCAGTAGTGGGGTGTGGCACGTTCTGCCTGCCGCACCCTACAACCAACAGCATCGCCACCAGCGGGATTCCCGCAACAAACAAAACGCAGATGACCGTCCTATGCCTCATAGGCGTTCATCTCCTTGCGTAACAAAACGCGGACAACTCTGCCCGCGTCCCCCTCCAACATGGTTAACGCTACTACAGTCCATTCGGATTTCCAAATCGACGTCGGACTCGTAACTGTTCAGTCTTGGTGAGGGGATTAGATTCCCGCCTACGCGGGAATGACGGTGGTGTGTGTCGAGCGCTCGAATGAAGTCTGAACAGTTACCGGCTCCCTTCTCCGCGCTGTCCCGTCGCGGGAGAGAGCCGGGGTGATGGTGATCCCCCAGCACGCGGTACCTAGCACCCAGAACCCTCTCACTCCCTTGTGATCCCTGCGCTCTCTGTGGTGAATCCCCCTACGGGACGGTCCTTCTTTTCCCGTTCGTAATTGCCTTTCTCGCGACACATAAAGTCGTTTACACAGGTTCAATTCGCGTGCTACGATTAATGTAGTGTCGGGGCGAAGGAGGGGTGTGAGTTGCTGCAAGACACGGCGTATGTCGTCGGAATTATCCGGGACATTCTTCTAATCTTCGTCTTGGTCTTTACCGGCGTCGCTCTCTTTGTGGTCTACAGGAAGCTATCGAGCGTACTTGAATCGGTGGACGGAACGTTAAAGAGTACAAGGGAAGTGGCGGACGCGATATCGGAGCGGTTCTCGGAGTCGTCATCCTCGGGCGCGGGTGTGGCATCAGGGATTGGGAAGGTACTATCTTTTCTACTGCGACGATCTCGCGCGGATTCGTGAGTTCAACCCAATATAAGGAGGGTACGTATCATGGCTGACAACGATAGTGGAATGGCATTTATTTCAGGGTTCCTGCTGGGCGGTCTCGTAGGCGCTGCGGTTGGTGTGTTGCTGGCGCCCAAGTCCGGCGCGGAGACGCGAGCCGGCATCGCCGAGCACAGTGACGCGTTGAGGAACCGGGCCGAGGACCTGGCCGGCCAGATCGGCCACAACATCAGCCCGACCATCGACAACCTGCGTCACCAGGTGGCCCCGGCGGTCGAAGTGGTCCGCGAGAAGATGGGCATGGAACCCGCAGTGGCCCCGGTCGAGCCGGAAGTGGCAAGCGCCAACGGCGTCGAAGCGGAGCCGGAAGAGGAAGCGAAAGAAGCTGCGGCTCCGAAGTCCGCAGCCGCAGCCAGCTAGCTGCAAGAACAGCCCGAGGATGAATGCGGGTGGCCTCCGCCGGAGGCCACCCGTTTTGTTTAATCGCGACGTTGGGAGTGAATTCTACAAGCCTTATGCTATCGACCGTCGAGGTGACGGATCACGCACGATCGAAATCATCTTTTGATATTCCGAGATCGCGCACAATCCCGCGTACCGTCCCGGGACGAAGATCCCGTCCCCGCCAGTTCGGAACCGTAGTCCTCAACCGGGTACGGGAATTAATCCAGACTTCGTGGCTACCACTTCCCTGTCTATCGAAAACGCAGCCAAGCCTCTTGAGCTTGCGAGTAACACCAATTCACTTTGACGGAGCCGTATTATCGCTAGCGTATCCTATGGATTCCCGCTTTCGCGAGAATGACGGATTCGTGGTGTATTCAAAACGAATTGGTATAAGTTCTCTGTAGGTCAAACCGAGATCATCAACGCGCCATTCGCAGAGGCAGGTTCAACAATACTCGTCACCACGGCGACGGGGAGTTCATCCCCGTGTTCCTCGTATGACTCGATGAACGCTGCGGCCACGCTCTGAATGTGGTTCAGAGCGTCTGCAGGACTGTCGCCCCATGCTCTGCAGCCGGGAAGAGCGGGTACTTCGACAAGGTACCTGTCCTCGGTCTCTTCTGACGGTTCATGCATAACATAATGCAATTTGTAACGCTTCATACCGTAGAGTTCTTTCACTCAGTGGGGAGGACAATTCAAGGCTATCAACAGACCGGTTGACAGTCAAATTGACTTCGTCGTTCCCACCCGCCTACCTGAAAGGGGGGTGGGAACGACACAAACTCACCAAAATGCGCGTCACCGTCTCCGCAGTCCGATAACCAGCCCGACGGTCCCAAGCACCATGCCTGCCGCACCGAACGCCAGGGCAATGATGGGCAGCACGCCCGGTCCCTCCTCCGCTGCGTCGCGCGCTTCTTCCGCCGTGTTGATGGCTCCCCGCACGGCGCTCTCCATCTCGCGGGCGGACGGGAGTTCTTCTGGGAACTGGAGCGCCACAGGTGACAGGATGTCGTCGAAGTCGCCGCCTCCGCCATGTGAGGCGAACGTCTCGTTTACCGGCATGCCCTCGATTGCCCCGAATACGCGGAGTTCGTACACGCCAGGGGTGGACGGTATGAGGTCTGCGGTGTAGCGACCGGGCTCGTCCGCGTCCGCGCTCAGGGTGACTACCCTCGAAGCGCCGGTGGGAACGTACACGACTTCCACTTGCAGGGTGTTTTCCAACCCCTTCACCGCTCCCGAGTCGCCGTGATGGTCATCAGCCGCCGCCATGGACTCGCCGTTGTGATCATGAGCCGTCGCCGTGGACTCGCCGTTGTGATCATGAGCCGTTGCCGTGGACTCGCCGTGGTGATCATCACCACCACTCTCCACTACCTTGATCACACGGACCTCCACGCCATTGGGAAATCCTTCGTAGGCCGGTTCCACGGTCCAGCCGACGTTGACGCGGTAGTCGCCAACCTCCCGGCCCTCGTGGGCTACTGCGGTCCCAACTGCCAGTCCCAGTACGGCAGCGACCGCCGCCGCAAGCCAATATCTCTTGTTGAATATCAGTCGCATGAATGCTCCTTTCGCGAACAGACACCGTCCCGACGTTTGGGTCACACCACTATACTACGAGGGTGACCCAATCGGAACGGTCTATGCCTATGCTAATGAAAGGAGTTAGGCGCGAGTGGTCTCTTCGGAACGGCGAGAATTGGGCCTTCGGAATAAGGGCGCCGGGGGAGACGCCATAGGCGACCGAGTCATCGTCCCGCCCGACGAGCGGTGGAGCTTGCCGATTGGCGGGTACGGTCGCGGAGACCTTCACCGGGCTGCTGCCGCATTCCGATAACGAGGCCCACGGCCCCAAGCACCGTCCCCACTGCGCCAAGCGCCAGCGCCACGATGGGCAGTAGGCCCGGTCCCTCTTTCGCTGCGTCACGCGCCTCCTCGGCCGTGCTGAGGGCGCCGCGCACCGCGCCTTCCATCTCGCGGACGGACGGGAGCTCTTCGGGGAACTGGAGCGACGTCAGCGGTCGGATGTCGTCGAATCCGCCGCCGCCCCCCATCGAGGCGAAGGTCTCATCGACCTGCAACCCCTCGATGGCCCCGAAGACGCGGAACTCGTACACCCCCGTCGTCGTCGGCAGCAGGTCCGCCGTGTAGCGACCGGGTTCGTTCACGTCCGCGCTCAGATTGACCACCCTCGAGGCTCCCGTGGGAATGTATGTGACCTCAACCTGGAGGGTGTTTTCCAGGCCTTCGACTACCTCTGCTCCGCCATGATGACCGGCCATTGCCATGCCACCACCCGCGTCGTCCGTACTCATCGAGGTGGACTCGCCGTGGGGTTCTCCCCCACTCTCCGCCACCCTGGTCACGCGGACCTCCACCCCATTCATGAACCCCTCGTAGGCCGGTTCCACTATCCATCCGATGTTGATGTTGTAATCGCCCACCTGCCTGCCCTCGTGGGCAAGCACCGTGCCGACCGTCAGGCTCAGCACGGCGACCGCCGCCGCCGCAAGCCAGTATCTCTTGTTGAATGCAAGCTGCATGAAAGCTCCTTTCAAGAACTGAGGCAGTCCCTGAGGATTGACCACGCGGCGTTGCTGCGCGGGAGATCCGACAGGAACGGTCAATGCCTATGCGGAGAAAGGAGCTAGGCGCGAGGGGGTTTTTTCGGAACGGCGAGGATTGCGTCTTCGGGAATGAGGGAATCGGAGAATATGCCGTAGGCGACAGGATCGTCGTCCGGGCCGATGAAGGGCGGTGACTGCTGGGTGGCGTGCACCGTCGCGTCGATCATCACTGGGCTGCTCGCGTCGTAGGACGCGAGGTAGACGATCCCGTCGGGTGAGGTTTCGTCCTCATAGTAGTGGACGTGGTCCTGCACCTCGAAGGGGTGTACGTGGCCGTATTCGGCGGCACCGAGATACAGGTGTGCGTGGTTCGGCAGACGCTCTGCGTAGTGGTGGTCGAGCAGCGGGCCTAGCGTGGGGAGGAAGATGGCAGCGGTCGCGGCCGTGGTGAAGAACGCGCTCAGCAGCGCTCGCAGCACGCAGCCTACAGTTAGGCGCTCTTCCATGTCCATATTGTCCCACACGCAGGTCAGGAGCCGCTATACGTTCACCGTCATCAGCTCGCGGCCCCAGACGATCTCGCCGTCGTAGTAACGGGAGATGTCGCGGAGGGCACGCTCGGTCTCACCGGGAGCGTCCATGTAGTCGGGCTGGTGCACGATGACGAGTCGCTTGGCGCCCGCGTCCTGCGCCATCTTGGCGGCAGTTTCGCTCCCGCACATGTACTCCTCCTCTGCCGTGCCCTCCGCATCGTCCTCGATGTACGTGCAGAGGCAGACCATCGTGTCCACGTCCCTGGCGAGATCCACGACGCTGTCGCAGGGCCTCGTGTCTCCGGTGACGACGACACTGCCCTCGTCGCTGTCGACCCGGTAGGCGAGGGAGTCGAGCCACGGCTGCACGTGCTCGGCGGGCGCGGCGGTGACCTCCCAGTCCGGACCGTCGACGATCTTCCCAGGGCCGATATCCTTCGCGACGACGACGGGAGCCGGGCGAGGGAGCACACCGCCCCGCGACGTGAAGGCGTTCAGACTCAGCGGGTGGTTGATCCTCGCGATCCAGTCGTGGGAGAACGCACCCTCGTGCTCGTCCATGATGCGGTGGGTGATCTTCTCGGTCAGGTTGGGGCCGTACACCCGCAGGTCCTCCTCGCCGCCCGTGAAGAGGTTCCAGCGGCTGAGAATGAAGCACGGATAGTCGACATCGTGGTCGAAGTGGTGGTGCGTGAAGAAGAGGTTCTCGATCTCGGTGAGCGGTATTCCCATCTTGACGAGCTTGTGCGTCGACGCGGGGCCGCAGTCGAACATCAGCCGCTCATCGCCGACGTTCACGACGTAGCACGAGCCGAAACGCTCGGACGCGGGCGACGGGGTGCCGGACCCGATGATGTCGATCTTCATGTTGACCCTCCTTCTACGCGTTTAAATAGGATAGGCAAGGTTTGTGCTAGCTTCGTCTATAACCCTCACCCCAGCCCTCTCCCACGACGGGAGAGGGGGTAGGACCGTCATCCTCACCCCGCATCGAATGCGGGGCAGGCTCACCGCGAACGGTTTACAGGAGGTCTGCAACTACTCGTCACTCGTCGTCGCCCGTTGGCACGGGGGTCTGGCCGATGCTGTCCAGGCGGCGCTTGGCTTCGGCGTAGACGTCGTCCGGGAGCGGGCCGCGCATGACGGCTTCCACGTTCTCGCGGAGGTGCGCGATGCGGGTGGTGCCGACGATGATCGTGTGGGCGTGCGGGTGCGAGAGCGTGAAGCGGAGCACGAACGCCGAGCGGCTCTCGCCGGGTTCGCGCAGCTCGTCCAGATCCGCTCGCTCGAACTGGCCCCACGTGCCCGCGCGATCGGCGGACGACGACTCGCCCTGGGCAACGCCGCCACGGATGATGATGCCCACTCCCGCCTCGGCGGCCTTGGTGATCCAGTCCTCGTGCTCCCGTTCCAGGGCGGAGTAGGGGATCTGCATGGTGTCGAACACGTCCCAATCGAGGAAGGTCGGCAGGTACGGCAGGGTGGTCGAGATGCCGAGATGGCGCACCTTGCCGGAGTCGCGCATCTCTCTCATGGCGTCGACGAGCCCACCGTCCTCGACCTCGGCAACGGTCGGGTTGTGCGGCTGGATGATGTCCACGCTGTCGCGTCCCAGCCGTTCGAGGCTTCCTTCGATGTTGCTGAGGAAGTTGGAGTGCGTCCAGGCGTGCTTTGAGCTGTTGCGGTCGAACTGCGAGTCGGTGCAGCCGCACTTGGTCGCCAGCCGGAACTCGTCGTAGCGGTCTCTGATGCTCCTGCCGATCCACTCCTCGGCGAACATGTAGTCGTAGGCCGTGTCGAGGAAGTTGATGCCACAGTCGAGCACCTCGTTGTAGACCTCCGACGCGGCCTCCTCGGTCCAATGGTGTCTGTCCGGTCGCCACAGGGCCGTCCCAAAGCCGAGGCGCGTGACCTCGATGCCCGTCCGACCCAGTATCGCTGTGGGCAGCGCGTTGCTCATAGTCGGCTCCTCCACTGTCTCGGTGTGCCTTTGGGAAGGGTGGCCGTATGGTATCACGCCCCCTCTCTGTGTCTCTCCTCCGGCGGGAAGAGAGGATAAATCACCATCACCCCCCGTTCTGCAACAGGACAGGCTCTACGCGGGAATCACCATGGGCCTTGTGAAGGCCATGCAAGGGAATGAAAATGGACTTGGTTCGTCCGTCGTCGCTTGTCACACGGCGGGGTAGGGGCAATTCGCGAATCGCCCTTACGGGAGGTAGGATGGAGATTATTTTCGAGGAACGACGGTAAAGCGACGGGGCAGGACCTTGACGAACGGGGTCGCTTAGAGGGGCAGCGTAGGAGCGGGCGCCAGCCGGTGGTAGGTTGTGTCGGCAATCAGCCCGAATACTTGTAGGGTTGTGGCGCCCAACAAGTATTGGCCTTCTTCACCGAAGACCACCCTATTGGGGATTTCTCTGCCATCGATATGCAGTACGGCATCTCCGACCGGCAACAACACTCTCCTGCCGTCGGCAAAGGTGAATTGCATCCGCTCCTTGGGCGATACACCTACACGGTCGCGCAGGACCGACTCCGGCAACACCGTGTAGGTTGCGCCCGTATCCACCAGTGCATCAACCCACTCCGTGCGTCCGCCGTTTCCGTCGCTCACCCCGATACGGGCTTGGAAAGTCCCCATTTGCCTCACCCCTGAGAATGCGGTCTATCACGTCAATGCTAGCACCGATATTCCTTATAAGACAAGTAAGTCAGCGGTGAATAACACCGTGCACGTCCGCCCGAATTTAGGGTACCCTTTGAGGCCGAGACTCTAGCGGCCATAGGAGTGTGGCGATGACCGATACCGGCGGATTCAATCTTGAGAGCCTGTTCTCGTCGCGTGTGCCGGAGCCCGCGCCTGCGCGCGTGATCAACCGGGCGAAGTACGACTTCGCGATCGCGTACCCCGATCCTGAGACGGTGCCGACGGAGGCGCTCGCCGAGTGCGTCCGGGAGGCCGTCGCAGAGGAGGGCCGCGAACTCGCCATCTACCCGCATGACCAGGGGTATCCGCCGCTTCGGGAGTACGTCACCCGCAAGCTTGCGCGGGACCGGGGCATCGAGACCGAACCGGACAACATCCTCCTCGCCGACGGTTCCAGCCAGCCGAACCACATCCTCATCGAGGCGCTGGTCGATCCCGGCGACGTGGTGTTCACCGAGTGCTACGTGTACAGCGGGACGTTGCGGCAGCTCCAGCGATTCGGGGCGGACGTTCGCGGCATCGACTGCGACGACGACGGGATGCTACCCGACGCGCTTGAAGCGGCCATCGTCGCTGCTAGGAACGATGGCAGCCGTCCGAAGCTCATATACACGATCCCGACGTTCCAGAACCCGCAGGGGTGGACGATGACATTGGAGCGGCGGCAGGCGATGCTCGACGTCGCCCGCAGGCAGGGCGTCGCCATCATCGAGGACGATTGCTATGTCGACCTCCGGTTCGAGGGCGAGAACGTGCCCTCCATCGCGTCGCTGGACGGGGACGGGATCGTCAGCTACGTCGGCTCGTTCTCTAAGATAACGGGACCGGGCATGAGGCTCGGCTACGTCGCCGCCTCGGAGGAGATGCTGCTGCGTCTCAGGCCCATCAAGAGCGGCGGTGGCGTCAACCAGTTCGCGTCGTGGGCCATCCACCGGTTCGCTGAGAAGCACCTCGACGACCATATTCAGAAGATCAACGGCGTCCAGCGAGTGAAGCGCGACGCCATGCTCTCGGCCCTCGGAGAGAACTTCGGCTCGGAGGCCAAGTGGAGCAGGCCCGACGGCGGCCTCTATGTCTGGCTGGAGATGCCGGAAAGCGCCGACCTCGCAGGTTCCCTGGATGCGGCGCTGGAGGCGGACGTAGGGTACCAGCCCGGCCCGATATTCAGTCCGGACGGGGTATCGGCGAAGAACTTCGCGCGGCTGTGCTACGGCTACAACACGCCGGACGAGATCCGCGAGGGCATCGCGCGGCTGGCGGATGTCCTGACGGGCGAAGGGTAGCCGGCGGTGTAATCCAGGGTTCTCTATCGAGTCAGACGCGGTCTCCTTGCGTTTTGATGATGCCCTTGCCATTTGTCCCTCTCAAGAGTAAAAATTGACATTAATCAATATAGCCCTATATACTGATATCTGTCAGTTTTAGTGCAAGAGGTGACAAATGTCAGAATTAGCCGAAGCCGCCAGTTCTTCAGACCACCTCGAGTTTCTGGAAGAGTTCAAGAAAACCAACCCGCATCTAAAAAGGACATCACCGACGTCCACCTGGCGATGCCTTTGGAGACTGCTTACTGAACGGCACCGTGATGATGACGAATGCTGTAATCAGCAAAATAGGCCAACACGCTTTTATAACTGCTTTTTTGACCATTGTGAATGGTGGGAGGACACGAATAGCGGTCTCCCTGTGCTCGTTGGGCACCCGTATTGTTGCCATACAGATAAGCACCTGCACTGCATACACGGCCAGGATGAGGGTGACGACGAGTTTCGTGACCACCATGCCGACGTTGCCAACTATCTTGCCGAACGGGGTCTGTGGTGGAAGGTATCAAATGCCAGTTGGTACAGCGAACTTACCAGTCTTGTGGTCATTGCTCGCGTAGATGTGTTGGGGAATATTGCCTTACCCGTCGATTGGGATAGACCTGATCTGTGGAAAGAGCAGGCAGTGCAGCACGACCGTTTTCTCAAAAGGTGTGAAGTGCCACACAAATTACCAGCATACGATCCAGCACTCGATCTTCTGTACCCAAGAGTGAGGTACGTACGTCCTGTCGAGGACGATTGGGTTGCACCCGATGCGCCCGATCATATGCGAGAGGAACTACTGGCTAGCAGATTAAAATGCCCGCCTCTTGACTATGAGATGATTGAAGCCCACAAGCTGGCGGAGGAATCAGTTATCCGTAACAGGCTAGCAAAAAAGGCCCCCAGGGCCGAAGCGGAAGGGGACTATCAGTTAGCCCTGAACTGCTACTGCGATACGGCTTACCTAGACCGTACCGGTGGATTCCACCGGCTGGCGCGCGAGCAACTGGCAGAGGCGAAGCGTATCATCACAGCGCGCCCGGACCTGGATACGGAACGGCTATATTTTAAGAACAAGCGGGACCGGGAGTTAATTTGTGGGACACCCCTGCCCACGTTCTCACGTCTGCAACTGGAAAGGCGGTTGCGTAACGTGAAGCGCCCTAGCACATGGGGGCGATTCACATCAGACGGGCATGGGACTGCGTTAGCGATGATTGGTGGAGAGAAAATGTACAGCAGCTCTAGGTCTAGTCAGCGTGGTAAAGATGGTTACGCCCGCATCATGCAGGGCGGCAACCTCAACCAGTGGGGAGCCATGGTTCTATTAGGTTCAGGACCGTATATTCCCACGGTATCCGATGATGCACTCCCCAAAACAAAATTCTATGAAACGCCGGAAGCCGCTGCGGAAGCCGCCATCGACATTTGGCAACGTTACGATGAACTGAACCCTCACAGAGCAAAACAGGAACACGTCAAGGTTTCCTAATCTTCTGGCAATTCTGAATGATTACACCGAAATCGCGCTTGTCAGACTCGATGGATACCCGCTTTCGCGAGTATGACGGTGGGTTGTGTGTCTGGAGCGGTCTCATGAGGTCTGAACAGTTACCAACCGAGGCGTCGCCTTATCTGGATACCGGCCTTCGCCGGTATGACGGTTTCGCGTAGGACTGCCTAGCATGAAGATCCTCGGCATTGAGACATCGTGCGACGAGACGGCGGCGGCCGTCATCGAGGACGGGCGGACGATCCACTCGAACGTCATCGCGACACAGGTCGACATGCACGCCCAGTACGGCGGCATCGTGCCGGAGCTTGCCTCGCGTCAGCACATGCTCACGTTCAATGCCGTCATCAGGGAGGCCATGGAGCAGGCGTCCATGGAACTGCGCGACCTCGATGGGATCGCCGTCACGTATGGGCCCGGCCTTGCGGGGGCGCTCCTCGTCGGGGTGAACGCGGCGAAGGGGCTGGCGCTGGCCGAGGAGACGCCGCTGGTGGGCATCAACCACCTCGAAGGGCACATCTACGCGGCGTGGCTGGAGGACATCCCCGATCCGGCCACCGATCCCGGATTCCCGCTGCTCTGCCTCATCGCGTCGGGCGGACACACGGACCTTGTGCTCATGCGCGACCACGGGCGCTACGAGCTGGTTGGACAGACGCGCGACGACGCGGCGGGTGAGGCGTTCGACAAGGCCGCGCGCGTACTGGGACTCGGATTCCCCGGCGGTCCTGAGATCCAGAGGATGTCCGAGCGGCCCCACGGCCCTGAGAAGCGGTTCCCGCGTCCCAACGTGAAGGACTCCCTCGACTTCAGCTTCAGCGGACTCAAGACGGCGATGCTGCACCGTGCGCAGGAAAAGGGCTGGTACCCGCCCGGCGAGGTGGAGATCGACGAGTCGGAGCTGGCGGGCGTGGCAGCGGCGTTCCAGGAGGCCGTCGTGGACAGCATCGTCACGCGTTGCGTGGCCGCCGCGGAGACCTACCGGGTGGCAGGGATCCTGCTTGGAGGCGGGGTTGCAGCCAACAGTCTGCTCCGCAAGGAGGCCATTGCCCGCTCTCCCGTGCCCGTCATCGTTCCGCGTCCCGGCCTCTGCACCGACAACGGCGCGATGATCGGTGCGGCGGCGTGGCATCATCTCAAGGACGCGCCACAGTACGGCTGGGACATGGACGTGGTTCCGACGCTGCGGTTGGGGTAGGGGGCCTCTCTTCCTCATATTGGAGTATGCGACCGGCTCTAGATTCCCACCTTCGCGGGAATGACGGTAGTTGTGTGCGGGTCTCCTTTCGCAAGTCATCATTCCGGCGGAGGCCGGAATGCAGATGTCTCTATAATGGCGGCAATGCGTTCATTTGTTGCCAGAATCGCCCTATGGCCCTTGAAGCTGCTCGGCAGGCTGTTGGCGTGGCGTTGGAGGGAGACGCGAAGGGCGTGGAGTAGTGCATGGAGGGAACCGGCGCGGCCTCTCAGGCTCCTCTATTTGGTCATGGGACTCCTCATCGCCAATGCCATAGCCCCGATCGCGTTCAGCCAGCTTGGCACGATTGGCGGAGTCTCGTACCTGTTCGCCGTGCTGATGACGTTTCTGGACGCCACGTTCTTCAGGGCCGTGAGGGTGGGGCGGTTCAAGCACGTGCCGCTGGGTCTGACGGCGCCGTTCCTGATCCTGGCAGGCGTTGTCGCGTCCATAGCTATCAGGCCGCTGCTCGGCGACGCGAAGAACGCCGCGCTGACGCAGGATTTCGTAGGAGCGGTGATAATCCTGGGATTCTTCGCGCTCCTGACGCTGTGGTTCCGGCGCTGGCAGGGCGGGAGCCTGTATTAGTGTCCCGTTTCGCAAGTTCGCCACGTAATTCAGAGCACCCTTCGACAAGCTCAGGGTGAACGGAATAATCAAAATACGTTCGTGGTGAGCTAGTCGAACCACCAAGAGCAAATCAAACGAGACAACCAATTAATAGAAGGAACTTGCGAAACGGGACACTAGCAGCCCTCGGTGGAAGGGGCAGGCCTACCCCGGCGCGAAGAACGAAGCGCGGGAGTCGGGATCGTCGTCGTCCGAGCGGGGGGCCCGGGCCTTGGTCTCGAACACCCTGTTGGTGAATGCGTACACGAGCTCCGGCGGGACTGAGCGATGGACGTTCATCGTCATCTGCGACCCCCCGGCGCTTATGGTCACCTGGAAGATGGGGGCTGTGTTTATGCGGTCCCACACGAGGTAGACGCCCATGAGGAGCACGAGGGCCGCCACGATCACGTCGAGCACGGGCTGGTCCCAGACGGTCCAGACGAGCGAGGCGGCGATGAACGCGAGGACGCCCCAGATGTAGCCGCCGATGTTGCCCTTTCGCTCCGTACTCACGCGCACGGCGAAGATGTCGCTGAGCCAGACGAACACGGCATCACGGGCACGTCCGTCGTCCACGAGGTGGATCAGGCGTTGGTCGGTGAGCACCAACAGGTCGGTCGGCGCGTCCCGCCTGCCCTTCGAGTCGTCACGGAGGCTCAGCGTCGTCTCAGTACGCTCCCCCTCCAGAAGGTCGACGCTCGCAAATTCCGATTTCTCCAGGTCGATGTGCTCGCTAAGAACGGCCATGCCTCCACCGTGATGGTGCTGTATCTTCCGCTACTCGATGGTACCACGCGCCTGAGCGATGTCCAAGCGGGAGGTCTCACCGGAACCGCCCAATCGCAGCCTTGCCCGCTACGCAACTGCGGCCATATCATACGCCACACCCCTCTAAGGAGTACGGTCTTACCCGATGGCGCGCAAGAAGATCGCCGCGATCGTCACGACGTTCTTTGACGGCTCGCACGCCGACCTGCTGGTGTCGCGGTTCGTGGAGGGTTTCCCGACGCCTTCAGGGCTTGTCGAGTCGCAGGTGGACATCGTCTCGATGTACATGGAGCAGCTTCATCCTCTGGACATCGGGGTGGAGTTCGCACGCGAGCACGGGATCGAGCTGTTTCCCAGCATCAGGTCGGCGCTGACGCTTCAGCAGCCGATGCGCGGTCCCTGGCCGACCACGCCGGGATGGGAGATCGGCGAGCTTGCGGTCGACGGGGTACTCATCATTGCCGAGCACGGGGACTACTCGCCCAACGAGCGCGGACGGCAGCTGTACCCTCGGCGTCACTTCTTCGAGCAGGTCTGCGGGATGATCGGCCTCTCCGGACGGGCGATACCGGTATTCAGCGACAAGCATCTTGCGTACTCGTGGGACGACGCACGGTGGATGTACGACCGCGCGTTGGAGCTTGGCATTCCGTTCATGGCAGGCTCTTCCCTGCCCGTCACGGGTCGCACGCCGTGGCTGGAACACGATATCGGCGTAGAGATCGACGACGCGCTGGTGCTGGGACATTTCAACCCGTACCCGAACGGACTTGACTCGTACGGCTTCCATGGGCTGGAGGCGCTGCAGTGCATGGTTGAGCGGCGGCGCGGCGGCGAGACGGGAATCGCGGCTGTCAGGTGCCTAGAAGGTGACGCCGTCTGGGAGGCCGCCGAACAGGGCATGTGGCCGAGAGACCTCGCGGAAGAGGCGGAGTCGCGCATCGCGGAGGTCGAGCCGGGCCGGATGGAGGACAACTGCGTACGACCAGCGCTGTTTCAGCTGGAGTACGTCGACGGTTTTCGGGCCACGACCCTGATGCTGGACAGGCACGCGCGGGGATTCGCGTACGCCGCGCGGGTGAAGGGCGCGACTGTCAGCACGGGGTTCCATACGGGCGACACGACCATTAAGGAGTCGTTCGGCGCGCAGGGAATAGCCGTCCACGAGATGTTCTTGACGGGGCGTCCGCAGTACCCCGTTGAGCGCAGCCTGCTGACGACAGGGGCGCACGCTGCCCTCATGGACTCGCGCTATCTCGGCGGCGTGCGGATCGAGACACTGTGGCTGGATATTTCGTATAGGCCGCCTGCTGCGTAGGTGGAGTCCGCCAGACCAACCCCGTTCGTGGTGAGCCCTTCGACAGGCTTTTAAGTAACTGCACAGGACAGGATGAAGATTCACCGCAGAGAACACAGAGAGCGCAGAGGGGAAAAGAGGGCCTTCGACAAGCTCAGGCCGAACGGGGGTGTGCAGGGGTGTCGGTAACTGCCGTGCGAGCACGAGAAAGTACGTTCAGCCTGAGCTTGTCGAAGGGCGCGCGGGGCATAGCGCTGCTCAGGGTGAACGGAGTTTTGCGGCTACTGTTCTTCTGCTCGGCGCATCTCGCCTGTGGTGATCTCGAAAGGCAGGTCCCTGTCCTCGTAGCGGGCTAGGATGAAAAGGAGGTCGGAGAGACGGTTGACGTAGCGCAGGACGTTGTCGTTGCGGGGCGGTTCCGATTCCGCGAGCGCGACGATGCGGCGCTCGGCGTCGCGGGTGAGTGTGCGGGCGAGGTCCATCGCGCCCGACGCCGCTGACGCGCCGGGAACGATGAAGCGCGGCGGCAGGTCGATCTCTTCGGTGAGGTCGTCAATCCAGCGTTCCAACCGCTCGACCATGTCCCCGGTGACCGGCGAGAATTTTTCTATAAGCAGGTCGTAGTGTTCAGGATCGACGGCAACCTCGGTGGCGGCGGTGAACATGTCGTGCTGGCAGCGCAGGAGGATGTCCTTGACCCGCTCGTCGGACGACATCGCCCGGGCCATCCCCATGGCCGATATGGCAGTGTCGATGGCGCCGTAGGCATCCGTCCGCGGCCCTGCCTTGGATGCTCGCCCTCCGAAAAGGAGGCCTGTCGTTCCGTCGTCGCCGCTTCTGGTGTAAAGCTTCATCGCTGTCCGTCCTGTCGTGGTTGGAGACCTTTGAGTAACTCATCATTCGGGCGAAAGTCGGAGTCGAGGCACCTTGCAAAATCGGGCCCATTACCTCACCCCAACCCTCTCCCGCGAACGGGAGAGGGGGTCACTCAAGGCCTCTGGCTGCAGGTAGTGTACACGGGTGCGCGGGTAAGGGCATGGCGCAATGTCCTGTGATATATACTGTGCGCGACCACTCTCCGGGAGGCCGTTCTAAGCACCATGATCTATGACGGGCACGCGTACATATTTCCCGACATGAAGGGCGACGGCGGGTTCGAGGACAGGGATGAGTTCCAGCGTCATCTGCAGCTTGCCATTGCGACGCACTTCATGCCGGTGTGGCGGCGGCGTGACAGGGCCGTAGGGGACAACAGCGGACTTATCGACGAGTCGATGCCGCGAGGGTTCGACGCGCTGAAGGAGGCAGACTTTCGGGCGACGGAGTTCGGGCGCTTCGAGTGGACGGTCGACGGCGAGGGCTACTTCAAGCAGTACATGCCGCCTTCGGTGGTGGACATGGAATTCACCGCGGACGACCTGATAGCCGAGATGGACTACGCCGAGGTCGACTGGGCGCTGCTGCACCGCACACCTTACCTGGGCATCGGGAACGGCCTCGTGGCCGACGCCGTGCGGGCGTATCCCGACCGGATTCAGGCGCTCGCCCACGTTCCGGAGTGGAAGATCGCGCCCGACCCCGACTGGGCGATTGCCGAACTGGACCACGCCATCAACGGCCTTGGGCTGCACGGCCTTCAGCTGCTGCCCGACCACATGGTCCTGTACGGGCAGTCGACCGACTGGGTAGCTGATGCACTGACCCCGTTTTGGGAGCACTTCGCCACGCTGGGCGTACCCCTCTTCGTCACGCCGGGGTTCACGTCGTTGGCTCGCACGGACAGCGGCGCGGGCATGGACCTGACGGAGTTCGAGACCATCAGCCGGTTCATGGAGCGCTACCCCGACGTGCCCGTCGTGCTGACTCACGGACTGAGTTGGCGGTCATTCGCCGACGAGAACGGCATCGACGTGCCGGACGCGGCCTACGACGCTCTCCCGACCGGCAATCCGAACTTCCACGTGCAGCTTCTCTTCGCCATATTCTGCGGGGGCATGTACGATTTCCCCATGCGGGAGATCAGGCCTGCGCTGGAGAAGGTGGTCGACCAGCTTGGGCCCGACCGGCTCATGTGGGGTACGGACATCCCGATGGTGATGCGCTTCCAGACGTACCTGCAGAGTCGCGAGTCGCTCAGCCTCAACCTTGATTTTCTCGATCAGGCCGATGTCGACCTGATCTGCGGTGGGAATGCTGCGCGTTTGATGGGCGTCGGATAGCGGGTGGACAAGGTCTTACCCAGCTAACTTATGCCAATATCGAGTGATGCCACCATATTCTCGTCCACTGGAGTCAATGGATTCCCGCGTTCGCGGGAATGACGAAATTATGTCGCATTTAGTGGGAATTGGTATCGGGAGGAACGTGTGATCAGGCACATATCGGCGATTGCCGAGGTGGTGGACGATGTCGATGCGGCAGTTGAGTTCTATCGCGACGTGCTGGGTCTGACCGTGGAGCACCAACCGGGCGGCGGGTACGCGACGGTCGAGATAACCGGTGCGCTCCACTTCAGTATCTGGTCTCGAAGGGCAGCGGCCGAGGCGACCTATGGCGACAAGGATGCCGTCGACCGCATCCCGCTCGGATTCTCCGTGGAGTTCGAGGTGGACTCGGTAAGCGACGCCACGGACGCCATCAGCGAGCGCGGCTGGCAGGTCGTTCAGCCGCCGAAGACGGAGTCGTGGGGCCAATCGACGAGCCGCTTCATGCTGCCCAGCGGGATGCTGGGCGGGTTCTCGGAGACGCCGTGGGCGCGTCGCATCAGCCAGGAATTGACGGCGACGGCGGACTAACAGGAGGCGCGTAATGATACAACGAGGTAATCCGCTGGAATTGAGCTTGGAGTTTGATGCTCGGACCTACAACCTGGGCGATACGATCGACGTTTTTGTGGAGCTGCAGCCCAGCGCCAACGTTTCGGTGAGGAGCGGTCGTCTCGACCTGGTCTGCGAAGAGCGCTACATCCAGAGAGGCGAGTCGTTCGTGCCCGACTTCTACGGGAACACGTTCACTTACTCCGGGCAGACCAGCCATGTGGCGAAGGAGCGCAAGGAAACGTTCGTACACAGCACCGTCCAATTCATGGAGGAGACGAGGCTGACCGGGGGCGCGACTGAGAGCAGGAGGGTGAGACTCGTTGTGAGCAACACGACACCGCCACATTTCGAGGAGGCCCAGGCCCTGGAGCGCGATGCCAGCAGTTCCTGGGGGTTCAGTTGGACCCTTGTCGCAACCGTCGACGTTGCACGTGGCCGCGACGCCCATGTCGAGCGTGAAGTGAAAATCAGGCTGCCGAAATAGGCGCAATTCGGTAGTTAGCGACACCTATTGGAGTCAACGCCGGAACTGAAGAGTTGGAGAATCGCCGTGCTGAGGCGGGGTGCTATAATACGCTGACCACGCGAGGGAGTGCGGGACCATGATGAGGCGGGCTCAAATACGAATGGACGAGGCGACTTACGCGCTGGCGCAACAGAGGGCGTCCGCCGAAGGCATTTCCTTCGCGGCATTCGTCCGTAAGGCGGTTGAGCGACAACTCGCGCCGGAAATTCGGGACGCAATGGACCGATCCGGTCAATCCGACACCTCAATGCCTGCACCAACAGAGGAATTCAGCTTCATCGGAATAGGCCGTTCCGACCAGGGAGACTTGAGTCCAGTTTCAGAGCGGCATGACGAAGCGCTCGAAGAGGCGTTCAGTCATCAGTGATCTTCCTCGATACTTCGACTGCATATGCCGCGATCGACGTAGCAGACCCTAATCATAGAGAAGCTGCCGAACGTCTCCAGGCCGCACTCAAACAGCGGATTCCCGTTCTAACCCACAACTATGTGGTGTTGGAAAGTACGGCTCTCATTCAGCGAAGGCTGGGACTTCACGCCGCGCTATACTTTCTGAATGACACGCGCCTCCTGAAGATTCACTGGGTGACGCAGAACGAACACAACGATGCCGTCCAACTCTTGAAACAGCGCGGCAGGCGCAACCTCAGCTTGGTCGACTGCATGAGCTTCGTCGTGATGAAAAACTACGGCGTCACGACGGCGCTCGCGTACGATTCGGACTTTCAGGCCGAAGGCTTCGACGTCTGGACGAGATAGGGGCCGCTATCCCTCCGCGATGGTGATTCCGTTCATGTCCTCGATGAAGTTTGCGATGAAGGTTTTGGGTGCGCCAAGTTGAGGGCGGGATGACGCGCATCTCAACCCCAGCTACTCCAGCAACTGCTTGAGGGACTGGGTGTGATCGAGGTAGTGATTGAAGGTGTTGCCGGCGATTATGAACCACGGCTCCCATTCAGCGGGCATTCCTAGGAAGCGGGAGGCGTCGCCGTAGGCGTCTTCGGGGAGAGCTTCGAGTAGTTCCAAAAGCTGGGGGAACACTCTTGCAGACTCGGCGCGGACTTCCTCCAGAGTCATGTTCCTGGTCTCCTCATAGACTCCGGCGTTGCGCTCGTCCAGCGGCAGCGCCCAGAGGTCGGAGCCGACGAAGGAGCGGGCATTGAGCACCCCGACTATCTCTCGCTCGTACCAGACCACGTGGGCGAGGATATCCTTGGCGGACCAGTGCCCCTCGACCCCGGTTTTCAGCATCATATCGTCGTCGATCCGGGCAATGATGTCGCTCCAGCGACTGCGCTCGGTCTTTACGCGGGAGATTACCTCTGCTTTATTCATCAGGCTGCTCCTTCGTCTCGCAGCGATTCGATCTCCTCATGGATCATTCCCAGCAGCTCGGCAAGCTCTTCTTGTGAATACTGGCAAGCAGTAGCGACGGTGATGTACCTGGGGTCGCCGATCAGGTCGGCGAGGGCGAGTATGGAGTCCCACGAGTCACCGGCCATCCAACTCTTGAGGCAGACTCCGAGAGAGAGGGGGCTCTCCGTAGCCCCCTCGAAGAGAATGTAGTTCGGAAACTACACGGAGGTTGAACCCTGCTAGCCCTCCGCGATGGTGACTCCCGCCATGTCCTCGATGAAGTTGGCGATGGCGGCGTGGTCGTGGTCGCCCTTGCCATCGTTCATGAGGGAGCCGAGCATCTGCTGCACGAGGGCCGTCACCGGAAGCGGCACGCCAAGCTCTTTGCCCGTGATGAGCGCGTTGTTCAGGTCCTTCTGGTGGAGCTTGATGCGGAATCCCGGGTTGAAGTCCCCTGCGATCATCATAGTGCCCTTGGCGTCGAGCACGGTGCTGCCTGCCAGGCCGCCCTTGATGGCCTCATAGACGACGTTGGGGTCGAGTCCGGCTTTCCTCGCAAGGACGAGCGCCTCGCTGACGGCCTCGACGTTAATTGCGACGATGATCTGGTTCGCCAGCTTGGTCGTGTTGCCCGCGCCGTAGCCGCCGCAGAGCACCACGCTGCCGCCCAGCACGTCCAGCATATCCCTGTGCGCGTCAAAGACTTCCTGGCTGCCGCCGACCATGATCGCGAGGGTGCCGTCGATGGCCTTCGGCTCGCCGCCGCTCACGGGCGCGTCGAGGAACGCGACGCCCGCCTCGTCACAGGCCGCGCCGATCTTCTGGGAAGTTCCCGGCGCGATGGAGCTCATGTCGATGATGCCGTTGCCCTTGGCCGTCCCCTCGAGGACGCCGTCGGGTCCGAGTATGGCCGCCTCCGACTGTGGGGAGTCGGGCACCATCGTGATGGTGACGGACGAGGCCTCCGCGGCCTCGCGCGCTGACGACGCCCCAGTCGCTCCATCAGTCACCAGTTCCTCTATGGCGCTCCCCACCACGTCGTAGACGGTCAGCGAGTACCCCGCGGCCATGAGGTTCCTTGCCATCGGCTTGCCCATGATCCCCAGGCCGACGAATCCTACGCTCTTGTCACCCATTGCTGAAAGCTCCTTTCGATGTCGCGTACATTGCGCGAGGCGGCGCGGGTGTGAAAGACTGAACGTAACCCGTGGGCCCGCTTCGCAGACTATGTTGCATTATAGAGAACCAAGCATGAGCGTCAAGCGCGTGGTCATAGGACTGGCCGTTATCATCGTGGCAGTGCTCGCGTTTGCGGCGTGCTCATCGGACGACGGAGACGACGAGGTCGACCGGCGATTGGCCGAGAGCTTCCTGCGAAACAGCCCGACCTTCCGGTTCGACGGTCTCCCCGACAGCGTGGAACTGCGAGAACGTATGGACGGCGACTGCGAGACCTGTGTGCTGTACACCTTCGGGTTTGAAAGCTCGCATCCGGGTTACGGCGACAGGACTGACCTTCCTCTCGCCGCCGCCTTGACGCCACACGAGGCGGTAATATCCATCCAGGACGGTCTCGTTGCGTCCGCGCGTATCGACAACATCTGGGACGTGATAACCCAGAGTCCGCTGGCCCGTGCGGCTTCTGGCGAGGAAGGAGCCAGCGACCCCGTCACGGCGCTGCTCGACTCGCCATTCGAGCTGCACATCGGCCAGGAGGCCGTTTTCGGCGACGAGGGACTCAGGGTCACGTTTATCGACGTGTCCGAGGACTCGCGCTGTCCTGCCGCGACCAACTGCGTAGTCTCAGGACTCGCGAAGGTGCGCGTCGACGTGGTCGATGGGGAAAGGCCTCTCGGTATGCACGAGTTCGTTCTCGATCAGCGCGCGATCGGTGGTTCGGCGCAGGGCATCGGGCAGTACGTGTTCTCGATGCGCGAGTTGAACCCGTACCCCGGCACCGAGACCGCGCCGTATGCGGCCATCTTCGTGGTGAGCAAGATCGTCGCGGCGTAGGGCAACCCTCTGTCCCACGCCCATCTTTCCCACAACGTCTATGTTGCAGCCCCTTCCCGCCGTCATTGACAGCGAGCAACGAATATGCTTCTATGCTAACGTGATTACGCCGCGCCGAATTGCGTCACGGCACGATGGCGGAGGGGAAGGACGCAGATGCGAGACACTTCAGCAGATGTCGACGAAGAGCTCAGAGTGGCCGTCAAGGCCCGTCAGGAACTTGGTCTAGACCACGAGGACGAGGTCATCGAGTCGTTCCTGGCACGGGTGCAGGACAGGATTGACGCCCGGGTGGAGGCGAGGGTGGACGAGGAGTTGCGGGATCTTCCCATACGGCCCCGCTTTGCGAGTCCGTCTACTGGGCGCATCGCGGTCGTCTTCGGCTTTATGACGGCCTTCCTGTTTGTGTTGATCCCCCTAGCGGACATTGTCGGCGCTTTGGTGGGTTCGGTCGCTGCTGTCGGCTGTGTCGGGTTGGGCGCTGCTGCACTGATACTCCCGGAAGGTAAGGCGCGTGCTGAGCTTGGCCCCGGCAAGGGTGATAATGACAAGGAGAAGTAGCGGTCTCTCAGGCACGCGGCAGCGCGCTGAGGAGACCTTTGCATACACTTGTCAGGCGAAATACAGCATTGGGACCGGCACTGCCCAACCCAGGCCCCGCCTCTCTGGATACCGGCCCCGTATCAGAGTACGGGGCAAGCTCTCCGCCGGTATGACGGTTATTCAAAGGTCTCCAGGCAACACAGTTTCCGGTTGACCCCTCTTAGCGCACGGTGGTAGCATGGCCCAAACGGTGGACGACGAAGAGGACAGACGCAAGACCATATCCGCGCAGAGCGCCCGGCGCAATGTTTTGATTGCGAGTCGGGCGTTTGTCGTTTCTAAGGGCGATGTCTACTAAGGCAGCAGTGATTCTCGCCGCCGGCAAGGGCGTCCGCATGAGGTCGGGGCTCTCCAAGGTCCTTCACAAGATTTGTGGGAAGGAACTGGCGCGTCACGTCGTGGACTCCGCGAAGGCGACCGGGTATGACCGCATCGTCGTCATCGTCTCCCCTTCCAATGACGCCCCCGTACGGGACCTGCTGGGCGACTCCGTCGAGTACGCCGTGCAGGCGGAGATGCTGGGCACCGGTCACGCCGTGCAGCAGGCGAAGGAGCTGCTCCGGGATGTCGAGACGGTGGCGGTGCTGAACGGCGATGTCCCGCTCGTTCGTCCTGAAACGCTCCGGAGTCTGCTTGAGCGTCACGAATCGCGGGACGCCTGCGCCACGCTGCTGACGGCCCACAGCGATACTTCCGGGCTCGGGAGGGTCGTCCGGGACTCGTCGGGCGCGATAACGGAGATCATCGAAGACCGCGATGCCGACGAGCAGGTGAAGGCAATCGGCGAGGTCAACGTCGGGTCGTACTGCTTCAACGGGCCGTGGCTTTGGGAAGCCCTGGGCGCCGTGGAGCCGTCGGACAGCGGCGAATACTATCTGCCTGCCGTCATCGGCATGGCCGTGGAGCAGGGAATGCCCCCTGAGTCCATCGAGGTCGACGACCCTGCGGAGGCGCTCGGCATCAATGACCGGGTGCAGCTTTCGGAAGCCGAGACACATCTTCGGGAGAGGATACGGCTCCACTGGATGAGGAATGGCGTGACCATGCCCGATTCCGGGACGGTGTACATTGACGCGGACGTTTCGCTCGGAGAGGACACGACCGTCCTGCCGAATACGCACATCACGGGGGCGACGAGCGTCGCCGACCGGTGCGTGCTCGGCCCGAACACGATCATCGACGACGCTCAGATCGGGAGCGAGTGCAGGGTAATGTCGTCAGTCGTCGAAGGTTCGGAGTTGGAGGCGCGCGTCAGTGTCGGGCCGTACACGCACGTCCGGCCGGGGTCCCGCATCGCGGAGGGAGCCGTTCTCGGCAACTTCGCAGAGGTGAACCGGAGCACAGTGGGCCGGAACTCGAAGTCTGCCCACTTCAGCTACCTGGGCGACGCAGAGGTGGGCGAAGACGTGAACATCGGGGCGGGCACCGTGACGGTGAACTACGACGGCGAGAGCAAGCAGCCCACCCGCATCGGCGACGGCGCATTCATCGGATGCGATACCATGTTGGTAGCCCCCGTTGAGATAGGGGACGGCGCACAGACCGCTGCGGGAGCGGTCGTGACGAAGGACGTGCCGCCGGATGCCATGGCGGTCGGCGTGCCCGCGAGAATCACGGACAAGAAGAAGAAACGCAGCAGCGACGGAGGAGAAGACTCTTCATAGGACGAAGAGTCGAGAACAGTGGACCCTGACAGTAGCAGCTTAATACCGCTCGTCTTCGTGGCTCTCTCTCTGGCCGTATACGCTCTCGCGGTTCGCGCCGAGGTCGGCCTTGCCGCCGTTGAACGCCTCGAACGTCTCCAACAGGCCGTTGCGCCCCGCTCGCCTCGCTCCCCGATGCTTCGATTGCTCGATCAACTCCCCATGGAGGCGGGGCTTGTTCTGTCCATCGTCAAGCATGTCGCAGTCGCGGCCGCCGTCGTATCGAGCGCGTCGTTCGCCATCCTCACGTGGAACGAGAACTGGTTTGCGGTAACGGTCATGGCCCTCTTGGGTCTCGTGCTTGTCGGCATCCTGCAGGTTGTCCTGAGTCGCGCGAGCGTCGATGCAAACGGCAATGGCGCAGCAGGGGCGACCTCGCCCGGCGAGGTTCTCGCGTCCGACCTGAACATGGCGGTCGACAACGATGGCGAGCCTCTGGAAGAGTTCGAGATGCGGATGATTCGCGGCGTCGTGGAGTTGGACACGACCATCGCGCGCGAAATCATGGTGCCGCGAGTGGACGTTGAGGCAGTCGAGATAGGCACTCCGATCTCAGATATCGTCGACCGCATGATCGAGTCTGGACACAGCCGTTTGCCGGTCTACCGAGAGGCCCTCGACCATATTGAGGGGCTGGTCTACGCGAGAGACCTGCTGAAGATACTCAATGATCCGGCGGACGATTCCACCATGCTGACGGACGAGATGCTCAGGGAGCCGATCTTCATCCCGGAGACCAAGACCCTCGAAGAACTGCTCACCGAGTTCCAGGAGACGCGAGTCCATATCGCCATCGTCATCGACGAGTACGGCGGCGCAGAGGGCATCGTCACCATCGAGGACCTGCTGGAGGAGATCGTAGGGGAGATCCAGGACGAGTTCGACTCCGGCGAGCCGGAGATCGAGCAGGTCGCTGAGAACGAGTACATCATGGACGCCCGCGCGAGCCTGGACGATCTCCGCGACCGCCTCGACGTGGTAGTCGAGGCCGACGGCTTCGATACGCTGGGGGGACTGGTGTACCACCGCCTCGGCAAGATACCCACCATCGGCGAGACAGTGACCTACGACAGCCTCACCATCGAGGTGGTATCAACGGTCGGGCGACGGCTGAAGACGCTGAAGGTGACGGCTGGGAAGTCGGAATGAGGACAATGCCCTGCGATTCCTCAGCAGTTGTTTGAAGGAACCCCGTTCACCCTGAGCCTGTCGAAGGGTGACGCAGCCGTTCATGGTTCGACAAGCTCACCACGAACGGGTTTAATTGTCCCCGCAGACGTTCCTGCTTCAAGGATCATTGAGTAACATGCCGAACCGGGCGAAGTTGGAACTAGGACTCCGCAAACGAGGTCCCGCCCCTCTGGATACCGGCCTTCGCCGGTATGACGGTTAGTTGACGGTCCTTACACCACCACCCCCACCGACTCGCCCGCCTCAACTATCAGTTGCCACACCTTGTCTGGGACCGGTATACCCTCGGCGGAGCGTTGCGCTTGCGCTCGTGACTCCGGGTCGCCGGGGGCCATGACCTCCTTGAATCCAGGCGCGGGAGGGACGCTTCGGGCTTCACGGACCAGCTCGTCGGCGCGTCGCCTGAAATCGGCGTCCTGGCGGAAGACGTCGGCACGGATGGCGATGATCGAAACACCCTGCCGCACCATCGACGGGGTGCCCATCCCGTCGTCCTCCACGGCGTCGGAGCCGACGAGGACCTGGCCCAGGAACTCCACGGCCATCATCAGAGCGAATCCCTTGTGTCCCCCGAACGGAAGGAGGTAGCCTCCCTCCTGCACGGCGGTGGGATTGGTCGTGGGGTAGCCGTCCTTGTCGATGACGGTGCCCTGGGGGAGCTCCTCGTTCCGCATCTTGTAGAGGTTCATCTTGGAGTTGGCCATCGCCGTCGTTGCGTAGTCGAAGACCATCCCCGGCTCTTCGCCTCCGGGGAAGCCGATAGCTATCGGGTTCGAGCTGAGCATCCCCTTGCTCCCACCGTAGGGGGCCGCCACCTTGTTACCCAGCATATATCCCGCGCCGCAGACGATGGAGACCACCCCCCCGGCGGCCGCTATCTCGGCGTACTCGCCGAGCCGCCCGATGTGCTCCGACCGGAGCAGTCCCACGACGGCAATATCGTTCTCCTTGGCCTTCCGGACGGCGATGTCGGTTGCGAACTTCGCCGCGACGTGGCCGAACGTCCGGTTGCCGTCCACGAGCGCCGTATTGGCCGTCTCGCGCACGACGGACGGGCTGGCCGTGGGATCGAGTTTGCCGTCGAGAATGGCCTGGACGTACCCATTGAGATGGAACACGCCGTGAGTATCAACGCCGCGCATGTTGGCCGACACCAGCGCGTCGGCCATTCGCGTGGCGTTTGCCGTGCTCGCCCCCGCCGCATCGAGAACTCGCCGGACAACGTCGTGAAGATCGCGTTCCGATATGGTTGGCATGTTGACCTCCTGGGCGGTGAATCGGTGCTACTTTCGCGGAAATGGTACGGAAGGAGAGCGCAAATCTAATTCATGGCGGTGTTGCCGTATTGTCGCATGGCTGTACTCTCTGGATTCCGGCCCCGTATCGGAGTACGGGGCAAGCTCTACGCCGGAATGACGGGTGACGCGTGTGGTATGAGGCCAGAATCCACATCAAGCAGGTCATCGTACAAGTCCCGCCAGCGTGGGTTAGCTTTTTCAATCTCCTTGAGTTTCCATGCACGATTCCATTCTTTGATCGCCTTCTCTCGCATTATGGCACTTTCCATCGTTTCATGACTCTCGTACCAGACCAGGGTATGAACGCCATAGCGTTTTGTGAATCCATCCACAAAGTCATTCTTGTGTTGCCAGACTCGCTGGAGGAGGGTTGACGTTACCCCAATGTAAAGTGTGCCGTTGCGCCTGCTGGCCAGTATGTATACGCAAGGTTGTTTCATCGCTCACCATTCTGGATTCCGGCCTACGCCGGAATGACGAAGAGGAAATACCGCTGTGCTTCACAGATGCTATCCGGTCATTCGGAGTCGATGACACTTACCGCAAACTTGATCTACTACACAGCTTCCTCATGGCAACGAACACACACCCGTCATTCCGGCGAAGGCCGGAATCCAGAGACGGCACACAACGTAGCTAGCCCCCGTCATCGGGTTGGCATCTCAGTCCGCCGTTAGTGCTTATACCAAGTGAGTGTGATGAGACTGTATTTGCGACTGACCAGATTTTCTGGATTCCGGCCTTCGCCGGAATGACGGGTGGCTTGGTTGTGTCACGGTCAATTCACGGTGTATTCAAACCGAATTGGTGCTACAAGAACAGTGGCGCGAAGACGAGGGCGACGATGGACATGAGCTTGATGAGGATGTTCAGCGCGGGGCCGGACGTGTCCTTGAAGGGGTCGCCTACGGTGTCGCCGACTACGACGGCCTCGTGTTGCTTAGTGCCCTTGCCGCCGTGTGCGCCCGCCTCGACGTACTTCTTGGCGTTGTCCCATGCGCCGCCCGCGTTGGCCATCATGATGGCCAGCAGGAATCCGGTCGCAATCGCGCCTATGAGGAGTCCGCCCAGCGCTTCCGCGCCGAGAATCGCGCCGACTGCGACGGGTGCGATGATGGCGATGAGTCCGGGCAGGACCATCTCGCGCATTGCGCCGCGTGTGCTGATGTCGACGGCCCGTGCGTAGTCGGCCTCGGCCTCTCCCTCCATGAGTCCAGAGATCTCGCGGAACTGGCGGCGCACCTCCTGCACCATCGCGCCCGCGGCCCGTCCGACCGCCTGCATCGTCAGAGCGGCGAAGAGGAACGGCATGAGGCTTCCGAGCAGGACGCCCATGAGCACCT
Organism: Dehalococcoidia bacterium; assembly: GCA_034421575.1. GTDB lineage: Bacteria > Chloroflexota > Dehalococcoidia > Lucifugimonadales > VXLM01 > VXLM01. The sequence goes on from DAOUKG010000057.1 coordinate 99,082, forward strand.
TCACGTCCGTGAGGTTGAACACGCTCACATCGGTGACCTCCGAGTAGGCGGCCATGAGGGCGAGGGCGGTCAGCACGGCAGAACCGATGGCGAAGCCCTTGCCCGTGGCCGCCGTCGTGTTGCCGAGCGAGTCCAGCGCGTCTGTGCGCTCGCGGACCTCAGGATCGAGTCCGGCCTGCTCCGCGATGCCGCCCGCGTTGTCGGCGACGGGGCCGTAGGCGTCGGTGGCGAGGGTGATTCCGAGCGTGGAGAGCATTCCCACGGCGGCCAGCGCCACGCCGTAGGTGCCCGCGAGGTCGTTGGTCAGCCACATGGCAATGACCACCACGATGCCCGGCACGAGCGTGCTCAGCATCCCCAAGCCGAGACCCCCGATGATGACCGTCGCCGGGCCGGTCTCCGACTGCGCGGCCAGTGACTTCGTGAACCGGTACTCGTAGGATGTCGCGACCTCCGAGGCGGTTCCGATGACCTGCCCGGCGACGAGGCCGATGAGTATCACCCAGAACAGCTGGAAGGGAAGATCAAGCAGGGGGATGAGTATGCCTGCCGCGATGAGCACCAGCACGCCGGAGGAGAATATGCCCGTCCGAAGCGACCAGAGGAGGCGGCCCATGTGAGCGCCCTCCGGGGCCCGTACGAGGAACGTTCCGAGGATTGACGCGATGATGCCCACGGAGGCCACAAGTATGGGCAGCATGAACAGCTCGTGGTCGAAATTCTTGGCGGTTTCGGCAAGGTCCGCGTTCAGGGTAATCAGGCCCTTGTCGGCGAGCAGCGCGCCGCCCGTTGCCGCCAGCGCGAGGGTCGCGATGATCGAGCCGACGTACGACTCAAAGAGATCGGCACCCATGCCTGCCACGTCGCCCACGTTGTCGCCCACGTTATCCGCTATGGTGGCGGGGTTGCGGGGGTCGTCCTCGGGAATGCCCGCCTCGACCTTGCCGACGAGGTCAGCGCCCACGTCCGCCGCCTTGGTGTAGATGCCGCCGCCCACTCTGGCGAACAGGGCAATCGACGACGCGCCCATGCCGAATCCGGCGACGATTTGGATGTCTTTGAATATCCAGTACAGGATTGCTACGCCGAGCAGTCCGATGCCCACGACCGTCAGGCCCATGACCGCGCCGCTGTTGAAGGCCAGGCGAAGGGCGGGGTTGAGTCCGGTCTGTGCCTTGACGGTCGTGCGGGTGTTGGCGCGCACCGCTATGCTCATGCCGATGTACCCGGCGAGCGCGGAGCCGACGGCCCCGATGAGGTAGGCGATGGCCGTGGAAGGGAGGCCGTCGGAGCTTTCACCGACCTTGCCCAGGATGTCGTAGTCGATGAATAGGGCAAGAATGATGACGACGACGATGACGAAGACGGCGAGAACGCCGTACTCGCGCTTGAGGAATGCGGCAGCGCCCTTCCGGATGGCGTCGCCGATGAACCGCACCCGCTCGTTACCCTCGTCCTCCCGCAAAATGCTCAAGGTGAGGTAGACAGCGAAGAGCAGTCCGACGACGGCCGCGCCGATTGCGAAGAAGATGATTTCCTGCATCTTGTCCCCCATGAAAAAGCCTCCCCATTGGCGGGAAGACTTCGTGTGCTTTGCCTACGTTTGGAAGCGCCGTAAAAGTACCATAGCCGTGAACGGCATTCAAGGACAGGAGGTTCATAGCGGGGCATTCCCAAAGTTGCAAGTGAACTGCCCCTTCCGTTCACCCACTTATCAAGTACGGGGCAAGCCCTGAGCTTGTCGGAGGGTCGTCCGTTCATACTTCGACAGGCTCAGCACGAACGGACTTTGGAAAGGCCTGGGGCTGGTGCGCCTATCTCACGGGGCGGGAGTACCATCCGCTCCAGAACGCGTTTCGTCGGCGGAACAGGGCGATGAAAAGCGGGTTGGTCCAGACTAGGGTCTTCCACAGCGGCCACTTGTCGAAGCGGCGGCTGGAGGCCCTTACCTGTGGGTCGCGAATGAAACGGGCCGTGCGACCTGTCCGCTTGGCATATTTCTTGAGCGCCCAGAAGAAGTCGGCGTCCTCACCGATCCACGCCTTTTCGTCGTAGCCTCCCACCTCGTCGAATACGGACTTGCGGCAGAACTGCGTCGCGCCCTGCGCCATCCCCGTCAGGCGCGAGAGGATGTGCCAGGCACGCAGGTAGAGCCGCATGGAGCGGCGCTTGGGGCGGTATTCGACGTCCACCGCGCCACCGACACAGGCCGGGTTGCTCATGGTCGTGTGGACTTCCTCTAAGAGCGTGGGGAGCAGTATCACGTCCGCGTCGACGAAGACGAGCACGTCGCCCTCGGCATGGCCTGCTCCGGCGTTTCGTGCTCGTGCAATGCCCTGAACCGGTTCGTGGACGACAGTCGCGCCTCTGCTTTGGGCGACGGCGGCGGTGTCGTCCTCGCTGTTGTTGTCGACGACGACTATGTTGACCTCGGAGTCCGAGTGGGTGCTCAGATGGGACGCGGAGGCTTGGATGGAGTCCAGCGTCGACGGGAGGTAGGCCTCTTCGTTGAAGGCGGGGATGATGATGGTGAGCTTCAAGGATGATGAAAGGACTACAGCTAGACGGTTACTCGGACCGGTTACCTGCGGCTGGTGCCATCTCTCTCGGTCGCACTCGTTCCGCAATGTCCTTGCCGGACTCGATCTCCGCGGTACGCAGTTCGAAGGTCTGCTGCAGGTTCAGCCAGAGTTGCGGCGTGGTACCCAGGTAACGAGACAGACGCAGGGCCGTATCGGTGGTTATCCCGCGCTGTCCCTTCAATATCGCGGTAATCCGGTTGGTGGGAACGCCTAGTGCGACAGCCAGCGCATTGGCCGACATTTCAAGCTCCTGAAGCTCCTCGCCCAGAATCTCACCGGGATGTACCGGTCGCATACCGTTGCTGATGCTCATTTGAGGTTTCCTAAATGGACTGGCTTCTACTCAAACCGTTCCCGCGCCTCGGCGAGGCGCTCTTCGAGCCGCTGCTGGCGGAGGGCGACAGTGAGATCGCCGCGGGTGCGTTCGAGGATGCCGCGCACCATGTCCGTGCTCCGGCGGAGGCCCCGTGTAACGGCGTCGGGGTAGTCCATCGTGACGAGCACGGTGTATATCTCGTCCATGATGTCGAGCAGCTCTTCGCACCGGGAGAAGTCGTCCGTGCGGAGGGCGTCGAGGATGAAGCGCCGCAGCTCGCCGACGGTGTCTGCCAGGCCTCCCAGATAGGGCGCGGCCCCGATGCCAAGCTCGTCGGCGGTGGGCATGGGGCGGCCCTCGATGAGGGCGAGGGTGACGGCGGCCTCGGTGTACTCCTTCAGGGCGTCTTCGATGTAGCCGCCATAGTACACGCGGGGCTGCTGTTCGCGGAGGGCGATGGCCTGGCCTGAAAGCTCTGCCACCGTGTCGAGGAGCTTCTTTGCCTGGTCGTGCTCGCCGCGATGAGTGGCGCGGATGGAGTTGGCCGAGTTGCGGACGATCTCCCGCGAGAGGCGCAGCCCCTGCTCGCGGTCGGCGTGGGTGTTCGCAAATTCCTGTGATGCGGATTCTGCTATTGCTTGAAGCTCGTTCTTGCGGTCAGGTGTGGTACTCAGGGGTCAACTCCTTGCGTCTACAATCGCGTCGACCAAGCGTCGCGCGGCGGCTTCCGGGTCGTCGGCCATCGTGACCGCGCTGATGACGGACACGCAGTCGGCTCCGGCCTTGATAACAGCCCCGACGTTGCTCTCGTTGATGCCTCCGATGGCCACGAGCGGTATGTCCGTTATGGCACGTGCGCTCCTGATGCCGTCAAGCCCGATTGCCTGCCGAGCACCCTTGCCAACGGTGGTCGTCGGGAACACCGCGCCAACCGCAACGTAGTCTACACCCATCGATACCGACTCCTCGACCTCCGCGTCCGTGTTGTTCGAGCGGCCAATCAGCTTGCCCGGTGCGAGGATCCGTCTCGCAACGTCCACGGGAAGGTCGGACTGTCCCAGGTGTACGCCGTCGGCGTCGCTCGCGAATCCGAGCGCAATGTCGTCGTTCACGAAGAACAGAGCATCGTGGGCGTGACACAGCTCTCGCATCCTCACCGCGACGGGGAGCACGTCTCCCCGGTCTCCCGACTTGTCGCGGAGCTGCAGGACACGCGCCCCACCCTGCAGCGCCGCCTCCGCGACCTCCACGACAGGACGACCCCGCGTGGCGTCCGGCCCCACGATGACGTAGAGGCCGGAGATGTTGGGTTGGATAGTAGCTTTGTCCAAACCCCTCAGGTCCTGTCTGCCAGCCGTTGGCGATATCCGAGCAAGTCTTCATCAGTTACGGCCTCCGGCGGCACAAGCTGATAGTGCTTCTCCGAAGCGACTCTAATGTCGTCTCCTTGTTGCTCGAACTCGAAGAGCGCGATCAGTTCATCCTTCATGAATTGCGCCCCAACGGGCCGACAGATGAGGGACGGCAGCTTTTCCGCACAGACGGCGATGTCTTGTTCGATCTGGACCCGGTTGAGCTTGTCGCTGCCTCCCTTAGCCTGAACGGGCACAACATAGTGTGAGCCACTCTTGTCCACGCCAACGTAAATCTCATCCGTCTCTACTTGGCCCATGCCCGTGACAGTCGTCCGCAAGTGGTTCTGCAACGAATAGCAGGTGATGCCCAAGAACACATCGATCAGACGGTTGCAGCGGACACGGGCCAGCAGGGCCTGTTCGTCGCTGAAGGAATACTTGGAGATTATTCCGGGAGTCGCGTCGGGTATCTTTGTGATGGCGAGGTTGGGGTTGGCTGCAAGCGGAATGTCCGTGACCAGCACGAATCGGTACTTGCCACGCCCCGCCGGACGAATGATCCACGTTTCCCCTTCAGACGCTGCTTCGAGAATGCTGGCCGGGAGTTCAGTCCTGTACCGGAAGCTGTAGATGAGGTCACCAGGGTTTCTAGGCAACTCGATTTTCAGCTTCGACGCGAAGGTAGCTATATCGTCGCGTTCAAAGTCAACGTCACGCTGACCACGCTTATACTTCGCGTGGAATATAGCCTCTATGATTGCCGAGTAGCGGTTGGCGGGCGGAATAGGACGCTCCTTACTTCCCTCAGTTACCTTGCCATTCCAGCACGACGACCTCTTCTCGAAGCTGCTCACCTGTAACGGTTGACGGTCTGGTACGGAACAAGTCTATATCGATAACCCTGTAGCCGAGTGATTGGGCAAGGTCGGCGAGGATCTGCCCCGTGCGAATCATGACTCTCAGATACGATGCCTGATCGCCGACCACATAGGCGAGTCTTGCGCCGGGCCGAAGAACCGGCCGCAAGGAGGCCAAATGTCTCGCCATCCCGCCGAAATAGAGCTGTGTGACACGAGGATACAGGCGCTCGAATCCGGATGTCTTGCCGAGTTCGATTCGCCGTCGCTCAATGGCTTTGGCAATTTCCTGTATCGCCGGGTGCTGCGCGACCTCCCGGTCGTCGGTGTCGGACTTGTACACGCCTCTGGTATTGGACCGGACCAGATCCTTCTTGAGCGTCCGCAGTTCCCGCCTGTCGCGTATCAGGCCGAGGATCACCGACTCCAATCTCGTTGTCCGCGTGTAGTCCTTTTCGTTCGGGTAGGGAGGGGACGTTATCACCGCGTCGACCGAGTTGAGCTTTAGCACTCGGTCCGCCTCCCGCGAGTCTGCCTTGTGAACCTGCGCGGGCACAAGCGCCTGTTTTCTTACGAGGCCGATATCGTGGACGATCGCACTCATGCCGTCGAGCCATGCCTCCACGACCGGGGCATCGTCCTTGATTCGACCCAGCCCAACTTCAGGGCCGAACTTCAAATTACCGATGCGGTGAACCAGCGCCTTCGCAAGCGCTAGCCGCCCGTATTGTCGTAGGTTGGGATCGCCATGCCGGTCGATCTCGTCCAAGAGTACGAGCGTTTTATGCAGAGGCGCGGGGCTGATCGAGTCCTTCAGCAAGAGCTTGGACTGCTCGGGGTCAAGTGTCCGCATGGAAGGTTGAGCATTTCCGTTCGCCGCGAGCAGGGGAAGACCGGTCCAATCGCCGATTCCGTCCCTCTCGAAGGCCTCCCGTGTCGATGCCGCGACCTCTTCGGCGTATTCCCATAGCGTGGGGGCGTCGACCGACCAATCGACCTTCGCTGAGCTTGCGAAATGCGCCATCGGGTTTGATTCTATACCCACGCCGGCAATGCCAAGCTTCTTACACTCCACCAACGTGGTGCCCGTACCGCAAAAGGGGTCTAGAACGGTGTCGGTGGGTTCGACGCCCAGCCGTTCGAGGTAGTCTCGTACCAGGTGCGGCGGGAATGAGAGGACGAACCGGTACCAGTCATGCACCGCGCGGTCTTCCGACCGCAGCTTGTTCCGGTCGGAAGAGCCACTGCCAACGTCTTTGAGAGTCTCGGTCGCCATGACCCTAGTTTCCTGTCTCTGAAGTACGTCGTATTGTTCGGCCTGGTCTTCTAGGCCGAGAGAACTGGATTCCGGCCTTCGCCGGAATGACGGATGAGCTTCGATGGTTGTCGCACTTATTCAATGAACTTGCGAAACGGGACACTAGTCGCCTAGGGGGGCGTTGCGTTCGCGATCAAGCGGAGGTTCTCTGCCAAGTTACGGATGTCAGCCTGGGTTAGATCCAAGGTATCGACCGCGCGATCAACATCCTGCCTGGCCTGTTCGAGGGCACTTGCGGCACGCGATACCGAGTCACTCATTGTGCTAGCGATAATGTCGGAACTTTCCGCCACCTTGCTTATGTCTGTCTGCACTTGATCCAGATCATCTACTGTGCGGCTGATATTTTGCCCGGCCTCTTCAAGGGCGGTTGCAGCCCGTGAAATTGAGTCGCTCATAGCGTTTGCGTTACGGTCGAAACTCTCCACCACCCTATCTATATCCGCCTGCGCTTGATCCAACTCATCCACTGCGCGGGTGACATCCTTCCCTACCCCTTCAGCGGTCTTTTCAAAGGTGCTGGCGGTCTCTCCCAGCCTGTTCACTGTGTCGAACACGGAGGAAACATTGATAATCGCAATGACCAGCAGGACATTTCCAAACAGCAGTAGAAATGCCAGCAACACCTTGATGAGCATGTTCAGTTTCGACGACATGTCTTTCCCCCTCAGATCATCGCCGCGTAGAAGGTGTTTTGGATGGGTACGCGGCGGATGTCGGAGTAGTCGATGTAGGTGCCCACCTCGCGGCCGTCGGTGGTCACGGGGGTCGGGCCGCGCAGGACGAACTCGGCAACGTCGTCGGTGTTGTAGCAGACGTACGCGAACTGGAGCTTGCGTATCTCCGACTCCTCGTCGCTCTGGAAGTCGGGGTAGATGAGGGGGCCGGTGTCCACCTGCATCCTGCCGCGTTCGATCTGGACGTTCATCGTCTTGACCGGGTACTCGACGGTGGCGCGCGTCTTGCCGTCGTCGCTCCAGACCTCCGTGCGGGCTATGATCGGCAGGTAGTCCATGGTGGCCTCCACGACCTGCCGGTGGCTGTCGAGCTTCTGCGCCTTCGGATGGTGTCGAACGACGGTCTTGAGCTCCTTGAACCGGCCCTCGATGGGCTGCGAGATGCGCCAGTCGCCTCCAAACTCGTTGACGTCGCCCACCTTGATATGCCCCGCCATCCACTCGGTGTCGGAGTAGATTCCGGCGAACTCGTAGTTGGGCAGGTGCCAGAGCACGTCCGAGCGGTACATCCACTCCGTCCGGCAGGGAGAGAGCATATTGTACTCGCGCGTCTCGCCCGACCCGTCGCTGATCCAGCACCGAGAGTCGAGGAGGATGCGGACGGTGTTCGGCCACGGCATGTGTCCCGGCTTCCGCTTGTCGTTCGGGTCGACGTTGCCCGTCCACGTGACGTACGAGTTTCCATAGTCGGTAATGTTCATGTGGTGTACCTCTGGGTTTCTTGCTTAGATGCTATACCAATTCGGTGTGGCGCGACCGTGTTCTTTATTGTCCGCCTCGTAGACCCTCACCCCAGCCCTCTCCCACGACGGGAGAGGGGATTTTCCGCCGGAATGACGGTTGGAGTTTAGTACGGCAGACCGAGCGAGGTCGTGAGGAACTCCATGTAGGGCGAGGCCTGACGGCATACGTCGGCAAAGTCGTCGAGGAAGCCCGGCGAGACCACATCAGCATCGTCGAACTCGACGGACGCGATGTGGTCCCTGCGCTTGAGGTCGTCGATGTACTGGTGGTCAGGGTCGAAGCCCTTGGGCGGACGCTTGAGCGACCCGCCGCCTATCGAGTAATCGCTGAGGAAGTCGGGGTCCTTCGCGGCGCGTTCCCACTTGCCGGGGTTTGACGCGATGGCGTTGCGTATTTTGGCGAGGGACGCCGAGTCGGGGCGCCAGATGCCAACTCCGGCGTAGACCTCGCCGGGCGCGAGGTGCAGGTAGAATCCGGGCGCATGGGCCGACTTGCCGGCCTCGTGGCGGAAGTGCACAGCCGCCTGCGTCTTGTACGGACTCTTGTCCTTCGAGAACCGCACGTCGCGGTAGATGCGGAACATCGAGCCGCCGTTGGCCCTCGCGTCCGCTATGAACCGCGTGCTGACGGAGTGCAGGCTCGGCTCGAAGTCCTGGATGAACTGCAGGATCGGCTCCTTGACGTGCAGTTCGTACCGGCCCTTGTTGGCCTGGAACCACTCACGGTTGTTGTTCGTCCGCAACTCGAGCAGGAACTCGAAGAGCTCCGGGGTGAAGTGTGCCTCTGACAATGCTTGCCTCGATATCGACGAGATGGTGTGACGTAGTTCTATCAGGATGCTTGGCGGGGTTCAACACGGGCAGGGCTGAAAGTACCGGCGGGGCAGCCGTAGTCAGGTCGACTGTTGCTCAACGTCCCGTTGAACATACGCGTATCTTTCCCTATCCTACCAGCCCGATCAGGCTGCAGTATTACTCCCCAGGAGGCAGGATTCTTGGCGAGCCCGTCCTATAGGATTGTGGAGTACGACCAGAGATGGCCCGCCCTATACGAGGAGGAGAAAGCTGTTGTAATAGCTGCTACAGGCATCGTCGCCGACCGTGTAGAGCACATAGGCAGCACGGCAGTTCCGAGACTCGGAGCAAAGCCGATCATCGACCTGATGGTTGGCGTTTCAAGGGTGGAAGGCGCACAACGGCAGATAGAGTCTCTGGAAGGCGTGGGATATGAGTGGCGTGGCGAGACCGTGCCGGGCACCCTGTACTTGCGGAAGGCCGAGCCCCGCAGATTCAACCTTCACCTGACCCAGTGGGAAGGTAAGTTCTGGCTGGAAAAACTGCTATTCCGAGACTTCCTGCGGATGCATCCCGAGTCGGCCCGACAGTACGAAGACCTGAAGCGCGAGTTGATGGCCCGGTTGGCATCCGATCCTCCGGCCTACAACGACGCGAAGGCTTCATTCATAGAATCCGTCGTGCAGCAGGCCCGTCGTTGTCCCGTAGGCACATAATACCAATTCGTTTTGAATACACTGTGAATTGGCTGTGACACAGCCAACTCGCCCGTCATTCCGGCGAAGGCCGGAATCCAGAAAGCCCGATTAGTCGAGAATACGGCCTAGTCACACCCAATTGGTATTACACTCTTTGCATAACCCGAACGAGGTACAGCTGCCACACGCTCCTTACGGAAACGCGCGCGCTCCTGACTACGAGCTTGCTAAGCCCCTTATAGCGGATGGCAACTCCCTGAACGTAGCGACCTTGGCAGTTGCTTTGGACAAGTCCTGAGATGCAGTGAACTCGTTTGCAACCACGATGCAGTCAATACCCGCCGCTATTGCCGAATTCAACCCTCTCGCCGAGTCTTCGATGACCACCGTTTCAGCGGCAGTGGCGCCAAAGCGTTGGAGTCCTCTCAGGTAGGGTTCGGGATGAGGTTTAGCTTGCTCGTAGTCCTCCCGGGTCAAATAGAATTCCATATAGTCCAGGATGGACCGCTTTTCGTGTATCAGGGCGAAGTCAGCCGGTTTGGATGTAGTGATTATGCCCATACTGTACTCACGTGCGAGTACCTCCAGCGTTTCCAAGACACCCTCGATTTCGATGTTCTCCGTTCTCAGATATTCCTGATAATAGGCATTACGGACCTCACGCTGTCTGCTGATGGTCTGTTCATCAATACCTGCCGCCTTGGCTTGGGCCCAGGTGGCCATTCCCTGGCTCATGTCTTGGATGTATTGATCTCTATCCAAGGCAAACCCAATGTCGGCCAGGGCGCGCTCTCCGGCTTTGTAGTACCAGAATTCGGTATCGACCAGAACCCCGTCATGGTCAAAGAGAATGTATTTTTTCACTTTTGCGCTCGATTCAATTTCGGTGTAACGATCAAGCTAATACCAATTCTCTTTGATTACACCGCAAACCACGTGACACAGAATCCTAACCCGTCATTCCGGCGTAGAGCTTGCCCCGTACCCCGATACGGGGCCGGAATCCAGAAAGTCCGATAAGTCGAGGATGCGGCCTAGTCACACCCAATTGGGCATAACACCGCGCCAATTGCAGATCGTTTATTCGGCGGCCTGCTCACTTCCAGCCTACTATATGACTGAGCATCAGGTTAAGGATTGTGGTGAGTGTTCAGTCTTGGTGAGAGGAACACCCTCACCCCCGTTCTGCAACGGGGCAGGCTCTAGCCCTCTCCCGCGAACGGGAGAGGGGATTAGATACCCGCTTTCGCGGGTATGACGGCGGCTGTGTATGCGTCGATGGGTCTCACGAAGTCTGAACAGTTACGTGAGCCCCACGCTCCTTGACTGTACGTGACCGCGCACATACACTCTTTGCATAACTCGAACGAGGTACGGATGACACATGCTTCTTACGGAAACGCGGGCGGCTGAGCAGCTTCGAGAAGAGGGGTACACCGTCCTTCGTGGCGTGCTGGACGTCGAGAAGGATATCCAGCCTCTCATCGACGAGTACGGCGTGGTGCTGGACGGCCTGATCGAGAGGCTGTACGCCGAGGGCAAGATTGGGCACAAGTACGCCGGACTGGACACGCTGAACAGGCTGTCGGCGTTCGTAGCGGACACGGGCGACGACTTCTTCGGCAACCTCACCATCTACCTGTCATTCAACGACCCGGCGAAGAAGCGACCCATGTACCTGCATCCGCAGATGTTCAACCTGCTGCGGAGTCCGCGTCTGCTGGACGCCATCGAGCAGTTCATCGGCGACGAGATCGCCGTCAGCCCCCTGCACATCACGCGCATCAAGCCGCCGGAGCACACCCTCTGCGAGGCGGTGCAGAGCTCGCCGAACGGGATGATATCGAAGACCCTGTGGCACCAGGACCTGTGGGCGTTCCAGACCGACGCCGACGAGACCGACGCCCTCACGGTGTGGGTGCCGATGGTGCCGGTCGACGAGGAGAACGGTTGCCTGCTGGTGGTACCAGGCAGCCACCGGGCGGGCGAACTCTCTGTCCACTGCAAGCCGACCGAGCTAAAGCCGCATTTCAAGGGCATTCCCGACGAGATCATCCCCGAGGAGCGGGTGACCCTGCCCGCCGATCCCGGCGACCTCGTGATCCTCAACAAGCTGACGCAGCACAGCTCGCTCATGAACGTGAGTGACCGTCTCCGGTGGAGCTACGACCTCCGGTACCAGCCCATCGGCCAGCCCGTCGGGCAGGGCGGACGTCCCGCGTGGATTGCGCGCAGCCGCCGCCAACCCGAACGCGAGATGACCGAGTTCGAGGACTGGCGAGACATGTGGCTCAGCACCATAGCCCGCGAGGCCAATGAGCCTATCGAAGACCACACGCGGTACTCGCTGAACAGTCCCCTCTGCTTCTAGGGGGATAGTTCCTTTGAGAGAGGTCCTGCAGGGGCGGGTTTGAAACCCGCCCCTGCGTCTTTCCTCCCGCGAAAACAGTCTCTTGTGTAACCTGCTCAGGGCGAGTGGGACTCACCGCAGAGGGCGCAGAGAGGCGCGGAGGGGGGAAGATGGATTCCCGCGTGCGCGGGAATGACGGTGCTGTGCTTAGAGAGGGCTTCGCACCGAGCCTGAACACTTACGCATAAGGATATCGCGTCGAAGCAGGATTGCCCTTCGACAGGCTCAGGGCGAGCGGGATTCACCGCAGAGGGCGCAGAGAGCGTGGAGGGGGAAGATGGATTCCCGCGTGCGCGGGAATGACGGGTGGTGTTGGTGTGGTGATGAAGGGCGGGTTTGAAACCCGCCCCTACGAATGTGGGTTGTCGGCGGTTACCTTTTGGGGAGTACAGGGTGTCGGGCGCTAGGGGACGGCGATGTCGTACTGGCCGGGTTGTAGTCGGAACATGGGGTTGTCGGCGGGGTTTTTGCCGCCGTAGAACCAGTTGAGTGGGAGGACTTTCATCTTCTGGTTCCAGTCACGTCCCTTGCCGCTGTCGGAGATTATTGTGGCGTCCGTCGGGTGCGGTTTGTAGAAGGTGTAGGTGTGGGCGATGATCACGCGGTCCTTCATGACGAAGACGGAGGGGTAGGACCACCTGCCGTGGGCGTCGGCGCTCTCGACGTACTCGGCCTCGCGCTCGGGGGCGGGACGGCCCGGACGGTAGTGCTGCTCGGCGGGACGGAGCGGGGCAATGGGGCCGGGCTCGACGCGGGTCTTTTCGTGGATGGACTCGACGTTCTGGAAGAACTCCCAGATGCTCCCGCCGTTGCGACTGATCGCAGAGGAGAGCCGCGTGCGGTTGAAGCCCATCTTGACCTCTTGCTCGTTTTCCTGGTTCCAGACGGCGAGGAGATGGCCGGTGGGGAGCGTGCGAATCTGGCACGGGGCGGTGCTGGACGCGAGGGATGTCGGGTACGGTCGGGTCCAGGTGTCGCCGTTGTCGTGGGACCATGCCTGGTAGATGCGGCCGACACCGGTACGCATCATCATCAAGAGCGTTCCGGGGATGACCTCCGTTACGGTTGGTTCATTCACGTATGAGTACGTGGCGTTCCAGTCGAAGATGATGTTCAACTCGCCGTCGCTGTTGCGCTGCCAGGTGCGACCGTCGTCATCGGAGTAGAGGACATAGGTCATCGAGAACCCGGGATCGAAGAAGTGTCCGGCGGTGGAGACCCACTGGTTGTGGACGAGCTTGCCGGAGGCGGGGGACTCCATGTTGTTGGGTGGAGTGCGCTGTCCTATCCCCACATAGACGGGAAGGATGATGCGTCCTGAAGACGTGCGGAGGGCGACGTCCTGGTACATGAAGGTCCTGATGCCGATGGGGGACACCCGGACGGGGGCCTCCCACGTTTCGCCGCCGTCGGGCGAGCGCCAGAACACGACGCAGCGGGTCCACGGGTCGTCGTCGTCGTCCATCGGCGACATGGCGGCGAGGCCGATGCCTTTGCCGTCGAGCTTGACGAGGGAGGAGCCGCTTCCACCGATGCGCCGGCCGTTGACGTCGTGTCGGTCGGAGATGTCGGACCACGTGATGCCGCCGTCGTCGGAGGTGGTGAAGCGGGAACCGGCGCAGTGGAGTATGCGCCCGTCGTCCAACTCGACGAAGGTGGAGGAGTGGAAGAACGGGGTCTTGTGTGTGGCCAGAACGAGATCCGGCAGGGTCATTGGGACGTTGGTCATGGTGTGTCTCCTTTTTCAGGCACCTTTGAATCCATGTTTGGTAGGGAAATGCGTCCGTCCAACCTCTTCGTAGGGGCGATTCGCGAATCGCCCCTACCCGGCGTCATTCCATTTTCATTCTTCGGTGTGCAACCCGCAGGCATGCATGGGAGATTCCTGCGAAAGTTTACCCTCACCCCAGCCCTCTCCCGCGACGGGCGAGGGGGTATGCAGTCTAGCCGCCGTTGGATGCCTTGAGGATACCGATACCTATCGCGCCGGGGCCGACGTGCGCACCGATGCCGGGGCCGAATGGGGCGACGAATGGCCGAGTATCGCCCGGGAGTACGTCGCTCATGGACTCGGCGAGCGTGTGGGCCATGTCTTCGTCGGTGCTGTACATGACGCCAAGTGCCTCGGCGGGGCCGAAGTCGCGGACTGTCTGTTCGATCTGCGCAAGGCCCTTGGCGTAGGTGCGGGCCTTGCCGAGCGGCTGGACCTCGCCGTCGCGGACGACGATCATGGGCTTGACGCGCAGGATGGAACCGACAAGCGCCTGCGCCTTGCCGATGCGTCCGCCGCGCTGGAGGTATTCCAGGGTGTCGATAAGGGCGACGCACATGCCGCGCTCCGTTACCGAACCGGCGATGTCCGCGACGGTCTCCAAGTCGGCTCCCTGGTTGGCCGCCTGGGCGGCCGCGATCGCGCCTAGGCCCAGACCCATCGAGGCCTGTTCAGAGTCGATGACCCGGATCGGGCAATCGAGGTTGACTTGCTCTGACGCCTGGACGGCTGCGTTGTAGGTGGCGCTCAGCTTGGCGGAAACGTGGACCGACACGATGCCGTCGGCGTCACTGCCCACCGACTCGTAGGCCTCCACGAACTGGCCGATGGACGGCGCGGAGGTGGTGGGATGGACGGGACTGTCGACGAGGCGCTGATAGAACTGCGCGGGGGTTAGCTCGACGCGGTCCTTGAACTGCTCCTGCCCGAAGATGACGTTGGCGGGCACCATGGTAATGCCGAGCGAGTCGGCAATATCGTCGGGAAGGTCGGAAGTGCTGTCTGTGATGATCTTGATCGACATGATGGCTTTCTCCTTGTGATTGAGCCGGGCTATTCGATGGAGACGATGAACTCGTAATGTGGCTGGCCTCCGTGGTGAACATCCACTTCGAGGCCATCATACACTGCTTGCAGGGCTTGGGAGGCGGATTTGGCGTCACCAGACGACAGCATCTCGCCCCAGTAGAGGGTCACGAGACCGCCCGGCTGCAGGTCGGCATGACTGATGAGATCGAGGAGTACCGGGTTGAGCTCGTCGCCTGAGGCGCGGGGCTTGCCGTCGAGCAGCGCGAGGAACTGTCCCTCGCGTACCTCGACGCCCTCGATGGTCGCGTCACGGGCCGCTCGTGTGATCTCTCCCGATACAACGGCGTTCCGGGCAGCTTCCATATTGAGAACGTTCCGGTCGGGCTCGTCTTCGGGACCGAAACCGAGCAGCGCCGCAATTCCCTGGGGAATCGAGACGGTTCCCGCGACGAACACGTTCTTCTTGGACTGTTCAGCGGCCTGCTTGGCGGCGGGGACGATGTTCTTGTTGTTGGGCAGGACGTAGACGGTGTCGGCCCCTGTGCGGTCGATGGTTTCCAACAGGTCGCGCACGCTGGGATTCATGGTGTTGCCGCCGGTGACCAGGTGGGTGGCTCCCTCAGTGCGAAACACCTCTTCGATGCCCTCACCCCATGCCACGGCGACGACAGCCACCCCGCCCGGCAACTCCGGTTCCGGCTCCTCCGCCCGCCTGTCGGAGGCGAATTCGGTGTGCTGGGCGTCCATGTTCTCGATTTTGACCTTGCTGAGCGCGCCGATGCTTATGCCCATGCTGATGAGCCTGCCGGGGTCTTCGGCGTGGCCATGCACCATCGCCCGCGAGCCGTCGCCGATCACGACGGTCGACCCTGCGATGTCGTTCATCACAACGCGAAGGTCGTCGATGTCCAGCCCTTCCGCCTCGACGACGAACTGGGTGCAGTAGCCGTACTCGTCTTCCGCGTGGGCCTCAAAGAAGTCGTCGGAAACGCGGGCCGATGCCGACGGCGCAACGTCCGGGACCTGGATAGCGAAGTCGGCTTCTGTCACGTCTTCGCCCGCCGCGCTGCGCCTCATGCCCTCGATGATTACGGCCAGACCCTGCCCTCCCGCATCGACGACTCCGGCCTCCTGGAGCACCGGCAGCATCTCGGTCGTCTTGGTGACTGTCTCGGCAGCGCGGTCGCTTGCGATGCGAAGGACGGTAGCGATGTCGTATCCTTCGCCCCCGGCCTCGCGGGTAGCCTCGG
The DNA here is from genome assembly GCA_034421575.1 of Dehalococcoidia bacterium. GTDB lineage: Bacteria > Chloroflexota > Dehalococcoidia > Lucifugimonadales > VXLM01 > VXLM01. Next base: position 114,943 of record DAOUKG010000057.1, read on the forward strand.
CGACGGAGGCGATGACGGTGAGCATGGTGCCTTCGACGGGGTTGGCGACCGACTTGTAGGCGTGTTCCCGCGCGAGACCGCAGGCGCGTGCGAGGTCGTCGTCCCCGCAATTATTCCTACCTTCGAGTCCTTCGGAGAAGCCTTTGAAGAACTGCGAAAGGATGACGCCGCTGTTGCCCCTGGCCCCCAGGAATGTGCCGGAGTAGAAGGCGGAAGCCACCTTGGACACGCTCGGAGCGGCCAAGCCTTCAAGATCGTCAATGCCGCTCTGCATGGTGAGGTACATATTGGTGCCGGTGTCGCCGTCGGGCACGGGGAAGACGTTGAGGGCGTTGATGGGTTCGATGTTGCGCTGCAGGGCGGCAGCGGCGGCGGTGAACATGGCGACGAGACCGGCGCCGTCAAGGCGATCCTGAGTATCAGTCGTGGTAGGTACGCTGCCGGTCGCGGTCATGGGTCCGTAGATTCTGGTATACTGTTTCTTCGTGGAACCGATGCGGATGGGCTTGATCCCATAAGCGCCACAAGTATAGTGAACCCTTGAAAGACGGTCAAACGAGCCATGGCAAAGTGTGAAGTTGAAGGGTGCGAAAAGACCGGGATGTCCGGTCACAAAGTGAGCCATTCGAAGCGGCGGACGAACAGGCGATGGTTCTCCAACGTCCACAAGACGACCATCTACGAGGACGGGAAGGCCCGCCGTATCAACATCTGCGCGCGGTGCCTGCGGTCGCAGTACAAGCAGTCGGTGAAGCTGTAGGGACGGGTCTGCCCCAATCCTCTGGGATCTCTCCTTGAGTCCCTGTCAGCGACGTTTAGCTGTCGTAAATCAACTCATCTCGCCGGTGATGGTCTTCTCATACACCTCGATGCGTTTCGCGAGCATCTCGTGCTCTGGCCTTTCGAGGGTGGGGTCGAGCTGAAGGAGCTTCGTCACTTCCTCCCGTGCTACGGCGACGATGTCCTGGTCGGTGATCTTGGCGATCTTGAAGACGGGGACGCCGCTCTGGCGGGTGCCGAGGTAGTCGCCGGGGCCTCGTAGGTCGAGGTCCATCTCGGCGAGCTTGAAGCCGTCGCGGAATTTTTCGACGAGTTTGAGGCGCTCTCTGGCGGAGCCGCCGGGTTCGTCGGCCAAGAGGATGCAGTAGCTCTCGTGCTTACCGCGCCCCACCCTGCCCCTGAACTGGTGAAGCTGGGCGAGACCGAAGCGGTCGGCGCCGTCGATGAGCATGACGGTGGCGTTGGGTATGTCGATCCCGACCTCGACTACGGGCGTTGAGACGAGGATGTCGATCTCGCGGCGCTGGAAGGCGTCCATGATGGTCTCCTTCTCGCTGAGGGGCATACGACCGTGCAGGAGACCGAGCCGCAGGTCGGGGAAGACTTCACTCGACAGCCGCTTGAACTCGTTGACCGCCCCCTTGACGAACTTCGTCCTCTGCGTGTCCTCGCCCGGGGTCGGACGGTAGGGAGCGCCGCCTTCGAACATGATCCTGGCGACGGGGACCTCCGACTCCTCGATGAAGGGGAGGACTATGAATGCCTGCCGTCCCTCCTCTATCTGCGACCTGACGAAGTTGTAGACGATGTGACGGCGTTCGGGAAGCTCGTACCGCGTGACTATGGGGGGGCGGCCCGGCGGCATCTCGTCGATGATCGACACATCCAGCTCGCCGTAGAGGGTCAGGGCGAGGGAGCGCGGTATCGGCGTTGCCGACATGACGAGCAGGTGAGGGCGCAGTCCCTTATCGCGAAGGGCGGCGCGCTGCATGACGCCGAAGCGGTGCTGCTCGTCCACGACTGCGAGGGCCAGTTTGGGGATATCGACACTCTCCTGGATGACCGCGTGCGTGCCTATGATGAGGTCCACCTGTCCAGCCGCGAGCATGAGGCGCATGTCGTCCTTGACGCGCTTCGGGAGACTGCCCAGCAGGAGGCCTATCGTGACCCTGCGATCACCTATGGTGGCGGTCACGATGTGCGCTCCCTTTTCGCCGGAGGTGGAGCCGAGCAGCAGCCTCGTGATCGTCAGGAAATGCTGCTCGGCCAGGATCTCCGTCGGGGCGAGCAGGGCCGCCTGGTAGCCGTTCAGCGCAGCCGCAAGCATCGCAAGGGCGGCGACCACGGTCTTGCCGCTTCCAACGTCGCCTTCGAGCAGTCTGCTCATGGGTTTCGTCAGCTGCAGGTCATCCATGATTTCTTCCGAGACCCGTCTCTGAGCGTCCGTCAGGGCGAAGGGGAGCGACTCCACGAAAGCGCTGAGTTCCTCATGGTCTGTCTCAAGAGCGACGCCGGACTCCTCCTCCTGCCAGTCCAGCTTGCGGCGCAGGACGGCCAACTGCAGCATGAACATCTCGTCGAAGGCCAGGCGTCGTCGTGCCGCCTCCTTGGACTCCGCGGTGTCCGGGTAGTGCATCTGCGAGACCGCCGAACGCAGTCCGGGCATCCCCGTGCGGTGGAGGATGTCATCGGGCAGGTGGTCTTCGATCTGAGGGAGCGCGGCGTCGAGCGCGCGCTTGACGATGCCCCTGAGGGTGCGCTGGTACAGCCCGTCCACAAGCGGATAGACCGGTACGAGCCGCCCCGTGTGCATCAGGTCGCCCTGTCCGCGCATGATCTCATATTCGGGGTTCTCGAACAGCAGGCTGTTCCTGAACGCGCTCACCTTGCCACTGATGAAGACCTTCGTTCCGGGACGCAGGGTGTTGACCAGGTAGCCTTGATTGAACCACGTCGCCCTGACGCCGCCCGTCGAGTCGTTGAGCACCGCGTGCGCAGACGAGCGCTTGGAGCCGATCGTGCTCTGCGATATCTCTGCGATCTCCCCGAGGATCGTCTGCTCCATCCCGAATTGGAGCTCTGCGATCTTTCGGATGTCCGCGAAGTCGTTGTGGCGGATGGGGAAGTGGTGCAGGAGGTCGCGGACGGTCTCCAGCCCCAAGCGTCGGAGCTTCGGGAGATTGGACGAGGTTACGCCTCTGACGCGAGATACGTCGTCCTGAAGCTTGAGTTGAGGTGGCGTGGCGGGTCGACGGGTGCGTTTGGGACGCGCCTGTTGTCCGGTGGCGGGCAGTTTCGAGAGGACGTGCGCGGCCCACTGTCCCCGCCTTTCAGGGGAGAGCGTCGCGTACTTCGGCAGATCGCCAATTATCGGGGTAAGGCGGGGACTCCACTGGTCCAAGAAGCGGTCCAGACCGCCCATGACCGCCTTGTCCCCGAAACCCTGTTCGCGTTCGAGGGCGAGGATGCTCCGGAGAGCGACTATTCCCTGAGCGTCGGCGTCTTGCATGGCTGTCACCCAGAGTACCGAACGTGGCGGGGGATTGCCAAGCTGGAAGGGTGTAGCGCGACTATTCCCGACGGACTATCTACCGCGCAGCCGTACCGACGATGCTCTCGATGTCGTCCGGGTCCTTGGGGACGGCTGCAGACATGACGCGGTGTCCGTCTGCCGTTACGACAACGTCGTCCTCGATGCGGATGCCGATGCCCTTGAAGTGTTCGGGCGCGTCCTCGGCCTGGCTGCCGAAGTAGAGGCCGGGCTCGACGGTGAAGACCATGCCTTCTTGCAGGAGCACGGAGTCCTCTCCATCCTTGTAGACGCCCGCGTCGTGAACGTCGAGGCCGAGCCAGTGCGAGGTGCCGTGCATGTAGTACGGCATGTACTCCCGCTCCTCGATGATGTCGTCCATGTCGCCGTCGAGGACGTGGAGATCGAGCAGGCCTTGTATCAGGACATCGCGGGCCGTCTTGTGGACCTCGGCGAACTCCACGCCGGGCGCTATGACGGCGACGGCCTCCTTCTGGGCTGAGAGCACGATGTCGTAGACGTCGCGCTGCGCGGGGGTGAACTTGCCGTTGGCGGGCCACGTGCGGGTGATGTCCGCGCCGTAGTAGTCGACCTCCGCCCCTGCGTCGATCAGCAGCAGGTCGCCGTCACGTATCTCATTGCGGTTTGTGATGTAGTGCAGGATGCAGGAGCTCTCGCCCGACGCGACGATGGACGGGTAGCCGTTTCTCGGAGACCCCAGACGGCGAAACTCGTTCTCAAGGGCCGTCTGGACGTGGTACTCCCTCAGACCGGGCCGTGTCGTGCGAATAGCCTGGTCGAAGCCACTCGCGGTGATGTCGATAGCCTTCTGGAGCGTGTCAAGCTCTTTGGGGGACTTGACGACTCTCATCGAGCCGACCGCAGCCACGGGGTCTATGATCTTTCCCACGTAGCTGCCGTCGCGCTGGCCGCTGGAACGACGCCTGACGACCAGGTCGGTGACGAGACGGTCGAGCCGCCGATCTGAGCCGAGCGCGTAGTAGACGGAGTCGGTCTCGGCGAGGAGTTCCGGCAGCTTCTGGTCCAGCTCTTCGATAGGGAATGCCTCGTCGGCTCCCAATAGGGCCGTCGCGCCGTCGACCCCTACACGCTCCCCGACCCATATCTCGTACTTGGGGTCGAACGGGTTGACGAAGAGGACATACGGCTCTTCCGCGTCCGGACGCAGGACGGCGACCGCGTCCGGCTCATCGAGGCCGGTGTAGTACCAGAACGTCGAGTCCTGCCGGTACTCGTACTCGACATCGTGGTTGCGGGTGGCGAGGTGACCGGCGGAGAGAATGATCGCCCCGTCATCGAGGGACTGCGTCAGTCGTGTACGACGGGAGGCGAAGTCGGCTTGGGTAATGGTCGTGGTCTCGTTCAATGCGTGGCCTTTCGTATGCCCTCTCTGTATCTCTCCCCCGGCGGGGAGAGGTTGCGGGGTTTTGTGGGCTGTGTTTGGTCTTGGGTAAGTAATATTCTCATGTCTCGTCATTCCCGCGAAAGCGGGAATCTAGTTCCTCATAGACAGCATTATAGGGTACCTGATCTGGATTCCCGCTTTCGCGGGAATGACGACTTAGCATGGACAGGAATAACGAAGACATAGCGAGTATTTCGACAGATCCAATTGGGAGTCCGGCAACGACTTCTGAAAGGCCTTTGAGGAAACCAAACTTACCGGGCGACCCAGCCGGCGTCGATGGAGTAGGCTGAGCCGGTGATCGAGCGGGCGGCGTCGGAGGCGAGGAACTGCGCGAGTGCGGCGACCTCCTCGGGGTCGATGAGGCGCTTGATGGCGGCGGGTTCGAGCATGACCTTCTCAATCACGTCATCGACGGAGATGCCGCGTGTCTTTGCCTGGTCTTCGATTTGCACCTCAACGAGTCGTGTGCTCACGTAGCCGGGGCAGATCGCGTTGACCGTGATGCCGAACTCGCCGACTTCGAGGGCGACGGTCTTGGTCAGGCCGACGAGGCCGTGCTTCGCCGAGTTGTACGCCGACTTATAGGGGCTGGCGACGAGGCCGTGAATCGACGCCATGTTGATGATCCTGCCCCAGCCCTGCGCCTTCATCGAGGGAACCAGGTACTTGATGAGCTGGAAGGGCGCCACCAGCATGACGTGCACCATCTCCGCCCACGTCTCGTCGGGGAATTCGTCGACCGGGTGGATATTCTGGTACCCGGCGTTGTTGACGAGGATGTCCACCCTGCCCTCGATGGCTAGGGCCTGCTCGGCAAGCCGTCGCGTCGCCGTCATGTCCGAGAGATCGGCGCGGAGGAAGTGTCCCCCAACCTCGTCGGCCGCCTCCTGTCCAACGTCCCGGATGTCGTTGATGATGACCGTCGCGCCAGATTCCGTGTAGAGCTTTGCGATCTCCTTGCCAATGCCGCTCCCACCGCCGGTTATCAGCGCCACCTTTCCGGCGACGGAGAATCTCGATTCGGCCATTCGCTCCTCTCTTCGCTTCAAAAGCACCGGGCCCCGAAGTCGCCGGGGCCCGGAAGTTACGCCAGCGTTAGCCCGATAGACTGACGGTTAACCGTCGAAGCAGTGCCTGAGTCCCGTCATTTAGCCTATCAGTCTGTCTACCCCAAGGGTGGCCGCATAGTACATCGCAAAGTTAGGGCGGTCAACTTACTTGGTCGCCCTATTCCGGCAGGTCCTCGGGAAGGTCGAGAGGCTCGTTGAAGGCGGTGAAGGTGTAGACCCGACGGACCCAGAAGTCCTCACCTAACCGCTCACGGGTGGTTCTTCCCCAGACTATCCGGCCCTCAGTTTCCTCTTCGTTCCAGCAAGTGACGCCTGCCAGTTGGTGAAACTCCGAATCTATAGGGTAGCGGAACGACATCTGCACATTTTGGGACTGTAACGTCGAACGGTAGAAATACTCTGGCGTAGAAAACTCTCCAAGTCCCTCACACCAGTTCCTGTCTTCGTAGTCCGCCGGCAGGGGAGGTCCTCTTTCAATGTGCATCCAGTCCGCTTTGATGATTCTTTCGCCATCCTCCGTTACCCAAAGATCCACAGTGTCTATGGACGTAAGGCGATTCTCGGCTTCAATAGGCACGGTTTCGAGCCGCTTACCGTCCATGTAGTACACAACGGGATCCCGGTCGGTCTCGTCGGGTACGAACTCGCTAGTTGCCCGGTAGTGGACGACAGGCTGGCCGTCGACTTCTGTGTCTCCTACGAGTTCTACGTTGTCGAACGACTCTTCTGCGTTCTCACGGCTCCAAGGAAGCCCGCCGAATTCCCCGAAGGGCTCCCAAGCGTAGTCCTCCTTCGGTTGCCTTTTGATATCTGTTGAGAAGAGCCTCCATCCTCCATTTGACGTTTCGGAAGCCGATTCTTCCGGAACAAAGCCTGGGATTGTAATGACTGAGGGCCGCTCGTACTGTATACCATTAATTATCAAAAACTCTTGCTGCAGCGTTTCGCCAGGGTCTGAGTCATATAACTTGGGCAATTCCGCATGTAAGACCCAGTACTCAATGCGATTTACCATGTCCAATTGGTGATGCTCTTCGAATGCGTCTCCGATACTGTTCGTGCCGTCGCCCCGATATCGAATGGTCTCCAACTCGAACAGGCCGTCGTAGGCGTGGGCCACCGCCGCGAACGGGGTCATGGAGTCATCGAGGAGTGACCAAGGTCGGACAATCACCAGTAGCGCGAGGAGCGATACGATCACAGTGGCCGCCACAACTCTGGCGAATGGCAGGAACCTAGTCCGTCTCCGTTGGCTCAGCTGCTCGCGGACGCCTGGCCAGAGGTCGCGCGTGGGGGCTATGTGGTCCAAGTGCTTTGTCAGCGCGTCCGCGATTAGTCGCTCGTCGATTCGGGAGTCACCTTGATTTCGCATCTTCATTCCTCCTCCTCACGGCTGTATCACGTCGCCCTGAACCGTTGCGGTTCGGGCACGTTCCAAGACACTCTCCGGTATGCCACTTTCGCGGAGCAGGGCTTCAAGCCGCCGGAGAGCGGAGTGCAGGCGGGACTTCACGGTGCCTCGACGACAGTCGAGCACGACGGCCATCTCTGCCTCACCGAACCCGTGGTAGTACCGGAGCACGACGGCCGCTCTCTGCTTGGGACTGAGGGACTGAACCGCAGACCATATTGCGCTTCTGAATTCCGATTCCTCCGCGATGATGTCAGGGGGTGAGTCGGACGAAGGCAGGTCTGCGGCGGTCTCTTCCAGCGGCAGACTGCGGTGGTGACGTCGTCGCAGATCCTTGAGGCTTATGTTGACGACGATCCGGTACAGCCAGGGAGCGAAGGGCCGTTTTGGATCGAACCGTCTAATCGCGGTGAAGAGCTCCACGAAGACCTGCTGCGTGACGTCCTCCGCGAGGTGGTGGTTTCCGACGATTCCGTACGCGGTGCGCAGAACTCTTACCCGGTGAAGCTCGAAGAGAACTTCCAGCCCCGACAGGTCGCCGTCCCGACACCGAAGTATGGCCTCACGCTCCCGTGGCTGCGTCACACGACGTTCCACCTCCGGCGCTGGATGTGATCCCCTTCATATAGTATTACCGCCAGGCAGCGGAAAGGTTCGTTTTGGCTTGTAGACCCCCCAGCCATAAGGCTATACTCGACCGAGAGTTATCGTTCTCTCGCTCATCCTGTGGAGTAACGTCGTGGTCAAGCTAATCGAAGCTGGGTACGTAAGGAACTACATCGTCCGGCTGCGGTTCGACGATGGCACGACGGGCGAGGTCGATTTGTCCGACCGGCTCTACGGCCCGGTCTTTCAGCCCCTCCAAGACTCGCAGTACTTCCAGACCTTTGAAGTGCACCCCGAACTCCACACCCTTGTTTGGCCTAACGGCGCCGACGTCGCGCCCGAGTTCCTACATGACAGAGTCCGCGTACCGGTATAGGGAATTCCAATGATGGAGTACAAAGGATACCGGGCGACAGTAACCTTCGAAGACGAGGCTGAAATCTTCCACGGCGAAGTTGTCGACACTCGCGATGTCATCACGTTCCAGGGAACTTCTGTCGAGCAGTTGAAAAGAGAGTTTCAGTTTTCCATAAATGACTATCTGGCCGTATGCGCAGAGAGAGGCCGCTCCCCCGACAAGCCGTTCTCAGGCAGGATCCCGTTGAGAGTCGCCTCGAGTGTGCACAGGGCGGCCACGGCGGCGGCGAAGGCTGAGGGCAAGAGTCTGAACGCGTGGATATCGGAGACGGTCGAGCGGGCGGCCAACCGGACCGTTTGACCAGCGCCTCTCCAAAGTCCGTTCGTGCTGAGCCTGTCGAAGTATGAACGGACGACCCTTCGACAGGCTTTCACGTAACTGCTCTCGCCTACGTCGGGGCATAACCCTCACCCTAGCCCTCTCCCACGACGGTAGAGGGGATAAGAGGGCCTTCGACAAGCTCAGGGCGAACGGGCGTGACAGGCTCAGGGTGAGCGAAAAGGACAGTTCACTTGCGGCTTTGGAAAGGTCTTGTCGTTTGACGGGATTTGGGGTTCCGACGCCGGGGATGTAGTACACTTCAACTATCACGGCAGTGTTACGGAGTTGGCCCCTCATGAAGAGAATCTCTACGGTACTGATAGCGGGAATTATTTTGTCCATTTCTCTCGCCTCATGCGGTGGGTCGGAGGCTGAGGAGACCTCGCCGCCTCCACCTCCGCCACCTCCTGCAGCACAACCGACATCCGCCCCCGCCCCAACTTCCACACCCATTGCCGAAGCGGAAGAGCCTTCTGGCTCCGAGGCGGCTGACGGGGCAACGGTCATCACCATTACCGACGACTCCGAGGCGGTGTATCGCATCAACGAGCAGCTTGCGCGGCGCGACCTTCCGAACGACGCGGTAGGCACGACGAGCGACATCGAGGGGCAGATCGTGTTCTCCGAGGACGGCACGGTCGACGCCGAGCGCTCCAAGATTACGGTGGGCGTCCGATCCCTGAAAAGTGACTCGGACAGGCGCGACTCGTACATCCAGAGGAACTCGCTCGAATCGAACCAGTACCCGGAAGTCACGATCGCCGTGACGGAAATACGTGGTCTCTCGTGGCCGTTGCCGACGAGCGGCGAGGCGACGTTTGAGATGGTGGGCGACCTGACGATTCGCGATCAGACTGACACGGTCACGTGGGAGACGACGGCGACGTTCACCGAGGGCGGAGTCGAGGGCTTAGCCAAGACCGTGGTCACCTTCGAGCAGTATGGGATGACCAAGCCTCGCGTCGCCATCGTCCTGAGCGTGGTGGACGAGATTCGCCTCGAAATCAGCTTCGTGGCGACCGTCTCAGGCGGGTGAATGTCCTGAGAGACGAGTCGGCTGGAGATTCACACCCCGCTTCCTAATATCAATTCACTTTGATGGGGGGTGTTCTCGCCTGACCGGATTATCTGGATTCCTGCCTTCGCAGGAATGACGGATTGGGATACTGTGTCACGGGGATTGCGGTGTATTCAAGATGAATTGGTATAACTTGGAGGACTCATGCACATCGGTCTCAGCACGATTCTGACGGCAGAGTCCATCGACGTTGCCGACCTTGCGCCGAGGGCAGAGGAGCTTGGCTTCGAGTCGATCTGGACGCCTGAGCAGCCCACGCTGCCCGTCGTGACCGAAACGGAGATTCCGCGTGAGTGGGGCGACATCACCGACCCGTTCGTCCTTCTCAGCCGCGCTGCGGCGGTTACCTCCACGATAAAGTTGGGGACTGCGGTCTGCGTCGTCACCGAACGTCACCCCGTGTCCCTCGCGAAGACGGTTGCGACGCTCGATATGTACAGCTCGGGCCGCTTCCTGTTCGGGATCGGCACCGGCTCGATACGCGAGCAGGCGGAGATATTCGGAACGGACTTCGATCACCGGTGGACACAGGCCCGCGAAGGCGTCTTGGCGATGAAGGAGCTTTGGACGAAGGAGCAGAGCGAATACCACGGCAAGTACTATGACTTCCCACCGGTCTACTGCTATCCGAAGCCCAGTCGGAAGCCGCACCCACCCATCCTCCTCGGCAGCCACGTTCCCCAGGTCTTCAGGCGCATTGTCGATTACGCCGACGGCTGGCTGCCCTTGGAAGCCTCGCCCGAACGGATCGCCGAGGCCCGCGCGAAGCTTAACTCCCTTGCGGAGGCCAAGGGCCGTGACCCGAGCTCGATTGACATCACGGCGTTCGGGGTGCCCGAAGACCGCGACGCCATTAAGCAGTACGAACGGGCAGGGGCCGACCGGGTCGTCTTCGGACTCCCGACGGCGGGCCATGCCGAGAGCCTCGCGGAGCTCGACCGCATAGCTTTAGCGGTTCTATGAGGTGGCGCATGTTACGGTCAGGTTGTGTTGACATTCTTGAATTTCTCATTGCTATCCCCGATCAAGCCGTCATTCCCGCGAAAGGCATGTCCCGTGCCACGACACGGGAACGTCACCCAGTACCACGATACGGGGCGGGAATCGCTTCCTCATAGAGAGTATATGTGTACCCGACTCTGGGTTCCCGCTCTCGCGGGAATGACGGGAAGCGTATCGCAAACATGCTGATACCGTGATAACCTCTGAATACTTCTTTGGCAGAGTAACAGCATGATTTTGGTAACAGGCGCGACGGGGTTTGTGGGGCGAAGGGTCGTCGAACGGCTTGTCTCCGACAGGCACAACGTTCGCGCCCTGACGCGGGGCGGAGCGGCGGCAATGCTGCCGTGGGGCGTGAAGATGGCCACCGGGGATGTCCTCGACCCAAAGTCGCTCAGGCAGGCCATGGTCGGGGTCGACGCCGTGATTCATCTCGTGGCCGTAATCCGCGAGTCCGGCGACCGGACCTTTCAGCGCGTCAACTACGAGGGCACGAAGAATGTCCTCGAAGCCGCGGACAATGCCGACGTGCCCCGGATCATCTGCGCAAGCACGGTGGGCTCCAGTTCCGATCCCGACGTTCCGTACCTCTATTCGCGCTGGATGGGGGAAGAGGAGATCGCACGCAGCGACCTGGACTACACCATCGTCCGTTTCACCGTCGGTTTCGGCGCAGGCGACGAGTTTGTGAACCGGCTCGCGGCGCTCGTCAAGATGTCACCCCTGACGCCGGTTGCGGGCGACGGCACGGCGGTGTTCCAGCCCATCTACGTCGATGACGTGGCGCGCTGCATCGTGGAGAGCCTCAAGCGCGTCGACCTGGAAAGGAAGACTGTGGACATCGGCGGTCCGGACTACTTCACATACGACGAACTCATTGATCTCGTGGCGGAGACGCTTGACGTGAAGGTAAAGAAGGTCCACGTCCCGACCTCCGTCATGACACCCGCGGCAACCGTGATGGAGTCCCTGACACCGAACTCGCCCATAACGCGGGAGCAACTCAAGATGATCGCGGTCGGTGAGAACACCACCCTTGATTCGGTCGAAAAGAGCTTCGGGTTCAGCCCGCTTCCCATACGAGACAACATCGACTACATCAAGAAGATCAGCATCGGCGACGCCATGCGCATGAACCTGGGCTACATGCCGACGCACATCCGCGACCACTAGGTTCGCCCTGTGAACGGCGAGACCGCCCTCCGACAGGCTTTCAAGTAACTGCTCAGGACAGGATGAAGATTCACTGCAGAGAACACAGAGAGCGCAGAGGGGGGAGAAAAGGCGGACTGATAGGCAGTTGCTGACACCTCTGCATGGCCCCGTTCGGCCGGAGCTTGTCGAAGGGCGCGTGGGGCGTAACGCTGCTCAGGGTGAACGGGGTACAGTTCGGGCACTCTCCAAGTAAGCCCTTGCCAAGCGACGTTTTTCTCTCTGCCCCGTCTGTGCGATACTCTTCTCATCTTCGCACCAGGGTTTGCTAGTGAGCGTCGCCCCCCCAAGCACCAATAAGCTCGACTATTCGGCTGCAGTGCGGCGGGCCATGGGCCTTGCCGATTTCGAGCGCGGGACGCACAGTCCCGGTCACTCGACATTCCACCTTGAGCGCATATCGCGGCTACTTGAACGGCTTGGTAATCCTCACTTAGCCGTTCCTACCGTCCACGTCGCGGGCACCAAGGGCAAGGGCAGCACGGCGGCGATGGTCACGTCCATCCTGTCGGCGGCAGGGCGCCGCGTGGGACTGTACACGTCGCCGTCCCTCCACACCGTCACGGAGCGTGTCCGCATGGGAATGGAGCCGATAGACCGGGAAGACTTCGCCAGCCTCGTTGAACGGATGTGGCCGGAAGTCGAGTGGGTGGGCGAGCACGGCGGATACGGGCCGCTCATGTACTTCGAGTTCCTGACGGCCCTTGCGTTCCTGCACTTCAGTGAGACGGAGTGCGACTTTCAGGTCATCGAGGTCGGCCTCGGCGGGCGTCTCGACGCGACGAACGTCGTGCAACCGGCCGTCTCGGTCATCACCTCGATCAGCCTCGATCACACGAGCGTACTCGGCGACACGCTTCCTCTGATCGCCTCGGAGAAAGCCGGCATCATCAAGGACGGCGTTCCGGTCGTCGTCGCTCCGCAGGACGATGAGGCGATGGACACGATAGTGCAGACCGCAAAGGAACACGGTTCGCCCATCGTCGACGTTGAGAGTAACCTATCGTGGCAGTCTCATACCGCTGACCTCGACGGACAAACCTTCACTGTGCATGGCCTGAGAGACTCATACGAGGTCACCCTCCCGCTAGTCGGCGAGCACCAGCAGGAGAATGCGGCAACGGCCATCGGGGCGGCGGAGACCTTGAACGACGGAGGGTATCCGCTTTCCAAGGCGGACATCCTCAATGGTCTTCGTAATGTAAGTTGGCCCGGAAGGTTCCAGGTGCTCAGGCGCGAGAAGCCGCTGGTCATCGCGGACGGCGCTCACAACCCGTACTCGATGCGCCGCCTGGTCGAGGCCCTTGTAAAGCACGTAGACTGCGAGCACCTATTCGTCGTGTTCGGAGCAGTCAGCGGTCACAGCGCTCTTGGTATGCTTGAGGAGCTGGCGGCGCTCGACCCGACGGTGATAGCGGTCCGGTCACGGCATCCCAAGGCCGCATCGGTCGAGGAGATAGCGGAGGCTGCTCAAGTCGCGGGCGTGTCGATGGCAATGGAGCACGGAGGCGTCGGAATCGCGACGCGACGCGCCCTCTCTCTCGCCACGAACGAAGACGCCGTCATAGGCGCCGGATCGCTATCCGTCGTTGGTGAGATGATAGAGGAGTTGGAGGGTATGACACCGGAGTTGTACCCTTACCTGAAGGGAGTGAAGAGGCGCAATGAGCGATAGGGGTAACGGAAGAACGCGGGTCGTCGTAACCGGCATGGGGGTAGTCAGCCCCGTTGGATCCTCGGTCGACGAATTCTGGAGCAACCTGGTGCAGGGCAGGTCGGGCATCGGGCCGATCACGCAGGCGGACACGTCCGACTTTCCGAGCAACCTCGCCGGTGAGGTGTCGGACTTCGATCCGACGCAGTACCTCGACCGGAGAGACGCAAGGCGCATGGCGCGGTTCTCGCAGCTTGCCGTGGCGGCGGCGGGAATGGCCATCGAAGACGCGGGCATCGACCTGTCGAAGGAGGACGAGGACCGCGTCGGCATCGTCATGGGCAACGGCAACGGCGGATTCCCCACGACCGAGGAGAACGCGAGGACCCTTGTGAGACGAGGCGGCATGAGGACAAGTCCGTTCTTCATTCCCATGATTCTTCCCAACATGGCCGCGGCCAACGTCAGCCGGGTGTACGGCATAAAGGGCTACACGTCCACGATCATCACCGCGTGCGCCGCGGGAACGCAGGGCGTCGGTGAGGCGGCGGAGGTGGTCAGGCGAGGCTCGGCGGATGTCGTGCTGGGCGGGGGTTGCGAGGCAGGTATCTGCGAGCTTGGCCTTGGGGGATTCAACACCATCCACGCTCTCTCCCGGTACAAGGGCGACCCGACGCTGGCGAGCCGCCCTTTCGACGCCGAGCGCGACGGGTTCGTCCCGGCGGAGGGGGCGGGCATACTCGTACTGGAGAGCCTCGAACACGCGCTCGACCGGGGCGCGAACATTCTCGCGGAGATCGTCGGGCAGGGAGTCTCGTCCGATGCGTTCCATGCCGTCCAGCCGGACGACAACGGCGACGGCGCGGCGCGGGCGATCAGGTTCGCCCTCAACGACGCCGGAATCACGCCGGATGAGGTTGATTACATCAACGCCCACGGAACGTCAACGCCGTTGAACGACCTCGCCGAAACGCGAGGCATCAAGCAGGCATTCGGCGATCAGGCCTACAAGGTCCCCATCAGCTCAACGAAGTCGATGATCGGCCATGCCCTCGGCGGCGCGGGAGCCATCGAGGCCGTCGCCGCGGTCGCGACCATCACCAACAACGAGATCCACCCTACCATCAACTACGAGCACCCCGACCCCGACTGCGATCTCGACTACGTTCCGAACACGTCTCGCAAGCAGCAGGTCGATACCGTCCTCTCGAACAGCTTCGGCTTCGGCGGGCAGAACGCCGTGCTCGTGCTGCGGCGGTTCGAGGAGTAGGCGGTGCGGGACAGCGGTGACATGACGCACTATCTCGACGCACAGAGTGGAGGTTCGCTACGGGACCAGCTACGGCTGTTTGCTTACGGCACGTCTTTGAAAACCGACACGCCTATTGCTATTCCGACACATCTCAACACGCGAGAACGCCTTGCTGCTCTCTTGGAAGGCGAGCTTGACTTTCACGGAGAGAGTAGCGCCTATGGCTCACACGCCCTGCACGCATTCGCCGCCAAATTTCCGCCTCAACTCCCTCGCGTCTTCATTCGAGGACTGACAAAGCCGGGAGACGCAGTTCTCGACCCCATGATGGGCTCCGGGACAACAATCGTGGAGGCGCTGGCTGAAGGACGCCAACCAATCGGGTTCGATATCGATCCGTTGTCAGTCCGCTTGGTGCATGCAAAGACTCTGCCGGTGGATATTCATGAAGTGAACGCCAAAGGTCGAGAGGTCTTAAACGAGGCCCTCAAGCACATGCGCGACATGAGTTTGCTTGACCGTAGGCTGGAGAGCTTTTTCGACGAGAATACGAAGAAATTCATCGACTACTGGTTTCTTCCTTCCACTCAACGTGAACTGATGGCTCTAGTTCTTGCAATTCAAAAGATTGATGACACCGTCCTTCGGCGTTTCCTGGAACTCACGTTTTCCAGCATCATCGTCACGAAGTCGGGTGGGGTGTCAATCGCGCGTGACCTTGCGCATACGCGCCCTCATCGTGACGGAACGAAAGTGCCCAAGAACGCAATTGAGCAGTTCTCGATACGTCTTAGAAAGAACGCAATAAGCATGGCTCAATTGGACGGCGACATCGAACGACCATTAGTTTCTTTCGGTGACGCCAAACGCATGCCTCTTGCCTCCAATTCTATCGACCTGATCGTAACCTCCCCGCCTTACGCCAACGCCATCGACTACATGCGCGCTCACAAGTTCTCCCTCGTGTGGTTCCAAAAGTCAGTCGCGGAGTTGGGAGAGTTGCGCGCCGCGTACATCGGGTCGGAACGGGTCGGGCGGAACGGATACGGCCAACTGCCCGAGACGGCGGACAGAATCGTCGCTACCATAGAAGCTCTCGACCGCTCAAAGGCGAGGATCTTGCGGAAGTACTTCCTGGAAATGTCGGACGCGCTATCGGAAATGCATCGAGTACTGAAGCGAAACGCAGCAGCAGTCGTGGTTGTCGGCACTTCCGTTATGCGCGGCACCAACGTGCAGACTCACAAATGTCTTGCCGACGTTGCCTCGCAACAAGGGTTTGAAGTTGTGGGTATTGGCCGCAGAGCACTGGATCGAAACCGACGAATGATGCCGGCCCGCTTCGGCAAGAGCCAAACTCTTATCGAACAAAGAATGCACGAAGAGTACGTCTTGGGGCTGCTCAAATCATAGCCCAACAGAGAGAGCTACTATGCCAAGCAGAAGCCAAACGGTCGCGGATGCCATTCATCTGTTTGAGAACGCTATCTACCCGGAGGGAAGGACGTCAGAGTCCGCTTGGCTTGGCATTTATCAGACTTTGCTGTGGTACCAACAGGTTAACTGGGCTGGGTTCAGTTCGCTTCCGCACATCATCGACGCAGACAAGCTCCGACCTTCCTCTGCAAGTAGACGCCGTACGACTTCCACTGCTAAACCATCTGCTTGGCAGAACAGGGCTCAGGCAGTTGAGCAGTATCTCGCCCAAGAACTGGCGATTCCGCAGAGTGATGTTCATCGTAATCTTGATCGACTCATGCGATTGCCTGGCTATCACGGCCTCCAACGACAGAACCCCCTTGGTACAGCTTTTGCAGGGCTCGTGGTGCACGTCCTAAATACGTTTGGATCAGACGGACTTCAATACGTCACCGAGGAGGCCCCTGCTCAAGCGTTCCCCGGAATCGCTTTTCCAGGTCGAAGCAGAGCTTCACGCAGCGACATTCTGGCAACGGTCGAATCAGTACCCCGGGCGGTCGTGTCTGCAAAGTGGAGCATTCGACACGACAGGCTCAATGACATCACAAACGAGTGCCCTGTCTACAAGGCCGCGTATAACCGCATCTACCGCGGCCAGCAGAGTGGTGAAGGGCTGCTATATTTTGTAGTCACCAATGAATTCGACCCCGCTCGGCTGACCAAAGCATTGGACGATTCTTGTGTGGACGGAGTCGTGCACGTACACAAATCCGCCGTTGTGGATATCTGCGGATTAGACGGCCGCCTTGATGAGTTAATGGATCTGACAGACTTGGTACGGATGACCCATTCATGGTGACGCCCGTCAGCACGCGCACTTGGCGCCGGTTTCCGCTTGCGCGCCTTCGCCGTGGGTCTCGTAGCCGTCGCGCTTCCACCAGTCCAGGCCTCCGATGAGCTCGCGCACTTGGAAGCCGAGCGTGAGGAGCTTGAGGGCCGTCTTCGTGGAGGCGTTGCAACCGATGCCGTCGCAGTAGCAGACGTAGAGCTTCGATTTGTCGAGCGAGACTGTGGAATTGAAGCTGATGTCCCTGTGCGGAAGACTGATGGCGCCCGGGATGCGTTCATGGGCGTACGCATCGGCCGATCGTCCGTCGACCACGACGATGGGTTCGCCCTTTTCCACGGCTTCGTATACGTCGGCGGAGTCCATTTCATAGGCCAACTTGCGTTGGTAGAAGGCCATCTGCTCGATGCTCATTTGCTCTTACTCCTGTAGCGTGGTTGTCCCATACACCATAAGAGAAACATGGCCGCCATGTCTGCAATTTGCGATTACTGAAGCCTCGGCCCTCAATCGACGCCGGCGGGTAGCGTCGGACGACGCTCCAAGGTCGGTAGGATGCTACGTTTCGGGCTCGTCTTCCGGCTCCGGTCTAACTTCCTCACGCAGCGCGTCCTCGCTCACGAGGCGGTCGAGGTATAGCCGTCCATCGAGATGGTCGGCCTCGTGTTCGAGGGCCTGGGCGAGGAGGTTATTGGCGGCGCGAATGCGGAACTCCTTGCCGTCGATGTCGAGGGCGCGCACGCGTATCTTCTCGGCGCGTTTGACGGTGCCCCGGTAGCCTGGAACGCTGAGGCATCCCTCACCCTCGATCTCCCGCTCGCCCTCTGCACGCATCACCTTCGGGTTGATGAGCACTGTGGCCTCGTCGTCATCGGGAAGCTGGATGACCGCCACGCGAAGCGAAATTCCCACCTGGTTGGCGGCAAGGCCGACGCCATGCGCGTCGTGCATCGTCTCGATCATGTCATCGACGAGCTTGCGGATGCGACGGTCGATGTTCTTGACCTGCCGCGTGCTCTGCCGGAGAACGGGATGAGGCGCGTGAACCAACGGCAGGACGGCCAATGGCGCTAGGCCTCGACTACGGGGTTGAGCGTGTAGATGCCCACCCACGACGCCTGCGCGAGGACGTGGTTGCCCATCGCCGCGAGAGCCTCCGGCCCGCCGAAGCTGCCGCTGAGTCCGAGACTCTCCACGTCGAGCGCGTAGAGGGTGAGGTGGTAATGGTGCAGCCTCTCGTCGTTCCAGGGTGGACAAGGCCCATCGTATCCGGCATAGACGCCGCCCATGTCCGCGTCGTCCGCGAACCAGTCGGTGTAGTTGTTCACCCCACGAACGCCGTGCTCCGTCAGTCCCGGAGCCTTGCCGCCCGCTGTGATGCCGTCCGAGTCGGCCCCCTCCGGAAGCTCGGTAGCATCCGGCGAAATGTCCACCAACACCCAGTGATACAAGTCAACGCGAGGAAGATCGTGCGGGACCGTTCGCCCTTCCTGGTTCACGTCGTCGGGCACCGAGGGCACGTCGGGGTCGTGCATGATGAGCGCCAGCGACCTCGTCCCATCGGGAACGCCCGCCCATCGGACGTGGGGGCTGCGGTTCGCGCCCATGCTGATGTGTCCCTCGTCGACGGGGACGCAGAAGGCGAACTCTCCGGGAATCGGCATTCCGTTCTCGTATGACAGTACCTCGAGTTCCATGCGCGCCTCCCTTCGTTGTGGGGATGATACCGAGTATAGGAACGGACGTTTGGCGTGTCAAACGGGGGAGGAGAAAGCAGGGAGTAGAAAGTATTGCGTAGCGAGTGGTTGAAGGGGTGAGTTGGGGGGCATACCATACGTCCCATTCTCCAAGTGCCAAACCGACGCCGGATGAAATTCCGACTACCGCTAGACGCTCTGATGCACCCAGACCCGGACTCGTATGTCCTCGTCCGCGCGGTGTTTGTCCGGCTGCTTGGCATCGTCTACCTCATCGCCTTTGCTTCCTTCGGTGTTCAGATGGCCGGACTCGTGGGTTCGGAGGGCATCCTTCCCGCGACCAACTTCCTGAATCACGTGGACGGCATTCTCGGGGCCGACGCCTACAGGGTCGTGCCCACCGTCTTCTGGATTTCGGCGTCGGACACTGCCCTGACCGTCGGCGTCCTCGCGGGTGTGGCGCTGTCCGTCTCCCTCATCGTCGGATTCCTCCAGCGGACGGCGCTGATCCTGCTGTACGCGCTCTACCTCTCCATCGTGTCCATAGGGCAGGTATTCATGTCCTACCAGTGGGACACGCTCCTGCTGGAGGTGGGATTCCTGTCGATATTCCTCGCGATACCGGGCCCCGCCGTGGTCTGGCTGTTCCGAGCGCTGATTTTCCGGTTCTGGTTCCTCTCAGGCGCGGTCAAGCTCCTGAGCGACGACCCGACGTGGAGTTCCTTCACAGCGCTGACATACCACTACGAGACTCAGCCACTTCCCACCTGGGTCGCATGGTACGCCCACCATCTGCCGGAGGGATTCCACCGCTTTGCCGTGGGAGGCGTATTCTTCGTGGAGATGGTCGTGCCGTTCATGGTGTTCGGCCCTCGCCCCCTCCGATTCTTCGCCGCCGTCTGCTTCACGGGACTGAATGTCGTAATCGCGATCACCGGCAACTACACCTTCTTCAACCTGCTTTCAATCATCCTCTGCGTCTTCCTGCTCGACGACGATCTGCTCCGACGGCTTCCTGAGAGGGGCCGTCGCATCATCCGCTCGTTCCCAACCCTCACGCTGCCCAAGAGCATCCTGACCGGAGCGACCGCCGTCCTGGCAGCGTTCGTCCTCGTAGTCGGCGGGCTGCAGGTGTGGGGCACGTTCGACGGGAAGTATCCGTCTCCTACTTCTACGGCGATGCGATGGATAGCCCCGTTCCACACCGTCAACGGCTACGGTCTCTTCGCGATCATGACGACCGCTCGTCCTGAGATAATCGTGCAGGGGTCGAACGACGGCGTCGAGTGGAGGGACTACGAATTCAAATACAAGGCCGGCGACCCGTCCGGACGGCCCGGATTCGTTGCACCGCACCAGCCCCGGCTCGATTGGCAGATGTGGTTCGCCGCACTCGGCACCGCAAACCGCAACGCGTGGTTTCAGGCCTTCACGTTCAGACTCCTGAACGGCTCACCACAAGTCCTCTCGCTGCTGGATGAGAACCCGTTCCCGGAATCACCGCCTCGCTACATCAGGGCGCAACTGTACCTCTACACGTTCTCCGACCCCGATACCCGCCGAGAGACCGGGAACTGGTGGGAGCGGCGATTCGTCAGGACGTATTACGGACCCGTATCGTTCATCCGTGAGTAGGAATGATTCGCAGTCTTTTAGAGGGTGTCTAAAAGCGACCCGTTCACCCTGAGCCAGTCGAAGGGTCAAGGCGCATTTCATGGTTCGACAAGCTCACCACGAACGGTTTCCTGCGGCTTGTCTAAGCTGCATGAGCGCCTCGCTCAGCATAACTGTTCAGACTTTGTGAGAGCGCTCAACGCTCACCCCCGTTCTGCAACGGGGCAGGCTCTAGCCCTCTTCCGCGAACGGGAGAGGGGACTGGATACCCGCTTTCGCGGGTATGACGGTGGTGGATTCGGGCGTTCTCACGGAGTCTGAACACTCACCGCTCGGCAGCATTTATTGACATGGCAAACGCCGCCCATGTACCATCGATTTTGTGCTCTCGATAAATCGGGCGCGGTCATCAGCGCGATGGACATGCGATGCGACGGTGTCCAGGAGCATAGAGAATGATGATGAGTAGAAGGACCACTGGGGAGGTTGCGATTTGGCGGAAGTGATGTTGTGGGGTCCACCGGTCGTCCCAAGCGAGCCGCTGGACCCAAGTTTTCGAGATGACATGGACATATGGATACGCAAATGCGTCGACGCGGGCGTATCCCGGATTATAGGCGGCGACAAGACACTAACCCTTACAGAGGTCGCCAACAGCCACGGAATCGACGTTCACCCCTACGTAAACTACAACTCCTTCCCCCGTCATGGTTGGGCGAGGAAGACCTACGGCTGGTCGCTCGACTTTTTGCGACCGCCCGTAGACGCCGAGGAAGCCAGGGCGATCCTGGACAACCATCGCCCCATCTACGACAACCCCCAGATCAATACCTCCGCGTCCGACTTCGCGACCAAGAACCCGCAGTACCGCAGCCTCACCCGCAACCGTTCCTACGTCCTCCAGCCCGGCGAGGACCTGTACCTCAGCCTGGCATTCTCGGAGGTAAGGGCGGAGCAGATCCAGCAGTTTATCGAGCCGCTCCTTTCGACTAAGGGCAGCGGCCTCCAAGTCGAGTTCGTGCTCGGCAACGAGGACGAAAACGGCTGCGTCACCTACGGATACGAGGACGCCATCGTCAGCGCCTTCGAGGAGAAGCACGGCAAGAACCCGTTCGTTCTCCCGAATGACGACGCCGACTGGCTCCAGTTCCGCGCGGACTACGTGACGCGGTTCATGGTGGAAGTGCGGGATGCCGTGAAGGCGGCCAAGCCCGACGCCGTATTCTCCGCGACGATGATCGCCGGAGAGAAGGACGACTACCTCAAGCTGCTCCACGACTGGCCCGCATGGGTCGAGGCGGGAGCCTTCGACGAGCTCTTCTTCTGGTTCCGCACGAACTCTGACCTCGATGCCCTCGAAAGGCAGATGAACCACGCGGCGACTGTCATCAACGGGCGCTGCCGCGTGATCGCCGAACTCTCGTGCTACCATCCCAACAGCTTCCAAGAGCCTGACCTCATGAAGAAGGCCGGGCGCATTGCCCTGGACAACGGCGCGGACGCCGTCGGCATATACAGGACTCACGGCGTCGAGCAACTCGACTTCTGGCCCGTGCTGAAGGAGTTCAGCCGACTGTAGCCGATCTCGCCCAGCCAAGATGACCGCCTTGTCCATTTGTCCGTGGGCATCGCCGTGCCGGACATCGACGACTTGAAGGCCGCGACGCTCTTACGAACGGACAAGCCGGATCAAACCCTGTCAGCGACAAACAACATTTAAATTATCGGCAATCGGGAAATCGTAGAAAAAGTTCAGAAAGGAGAACTGAGGTGGTAAATAGTGTGTTGAAGTGGAGGTCCCTAGTCATACTGGGAGTGGTTGCGGCTCTGGTATTCGCGGTCGCCTGCGGAGGCGATGACGAACCTGCCCCTGCGCCAACTCCCGTACCAGCCCCGACGCCGGACTTCGCAAAGTTGATCCAGGACGCGGTCGGCAGCGTGCCGCAGGGCGCGAGCGCGGCCGAGATCCAGGACCTTGTATCGAACGCAGTTAACACGGCATTGGCCGCGCAGCCGGGTCTGACGCGAGCGGACGTTGAGGCAATCGTAACCTCCGCCACGGGCGACCAGCTCTCGGCAGAGGAAGTGCAGCGAATCGTCGACCAGTCGATCAGGGCGCTGCCCGTTCCTGAGACCCTCGATTTGGCCGACATCAGCAGGCTCGTCGAGGCCGCTCTTCCCGCGCTGCCGGAGACCGTCAGCGCCGCCCAGATCAGCCAGATCGTTCAGGCGCAGGTTGAGGCCGGCCAGGCCGGTCAGCTGACCAGAGGCGACGTTGAGTCCCTGGTCGCCGCCGCCGTCGAAAGCGCCGTTGGCGATCAGCTTTCCGCCGATGACGTAAAGGCAATCGTGGACTCGTCCCTCATGGCCACGAACGCGGCCATCGAGGATGCCGCGATGAAGGCGGACGAGGCCCGCATGACGGCCATGAAGGCCGTTGAGGCCGCCGAGTCGGCCTACCGAGGTCCCACGTCGATCACCATCGCGGTCGGCGCGCTTCCCGCGAACCTCGTCGCAAACGTGATCCCCTCGCTCCAGAGCCGAATCACTTCGCGACTCATCTACGGACAGCTCGCAGCGCTGAACGACGTAACCGGCAAGATCGAGCCCGAGCTTGCCGAGTCCTACGGCTTCCTCCCTGGCAGCACGGACACCGTCGAGCTCAAGCTCAAAGAGGGCATCACGTTCCACAACGGCGAGACCCTTGACGCTCACGGGCTGCTGAAGAGCTTCGAACTGATGATGTCCGAGACGGCTGAGGTCGCCTGGTCGTTCCGCGGCCTCGACCGCTACGTTGACCCGAACGACCGTATCGGCACCCTCCATGAGGCCGTAACGGTAGTCGACGACTACACGCTGCACTTCAAGCTGCGGCAGATTGACGACACGTGGGCAAACGCCTTCACGTACATGCCGCTTCCTCCGGCTCACCTCGAGGCGATCGGGCCCGCGGGCTACTCTGAAGCGCCCGTCGGCACCGGCCCCTACAAGTTCGTCGAGTGGGAACGCGACAACTTCATCAAGCTGACTCGCTGGGAAGAGAACCCCGGCCCAAAGCCGATCATCAAGGACATCACGATTCGACACGTGCCTGAGGCCGCTGTCCGAGTCGCGGGCCTCAAGGCGGGTGAGTTCGACATAATCACCGCCACGCCGCCCGAGAACGTTCCGGGCCTGATCGCCGACGGCTTCAAGATCTTCGTTGGCGACAGCACCCAGAGCATGTACATCGGCTTCAACATCTACGGTAAGAGTGAGCCGCTCAGCGACAAGCGCGTGCGGCAGGCCCTCCTGTACGCCGTTGACATGGACGGCATCTACGAGACCGTCGCCGGCGGCTACGGCACGAGGCTTCAGTGCCAGATCGTCGCTCCGGGCGGCTTCGGCTACAACGAGGAACTCGTCGGCATGTACGACTACAATCCCGACAAGGCCAAGGAACTGCTGACCGAGGCAGGCTACGGCGACGGCGTGACCCTCAAGGGTTCCGTCACCAACGCCCGGTACTTCCGCGACAGGCCGCTGATGGACGCCCTCGTGTCCCAGTGGTCGCAGGTAGGCGTCTCGATCGACCTTCAGTACCTCGAGTCTTCGGAGTGGCTGCAGCAGCTCATCAACGCCACCCTGCCGGAAGGCATCATGAACATCGGGCTGAACTGGTACCTGGCCGACAACACGACCAGCATGTGGGGCAACGGCCAGGCCGACCCTGAGTTCAAGGAAATCAGGGACGCCAAGGCCCAGATCACGGACCCGGTTGAACGTGAGGCCGAGGTCAAGAGGATTGCCGCAAAGATCTGCGACGATGCTCAGGCCCTCCACGCCTACACGATCCCGTCGGTGCTGTCGCTGAACTCGGAACTGCCGGCAATCACGGCAACCAAGTCCTTCGAATTGCAGATACCGACCCAGTAAGAGCCATACACTGAAAACGGCTCCGGGCGGGTGGGGCCTTGACGCTCCACCCGCCCGTTGTGTACAACCCCTTCACTCTCCCTCTCTTGGTTCCTCACGGATTGAGGCGCCGGTAATGGAGAGTGAAAAGCCGCCGCCCTAGTCGCTCTTGTCACAAGTCGGCAGAGCGGCCTAATGACCGGTCGAGGAGGCAGGATACTTAGATGGGCGCCTTTATAGTACGTCGCCTCATCCAAGCAGCGTTTGTCGTGGTCTGCGTGGTCACGCTCGTTTTCTTCCTGATTCGCGTTTCGGGCGACCCTGCCAGCCTCGGCGTTAGCCTCGAGGAGAACCGCACGCAGGAGGAGATCCAGGAAGAGTATGAGCGCGTGAAGAGGCAGCTGGGCCTCGACCGCCACATCGTCATTCAATACTTCCTCTTCTGGGGACGGGCGGTCCAGGGAGAATTCGGCTATTCCTTCAGGTACAGCATCCCTGCCACGCAGCTCATCATCGACCGTCTGCCCAACAGCCTCAGGCTCGGACTGCTCGCCGCGGTCATAGGCGTAGTCGCGGGACTCCCCTTGGGCATTATCGCGGCGCTGAATCGAGGTTCCATCCTCGACAACCTCGCCACGGGGGTATCGGTATTCGGCATCGTGGTGCCCCAGTTCTGGCTGGCCATCATGCTCATCATCATCTTTTCCGTTAATCTCGGATGGCTGCCCACCTCCGGCACGGGCTCCTGGAAGCACATCATCCTGCCTGCGGTCACGCTCTCGACAGGCCTTGTCGCCACGGTCGCGAGGATAAGCCGCTCCGGGATGCTCGAAGCGCTCAGCCAGGACTACATCCGCACGGCCATGGCCAAAGGGCTGAGCCAGCGACTGGTCATATTCCGGCACGCTCTCCGGAACGGCAGCATCTCCGTCATCACCGTAGTCGTCTCCGCGCTCCCCCACCTGCTCGGCACCGTCGTCATCGTAGAGGTCGTGTTCGCATGGCCGGGCGTCGGCAACCTGATGGCTCAGGCCGTTGCCAATAGAGACTACCCCGTCGTGTTCCTCGACGTGCTGCTGTTCGGAACCATCACGGTGCTCATCTTTCTCATTATGGACCTGGTATACGCCATGGTCGATCCTAGAATTCGACACAGTTAGGGACCATGAACGCAGCGGTTGGCATATCCGACGCCGTATCTCGAAGCCGCGCAACTCGCCGCAAGGGGATATGGCGCCGCATCTGGATACACCGCATCGGCATCGTCGGCATCCTCATCATGGTCGCCTTTGTCGTTGCCGCTGTGTTCGGGAACTGGCTCGCGCCCAAAGACCCCGTCGCCATCGACCTCAAGAATCCCCTTGCGAAACCCGTATGGGCCGACCCCGAAAACGGCGTCGGGCTTCTGGGAACGGACAACCTGGGGCGCGACGTCCTCAGCCGGATGCTCGTGGGATCGCAGCTGTCCCTGATCGTCGCCTTCTCCGCCGTGACGATAGGAATGGTGTCGGGCGTGTTTCTCGGCCTTCTGGCGGGCTACAAGGGAGGGAAGGTGGACGACGTGATCATGCGCATCGCGGACACGCAGACCGCCATCCCGTTTCTCGTCCTGCTGATCGCCGTCATTGCCTTCCTTCAAGACTTCAAGCTGCCGTTTATCCCAGCCGAACACAACGAGCTAGCCAAGATGATCGTCTTCATAGGCGGCGGCAGTTGGGTGGGCTTCGCGCGTCTCATTCGCGGCGAGGTGCTCAGCCTCCGCGAGAGGGACTACGTCCACGCCGCGAGGGCGCTGGGTGTGGCTGACCTGCGCATTATGCTCCGCCACATCATGCCCAACGCCATACAGCCTGCCATAGTGAGCGCCAGCCTGCTCTTTGGCGGCGTCATCCTCACCGAGGCCGCCCTCAGCTTCCTGGGGTTCGGCGTCAACACCCTCGTCCCCACCTGGGGCAAGATGATAGCCGACTCACGGGACTACATAACCCTGGCCTGGCACCTGAACTTCCCCGCAGTGGCGATCATGCTGGTCGTCCTCGGCGCAAACCTGCTCGGTGACTGGCTCCGCGACATTCTCGATCCCCGCCTGAGGGGCCGCCGGGAATAGGGTCCACCGGACGGCACTACCTTCGGACGCCGTCCCGAATCGAGCCGATGAGGTGCTGAACCTCTTCCTCGGTGTTGAATCCAGCGACGGATATTCGCATCCCGATCTTGTCCAGTTGAAGCGGCGCGGTCAGCCACTGGGCCTTGACGAGGATGCTGCGCTCGTCGTTGAGCCATTTCACAAGGCCCTGCATGTCTTCTTCTGTGTACCCATCGAACGTGAGCGTCGTCACGCCGGCCGACTTGCCCGGCTCCAACGGCGTGATCACGTTCACGCCCGGCGTGTCCAGCATCGCCTCGCGCAGCGTCTTCGACAGACCGGCCACATGGTCCTGGATGGTGTCCAGTCCGACGCTCATGAGCGTCTTGACGGCCTGCCCAAGTCCTATCACCAGCGGATGATTGTACGTTCCGAACTCCGCCCTCGAACGCGCGGTGGGAGTCGCCATGGGAGCGCCCGGTTTCGACCACGCGCCCACGTCCGGCGTGTAGTAGGGTCTGAATATATCGGTCTGATCGGGCGACACCCAAACGTAGCCGCTGCCCATCGGCCCCAGCAGCCACTTCGGACCCGACCCGATGAGGAAATCGCAGCCCAGGGCCTGGGCGTCTACAGGGATCTGTCCCACCGACTGCGCCGCGTCCACCAGCACGGGAACGCCCTTCTCGTGCGCCACGTCGACCGCCTCCCGGACAGGCATGATGCGTCCGTTCGGCGAGGCTATGTGGCTGATCAGCAGGAGCTTCGTCTCTTCCGTCACCGTCCCGTCGAGGGACTCGATGAAAGCGGCGTCGCTCTCGTCGACCTCGACGACCTTGACGTTTACACCGCGCTCCTGTTCCAGTCCCCGCGAGGCGTCCGCCGTGCTGACGTGCTCAAGCGACGTGGTGACGAACTCATCACCCTCACCCCAGTTGAAGCTGCGGAGCACCCGGTGCATGGCGCGGGTCGTGTTCGAGCCTATGCCGATCTCTTCGGCGTTGACGTTGAGGAGGTCAGCCAGGTGTCCCCTCGCGTCCTCTTCCTTCTCCATGATGTACTGCCGCGTTTCAGGACGCGCCGGGCCGTGCAGGGCCTCATACTCCATCGCGTCAGTAACGGCCTTCACGGCAGATGACAGGGTCGGGCCATACGTGCCCGTCTGGAAATACCCGACATCTTCCGTCACCGGAAGCTGCTCACGAAGATCCTTAAGTGACAATCGATCCATTCCTATGATTCCTCCGTTCGATGGTTGGAATAGTGTACCCCACCGGCCTTGCGGCGGGCTATGAGAACGGCGGTGATGTGAGTGTTCAGAGTTGGTGAGGGCAACAACCCTCACCCCCGTATCGGAGTACGGGGCAGGCTCTAGCCCTCTCCCGCGAACGGGAGAGGGGAATAGATACCCGCTTTCGCGGGTATGACGGTGGCTGTGTGCGTTGAGCGCTCTCAGGAGGTCTGAACAGTTACGCGGTGACCCGTGTTCTATCGTAGAGTTGCGGCCAGCCTCACCGAGGAATAGAGCAACAGCGCCAACCCGATCAACGCAATGAACAGGCCGATACTGATGATCCACCACAGTCCGAGCAGGGTGAGAAGCACGGACGCCAGGATGAGAGCCGTCCATCTCTTTCTGTGGCGGTGGCTCTCGGACCTTATGCCCCACACGATGATCGAGAGGACACTTACGGCCAGTCCGCCAAGCATGTACCTAAAGAGGGCCGAGTCATCTTCCGTGAGAGACCCGCTACGCCAGCCTATCTCGAACATGAAGTACAGTAGGACCACACCTATGGCGAAGGCGACGAGCGGGAAGACCATGGCGCTGGCTGGCGTTACCTCGTGCGGGCGATCTCCTCTGTGGAGATGTTGCTGATTCCGGGGTCGTGACTGCCGGGGCCGGGACCGACGATGGTCATGCCGCCGTCCACCGTGATGCACTGCCCGTTGACGTAGCGCGCTTCATCGGAGCTTAGGTATGCAACGGCGTTGGCGATATCCCTTGGGACGCCGGCCACTCGCAGGGGGATCTCGGCCGCGACGTCCGGCGCGTACTCGGGCCCGGCGCGGAGGTGCTCCTGGTCGGGTGGGAGCACGCGGGAGTCGATGAGGCCGGGAGCGACGGCGTTGCATGTGATGTCGTGTCCGGCGAGGTCGACGGCCATGCTCATGGCCATGCGGATCAGGCCCTGCTTTGCGATGCTGTACACAAGGTTGTAGGGCTTGGCCCAGAAGGCGTGGACGCTGGCGATGGAGACGAGGCGTCCGCCGCCACTCTGGGCGATCATCTCGCGGGCGGCGCGCTGGTTCGCGAGAAACGGACCCTTGAGCGCGTTGCCGATCTCGAAGTCCCAGTCCTCCTCGGTGATGTCGAGGAAGCTGTTCTTGATGCTGCCGACCGCGTTGTTCACGAGGATGTCGATTCTCCCGTGCTCGGCGATGAACTCGTCCATCATCCGGTTGATGTCGGCGCTCTTGCCCACGTTTGCCTCGTGCCAGCTGACGTTCGAGCCAAGCTCGCGGACCATGCCGAGGGTCTCCTCAGCCGTCTCGTCGCGGATGATGTCGTTGATGCCGACGTCGGCCCCGTCCTCCGCGAGCCGGATGGCAATAGCCCGTCCGATTCCTCGCCGCGATCCCGTGATGAGCGCCTTCCTGCCCTGCAGTTTCATGTCGCTAACCTGCCTTCTCTTGTATGGCCTTCGATACCGCCTGCGGGTTCATCGGGAGTTCCCTCAGCCGCAGGCCCACGGCGTCGTGTATGGCGTTGGCGAGCGCGGCCATGGGCGGCGAGATATTCGCCTCGCCGACGCCGCGCACGCCGAAGGGATGGCCGGGGTTGTTGACCTCGACCAGCACCGTGTCGATCATCGGAAGGTCGAGCGTCGTCGGCATCCGGTAGTCGAGGAGGCTGGTGTTGAGCATCGCGCCGTCGTCGCTCATGAAGTACTCCTCGTTGAGCGCCCAGCCGACGCCCTGCGACGTGCCTCCCTGTATCTGTCCCTCGACGTAGCTGGGATGTATCGCGAATCCCACGTCCTGGAAGGCGGTGTACCGGAGGATGTCCACCTTGCCGGTATCGGGATCGACCTCCACGTCGACGATGTTGGCCGAGTACGAACCGCTTTGCCCCGCAGGATTGAGGTTCGCCCGTCCGACGACGGGACCGCCGGAGTCTGGCAGCATTCCGGCGATCTCGCGGAACGACATGCGAAGCTCCGTGTCCGAGACGTGCTGCACTCCCCCGTCGTCGTACCGGACCTGGTCGGGCGATACGTCCCAGATCAGGGCCGCGCGCTCAGTTAGCTGGGCGATGATGTCACGGGCGGCCTCGTGGGCGGCCCAGCCGGACTTGAAGGCAGCGCCGCTGCCCCCGGTGTTGGAGGTGAAGCCGATCGAGTCGGTGTCCCCGATGCTGGGGTTCACGTCCTCGACAGGTATGCCGAGCACCTCGGCAAGCTGCTGTGCTATGACCGTGCGGGAGCCGCCGATATCGACCGAGCCTTCAATGAGGCTGATCCTGCCGTCGTCCTGCACGTTGGCGATGACGCATGCGGGGCCGGTGTTGTTCCGGCAGAAGCCCATGGCGACGCCGCGTCCGTGATATGCGCCGTCCCTTGGCGCGACGTAGTGGGGATGGGAGCGTACAGCCTCCATGACCTCTGCCGCGCCGATGCGTCCGTTCATCACGCCGTCAGCCCGGCGTTGCCCCTCACGCGCCACGTTGAGCAGTCGGAACTCCATCGGGTCGATATCCAGCATCTCGGCGATTTCGTCCATCACCGACTCCGTGGCGTAGGCGACTATCGGCGCGCCCGGAGCGCGGTATGCCCGCGTGGAAGGCTTGTTGGTGACGATGTCGTACCCGTCGATGCGGACGTTCTCGATGTTGTAGGGAGCGAATATGGCGGCGCAAGCGGGAGCGACAGGACCGCCGCCGTAGGCTCCGCCCTCGAACAGGAATTTTCCCAAAGCCGCGGTTATGCGTCCCTCGTTGGTCACGCCGATCTTGACCGTCACGTGACTCCCCGCCGTCGGGCCGGACGCCTCCAGCACCTCGGCGCGGGTCATCGTCATCTTCACCGGCCTTCGAGTCTTCTTCGAGAGCACGGCAGCCAGCGGTTCGAGATACGCCGTCAGCTTCCCTCCGAATCCGCCGCCGATCTCCATTGGGACGACCTTGACCTGCGAGACAGGGACGTCCAGCAGGTCTGCGACCGCGTCGCGTATGCCGAAGTGCCCCTGGGAGCTGCACCAGATGGTCAGGCGACCCTCAGGCGACCACGACGCCGTGCCGTTCTGCGGTTCGATGTACCCCTGGTGCACGGTCTTGGTACGGAACTCGCGCTCCACGATCAGGTCGGCTTCCGCGAACCCCGCTTCGAGGTCGCCGCTGACATGCCGCTCCAGCGATGCGGCGTTTGGCGAGTCGATCTCCGAGCCGGGGACCCCGTTATCGGGGTCATCCCAACCCTCGTGGAGGACGGGCGCGCCGGGCGCGCCGGCATCATCGACGTTCGTGACGGACGGGAGCGGCTCGTAGACCACCTTGATGAGATCAAGCGCCTCCTCCGCAACATGCGGGTTGCCTGCGGCCACCGCAGCGACGGGATGCCCCTTGTAGAGCACCTTGCCCTGCGCGAGGATGGCGTCCGTCCTGTTGCCTCCGCCGCGCTCCATCGGGCCCGCCGGAGATAGATCGTCTCCGGTGATTACAGCGAGAACTCCGGGGAGATTCTCGGCTTGGCTCGTGTCGATCGACATCACCCGCGCGTGGGCGTGCGGACTGCGCAACACCTTGCCGTGCAGCAGCCCGTTCAGGTCGATGTCCGCACCATACAGCGCCTGCCCCGTGACCTTCTCTATGCCGTCGTGCCGCACGGGGCGCGTGCCAACGACCTTGAATTTTGTCTCTTCTCTCTCGGTTGTCGTCATGGGTCTCCTGCTAGTATCGATTCCATTTGATTTTGGCTGGGTAATCCAAGAATACCCTCACCCTAACCCTCTCCCACGACGGGAGAGGGGATTTTTTTCATGGGCCGATTTATTCTGTAGCTCTCTGAGAGCGGGCACTATTCAGTCCATCTTATCGGTGCGCTCCTGAGCTGGCCGAAGCCCAACTCGTCGCACATGTTCGCGTAAGCCACCTGTCGGGCGCCCTTCCACTCGAGGTCGTCGAGGCTCTCGGTGAGCGGCACGTCCAGCCTGAGAGTGGCCAGTTCCTTATAGAGCGCAGCGTCGCCGCGATGCTCGGCCAGAGTACCGGCCATGCTCTTTGCGCCTCGTACCTTGACGTCCCAGAGCAACTCGCTGTCGGGAATGGAATCGATGTTGCCGTACCGCGCAAGCATCGTCGAGGCGCTCTTCGCGCCCCAGCGCGGCACGCCCGGTATTCCGTCGGCGCTGTCGCCCACCAGCGCAAGGTAGTCGGGGATCGCCTCAGGGGGCACCCCGAACTTCTCCACGACGCCCGCCTCGTCCGTGAGTATCTCCCTGCGGCGGTCGAGGCTCACGATCCTGTCTCCCCGCACGATCTGCATCAGGTCCTTGTCCGGCGAGCAGATGACGACCTGCTCGACACGGGGGTCGTCGGCGAACCGCACGGCGGCGGTCGCGATTGCGTCGTCCGCCTCGTACTCGACCATCGGCCACGTCACGATGCCGAGCGCCTCCGTCGCGATCTCGGCGGGGTCGAACTGCGCCAGAAGCTCCTCCGACGTCCCCTCGCCCGTCTTGTACCCGTCGAAGAGTTGGTTTCGGAATGACTCGATGACGTGGTCGAACGCGACTGCCACGTGCGTCACGTCGTCCTGCCGGAGCAACGACAGGAGCGTCTGTAGCAGGCCGCGCACGGCCCCCACGCTGCGTCCGTCCGGGGACATGGCGGGAAACGCCCCGAAGTGCGCCCGGAAGAGCTCATACGTCCCGTCTACGAGGTGGACCTTCATTCCTCGAAGTCCCCTATGGAGCGAAGATAGCGAGCGTTCTCGGTGATCGCCGCCGCTGGGCCTCCCTCAACGCCCGCCGAGGCCTGGTGCACGGTGACGTACCCCTCATAGCCGATCTCGCTCAGTGCATCCATGATATGCGGAAAGTCGATCCCCCGCCCGTCCCATATCGGGACCTGGTCGAACTCGACACGTCCGGCGTTCCACGTCTCCACAACCGTATCGCCGCCCCGCTTGATGACCTGGTTCTGCAGGTACACGTTCATCAGGTACGGCTCGAACATCCTGATCGTATCAGCGCCGTAGTCCTCGCCGCATAGCTCCAGGTTTGCAGGCTCATAGATTATGCCGAAGTTTGGCCGTCCGACCTGCCGTATGACCTCGACCGACCGTTCCGCCAGTTCGAAGAGGCTGTTGTGGTGACTCTGGTGAGCGAGGCGAATGTTTCGCTCTGCAGCCTCGTCGGACGCTCTCTGCGCCCACTCGATGTCACCGTCCTTCTTCATGCAGATGCGGAGCAGGTCGCAGTTGAGGGCTTCGGCGAGATCGAGGTACGGCGTGATGTTCCGAAGCGCGTCGGGACCGCGCTCGTTGTTCTCAGGAATGGGAAAGTCGCCCGTCGCCATGGACACCGTGAGGCCCAGCGACTCCAGGAACTGCCGCTTCTCACGAACGACCTCCAGGGGCGTTTGCGTGCCGACCTGCGACGCTCTCATGCAGACGGCGTGGAACCCGCTGTCCTTGGCCATCCGCGCCATGTCCTCCAGCGACAGGGCGGCCTTGCGCTTATCGAACATGTCCTCGGCGACGCGCATGGAGACGGAGAGCTTCAATTTCACCCTCACCCCCGTATCGAGCACGGGGCAGGCTCTAGCCCTCTCCCACGACGGGAGAGGGGATTTTCGCGGGCTGGTTTATTATTGGACGCTAGATCGAGTGCGCCGCTGTGACCGTGGCGGATGGCCTCGCACAGCTTCATAGTGATGACCGCGTCGTTCAGGTTCGACCAAGGCGTGCGGTCTTCGAGTATGCAATCAACGAAGTGCTTGACCTCGTTGAATCCGGGACCGAAGGCGTCGAGGTCGAGCGGCTCATCGTAGCGGCCCCCGACCTCCATCGGCTGATTGCCGGGTGTGTAACGGTACATCTCGACCTTCTTTTCCCTCTTCGTCAGGTCGAGATAGGCCGAAAAGTCCTGCGCGTGGATTTCAGCACGCTGGATACGCCCTCCGACGCCGTACTGGCTCTCGATGGCACCGATTGCGCCGGTGTCGAAGCGGATGACGGCGTTCTGCCTGTGCTCGACCGGGCGAGGGCCATCGGCAACGACGGAGTATACCTCGGTCGGAACGGCGGCCCTGTCCTCGGAGGGGCCGGCGAACCACCGCAGGAGATCGACATGGTGGATGGCGTCGGAGATGATCGGCGGCGGGAGCAGCGTGTCGAATCGCTCCAGCGCTCCGGAAAGGGCCTTGTTGTACACGGCCGAGCAGTTTACCGTGCCACCGTGCTTCCGCGCCAGCCGCCGAACGGCCAGCACCTCCGGGAAGTACCGGCGGTTGAGCGAGACGATAGCCTTCGCTCCGCTCGCCGCCTCGGCGTCAGCCATGTCTTGCGTTTCGGTCGAGTTGCTGCCTGGCGATTTCTCCACCGAGACGTTGATGTCGCGTTCAAGGCAGTCGAGGACGATGGCCTTCAGGTGCGCGGGCATCGTCACGACGTGGACGATGTCGAGGTCGTGCTCATCGAGCATCCTGCGATAGTCGGAGTACCCGGGGACGGACCACGTCTGCGCCGCGTCCGCCCGGCGCTCGTCGTCAAGCTCGGCTACGGCTGCGAGCCGGACGCGAGGCTCGGCGGCTATCATCTCGAAGTGGGAACGGGCGTGCCCGCCGCATCCGATCACGCCAACACGCAACTCATCCATCACGCGCTCCTATTCGATGACGCGGACCACGAGCCGAAAGCGCCTCATGCCGCACGAGGCCCGAAGCTCCTCGAAGCTCAACACCTCTGCTCGCTTCCATTTCTGCCCGTTCTCGAGGACCTCGCCGACCGCCGGCTCGATCCGCCCGTCCTTGCAATAGATCTGTCCGAGTGGCGCCCCATCTTCCGACACGAGGAACCACGACGCGGATTCGTTCATAGACTCGTCGTTACCCTTCCAGCATCCGAGATTCTTGCCCCTGCATTATGCCACGTAAGGGAACGAGATTGTACTGATGGGGGGTGTGTTCAGAGTTCATGGGGTGAACCATCCCCCACCCCTATGGATACCCGCTTTTGCGGGTATGACGGTGGCTGTGTGTATTGAAGGCTCTCACAAAGTCTGAACAGTTACGACCGAGTCCCCTGACTGTACGAACAACGACACACCCCTTATCATTACCCCTGATCTACCAAGACCCTACGCAATACTTTCTACTTTCTCCTCAATATCCCCATGACAGCAAACCCTGACTGGCAAGCTATAGACAGATGGCTAATGGGCGAGGCGTTCGTCGGCTCGCGGCTGGACGAGCACCTCTACGAGATCTGCGAGCGCATCGGCCCGCGCTGGGCGGGTACGCCGGGCGACGAGGCGGCGGCGCGGTACATCAAGGCCAAGTACGAAGAGTTCGGCCTCAGCGACCCGCGCTTGGAGGAGTTCGAGCTAAAAGCGTGGGACTATTCGGTCTGCGAGGGCCGCATCGTGGAGGACGACAGGCCCATCTGGCTGGTTCCCATGATCCACTGCCCTCCGGTCGACCTCAGTGCTCCGCTTGTCGACGTGGGATTCGGAATGCCGCACGAGATCGAGTTATGCGCGAACAGCCTGCCGGGGAGCATCGCCATCGTCGAAAACGCCGACGAGCCGTTCACCGACCGCATTCCCCTGCCGGACCGTCTTCGGTCGCTCGCGGCTGCGGGGTGTGTTGCCGCCATCGCGGTGGAGCCGACGGCGGGCGGCCATGTCGAGACCGTCCGAGCCACGGACAAGCGATGGAACGAGAAGGCGGGCGACGTGCTTCCGCACCCGCTGCCGACGGTACAGACGAACCGGGAGGACGGGGTCAGGCTGCGTCGCGCTGCGGGCAAGACCTTCGCGCTGCGCGTCGAGAGCAGATCGTTCACCGCGCCATGCAACAACACCGTCGCCGATATGCCGGGAGCGGAATGGCCCGGCGAGTCGCTCGTGCTCGGCGCTCACCAGGACACCTACATGGGTTCGCCCGGCGCGGTGGACGACGGCTCCGGTGTGGTCGTCCTTCTGGAAACGGTGCGCCTTCTCGCCGGTGTGCATAGGGAGTTTGGCGTATCGCCCGGCATGGGCATCCGATTCTGCACGTGGAGCGGCGAGGAGCAGAACCACCAAGGGTCCGCCGCCTACGTTCGTCGGCACTACGGCCCCGAACCGGAACCGAGGTTCGTTGTGAACCTGGACGAGCTATCGGCTGGACCGATGAAGGGGGTCGTCCTGCAGTTCCCCCATTTGCGGGGACTCGTACAGCGGACCCTCGACAACCTGAACGAGGGCCTCAAGTGCCACGTCATGCCCATGCTCGACCACACGAACGACGGGTTCTCGTTCGCCAGAAGCGCGATTCCCTATGCCATCCTCTGGCGGTGGAGGTTCGTCGGACGGTATTCCGACACGAATTTCCGTGCGGAGCCGTGGGACACCACCGACAAGGTGCGGACGCGGGAGTTGAAGGAGTACGCCGGGTATCTCTCGAGGTTCCTCCTCCGGCTCTCCCACGTTCCTCCCGCCGACTGGCCGCCCAACCCCGAAACCGTGAAGGGCGTCGAGGCCAAGCTCCGGCGCGAGATCGGCACCGTTGCGCGTACAATGTAGTGCCGGTTACAAATGAGTATGGCTGATTATTCGACCGATGCCCTCACCCTAGCCCTCTCCCACGACGGGAGAGGGGATTCTCGCCACCCGACTTTGTAATCATATCCAATTGGGGCCCGTGGCAGTTCCATGGCCGTCCAAGGAAGACAACATAAGGAGAACCCTCTTTGATCTACGACATGCGCACGTACGACATCGCGATGGGCAAGACCCCGGAGTACATGGCAGCCGTCCGTGAGATCGCCCTGCCTGTGCGCGAGGGCTACGGCATCAAGCTGGCGGGCTGGTACTACACCGACATCGGCGCGCTGAACAAGGTCGTCCACATCTGGGCCTACCGCGACTTCGCGCACTTCGAGGAGGCGCGTGAGGCGTTTCGCACCGATGAACGATGGGTGAATGACTACGTGCCGCGCGTCAAGGGCATCATCCTCCGGCAGGAGAACCAGATCATGCTCGCTTCGGACTTCTTCGAGGCTATCCTGATGCAGGCGGACGCGGAGGACTGCGACGACACGGAAGCCGAACCCGAAGACAGCAACTCAAACGTTGACGACGGTGATGATGCCGAAGCAGCCTCTGTCGACACGGAAGAGACCGAGTCCGACGAGGAACCAACCGAGTCGAGTTAGCCGGACGCGACCTCTCGGAAGCGACGAATTATCGCCTCGTCCTCGCCTTCCATGAGATTCACGGGACTGAGTCCCAGCGCTCGTCCGTGCTCGCCCGGATAGCAGTACACCGGCGGATCGCCCTGCTTCAGGGCCTCTTCTACCTCTGCAATGTCGAGGCCTGAATCGTCTTCCGCATAGACGTAGACGCGCGGAGTTGCGGCCTCGAACTCGTCGAGCTCCGGCCTCGCGGGGAAGTACACGGCACGCAGGCCGGGGATTCGTCCGATCTCAGAGGCCATGTTCTCGCACATGGCGACCCAGCGGGCCAACTCGGCGTCGTGATCGGTGTCCACGAATAGCTCAAGGGCCGTGACCAGTCCGGCGATTTCCTCCTTGCAGACCTTGGCCGTCCTGCCGACGCCCTGATTCGGCGCGCCGTTCATGGACGCGGCCTGGATGAGGTCTGCCCTTCCGCACAGGATGCCGGTCGACTGCGGTCCCAGCACGCCCTTGCCGCCGCTGAAGCTGACCATGTCGGCTCCCATTTCGACGTAGCGAGTCAGGTTCTCGGCGGGGGGCAGCATAGCAGCCGCGTCGACGATGACGGGTACGCCGCGTTCATGCGCGATCTCGACGACCCGTGGTAGGGGAATCGAGCCGCTCTGCGGCATCGCGAAGATATAGGCGACCGCGGCAGTGCGCTCGTTGATGGCGGCCTCAAGCTCCCACTCGAACGCGCCGCCTCCGTCGCCGATCTCGACCAGCTTAGCGCCCGCCGCGCGAAAACACCGGTCGTACGTCACGCGCTGGAAGCGATGAATGACGATCTCGTTCTTCATGCCCGTGGTATCCGGCAGGCGGTCGATCTTCGCGGGATCGTCGCGCGTCATGCAGGCAGCAGCCTCGAGGAGCATCCCCGCCGCGGATCCCGCCGTGACCAGTCCCGCCTCCGCTCCGGTCAGACGCGCGATAGTCTCTCCGGCCCGCGCGTTCAACTCCGACATATCGACGAACCACTGACCCGCCTCATCCATGGCCTGCCGGACGGGTGGCGGCATGAGGCTCCCACCCACGTTCGTTCGCCATGATGAGGCGTTGATGATCCTTCGGACTCCGAGTTTCTCGTATACGTTTTCGCCGGGCATTTTTGAAAAGGACTCCTTACATTCGAAAAGTGAATGGGAAGGGTCGCCGCATGACTACGCCGCAGGCTTCCCCCAGATGATCACCAGCTTCAGGAGACCGTCTCCCGTGTTTCGGAACCCGTGATCGATGCCCGGAGGCACCATGATGGAATCGCCGGCAGCGATGGGCACGTCCTCACCCTCGACCGACATCACTCCCTCGCCTTCGAGGAAGTAGTATATCTCCTCCAACTCGTCCTTCCCCTCGTGCGTGTGGTCGCCCTCGGTGACACCGGGATCAAGCTCCCACACCTCCATGCGGATCGGCAGCTTGCTCTGCTCGCGGAACATGCTCCGCCGGAGGATGACTCCCTCACCCTCGTGAATATTCGGCGTTTCGTGGACGTCGGACATCTCGTTCTGCTTGACGTACATGGCTCTCTCTCGCTTCGCTGAATTTCGCCCAGCATTGTACCCGAAGTCGAGGGAGAAAGTAGAAAGTATTGCGTAGTGAGTAGGTGATACCCGGCGGGGTTCGGTGCGCTGGGCATCACGTCGTTTACTCGTTAAACACCAAGTCCGGTCAAACTTACGTGACTCATTCGAGACCGCCTAGCTTGCGTGACTGCCCCGACCCGGCGAGAATAGCGTACCTGTGCCAACCTACCGAAAGACTTGTGCTTTGCCAGCAGCCGACGACCTGACCCTCGACGCATACAACTACGACCTGCCGCAGGAGCTGATCGCCCAGACGCCGATAGAGCCGCGCGACAGTTCCCGGCTCATGGCCGTACACCGCAGCGGGAGGCGGTTCGAGCATCGCGTCTTTACCGATGTGCTGGACTACCTTCGTCCTGGCGACGTGATGGTGTTCAACGACAGCAGGGTGTTTCCGGCACGGATGTACGGCGTCCGTTCGGACACCGGCGCGAAGATCGAGCTTCTGCTGCTCCAACGACGCTCTCCCGGCATCTGGCACGCGCTGGCACGACCGGGACGGCGCTTGACGACGGGCACGACATTCGAGCTGCTTGGCGGTGGGATTACAGTGGAGGGCGAAGTCTTGGAGGCACATGACGACGGGTCGCGCACCGTCCGGCTGAGCGACGAGGACCGACTCGACGAGATCGGCATCGTGCCGCTGCCGCCGTACATTCAGGAGCCGTTCGACGACCCGGAGCGCTACCAGACGGTCTACTCACGCGAGCGTGGCAGCGTCGCCGCGCCCACGGCGGGCCTGCATATCACGCCCCGCCTATTGGAGAAGATACGCCGCCACGGAGTTGAGACCGCCTTCGTCACGCTGCACGTCGGCTGGGCTACCTTCCGCCCCGTTCAGGTCGAGAAAATCACCGACCACGAGATGCACGCCGAGTCCTACCGCATTGGCAAGGAAAGCGCCGAAACGATCAACTTGGCCAAGCGAGAGGGACGGCGGGTCATAGCGGTGGGGACGACCACCGTCCGCCTGTTGGAGTACGCCGCCAGCCTAATTGGCGGGGATGGCCAGGATACGCTCAATGCGGGTTCGGGTTGGGCCGACATCTTCATCTATCCCGGCTACTCGTACCGCGTGGTGGATGCCCTCATCACCAACTTCCACCTGCCGGAGTCGACCTTGTTGATGCTCGTGAGCGCCTTCGCAGACCGGGAGCTTATGCTTGCGGCCTACTGGGAGGCCGTCGAACGGCGCTATCGATTCTACAGCTTCGGCGACGCGATGTTGATTCTCTAGGGGTACCTGCTGAGCGGCCGAGACCGTTCGTGGTGAGCCCTTCGACAGGCTCAGGACAGGCTTGTCGAACCGTGAACGGCGTTTCACCCTTTGACAAGCTTTCAAGTAACTGCGGGAACCCCTCTCTGAATCTCTCCCCCCGCCACGGGAGAGATTGTGGTTGTCTGTATATCTGTCCCGTGGAGGCATCCACCCTCACCCTAGCCCTCTCCCACGACGGGAGAGGGGATAAGAGGGCCTTCGACAGGCTCAGAGCTTGCCCCGTACTTGATACGGGGGTGAACGGAGCCTTTTGAACACCCTCTAACCGATTAATCCCCGCCCTTTCGATGTCGGAAGATATCTGAGCTTCCAACTCTTCAAGCGAGATGCCTTCGCCCGCCTCGATTTCACGTTCACCTTGACGAATCTGCGTGACGAGTTCAGGGTCGCTGAGGATCTCAACGGTGGCGATGGAGTCCTCTACTGGTCTTGCGATGTCTTCCATTGGATATTACTGACCTCTGTCGGCGTAAGCATCCTACCCCAGCATGGTCCGCAGGAGGGCCATACGGATGAATAGAGAATTCTCGGCCTGGCGGTAGTTTGCGAGTCGAGGGTCGCTCACGAGTACGTCGAAGTCGCCGCTGCGCTGCATCGGGTCGAGGATGACGCATCCGGGCTTGAGCTTCGCCATGAACTCCTCGTCGATTCGCAGGTTGAATGCGCCGCGAGACTTCAGAAGCTGGGCGTGGGCGACGGTGCGAGGGCCGTTCAGGTAGATGGCGTCGGCTTCGGAGAGGGAGTCCATCGTGCCCGTCTCGAAGGAGACTCCCAGCGCCTCGCACTCGGAGACCACGTCGGGGTCGGCCTGACCGCTGAATGGCACCTGAGTCACCGTGACGTCCTCGTACATCGCCAGTCCACGGAGCAGCGCGCTGACGTTCCGGTGATCGAGCCTGCCCACAACGGCGACGTGCGCTCCGTCCACCTTGCCTATCTCCCGTTTGAGGGTGTACAGGTCCGTGAGCGCCTGGGTGGGATGGTCTTCGAGGCTGCCGCCGTTGATGAGAGGCATCGACCGGGACTCGGCCTCCTCCTCGGCGCGCTCCATGACGCCCTGATCGCTCGACCGCAGGACGACCATGTCCATGTGCATGGCGGCGAGGTTGGCTATAATGTTCTCGATATAGTCCGGCGTGGTCACGGGGAAGAACTGGGAGGCGTCTTCGGTGAAGTAGGGCGTTCCGCCGAGCAGTCCCATCGCCCGCTCGAACGAGGTGCGCGTCAGGAGGCTTGGCTCGTAGAACAGGAGGTACAGGGACCGGCCTCGCAGCGGCTGTCCGTCGTCGACCGTCTCTCGAAGGGACTCCGCGAGCGGGAATAGCTCCGACTCCACCCAGACCCTGTCCAGTTGCCCCGTCCTCGTAAGCCGCTCGAACCTTCTCATCGACCATCTGCCTCCCGAATTGCTCATACCAGCCTACCACATGACCGCGCGGGCAGAGGTTCTGGGTGCCAGGTGCTGGGGGCCGGAGGACATGCGCCGTTAGTCGTTAGTTTCATGCCTGCTTACAAGACCCCAGACAATCTCGTAGAACTGCTGAGTAAGGTCGTCCGCTCGGCGTCGCGAACGGCCTTCTACGGCCCTCGACTCTCGGGCGCGACGGAGATCACCACGCTGGACGAGTTCCACGCTATTCCTCCGACTCCGCTTGCGGAATTCCGCGACCGTGCACTGCGCGACACCCTGGCCGACAAGAGCAATGTTGAGTGGATCGTAGGCGCAAGTGGAGGCCAGTCGCCTAAACGAACTCCCATGGTCGAGAACGCCGACGAAGGGGCTATCCGGTACGACGTCCTGGCCGACGCCGTCAAGGAGCGCATCGCGCTTGACGCCTCGACCGTCTGCACAGCCGTCTCGACACCGGAACGCCGGTACTTCGCGTCGGAGGTCGCTACGATCCTGATCGCCGCCGGTGCTCACGCGCACGTCTTCACGGACGAGGGGCGGCCTCGGACGTATGAACGGCTCGATCTGCTGGGGCCACAGGTCGTGGTCATGCTGTCACCTGATTTGTCAGAAGAACGACTGCCCGAAACGACCAGGCTGGCACTGACCGTCAACCTGGAGCACCGATTGAAACAGCTTCCCCAGCTAGATGTCTACCACGTCGACGGGCTTGGCTTCCTCGGCCACTCGTCCGATCTACGCACCTACACGCTGAACAGCGACGTCTACTACTTCGAGCAGTCCGAAGACGGGCGACTGATCGTCACGCCTATATATGGACGTGTTCAGCCAGCGTTGAGGGTGCTTACTGAGGACAGGGTGGAGTTTGTGGGGGAGTCTCAGGTGCGGTTTTAGGAGAGCTTGGCACGGGTTGACGTAGGACACCAACAGAAATACCATCTTCACCAAGTGGGTGCCTTCTCAGAACGCTTGGAGCAGGAGATTGCTTTTGAAATGGACAGTTCGGGCAAAGAGAGTCATGATTAGTATAGAAATAAGCAAATTGCTGCGACGTAGTTCTGACGGACAGTACGAGATCGATGAGTTCGGCCGTTACTGGAAGATTAAGGATCCCCTACCGGAATATTGCAGAGGGCGGTGTGCGGTCCGTCGTTAAACAGCGAACGCCAGATGATTGCGGGAAGAGGGGCGGGATTCAAGGAGTTTGAATCTGGCACGTCCCTAGAATTGCGAACGCTTGTGATGGTGTGAGGAACTTCATACAATTACTCCCCCTACTCGCTTCGGCGGTAGGGCGCAGGGCTACAGAACTCTCTGTAGCCCTAGCTTTTTCTTGGGAGCACTCTCACCGGAGCCAGCACCTACGGTTAAGGTATCCGAATCACTCCCGGCGCAGAACACTCCCCCATGCGTAGTGGTATACTCCCGTTCGGAATAGCACACGCTGGGTTGAACAATTATGGTGGGTTCCCGATGCAATCAGGGTTATGAGATCATCAACCAAATCCAGAACTAAATCAATCGAGGAGATGTAGGATGGACAGGAAAAAGAAGGTTGGCTACACGTATTACGGGAAGAACGGAGCCCGACATACCGGCATCACGAATAATCCAAAGCGGCGACGGGCGGAGCACAACAAAGCAACAGGTGGTAACGGGTTTCTTAGAGTGCGCACTGGGCAGATGAGTAAGAGGAATGCCAAAAGGTGGGAGCGCGGACAAAGGGACACGATAGGGTATGGCCCTTAACGACTTATATTGAAGCAACGGGATTTGAAGCGCTGGTAGGTTCTGAAGTCGTCAACATCACCCACTCGCGAAAGTGCAAGCGTCGCATTGAACGGGCCGCACTGAGGTACGAAGAGCCGCCCATTAGTTCACGTCTCACTTTCTAGATATACAACCACAATGCAACAGAATCGAATACTCCGGGTCGAGTAATAACCATGGGGGACGCAAAGTACAGGGTAGCCATCGTCGGAGCAGGGCGCATTGGCGGTCTGCTTGAAGGCGAGCGTCCGCCGAGCGCGTTTCGCAAGCCGCACAGCCACTTCGCTTCCTACAACGCCGTTGATGATACCGAGGTCGTGGCCGTGGCGGGTCGGAGCGAGGGCCGCCTGAGGATGTTCACCGAGCGGTACGGGATTACCAATCTCTACACCGACTACCGCGAGATGATTGAGGTGGAGCGGCCCGACATCGTCAGCGTGACGACGCAGTCCATCCACAAGGCCGAGGTCATCACATTCGCGGCCGAGCACGGTGTTCGCGGCATATTCGCCGAAAAGGCACTGTGCACGTCACTGGACGAGGCCGACCGGATTCGGGACGCCGTCAACGCAAACGGCGTTGCGTTCAACTTCGGCGCGGAGCGACGCCACCACGACGGGTTCCAGCGTCTGCGCGAGGCGATAGCGCAGGGCGACATAGGAGAGCCGAAGTACGCCTTCTGCTACTGGCTGACCGACCTGATGAAGCACCACTCGCACACGATCGACACGCTGGCGTTCCTGTTGGGCGACCCGCAGCCCGTCTGGGCGGAGGGCAGGCTCGTGCTCCACGGCGACCCGCTGGACGACGGCAGTCGGCAGGGTCCCCGCGAGGGCACGGACATGCACCAGTGTCCGCTGCCTCTGCCGACCCTGAGCGTCGAGGAAAACAGGTTCGTGCCGCCGGACGGCCTGGACTTCGCCGACCCCTTGCTCGACTTCTCGCGCGTCGGCTACGACAACGGCGCGGAGGCGGTATTCATCCCACTGAGCCGTGCGACCGAGTTCGAGATTCACGGCACCGAGGGTCGCGCGTTCGCATGGGACGACGGCGAGGACATTCGTCTTCGCAGCAAGGCGGGCGGCAGCGACACCCAGGAGAAGCGGTTCGTGCCGTCGGGCGAGAGTCCGACCGTCAACACCATTCGCGACCTCGTCAACGAGCTGGAGACGGGCGAGCGCACAAGCGGCAACATCGACGTCACGCACCGGATATGCGAGGCGGAGTTCGGGCTGGCGTGGTCTCACGTGCAGGGATCGCAGCGTATCGACCTGCCCGTCGAGGACAAGGGCCGCTCGCTCCACATACCTAATCACTAGGCAAACCAACCAAGAACGGAGAACAGTACATTGGCAGGCTTCATCACTCGACCAGTTATAACGGGAAGGAAGGGCGTCGTCACGTCGGGTCACTACCTGGCGACGGCGGCGGGGTTCCGCATCATGGAGAACGGCGGCAACGCCATCGACGCGGCGGCGGCGATGTGCATCGCGGTCGACCTGATGGAACCGCAGAGCTGCGGCATCGGAGGCGAGGTGCCAACCCTCGTCTACCCCGCCAGTGAGGGCAAGGTGTACGCCATAAGCGGCCTGGGCTGGTCGCCCAAGGCGTTCACCATCGACTGGTGCAGGGAGAACAACATCGATCTCATACCGGGGGACGGCTACCTGCCGATCACGGTGCCCGCTGTCGTGGGAACGTGGGCCGAGGCCGTCGCGCGCTGGGG
This sequence comes from Dehalococcoidia bacterium, assembly GCA_034421575.1. Lineage (GTDB taxonomy): Bacteria > Chloroflexota > Dehalococcoidia > Lucifugimonadales > VXLM01 > VXLM01. The sequence continues at coordinate 159,471 of DAOUKG010000057.1, forward strand.
GACGAAGAGCTTTTCGGAGATCCTCGCGCCGTCCATCGACCTGGCGGAGAACGGGTTTGCGCTCTACGAGGGGCTGTGGGGTTCCCTGAAGGGCGGGTACACAAAGTACACGGAGCTTTACCCGTCGACCGGCGAGGTCTATCTGCCGGACGGCAAGGTACCCGAGATCGGCGACCTGGTCCGCAATCCTGACTACGCCGAGATGCTGCGGATCATGTGCCGCGCGGAAGACGCCGCAAAAGGGAAGGGCCGCGTAGCCGGAATCGAGGCCGCGCGGGACGCCTTCTACAAGGGCGAGATTGCGGAGCGCATCATCGATTTCGTCACCAACACGCCGGTCGAGGACGCGACGGGGAAGGCGCACACCGCCCTCCTGACGTATGAGGACATGGCCGAGTGGCAGCCCGCCGTCGAGGAACCGACCATGGTCGACTACCGGGGGTTGGAGGTATACAAGTGCCCGACGTGGACGCAGGGTCCCGTCTTCCTGCAGCAGCTAACCTTGCTCGAAGGGTACGACCTCGCCTCGATGGGGCATAACTCGGCCGAGTACATCCACACGCTCGTGGAGGCCTCCAAGCTGGCGTTTGCCGACCGCGAGGCCTACTACGGCGACCCTGACTTCGACGACGTTCCGCTGGACGCGCTGCTGTCCAAGGAGTACGCGGAGGCGCGACGGGCGCTCATCGGCGATACGGCATCGATGGAGCAGCGACCCGGCGACGTGGGCAGGGGCAGCCCCGACTACGTGCTCGATGACGTGGCGGAGAACAACCGGAAGGCCCTCGGAGTCGAGGCGAGCGAACTCGTCGACCTCGGGCTCAGTCACGCGCACGTGAGCGACACGACCCACCTCGACGCCATCGACGCGGCGGGCAACATGGTCTCGGCCACGCCCAGCGGCGGATGGATCGGCTCGTCACCCGTCATCAGGGGCCTGGGCCTGTCGCTAGGCACGAGGGGGCAGATGTTCTACCTCAACCCTGACCGTCCGAATGCACTGGAGCCGCGAAAGCGTCCGCGCGCCACGCTGACCCCTTCGATGGTCACCAAGAAGGGCGAGCCGTGGATGGCGTTCGGAACGCCGGGCGGAGACAGCCAGGACCAGATCACGCTCCAGTTCCTGCTGAACTACGTCGATTTCGGGATGAACATGCAGGAGGCGGTCGACGCGCCGACCTTCTACTCGAAGCACTTCCCGTCGTCGTTCTATCCGCGGAAGGCGTTCCCCGGCCAGTTCGACATCGAGGACAGGGTATCGGACGAGGTGGTGGATGAACTGACCGAGCGCGGCCACAGCGTGAACCGCGTCGACCCGTGGAGCAACGGGAAGGTCATGGGCATCCGCTACGACAAGGAGCGCGGCACGATGTACGCGGGCACGTCACCCCGGCGGGAGGTCGCCTACTCCTTCGGGTGGTAGGGCAGCTCGTGCCGTTCACCCCCGTATCAAGTACGGGGCAAGCTCTGAGCCTGTCGAAGGGTGGTTCATGGTTCGACAAGCTCACCACGAACGGGACTATACCAATTGAGTGTGACGAGATCGTTTTTTCGCTTATCGGCCTCGCAAACCCTCACCCTAGCCCTCTCCCACGACGGGAGAGGGGATGATAAGAGGGCCTTCGACAGGCTCAGGCCGAACTTGCTTCCTCGCAGCCACACGGCAGTTACTGACACCTCGGCATGGCCCCAAACCTGGGGTTTAAGGCTGCTCAGGGCGAAGGGAGTCTCTTTAGGCTTCTAATACCAATTATGTGTGACGAGACCGTATTCTCGCTGACCGGGCTTTCTGGATTCCGGCCTTCGCCGGAATGACGGGGTATTTGTTAATTCACGGTGTAGTCAAGGTGAATTGGTATTAGCTAGTCCGCGCCGGTTCCGACCGCGAGCTTGCTGGAAGCCGCCTCGATGTCGCGCATGAGCATGTCGTAGGAGTCGGCGAAGGCCTTGACTCCGTCGGCGAGCAGGGCGGCTGTGACGTCGTCCATGTCGATGCCGGCGTCGTGTAGGCCGGCCTGGACTCGCTCCGCTGTCTCGCCCGACTCGTCGACCGCGTGGCAGGCGTCGATTCCGCGGGCCATGAGGGTGTCGATGGTCGCTCGCGGCATCGTGTTGACGGTCTCTCTCGCCATGAGGCTGGTCACGTAGAGCAGGTCGTCGTAGGCGGGATTCTTGACGCTGGTGCTCGCCCAGAGCGGACGCTGTACGCGAGCGCCTTTTCTGCGAAGGTAGGCGAAACGCGGGGTTCCGAATTCTGTGACGAACGTGCGGTAGGCCAGGTGCGCGTTGGCGACCGCGGCCTTGCCAAGCAGGGGATTGAGGTCGTCGCGGCCATCGGCGATCAGTCCGTCGAGCCGGTTGTCGACGGCGGTGTCGACGCGGCTCACGAAGAACGACGCCACCGACGATACCGACGAGAGGTCGCCGCCGCGTTCATTGAGCCGCTCCAGCCCGGAGATATAGGCGTTGACGACCCGGCGGTGCGATTCGAGGGAGAATATCAGCGTGACGTTGACATTGATGCCCTCGCCGATGAGCGTCTCGATTGCCGGAATTCCCTCGGGCGTGGCGGGCACCTTTATCATGATGTTGGGACGGTCGATGTCGGCGAACAGCCGTCGGGCCTCGTGGACCGTGCCGTCGGTGTCGTGCGCGAGACGGGGGCTAACCTCGAATGACGCGAAGCCGTCCGCTCCGCCGGTCGCATCGAACACGGGACGGAGCAGGTCCGCCGCGTCGCGGATGTCGGCGATGGCCATCGTCTCGAATATCTCGCGGGTGCCCTTGCCCGCCTCGGCGAGACTCATCAGCTCGTCGTCATAGTCGGACGACTCGGTGATGGCCTTGTGGAAGATCGTCGGGTTCGACGTTAGGCCCGTCACCCCGTTGTCGATGAGCTCCTGCAGCCCACCCGACTCGATCATGGCCCGGCTGATGTCGTCGTACCAGACCGACTGTCCCATGCCCCGGAGGCTCTGAATAGGTGTGACCATGCTGTGAATCCTCCCTGTAGCCCTGCCCTGCGGCGATTCTCCCCAATTGTAGCGTGTTGCGCTCCCAACGTCAGGGGCAGGGCGGTACTCACTGCAATCTTAACCGACGGGGTTCGAAGGTGTCTAATGGGTGCTTAAGGGGGATTCACCACAGAGGGCACAGAGATCACAGAGTGATGAGAATGGGTGGACTGGGAGGCAGTTGCTTCCACTTGTACGGCTCCAGCGCGGGGCATAACGCGCTTTCAAGTAACTGCCCTCGTCTACGTCGGGGAATCACCCTCACCCTAGCCCTCTCCCACGACGGGAGAGGGGTAGGTAAAATCGGATTGCAAGTACAACTGAGTAGCTGTCATGCCCCCCGAGTGCCTGTCATTCCGACCGTAGGGAGGAATCTAAAATGCTACGCCATCGCCATGGATGTTTCAGAGTGCAGGGCTTGGTTTGAAGGATGAAC
>DAOUKG010000058.1:0-48996 GCA_034421575.1 Dehalococcoidia bacterium
AAGAGGGCCTTCGACAGGCTCAGGCCGAACGTACTTCCTCGTGGCCACACGGCAGTTACTGACACCCCTGCACGGCCCCAAACCCGGGGCGTAACGCTGCTCAGGGTGAACGGAATTCCCCTTTGGACTCCCTCTTAGGGGGCGCTACGGCTGTTTCAGTCTGATGTAGGCTATGAAGGCGGCAATCGCAGCGCCCAGGATGAGGTGTAGCAGTCCCGTAAGCGCGATGACGGGAACGTGTCCCAGTACCGCTCCTATCGCGGCGATGACTGCGAGTACTGGTCCTCGCTTGCGGTTTGCGGCGTAGCTGGTGGCCTCGCTAACCACGTAGCCGAATCCGGCCGAGGCGATGAGATAGAAGAAGAGACCGAACGCGTAGAGGAACAGGAACACGATGCCGCCCACGATCCCCAATCCTAAGCTGGCCCCGATTGCCCGCAGGACCAGTGGCGTCGAGACCTCGAATTGCGGAAGTTTGGGCGGCTTGCCGCAGTCGGGGCAGCGCACCCCGACGGGGCCGTGGACCATGCACTGCGGGCATACGGGCGTCTCGCACCTACCGCAGCGTAGGCCCGTCGTCTTATCCTTGTGCCGCACGCAATAGGTCGCGTCCGTTTCCTGCTCGGCCATTACGTCGCCTCTCCTCCTATGCCCCTGCGCGTCCACTCGTCCTGTCGGCGAACGTCGCGGTCCCACAGGATGCGGTAGAGGAATACTCGCCAGCTGTATCCCTGTTCCGGCCGCTCCCAGTTGGCGGTCAGTCGTTTAGCCAGCAGGGCTATTGCGAGGAAGCCGAAGAGGATGACGATCATCCCGTCTCGCTCGAAGAGAAATACCAAGCCCGGCAGGACTAGAATCATGAGGAACACCCAGAGCGCCATGTCCTTGAGCCACAGTGTCCCAATTATGCCGACGAGCACGATGCCTATGACAATTTCCTGCCACATTAAGAAGGCAAGCATGACGCCGATGACCGTGGAGATTCCTCTTCCGCCGGTCATGTTGAGATAGGGAGACCAGTTGTGGCCAAGCACGGCTGCCAGCCCGACGGCGACCTGTACGGTGATGTGCTGGTCTAAGAATTGGGCAAGGAGGATGGGCAAAGCAGCCTTGACCAAGAGGTCGAACAGTCCCACGGGGATGCCAATCCATCGTCCGGCGTGCTCGCTGAGGTTCGAGGCCCCGACGTTGCCGGAGCCGGACGCGCGGATGTCCACTCCCTTGAGCCATCTGCCTACCAGGAGTGACGTAGGCACGGCCCCCAAGAGGTATGCCCCAACGATGAATACTACGGCGGTGACGGTCATGACACCCTTGCCATGCCCTTCTTCCTGGCCCTGAGCGACTCTACCGCGCTCATAGGGGGACCCGCCTCTCCGGGTATTATCTCTCCCGGCTTGCCGGAGGCGTGATAATCGCTCCCGCCGCAGGGAACGAGATCGAACTCAGCCGCGATGTTCGCGAGCATGTGGATCTCTCCATCGGAGAATTCGCCGTAGTGCACTTCGAGACCGACCATTCCGGCATCCTTGAGTTGTGAAACGATTCTTCTGAGGATCTGGGTATCCTCTCGCTCGTAGTACAGCGGATGCGCCATGACCGGAAGGGCGCCGTTGTCCAGCAGTACTTGGACCGCGTCCTCCGGCTCAAGGCGGGTACGCTCAACGTATGCCGGGCCGGTGCGTCCAATGTAACGATCGAAGGCTTCCTGCCATTCGGAGACGTAGCCGTGCGCGATCATGGCCTGCGCGATGTGGGGCCGTCCGACGGCCGCGCCGTCAGCGATGCTCTCGACCTCTTCCCAGGCGATCTCCAGTCCCAGCTTGCACAGCCTCTCGACCATTTCCCTCCCGCGGTCCTCGCGCCCTGCGCGAAATGACCTGAGGAGGTCCTGAAAGCCGATGTCCTCTATATCGACGAAGTATCCCAGCATGTGGATCTCGTTTTCGGGCACGTCGGTGCTCAGCTCGATGGCAGGGATGATCTCAATGCCGTGTCGCACTGCGGCCATCTGCGCCTCCGCGACGCCCTCAGTGGAGTCGTGGTCGCTGATGGCGATGACCCGCAGACCGTTTCCAGCGCACAGATCGACGAGCTCCGTAGGGCTGAGCGTGCCGTCGGAGTGGGTGGTGTGGAGATGGAGGTCTACCTGGTGCACTTCGGGGTCCTTTGGGTAGTCTTTGGGTGTGTGGGTCAGGGCCCCCCGTATCGAGTACGGGGCAGGTTCCAGCCCTCTCTCTGGTCTTCTTCCTCGAAGGGAGAAAGGCGGATTGGATACACCCGCTTTGACAACATTGTATCCGTTCGAGGGAGATGCCGGAAACCAAGACCGCCCCCGGCGATTGACGCCGGAGGCGGCTTAACCAGCTTCGATTCCGTCAGTGACCTATCGAGCGTACTCCACGGCGCGGTTCTCGCGTATTACCGTTACCTTGATCTGTCCGGGATACGTGAGCTCCTGCTCGATTTTCTTGACGACGTTGCGCGCCATGTTGTTGGCGGCGAGATCGTCGATATCCTCGGGCTTGACCAGGATGCGGATTTCGCGACCGGCCTGAATGGCGTAGCACTTTTCCACGCCCTCGAATGCCATGCCGACCTGTTCGAGCGCCTGGAGCCTCTTGAGATAGTGCTCGGCGGTATCGCGTCGCGCCCCCGGCCTCGCGGCGCTGATCGCGTCAGCCGCGGCGACGAGGAACGACTCCGGGCTGGAGTGGTCGTCATCGTGGTGCTCGGCTATGGCTGCGACCACCGCCTTCGGCACCTTGTTCTTTTCGGCGACATCCGCACCGATCTCGGCGTGGGGCCCTTCTATCTCGTGGGTCAGCGCCTTGCCGATATCGTGCAGCAGCCCGCCCATCTTGGCGACGCGAACATTGGCGCCGATCTCCGCGGCCATAGCGGCTGCGAGATGGGCCACCTCGACGCTGTGCTGGAGCACGTTCTCACCGTAGCTGTACCGGTACTGCAGTCGTCCCAGCAGCTGGATGATCTCCTTATTGAGACCACGCACGGCGACGTCACGCACGGTGTTTTCGCCCTTCTTGCGGATGGTATCCTGAAGGTCCTTTTCAGTCTTGGCGACTATGTCCTCGATCCGCGCCGGGTGGATTCTTCCGTCCGTGACCAGCTTGGTCAGGGCCAGCCTCGCGACCTCCCGGCGAATTGGGTCGAAGCACGAGATGGTTACGGCTTCCGGGGTGTCGTCGATAATGAGATCGACCCCGGTAGCCTTTTCGATTGCTCTGATGTTCCGTCCTTCACGGCCGATGAGACGACCTTTCATCTCATCGTTTGGCAGTGGCACTGAGGTCAGGGTAACTTCGGAGACCACGTCCGACGCAAGGCGCTGGATCGCCTCGCTGATGATCTCGCGAGCGCTGTCGTCGGCCCGAGACCGCGCCTCGTCTTCCATGTCACGATACTGCATGGCCAGTTCGTGCTGGATTTCTTCCTCGGCCAGACGCATCAACTCGGCCTGAGCGTCCTCCATGCTGAGGTTGGAAATCTCCTCGAGCCGCTGCGCTTGCTTTAGCTTGAGGTCCTGCAGATCGTTCTCGATTTCCGCTGCGTGTTCCTCTTTGGTTGTCAGGTCGCGTTCGCGACGTTCGAGGTTACCCGCTCGTTTATCGAGATTTTCTTCTCGGTTCGACAGCCTTCGCTCGACGCGCTGCACCTCTCTGCGACGCTCGCGAAGCTCGTCTTCGCCTTCCCTGATTTTTGCCTCACCACTTGATACGGTGCGATTCGCTTCCTCACGGGCCTCGCGGACGAGACGACGCTCTTCCTTTCGAGCGTCCTCGACGACCTTCGATGCCTCGTTCTTCGCTGTCTCCATGCGGTTGCCGGAGACGTTACTCCAGACGAAAAAGAAGCCCAGTGCACCCAGACCAATGCCAAACAGACCGGATAGGACGGCGAGCAGGACAATAATTGGCGCGTCCATGCGCTCACCTCCATACCAGTTTGGCCACCTAACGTAACTAGGTGGCGTACTCTCATGGTATGCGCGAAACCTTATACTGTCAAGCGGTTTTGACGCCACGAATGACCGGGAGCGGCTTCGCCATGCGGTTCATGAGAAATGCGACGAAGAGGACTTGACCTGCTCGGCTACTGCTCCGATCACGAGGCGAACAGGAAAGGAACGCCTCCAAAAGTCACAAAGAAACCGCGCCCAAAAGCAAGACCCCCTTGCGGGAGTTTGCAAGGGGGTCCTATTGCTTCAATGCCAGTGTCTTTTGCGTTGGCCTACTGGCCGGCGCCGCCCATAAGCCTGATGCGCGGATCCACGACGACGAGCATCAGGTCGGAGATGAGCACGCCGATGATTGTCAGTGTCGACAGCAGCAGGAAGATGCTGCCGGCCAGGTACATGTCCTGCTGTTCGAGCGCTCGAAGCATCAGCGGACCGAGCGTGGGCAGGCTGAGCACGATCGACACGATCACCGACCCGCCCAGGAGGCTGGGCAGCAGGCCGCCGAACCCGCTGATCAGCGGGTTGATCGCAATGCGCAGTGGATACTTGACGACGAGTTTCCATGCCACGACGCCCTTGGCTCTCGCCGTGACGACGTAGGGCTTCGCGAGTTCGTCAAGCAGGTTGTTGCGTAACACACGTATCTGTCCCGCCGTGCCTGCCGTGCCCAATACCACACCGGGCACGATCAGGTGCTGGAGCATGTCTATCACCTTGCCCACGCTCCATGGCGCATTGATGTACTGGCCTGAGAATAAGCCGCCCACACTCCACCCAAAGTAGGCGAAGAACACGTACATCATGACTAAGCCCAATAAGAAATCGGGCACAGCTAGCCCCGTGAACCCCAATAATGTGAACGCATAGTCACCAAACGTATGGTGTCTTACGGCCGAATAGATGCCCACGGGTAACGAGAACACCCAAATCAGGACGGCAGTGAAGGCCGCTAAGGCAATGGTGAACTGCAGTCTATCTGCAAGTAGCTCCTTGATGGTGCGCTGGCGGGCGAAGGAACGCCCAAAGTCAAGCTTGAATATGATGCGGGAAATCCAGAACCAGTACTGGACGAGCATGGGGCGATTGAGGCCGTAGTAGTCGCGAATCGCGTCGGCCTCCTGCTGGCTGATCTCGTCGCCCTCCAGGCGGAGCTGCTCGATGTAGCGGTCGACGTAGTCGCCCTCGGGCAGCTGGATGATAACGAACGTGAGGAAAGAGATAATCGCGAGCGTGAAGGCGCCGAGAATAGTCCGCATTACGATCAGTGGCAACATTCCCATTCCCATGATTAGCAAGCCTCCCCGTTCAAGTTATTCTCGATGGCGCGTGCGCCCTGAAAGCCCATTGGCCCAATTTCGCCCAACACTACCACATACCTTCCCATTATGGCAAGCGAGGCAAAACGCAAAATCCTCCACCTCCGTCATTCCGGCGTAGAGCTTGCCCCGCATCGTAGTACGGGGTGACGTTGCTTCGCCGGAATGAGGGATGAGTTGGTTGTGTCACAACCAATTCACGGTGTATTCAAAACGAACTGGCATTGGAGGCTTTTCCGGAGTTAGGGCGAACAGCGCTGTGCTAGAATGACGGGCGCGCAATTCCGCGGAGTTTTCCTTTACGCAATCGGTGAGGTAGTTGCCATGGCATCCATAGTCGAAAGCAGCGTCGAGAGTAAGTTCAAGGTGGTTGGCACGCGACCCGTCCGGCACGACGGGACCGACAAGGTGACCGGAAGGGCGATCTACGGTGCGGACATCCAGCTGCCCGGACTGCTGCACGGGAAGATTCTGCGCAGCCCTCACGCTCACGCCCGCATCAAGTCGGTAGACACCAGGCGCGCGGAGGCATATCCCGGCGTCCTTGCCGTTGTTACTCATTCCGACCTTCCATGGACTGACGACCGGCTGATGGACGTGGGCGAAGACCTTGTGATGAGCCTGCGCTATCTCTCGACCTCCGTGCTCGCCGACGACAAGGCGCTGCACAAAGGGCACCCCATCGCTGCCGTCGCCGCTTCCAACCCTCACGCGGCGGAAGAGGCCCTCGGCATGATAGAGGTCGAGTACGAGGTGCTCCCGGCGGTCACCAACGTCGAGGACGCCATGAAGCCCGGCGCTCCGGTCCTGCACGAGAACATCACCGCTCCGGAGGGGCTCGGATTCGAGGCTGAGGCCGGCAGCAACGTCGCGGGGCATGCTCAACAGGTCCTTGGCGATGCCGACGCGGCTTTCGCGCATGCGGACGTAGTCGTGGAGCGCGAGTTCCGCACGAAGATGGTCCACCAGGGGTACATCGAGCCGCAGACGTGCACCGCCCTCTGGGGACAGGACGGCAGGCTGACGATCTGGAACAGCAGCCAGGGCCAGTTCGGAATGCGCGATCAGATTTGCCGTGTCCTCGATGTGCCGGTATCCGAGGTCAAGGTCGTCCCTTTGGAGATCGGCGGCGGGTTCGGAGGCAAGCTGCGGGCCTACCTCGAGCCGGTGGCCGCCATCCTTTCCAGGAAGTCCGGCCACCCGGTCAAGATCACCATGTCGCGTGCCGACGTCCTGGAGGCAACCGGCCCGACATCCGGCAGCTACACGAAGATCAAGGTGGGCGCGACGAAAGACGGCAACCTCGTCGCCGGAAAGGCGCTCATAGCGTTTGAGTCCGGGGCGTACCCCGGCTCGTCGCACAACGGGGCGGCGACCTCCATGTTCTCGCCCTACGAAATCGACAACATCCACATCGACAGCTACGACGTTGTCGACAACATGCCGAGCACCGCGGCCTATCGCGCGCCGGGAGCGCCCATGGGCGCGTTCGCGGGCGAGTCGGTCATCGACGAGATAGCAGAGAAGCTTGGCATAGATCCCGTGGATCTCCGTTTGAAGAACTCCGCGAGGGAGGGCACCCGCATGGCGAACGGCGTGGCCCACCCGTGCATAGGCGCTTTCGAGATGATGGAGGCCGTCCGGGAGCACCCGCACTACAACTCGCGCCTGACGGACGAGAACACCGGCCGGGGAGTCGCGTTCGGCTCATGGGGCAATGGCGCGGGACCCGCGTGCGTCATAGCCAACGTGCAGACCAACGGCAAGGTCAGCCTCGTCGAGGGTTCGGTCGACATCGGCGGGACGCGCACCGCAGTCTCGCAGCAGTTCGCCGAGGTGCTGGGCATCCCCGTCGAGGACATCATGCCGCAGATCGGCGACACCGACTCCATCGGCTACACGTCCAACACCGGCGGGAGCAGCGTCGCCTTCAAGTCGGGCTACGCCGCGTACGAGGCGGCGCATGACGTGAAGAGGCAGCTCATCGAGCGGGCGGCTAAGGTCTGGGAGACGGACGTTGAAAACGTCAGGTACGATGACGGTACGCTCACCCACGTCTCCGATCCCGAGCTGAGCATGTCATATAAGGAGATCGCCGAGACGGCCAACGCCACGGGCGGGCCAATCGTTGGTCGCGCCAACGTCACATCCACCGGAGCGGCACGGGCGTACGCCGCCATGATCGTCGATGTCCGGGTCGATCCCGACACCGGCAAGACCGACGTGGTCCGCTGCACCGCATTCCAGGACGCGGGCATCGCCATCCATCCGAGCTACGTGGAGGGCCAGATACAGGGTGGGGCCGCGCAGGGCATCGGCTGGGCCCTCAACGAAGAGTACAACATGGCCGACGACGGCCGGATGAACAATACGTCCCTCCTCGACTACCGAATGCCGACATCCCTCGACCTGCCCATGATCGAAGCCGTCATCGTCGAGGTGCCCAACCCTGGACACCCCTTCGGTATTCGAGGCGTCGGAGAGGCCGGCATAGTCCCGCCGCTGGCCGCCATGGCGAACGCGGTCTACCGCGCCACGGGAGTCCGAATGACCGACCTGCCGATGAGCCCTCCGGTCATTGCCGCTTCGCTCCGCCGGAACGGGGATTGAACGCCTTGTGTAGTCTCAACTGCTTGACGACGCGCCGCCTCTCTATATAATCTTTTAGGTAAGACATCCCTCGACGGCAGAGAGGCAACGGCCTCCCAAAACAGGATCACCGTCGAGTCTCAAAGCATCACATACGCTCTCCATATCGACGTTTCACTCCCCATCCGCCTTGGTTCCATCCCTTACATACGCACGTCCCAACAACGCGGAACTAACCCTCGTGTCCAATCGGCGTTTACAGAACTGGGCGAACGCAATCGACTGACGTTGGCGGATCAGGGCGCTGCCCCGGAGACCATCCGAATATGACAACAAAGACAGGCAAAGCCACCCAGGCGTCCGAGAATGGCGGCGGAACGAAGAACCTCGCCATGGAGATCATGGGCGTGACCAAGCAGTTCGGCTCGAACGTCGCGGTCAACAACGTGTCGTTCGACGTCAAGCGAGGCGAGGTGCTCGGTTTCCTGGGGCCGAACGGATCGGGCAAGAGCACCACCATGCGCCTGATCACCTCGTTCTACACCCCCGACTCGGGCCGGATTCTGATAGAGGGTCTCGACAACCAACAATACGACAAAGAGACGCGGGCGATGATCGGCTACCTGCCCGAGAACAACCCGCTGTACGGCGACCTCCTGGTCAAGGAATACCTCAACTATGTTGCAGACCTGCGTGGCCTGACCGGAGCGGAGCGCCGAGAGAACATCGGTGTCGCCGTCGACGAGACTGGCATCCAGGAAGTCTTCTACAAGCCCGTCAGCACCTGCTCGAAGGGCTATCGCCAGCGAACCGGCCTGGCAGGAGCGATCCTCCACCAGCCGGACATCCTCATCATGGACGAGCCCACAGAGGGTCTCGACCCGAACCAGCGAGTGCCCATCCGCGAGCTCATCCGCAAGATGGGCGAAGAGCGAACGGTCATGCTCAGCACCCACGTCCTGCCGGAGGTCGAGGAGGTCTGCGACCGCCTCATCATCATCAGGCGGGGCAACATCGTCGCCGAGGGTACTCCCGACGAGCTGCGCAACCAGGCGCTCAGCCAGAGCTACATCGTCTTCGAAGTCGAGGGCGACGGCGTGGAGACGGCGCTCGACAGCATGGATCTCGTCGAGGCCTACGAGGCCGAACCACCGGCAAACGGACGGACACGGTATACCATCTCGGTCGCAACGGATATCGACATCCGCCCCGAGCTGTTCAAGCTCGCCAAGAGCAACGACTGGATGCTCTGGGAGCTCCATCGTGAGGCTCAGAGCCTGGGCGAGCTCTTCCGCACGCTCACCGACGAAAGCATGGCCTTGCCCGCCGCTGAAGAGGGCGTCGAGGCCGGATCAAACGGCAATGAGTAATAAAACCCGGATTCCCCACCTGATCGGCACGGACCGCTTCCCAGACGATGCGGACGTGCTCTGCATGGATATGGATCCCCGCCCCGTATCGTGGTACGGGGTGACGTTCCTTCGCGGGAATGGCGATGGTGATGATTCGGGAAGAGTGAGGAGCTAAACCTACGTGGGGTCGATCTTTGCGGTAGTCAAGAAGGACCTGAAAGGGTACTTCGATCAGCCGACCGGGTACATCCTCCTGGTCATCTTCGCGGCACTCCTTGCCGGTCTCGGCTTTAGACAGCTGTTCATAGCGCCCGAAGCTTCGATGCGCGCGATCATAAGCCTCTGGCTGCCGATGCTGCTGACGCTCTTCGTCCCGGCGGCCACCATGCGCCTCGTATCTGAGGAGCAGCGCGACGGCACGCTCGAAACTCTCCTCACCCAGCCGCTCCGCACCTGGTACGTCATAGCCGCCAAATTCATTGCGGGCTTCACCTTCGTGAGCGTCGGGATCATCGCCTCCCTCGGCATCCCAATCGCCCTTGAGACCGCCGGCGACATGGATGTCGGCGCCGTCATCGCCCAGTACTTCGGCACCTTCCTGATGACAGCCTCCTACGTCGCCATCGGACTGTTTGCGTCGAGCCTCACCCGCAACCAGATGGTGGCGCTCATCATAGGCCTCGCGACCATTGGACTTCTGACTCTTGCGGGGATGCCTATCGTCACGCTGGCCCTTCCTTCGAGGATAGCCGTCCTCATCCAGGACCTGAGCCCCCTGACCCACTACGGGTCCATCGCGCGCGGAGTGCTCGACCTTCGTGATCTGCTCTACTTCGTAGCCCTGATCATGACCTTCCTGTCCGCAACCTATCTCATGATCCGCGGAAAGACAGTCAGCCACCGCTCTCCGAGGTACCGCAACCTGCAGTTCGGCGTGGCGGCGCTGGTACTCATCAGCCTGATGGTCGGGTGGTTCGGGAGCTTCATCGGCGGAAGGCTCGACCTCACCGAGCAGAGGCTGTACACCCTCGACCCGGCCACGCGGGATATCGTGGAAAACCTCGACGACATCGTGACCATCAAGCTCTTTACCTCGCAGGACCCGCCGGTGCAGATTTCTCTGGTCACGCGAGACGTGACCGACTTCGTGGATGACTTGGCAGCGGCTTCCGACGGGCGGATCAAAGTCCAGAAGATCCAGGCCGACACCAGCGATGAGGCCGCGGAAGAGGCCGAACGCAGTTTCGTCAGGCCGGTGGAATTCAACACCGCCACCCAGGGAGAGCTTCAGATCAAGCTCGGCTACCTGGGCATGGGGATGACCTATGCCAACAACCAGGAGGTCATCGGCTTCATCGACTCCCTCGACCAGCTCGAACAGCAAGTCGCGGGCAATATCCACCGAATGACCCTGAAAGAGCCCAAGACCGTGGGAATGCTCTTCGGGCACGGAGAGAAGCGCCGGGACGCCGATCTCCAGTCTTGGCGAAACCAACTGGAGCGCCAGTACTATGTCGAGGAGTTTGACTACGTGCAGGAGGGCGTCCTCGACGCCTCCGGTCGCGGGTTCGACGTGCTCGTCATACCGGGATCTCAGAAGGAGATCTTCCCCGACCTGTTCAACGAGATCGACCAGTTCCTGTCCGAGGGCGGCAAGGTCCTCATACTGATGGACCCCGTGCTCATAGACCAGCAGCGCATGCGTGGCTCGGCAAACAACCCCGGCATGATCAACTGGCTCCGGGAATACGGCATCGACGTGGGCACAGACATCGTCATGGACTTCGAGGCGCACGAGACGCTCGGTTTCCAGTCGGCTTACGGCGTGGTCAACCTCCCGTATCCCTATTGGCCTCAGGTGCCCACAAGCGACAATCCGAACGCGAAGGCGATCTCCGGAGGGTCTCCGGGTGCCGTATTGCCGTGGGCAAGCTCAATCGAGGTCACCAATCGCATTTCGGACGAGGTCCGAGACGTCGAGATCACGCCGCTCCTGACGACGTACAATACGGCGGGGCTCGACCTTGATTTCGACGACCTGTCGCCGAGATCGCCGAGGATAGAAGAGCTAAGCCGTACGGAGCTCAGGAACCGCCACCTCGCCGTATCCATCACAGGCCGGCGCTGTCCTCCGCTCAGGGCGACGTGCGAAATAGACCCTGAGAATGTCTTCCGCATGATCGTTGCAACCGACTCGGAATTCATCAGCGAACAGATGGCCGGCGGGCAGCAGCCAAGGTACTCCGAACATATCTTCCTTGGGCTGAACTGGATCGACTGGCTGGCGCAGGAAGATGCCCTGACGCAGATTCGAGGCAAGGGTGAACGCTTCAGGCCGCTCGTCTTCTCTTCGGATATGCACAAGAACATAGTGCAATATGGAAACATCATAGGAGTTCCGGTACTGATCATCCTGATCGGACTGGTGCGGTTCTTCATACGACGGAACACGACGAGGAAGGTGTATACGAGTGGGAGGTAAGCAGGTAGGGTTCGTCTTCGCCGCCCTGGTCATCCTGGGCATCGCGGCTCTCGTATTCCGCTTCATTTCCGCCGAGCCGGACGAGATTCTCCTCACGGGCGTCGCGCCTCTGACCGAGGAGACGCTCGACAAGGTCGTCATCCGCAACAACGAGTTCGAGACGATCATCGAAAAGACGGACGGCGACTGGCAAGTGGGGCCGTACCCCGTGCAGCGCCGCAGGTTCGAAGACATGTGGTCCACCACGCAGTTGTTCGACGAGGCGGAGCTCATCGCGACGAACCCCGAGAACCATCCCGTCATGGGAGTTTCACCGGAGAACGGCACGCTCGTCGAGTTTTGGAACGAGGGCGAGCTGATCGAGGAGTTCTTCGTTGGCGACCAGCAGTTCGCGCCCATCGGCGAGAGGGTCATCACCCCTTGGCAGAACTACGTTCGCCTCTGCTACCTGCGGAACCCGGAAGAGGACGACGTATACGGCATTTTCTGCGACTTCCCGGACCGCTTCCTTCCCGACCCCAAGTTCTGGAAGCATCCACTGATTACTGAGATTCCGCGTGACGAGGTCGAGTCCATCAGCTTCCGGTACCCGGAAGAGGAGTTCAACCTCAAGATCGAGAACTCCGTCTGGGTCGTTAGCCAGGATGGGGCGGAGGTCGGACAGGCCGATCCCGAGGTCATGCTGGAGCTACTTCAGGTCGTGGAGTACATGGTCACGAGCGACTTCCCGACGGACGACGAGCTGGCCCGCCTCAACTTCGACCTTGCCGACATCACGATGTTCATACAGGTGCGTACGGGCGCCATCTCGCGCTCGGCTCGTCTGCTGCTGCTGGAACGCGATGAAGGGGGCTATTTCGTCAAGCGACAGGGGCAGGACTACGCCTTCGTCATTAACGAACAGGTCGCCCCGTTCATCCTCAAGCGACTCGCGAACCTGATACCCCCGCCGCCGCAATCGGACAGCGAGGCATCCACATCCTCCCAGTGATCCGAAAACGGCGAGCATAGGTGTGGAAATGAAGACCGGAACACTCGCGACATTCGCGGCGAGCGCACTCCTTGCGTTGGCCCTCGCGTGCGGCAGCGAGGTCGAGCCGACTCCCACACCGTGGCCTACGCCCGACAACTCCACGATTTCGCGCATCGCGTTCGCAACGAACCGCGACGGCAACTGGGAAATCTACATCGTCAACTCAGACGGGTCGAACCCTCACAACATCTCGAACAACCCCGCAACCGACAGCCATCCTAGCTGGTCGCCTGACGGCAGCAAGATCGCCTTCCAGTCCGAACGCGACGGGAACCTGGAAATCTACGTCATGAACTCCGACGGGTCCGAGCAGGTGCGTCTGACCAACGACCGGGGCACCGACCACTCGCCTTCATGGTCGCCGGACGGCACGAAGATCGCCTTCATCTCCGACCGGAGAGGGCGGCACAGCGTGTGGACGGTGAACCCCGAGGACGGATCGGAACCTGAGGACCTGACCGGCAGCTTCGTCAACTCCCGCTGGCCTACGTGGGGACCGAGGAGCCGAACTATTGTCTACGAAACCGGTTACGATGTTCGCGTGATGCGGATCGACGACGTGCAGCTCAACGAGAAGATTGTCGACAGCAACAACTTCTTCGACGGCTTCTTCGTTGGCTGGCTCGACTGGTCGCCCGACGGCAGGAAACTTGCCATGATCTCCAATCACCAGGAACGCACCGAGTTCACGCGCCTCCTCTACACGTCCCAGTTGGACGGCTTCCGCTTCCGTCGCCTCTTCGACAACCCATCGGGACTGCGCTACGAACGCCCCAGTTGGGCCCCTGACAGCAACATGATCGCTTACTCGGTGGAGGACGCCGAGGGAGGCGATCTGGACATCCAGGTCGCCGACTTCTCGAACCCGGGCGCCGTATGGCAGCTCACCAACGACACCAACAGTCCTGCAGACGACACCCTCCCCGACTGGGAGCCCCGCGGCTTCGTACCCGACTTCCAGAGCTTCCGGTAGATTTAAAGATCAGGCCTTGCAACGGTGTTGTCGGAATCGGCAGTCCCTTGCTCGCTGTTGCCATCAAGTTTCCCCTAGTATGGTTAATTCTCAGAGTCGCCACTTCAACGTATCTTTACCTCATTGACAGGCGATCCCATGATGACAAGGGCCTTAGAGAAGAGGAAATTACGGATGCAGCCGTTTTCCTGATTGGGTCTCCAGTAGTAAACTAAAGAATGTAGGCATTGTTGTTCTTCCGTACGACACCACTCCTGTGCTGGAGTTTTTCTCTGTGCGTAGAGACTTGCTCATTGGGAGATTCCGGTAGAATCGTTCTTGTATACCACTACTGATATAGTTAAGTTTAGGAGGCTTTTGTAATGGCGATTTGGAGAATCTGGCCTGGAACAGATGGGGGATTTCAAGCTCCCGCCATGAGGCATGGAATTGCTATAGTTGATTGGGAGGTGCCAGACCTGTCGAACATGAGAAATCACGAAGCTGTACGGGAATTCTTGGAGCATTTGTGGGACGATGCTACTGATGGACGAATTCGCAACATTTCAGGTCAACTGGCGAAGTTCCGGTTTGATGTGCAACCGGACGACATAGTGCTGATGCCGCAGGCATACCCCGAACCTTGGACGAATGGACTTGTCACAATTGGGAGAGTCACAGGCCCTTACGTCTATCGCGAAATCAATGAACTAGGAAGGTCGTTCCATACTCGCACCGTAGACTGGTTCGGTAGAGATGTCCCACGTGACAATTTCAGAGAGGGTTTTGCCGGGCCATTCAACTATATTGGTACAATTTGCCAAGTCCATTGAGTAAGCAGGATTAAAGTCCTCAAGACTCTGATCGCTATGGTGCCTTGACCCATCAGCCTTGCGAAGTGAGGATAACGGAAATTTCAACTCTTTGTGGGTCGTGGCACCCTTTTCAGTGCGCCTGCTCGTAGTGCTCCCGCAGCAGGTCCCGCCCGAAGTCTCCCTCGATGTCGCGCCACACCGAGTGGATGTGGTTCGCCATGTTCTGTGTGTTGTCGTACTCGATGAGGAATGCCGGACCATGCACCCGGTAGTAATGTCCCTGCCCCGGATGGTGTCCGCCCGCCCATCCGAAGCGCACCTCCGACAACCCGGCTGAGAGTATCTTCCGCAACTCCTCTCTCGCCAGGTTCTGCTGCTTCCGCCCGACGTACACCTTGATGAGCCGGAAGAGCCTCTCCCGCTGGTCTGCCGTCATCATGCTCCCCGCCAGGCCGATCGGTTCGCCCAACTCGACGCGGCGGCTCGCCCTCGTTATGAGGTCGGGCGGAGCGGTGGGATAGATCGTACACTGCTGCGTCTGCTCGGAGTCCAGCGAACGCAGGAGGTTCCTCGCCGCGTCCTCCTCCTCCTTCAGAATGCGGAGTCCCTTGTGCATGCCGTGGTGCACCTCGGCGGGATTCGCTCCGAAGAATGAAGGCGTTACAGATATCTTCTCCCCGCCGACCACGGTCATGTTAAGGGAGAGGTGGTGGCCGTCGACCTGCCATCCCCACGGGTCGGCGCTCCCCGGCGTGCCGAACACGCTGAAGAAGTACAGACCCTCCAGGCGGTCGAATCGGAGTGTGCCGTCACTCGCCTCCAACTGGCCAAGTATCGTCTCGTGGCGGATGATCGAGTGGGCCTTTCTCACTCCCTCGGCGCTGAGACTGACGGCCATCAGGGACTCGGCGGAGTTCAGTTGCGCGAACGTCATCTCGCCGCGCGAAAGTCCGGCCCTAGGACGTGGGACGTAGTGCCAGTTCTCCCGCTCGTCGTGGTCGAACGGGAACGTCGCCCGCTCCCTGACGTCAGCTTCCTCGAGGTTGCGCAGAAACGCCTCCGCAGCCTCGGTGATCCGGTGTATGGTCGCGCGAACGTCGGGCATGGTGACGAGATTGTGCAGAGTCGGGAGTTGAATTAGCCTCATCATAGCACCGCCCTCCCCGCCCGTATACCACCCGCGTTGACTGCCTCAAGGCCGTTGGATACAATCGCCACATTCCACACGAAACACTGATTTGGAGGTACGGAAATGGCGATCAGAGTGGCAGGCTCGACGTTTGCATTCGGCAAGATGGACTTGGAGGAGTCGTGCAAGATCATGCAGGAAATGGGCTTCGACGTGGTCGATGTCGGCGCCTGCGGGATGAGCACCTTCACCGCATACGTTCCGCAGTGGTTCATCACCGACCTCGATGACACGCAGGGCGAGGCGGACCACATCCGGCGCACCACGGAGAAATACGGCCTCGAAATTGCCGAGCTCTTCTGTTGCGACTTCGGCGTGAACATCAACGATCCCGATCCCAAGAAGCGGGAATGGAGCCAGGAGACCTATGAGAAGGTCGCCAAGATCGCGGCGGCGGCCGGATTCAACAGCATCATGATGCTCCCCGGCATGATCGACGAAGAGAACGGACAGACATTCGATCAGGCCTTCGACACATCCGTCACCGAGTACAAGCGCATGGTCGAAGTGGCCGAGGATCTCGGCATTCACTGCAACATCGAGCCGTGCATCTTCTCCGTCGCATGGCAGCCTGAGAACGCCATCAAGCTCTGCGAGGCCGTGCCGGGACTGGCGCTGACGGTTGATTACGCCCACCAGACGCAGCTAAGCCTCAAGGCGGACGCCATCGAGCCGCTCCACGCATACGCCCGTCACTTCCAGGCCAAGCAGTCGGCCCCCGACTCGTTCCAGGCCAAGCCCGACGAGGGCTGGGTAGACTTCGGGCGCATGATCCAGAAGATGCACGACGACGGCTTCGACGGCTTCATCTCCGTCGAGTTCGTCTCCGCCCCCGAGGTTATAGAAGCCGGCTGGGACATCCGCAAAGAGTCCGCCCGCCTGAAGGAGATACTGGACGAGGCGGTGGCTGCGGCGCAGGGGTAGGGGAAGGTGCTGGGTTTTGGGTGCTAGGTGCTGGTAGATGGCGGGGGTGATTCGCAGCTATAAGGATCTTGTCGTTTGGCAGAAGGGCATCGAGTTAGTGGAGGAAGTGTACCGGCTTACTGCACGGTTTCCGAATCACGAGAGATATGGACTCGCCGGACAGATGCAGCGTGCCGCCGTTTCGGTGCCATCGAATATCGCGGAGGGACATGAACGCCATCATCTGAACGAGTATCTGCAGCACCTGTCCATCGCCCTTGCATCGTTGGCGGAAGTAGAAACACAGTTGGAAATCGCCCGTCGGCTGAAATACGTCGCGCAGAATGATTCGGCCAAGGTCGAAGCGCAAACGGATGCCCTAGGCAAACAAATCCGGTCCCTACGGAACTCACTAGCGAACCGCAACCAATCCAGAACCTAGCCCCCAGAACCTAGAACCTAAAGATAGAAGGTATGCAAGCTCAACCTTTAGAAGTGTCTCTGCTGGATAGACCTGAGCAAGCCTCCTTGTTTGAGCAGTCTATGCACGAGCCCGTTATAGCTTGCGAGGACAACCTGTCCTTCATGGAGCAGCTCCTCGACGAGCAGATGAAGCTGGTCGTCACCTCACCTCCCTACAACTTGGGCAAGGACTACGAGGTCAAGACGTCGCTCGACGCCTACCTTGAGTCGCAGGAGCGCGTGATAAGCGAGTGCGTTCGAGTCCTCCACCCACAGGGGTCTCTCTGCTGGCAGGTTGGGAACTACGTGGATAATGGCGAGATCGTTCCCCTAGATTCGGTTCTCTATCCCATATTCCGCGCTCAGGGACTCAAGCTCCGCAACCGCATCGTCTGGCAGTTCGGACACGGCCTGCACTCCACAAAACGGCTTTCGGGACGGTACGAGACGATCAACTGGTGGACGAAAGGTGACGAGTACACGTGGAACCTGGACCCAATTCGGGTACCGTCCAAGTATCCGGGCAAACGCCACTTCAAGGGGCCGAATATCGGCAAGCTGTCGGGGAACCCAAAGGGCAAGAATCCCAGCGACGTGTGGTCGTTCCCGAACGTTAAGAGCAACCACCCTGAGAAGACCATCCATCCCTGCCAGTTCCCTGTGGAGCTGGTGGAACGCCTCGTCCTCTCCATGACCGACCCGAACGATGCCGTGTTCGACCCCTACATGGGAGTCGGATCGGCCATCATTGCTGCGCTCATGCACGACCGCATGGCCTACGGCTGCGACATAGTTCCCGAATACGTGGACATCGCGCACGAGCGGGTGAGGCAGCTTCGGACAGGGGAGCTACGGACTCGCCCCATGGGGAAGCCGGTGTATGACCCCTCGTTGCCCAACGGCGGACACTGATGCAAATCAAGGCTCGGTACTCTCACCTCAACGGCGAGGAATACCTGCTCGTTCATCGCAAGCAGCTTTGGGACGAAGTGCAGAGTGTGATAGAGGGTGTCGACGCCTTCGCCTGCAGAACCAAAATGTCGAAGGAAAAGACCATGCACGGCAAAACTCTGTACTCTCCTACCGACATGAATCGAGCATTCAAGCAGGGCCTTCAAGAACGAGGGTGGAGTGAGCGTAGACGAACGTTCTGGGTAACAGACGACGAGAGGCTAATGCGCGGCATCTACAACCTGCCCGAAGCTGAGCAGAAACAGGCAATCGAGAAAGCCGGACACTCGCCGATCATGTCCTATAACCAGACCGACTTCGTGAAGGACCGCGTTGCGGTGGAAGTCCAGTTTGGAAAATACGCCTTCGTCGCGCATGACCTGTTCGTAAAGCATATCAGCTTCTACGTCTCGGACATCATCGACGTTGGAATCGAGATTCTGCCCATGAAGGAACTGGAACGGGAAATGTCTTCGGGCGTTCCCTACTACGAACGGGATCTGCTTAATGTCCTTCGACAAGGAAGAGGCGTTCCGGCAGTGCCGCTGGTGCTGGTCGGAGTCGCTCCATAATCTCCCATCAGGTCGGATATAATGCCCGGACGAAACCAATCCAACACCCAGCACCTAGCACCCAGAACCCACCACCAAAAGGAGAAACCATGAACGTAGAGATTCGAGACGAACGCTTCCGGGACGTTGTCGGCGACGACGCGCCGGTCGAGGAGCTTGCCACAGGCTTCGACTTCACCGAAGGCGCGATGTGGAACCACGTCGAGGGGTATCTGATATTCAGCGACATGCCGGGGAATGTCATGCGGAAGTGGACCAACGAGGGCGGTATCGAGGTCTTCCGTGAGCCGAGCAACATGGCGAACGGGAACTACTACGACCTGCAAGGACGGCTTGTCACCTGCGAGCACTCCACCAGCCGTGTCACGCGGACCGAGCACGACGGGTCGATCACCGTCCTCGCCACGCACTATGACGACAAGGAGCTCAACAGCCCCAACGACATCATCGTCAAGAGCGACGGGTCGATCTATTTCACCGACCCCAGCTTCGGGCGCATGGACTACTACGGCGTGGAGCGTGAGCAGGAGCTCGACTGGCGCGGCGTGTACCGTCTCTCGCCGGGGAGCGGGGAACTGACTCTGCTCGTCGACGACTTCGACCAGCCGAACGGCCTGACGTTCTCGCTCGACGAGAGCCTGCTGTTCATCAACGACACGATGCGCGCGCACATCCGCGTCTTCGACGTGAGCGACGACGGGACGATATCGAACGGGCGCTTGTGGGCCGACGTCACCGGCGAGCGGGACGGCCTCGCCGACGGTATGAAGATCGACACCGGCGGCTACCTCTACACGACCGGCCCGGGCGGCGTGCAGGTCTTCGCGGACGACGCCACGTGTCTCGGCACCATCTACGTCCCGCAGGGCGTCACCAACTTCACGTGGGGAGACGACGACCTCCGCAGCCTGTACATCAACGCCGGCACGTCCCTCTACAGGACGCGCGTTAAGGTGCCGGGCCGCAAGCTGTTCTGATGGCGTGTTAGGCGGGGAGCCAACCGGATTCGCTCATCTCGAAAGGAGATCCGAGCATGTCACGCATAATGATCGGCGACAAGGAAGTCACGAACCCCGCGGCGAAGGCGGCTATCAGCATCGTTGTGGTGCCCTTGGTCCTGATGTTTGTGGCTGCCGTCCTAGTCGGCACACTCGCCCTGGTAGGAGTCGTCCTCGCGCTCACCTTCGGGTTTGTCGGAGTGCTGCTGATTGGCCTGGCGGTATTCATACCGGTCGTCATCATCCTTGCCGTGATCGCCAAATTAGTCTCACTGCCCTTCACGCATTTCGGAGACCGCGACGAGTACGAGTGAATCTCCCATCACCTCCTCTTCCATCAACGAAGGGGAGTGGGGTGAGGGCAGCACACAAGGGAACACATGCCCCTAAACAGTCCTAACGTCCAGCGCATCATCGGCGTCCTGGTCCTACTCGCCGGAGTGGCGCTCGTCGTCGTCTCCCGCGACGGGCAACCGCTGGGGACCGCCATAGGCGTCGTCCTGATGGCCGTTGGGTTCTGGCTGTCGTACATCAGGAACGAGATCGCCAAGATTCGCCGGAGCGGAAACGAGAGGCCGTGATGTTAACCCCGCAGCAGGTCAACTACTTCCACACCTTCGGCTTCCTCAAGATGCCCGGCCTCTTCCGCGACGAGTTCCCCCGGATCGAGGCGTCGTTCCACGAGGTGTGGGACATGCAGGGCGGCGGTCACGCAGGGGAGGCGCACGACGGGATGCGGCGGTCGGCGCTCGTCCCCTTCATCGACAAGCACGAGTACCTCAGCGCCCTCATCGACGACTCTCGCATCGACGGCATCGCGTCGGCCATCCTCGGCGACGACTACAACTACATGTTCAGCGACGGCAATTTCTTCGTAGGGCCGACACTCTGGCACTCCGACAGGTACTACAACAAGCCCTACAACTCCCTGAAGGTCGCCTTCTACCTCGACCGCGTCACGAGGGACACCGGCTGCCTCCGAGTGCTCCCCGGCACGCACAACGTCGGCGACCGGTTCGGCGACTCCGTTCAGGAGGCGATGCCCCACTCCAGCCGCCAGTACTACGAGCGGATGTGGGCAATCGATGGCCCTGACATCCCCGCCGTCCCGCTGGAGAGCGAGCCGGGCGACGTTCTCGTCTTCAACCACAAGATCAAGCACTGCGCCTACGGCGGAAGCGCAGAACGCCGGATGTTCACCATCGGCTTCCAGCAGCGCCACCGCGACGAGGATGAGCATGTCCTCCGCGACGAACTGGCCGACCTCGTGCGCTTCTGGCACCCCCGCGCCTACGGCGACATCATGATCGACACCGCAGGCCCCGCAAGGATGCGCCACCTCGAACAGCGTCTGGCGCTGGACGGTCACATGGCCGAACTGGTGGAGCAGGCAAAGGCGGAGATGGCCGAGCCAAGCAGGGGATAGACGCACTCCCTACTCTTTACGCAATCTCCCTTGTCGGTCTGCCGTCGACACCACGAAATATGAAAATTTGTTGCATGGTGTTGCATTCTGTTGCATTTTTCTCGTTATCGTAAAGTTCACGACTTCGCCCGGGGCACTTGGCACAGGGCAAATTGGAGGAGCGCAAGGGCATGGTTTTCTCTTGCTGTATCTGTGCCATACTGAACCATTCTGCGTCACTTCCTCGTTGTCGTGAGGGTGGACGGCTGGCAGCCGCTTTTGAATAGTGTGGTACATGTGTTCTTGTTTGTCAAATTGAGGAAGAGCGAAGAGAGAACGGCGATTTCCTGTTTCTCCATTGAGCAACGGGGAAGGGCAACCACAAGGGTTGCCCCTACTACGGGTTGGGATACTGTGTCACGTAGTTTGCGGTGTAGTCGTAACGAATTGGTATTACTCTCCTCTTCCCCTGCGCCCTCCGCGCGCTCTGCGGTGAGTCTCCCACTTGCCAAACGGCCCGTTTCGCATTACGGTACTCCCACAACCGACCAAAAGGAGTCCACGAATGATCTCGCTCAATGTCTACCTGACCGCCAAGGAGGGCCAGGAGGCCGCCCTCGAAACGGCAATCAAGGACGTATGGATAGCCGCCATGACCGAGCAGCCCGGCTTCCTGCGGGCCACGCTGAACACGCCGTTCAGCGATGAGGACCTCGCCGCACTGGAGGCGAACAAGCCCCCCTTCGCCTACGAGATGGTCTCGTACTGGCGGACCGAGCAGGAGCGCGTCGACTGGGTCGCCCGCGACATCCACCAGGAGGTCTGGCCGCAGGTTATCGAGCACTGCGCCGACGTGTCGTACACCCTCTTCGACTGCAACACCACCTGGAGCATGTAGATGACCAGCAGCTACGACCCTTCCAAAGACATCGTCCGGCCCCCGAAGGAAATCATCGAGGCGTTGAGCGTGCTCGGCACCGACAGCGTGACCTCCACACTGGACGGCCTCGGCGTTCATCGCACGTTCATCGAAGGTCCAATCGCCCGCGTACCCGGCAGCAAGATATGCGGCCCCGCACTCACCCTCAGGTTCGTTCCCCAGCGCGAGGACCAGATGGCGGGGTACGAGATTCCGGGTGAGTCGGAGGAAGAGAGCGCCCTCCACATGGAGGAGGAGAGCGAGAAGCGCTCCGCCCTGTGGCAGATATTCGACTACGTCCAGCCCGGCGATGTGATAGCCGTCGACGGACGCGGCGACCTCGCGACAGGCACCTTCGGCGAGATGCTCATGACCTATTTCAAGTCGCGCGGAGGCGCGGGCGTGGTCATCGACACGGGCATTCGCGACTCGGCCGCCATCTTCAACGAAATCCAGGTGCCCGTCTGGTCGACAGCCGTCACGACGGGCGGCGCGGGACACATGAACCTCTTCCCCGAGGACATCAACCTCCCTATCGCGTGCGGGA
Organism: Dehalococcoidia bacterium; assembly: GCA_034421575.1. GTDB lineage: Bacteria > Chloroflexota > Dehalococcoidia > Lucifugimonadales > VXLM01 > VXLM01. The sequence continues at coordinate 22,465 of DAOUKG010000058.1, forward strand.
AGGTGCTCGTCCGTCCGGGCGACATCATCATGGCCGACGACGGCGGCGCGATCGTCGTTCCCCCAAGACTGGCCCCGAAGATCATCGAGATAGCGGGCGAGCGCGACGAGCACGAGGTCTTCGTCCGCATGAGACTCCGCGAAGGCGGCGAGCTCAACAAGTACTACCCCTTCAACGAAGAGGGCCTCCGCGAATACGAGGAGTGGCTCGCGGCGCAGGGGTAGGGGGCAACACCGGTTTCAGAGGCGTCCGTTGGTGCTGTGCGTCCGCGGACGCTTTGCTTGTTCCCCTGCTAACACTTGGAACCCAAGCCAACGCACACCGGAACCCCAATAGGTTCGCCCCTTATACCTCCGTATACTCTTCGTACTCATCGATTATCGTATCGCTCATGTGGGAGAGGAATGGCGTCTGTCCCAATGAATCAATTGAGTCATAAGAGAGGAATGAACACTGCTCGTATAGAGGACCTCGATCCAGAAGTGAGAATACGGGTCTCCTAATCTCGCGGAGAACTCTTTCTCGCTTGTCTTCAGGTGCCACGATGTGCAATCGAATGTTCATGTTTGGTTGAAGAGCCAACAGGTCTGCCATACGCAACAGTCCAGAATAGATCGCGGTCGTGTGCTCAACTTCAAACGCCCTAGCCATGGAACGACCTTTCTCTAGCCAGAGCACGTCAATTTGTTCCACGGTTCTCAGGGTCGTGTCGTCATAGTTGAGAGGCAACAGGTCCAAGAAATTCTCATGCATATTGGCAGGGATATGCTCAAGTACTCGTGCCCGGTCGTTCCTTGGCACCCAAATGTGAAATCCCATCTCTGCCCCAATTTGCGCCACCTTGGCTTGATATTGGATTGGACGTACGGCTGTCCGGTACCGCCGTAGGCTCCGATGTTTCTGATTCGAGGGAGGAATCCTCGTCTTCATCGTCCGGTACCTCGACCTCTACTTCTCTATCTAGTGTGCGAACTGTCCTTCGACGAGCAAGCTGACGCTTGTCTTTGTCGGTGAGTGGGTAGCTGTCCGGTTGTGAAAGCTGCTTTTTCAGCATGTCGACCAAGTAGCTTCCATCACTTTCGTCAATTTGGTTGAGAGACCCCCTAAAGAACCCAGTCCAATGAGGAGTGCCCTTCTCGAACTGGTTCGTTATGGTCAAGGTACTCCAAACTTGGTCATCGCGGATCGGAATAGCCAAGTCAGGATCCAAAGTGATGAGTGGTTTGACCTTAAACCGAACGGTAAAAGGGTTTAACTCGTCATGAAGTGGAGTTGCGTCGTGATAGGCCTCGGATTGAACCTCCAATACTCCACACCATCGCGATAAGCGAGTCAGGTAACAGAGGAAGATGTCTCCTTCGTTAACTCGCTCACGAGCCGAGCGAAGATTGCGTTCGCGAAAGCCGGTCACGGTTCCGCCTATTTCGCGGAAGGCCTGCCATGTTTCAGGCGTGAACAGGTCAAGAAAATATGCCATCTATCCCTCTCAATACGGCTAGTGTGAGACGCTGAACGCTGATGATACCAGCTTTCGCGTTCCAATCCTTACGAGCCTTCCTCACCCTCTCCCACATCCGAGAAGTTCGTGATAGCCACCTCACCCTCAGGGAACTCAGCGACGATCTTGAGCTTTCCACCTACAGCCTCTACATAAGAACGCAGACTGGAAACGTATACATCGGCCCTTTGTTCGAGCTTGGATACGGCGGGCTGGTTCACGTTGAGCGTCCTCGCGAGGTCACGCTGGGTCATTGCCCGAGCACGGCGCAGCTCGTGGAGCGGCATTTCGGCGAGTAACTCGCGTTTCATTTCGTCGATGCGCTCACGGCGCTCCGGCGTGAAGTCTTTTGTCAGTTCGCTGAACGGGTTGCGTCCGCTCATTCGATCAGTCCCTCCCTTCGCAGTTCGTCCAGATGCTCGTCGTACAGGTCGTCGGCCAACGGCACGTACACTTCATAGAACCTGTGACTGCCAGTCTTGTCACCGCCGATGAGCAGGATCGACGTTCGCCTAGGGTCGAAGGCGTAGAAGACCCGGATAGGCCTGCCCCCTCTCTGCACTCGAAGCTCTTGCCACCACTCCCCAAATTCGTCCGTATACTCGACTTATACCAATTGGGTGTGATGAGGCCGTATTCTTGCTAGCGTGTCCGATGGATTCCCGCTTGCGCGGGAATGACGGGCGAGTTGGCTGTATCACGGCCAATTCATGGTGTGTTCAAAACGAATTGGTATTACTACACCATGCATGACACTATATTCCTAGCACGGAATGTACCGCAAGAGCCCACGCCTTTTGCCTCAGCACCTAGCAATCAGATATCACAATCCCTTCTTCTCCTCTGTGAGTGTTCAGAGTTGGTGAGGTGAACACCCTCACCCTAGCCCTCTCCCGCGAACGGGAGAGGGGATTAGATTCCCGCTTTCGCCGGAATGACGGTGGCCGTGTGCGTTGAGCGATCTCACGAAGTCTGAACAGTTACTCTCCTCTCTGTGCTCTCTGTGCACTCTGCGGTGAAATCCCCTCTCCCCAGCACCTAGCACCCAGAACCCAGCACCTCCCCGCTCATTGACACATAATCGCACCCGTCGTTATCATTGAACCTAGCACACGGCGTCGCTTCTTCACGCCCTCCGCAGCGCATTTAGGAGTCCCCCGAATGGCGACATACAGCAAGAGCGAGGCTCAGGACTGGGCTTGGGAGAACCTCCGGGGCGAGTGGAGCACCCTCATGACTCCGTTCACCCCCGACGACGAGGTGGATGAGGACGCTCTCCGGCACAACATCCGCCACGTCATATCCCTTGGCACACGCGGCGCGGGATGCACCTGGGGCATGGGCGAGTTCTGGAGCCTGACCCGCGAGGAGCGCATTCGTGTCTACGAGACCTTCGCCGACGAGGCTGCGGGTCAGTGGCTCATCGGCGCTCACGTCACCCACACCTCCGAGAAGGAGATGCTCCTCCTCGCCGACCACGCCGAGAGCGCAGGCTTCGATCTCCTCATCGCGGCTCCGCCGTATTTCGTCACCAAGACAGAGGGGCAGGTCGTCGACTTCATTCGACGGCTCGCCGACTCCACCAACCTCGCCATCATGTTCTACAACTCGCCGCAGTTCGGCATCGTCATAAGCGCCGACGGCCTCAGTCGGCTCTGCAACATCCCCAACGTCGTGGGTGTCAAAGAGGCCAGCTTCAACCGCGACCTCACCATCGAGGCTCATCGACTCCTCGGCGACTCCGCCATCATCAGCGCGCCCGACGAGTGGGTCCTCTTCAAGGGCCGCGAGCTTGGATTCCAGCAGCAGGTGATGTTCGCCAACACGTCAGACTGGCGCTTCGACCGACCCGGCGACAACAGCTACGTCCAGTTCATCGACCGCGCCACCGAGGGCGACATCGACGACGCCATGTACGAGGAGCGTCTCGCTCCCGTCAAGGCCCTCTCCGACAAGTGGTGGCAGTACACCGTCGGCAAGTTCGGCGGGGCCCTTCCCGCATCCATGTGCAAATACTGGGGCGAGCTCATGGGCCTCCAACACGGCCACGTGCGCCCTCCCCTGTCCGATCTCGACGACGAAGAAAAGGAACGACTGAAGTCCGAGCTGGAGGCCGTCCAGAGCGCCTCACTCGCAACGGCAAGGGGTTAATCACATGATCTTGATGGTGAGCGTTCAGAATCTCGACGAGGCCATGCACGCCCTCAAGGGCGGCGCAGACATCGTGGACGTCAAGAACCTGCAGGAAGCCCTCGTCGGCTCCGCCAACCCGTGGGTCATCGAGCAGGTCCGCGACGCCATCCCCGAGCCTCACCACGCCAGCGTCACCCTCGGCGTCGTGCCCAACCAGATCGGCACCGTCGCCATGGCCGTCTACGCCGCCGGACAGATGGGCGCGACCTCCGTCAAGGTCGGCTTCATGAACACCGAGTACGACCACGCCGCCGAGACTCTTCTGGCATCGAAGCAGGCGCTTGAGGGCACCGAAACCAAGCTAATAGGATCACTCTTCGCCGACAACCCCCTCTACGACGGCCTCGAAGCCGACCACATGGTCACCCTCGCCAAGGAGGGCCAGTGCGACGGCTGGCTCATCGACACCCTCACCAAGGACGGCCGCAATCTCTTCGACTTCATGTCCGAGTCCGAGCTCCGCGACATGGTCTTCGACAGCAAGCAGGACGGCATGAGCACGGCGCTCTCCGGCCACCTCAAGATCGACAACCTCGACGAGCTCTCCCGCATCAACCCCGACATCGTCGGCGTGCGCGGCGCCGTCTGCGCCCAGGGCGAGCGCTCCGAGGGCGTCTACTGGGAGGCCGTAGCCGAGTTCAAGCGACAGCTCGACATGCGCCAGTCCGGCGAGATCGACGTCCTCGACGGCGCGTACATCGCCAACGGCAGCAAGAACGGCGATTCCGGCAACGGCTGGGTAGTCGTCGACGGGACCGGCAAGACCTGCGCCAGCATCCTCGCCGAGCTAACCGAGCGAGTCGAGGCCGACTCCCAGACCTTCCTCGAAGTCATCATGCCCAACGTCCTGAACACCTACGACGTCGTGGTCTGGGCCGAGGAACGCGGCCACACCATCCTCACCCAGCGCAAAGACGGCAACGGGTCGATGCGGATACTGATTCAGCCGTAAGACGGCGCACCTGATCCGTCCATCACCACACCGTCATTCCCGCGAAAGCGGGAATCCACCGACCCCGTCCTCTCCCTACCCCCTCGCGCTCTCGGCATTCTCCGTCATCTTTGCGATGAAAGTCATGAGGTCGATCAGATCTTCTTCGCTGATTCTGCTCACCACGTTGGCGTAGTGCTCGCCGACCTGCCCCATGCACTCGAGCGCGAGAGCGCGGCCCTCGTCGGTCATCTCCACCCTCACTACCCGCCGGTCTCTTTCCGGGCGCACCTTCACGATCAGCTCCCTGTCTTCCAGTTTGGACACAAGACGGCTTATGCGTCCAACATCAAGAGGGACATGCTCCCCGAGGCCCGAAATCGTGATCGATTCGTTGCTGTAGCAGGCCGCGAGAACGAAGAACTCCCCGACCGCAAGCCCAACCGGAGACAGCCGGTCCTCGATCCCTTGGTACATGATGTTCACTAATCTCGTCAAGTCGCCCTGCAGCATGCCGATGAGCGCCTCGATCGACGGATTTTCAGTCCCGGTTCCGTCCGAAGAAGACCCGGGCGAATCCGTCGCCTGCGCGGGATGATTCTCCCCGTCTTCCCACGCCGACATCATCTTCTGCATGACGGCCATGCAGCCGATCAACTGCTCATGACTGATGTCTCTCACGAGAAGGGCATAGTATTCCTGCACCCGGCCCACTAATTCCGGAATGAGGGACACGCCTTCTTCCGTCACCCTCAGGCGCACCACACGCCGATCGTCTCTCAGGCGAATCTTTTGAAGTAGCCTCTTGTCCTCCAGTCGGGTCGTCGTGCGACTCATATGTCCATAGTCGATCGGAACAAGCTCCCTCAGGTCTCTGATCGAGGTCGGCCCCACGCCCAGGCAGACGCTGAGGACCGTATACTCCACGGCGTCTATCCCATAGGGAGAAAGCTGACTCTTAAGTCCCTCGACAAGGAATTTGACCAGATTCTGCAAGTCACCCTGTAGCTTGGAGACCCGCTCGTCCATCGATTCACCCACACTTCGATTGCTCATGCTAAATGTTTATCCTCGATACTATTGATCAGCAAAATATATCAAGGCCGCGCGATGCTGCAAGGCAAATTCTTATCTGCTGGAGCGCCGTTAGCCTACCGTTGAATTGTTGCAGAAGTTTTTCACTCGTGTTACAGGAGTTTTTCATCAGGATGTCAAATCCCAAGCCTCGTCGAGTCCTCAAGGAGGCTCCCCGTAGCCGGCAAGGTCCCTGTGACGGGACGTAGCGTCCTAGCGCCGTTTCCATTTGGATATGACAGCTAAGCGAGTATCCCCTCTCCCGTTCGAGGGAGAGAGCTTACCCCGTACTCGATACGGAGGAGAGGCTGGGGTGAGGGTCAGACCCTGCCCAGTGCCCTGACACGGGCGCGAGAATCCCGTGAGCTCACCTACCGGAAGCACAGTGACGTCACTGCAAATCGGGAGAACCAAGCGCTACAATCCACACGCATGATCCGCCACATCTCCCTCAACCCCCGTACCAACCACCCCTTCAATCTCGAAGGATGCCTCGAAGGACGACAGGACTTCCGCTGGCGCAGACTCGACGACGGCTGGCACTCCGGCGTGCTCGACGGCCACCTCGTCCACATCAACCAGACCGGCGACCGCTTGACCTACCGTTCAACCCCAGACGCCGATCTCACCGGCCTCCTGACGAGCTATTTCCGCCTCGACGACGATATCGACGCCATCTACACGGATATCGCCGCCCGCGACGAGCACATAGCCGCGCTCATACAAAAGTATCCCGGCGTCCGCCTCATGCGGCAGCCCGACCCATGGGAATGCCTCGTCTCTTACATCTGCTCCGCAAGAGCAAGCCCGCCCAGAATCGCCCACCGCGTCAAGACAATTGCAGCGCGGCTGGGCCGTCCGCTAACCCTCAACGGCGAGACCCGCCATGCCTTCCCCGACCCCGCAACGGTCCTCAACGCCGGCATCGACCAACTGCAAGAAATGTCCCTTGGCTTCGACCGCGTCCCCCGCGCCATCATTGACGCCGCAAAAAGCATCCTCGACTGCCGTCTCGACCTGCACCGCCTCGCCCAACCGGACATCACCTACCACGAGGCCGTCTCGCGGCTCATCGACCTCCACGGCGTCGGCCCCAAGATCGCCAACTGCGTCGCCCTCTTCGCCCTCGACAAGACCGAGGCCTTCCCCGTCGACTCCCGCGTCCGCAACACCGTCAAGAGACTCTACCCGTCCCACCAACACTCCACCGACGCCGACATCATAAACTGGTCCCAAGACCGCTTCGGCCCACACACAGGCTACGCCAACCAGTTCCTCTACATGGGGTAAAGGCTGACGCTATCCCTAAAAGGGTGTGTGAGAAAGTTCCGTCCAGCAATGTCATACGTTCGCCCTGAGCCTGTCGAAGGGCAACATCTCCATTCCCTCAACCTAACGCGTCATTCCCGCGAACGGAGGTCTTTGCGTAACCGTTCTCCCGCTGAGAGGGTGTCATTGAAAGGGCATCATCCAGCTTCGGAGACGTCTCTGGATTCCCGCCCCGTATCGTGGTACGGGGTGACGTTCTTTCGCGGGAATGACGGTGGTTATGTAAAGGTCTCCGAAAGCGGGAATCCACGAACCCACTCTCTTCCCTCTCCGCGCTCTCTGCGTTCTCTGCGGTGAATCCCCAGCACCTAGCCCCCGGAACCCAATACCCCCTCCAACGCCGACCTCGCACCCGCCGCCATCCACGAGCCGTCGTCCCCGCACGTGACGAACCGGCATCCCTCGTCGATCCAGAACCTTGCAAGTTCCGCATCGCCAAGGGATATGCCCGGTATCTTCCCCGTCTTGTGACATGCAGCGATCACCGACCGGATAGCCGCCGTGTGCTCAGGCGTCCCGGGCGTCGTCCCCATTGACGCTGACAGGTCACCCGGCCCGATCCAGCACCCGTCGATGCCCTCGACCGCCAAGATCGCCTCGGCGCTCTCCACGGCAGGGGCAGACTCTATCTGCACAGCCAGGAATATCTCCTCGTTCGCGCGCTCCTGGTAGGTGTCCGGGTCGTCCGACAGGAACCCCGTCCCGAAGTTCCCGCCCGACCTGCCGCCAAGCGGAGGGTACCGCGCCGCGAGAACGGCCTTCTCCGCATCCTCCACCGAGTTCACCAGCGGAATGATGACCCCCATCGCGCCGATGTCCAGCAGCCGACCGATCAGCCCGAAATCGTTGCTCCGCACACGCGCCATGGGCAAGGCCGGCCCCAGCGCAATCGCCCGGAACGCATTCATCACCGATTCTTCCGTCCACGCCCCGTGCTGCATATCCACCACCACATAATCGAACCCCACGCGAGACAGCATCTCCGCCGACAGCACCGACCCCAGCCCTGCCTCCGCCCCAATCGACGGCTCTCCCCGCAGCAGCTCTTGCTTGACCGTGTTTGCTCTCATTAGTGTCTCCTACTACTCCTTACAATCAGCTATTCGGAAACATCCGTCGTCCGACCTCAACATTAGGGACGACCCTTGTGCACCCTAACCCTCTCCCCCCTCTGCGCTCTCTGTGGTGAATTCTGTCTCATACTGCCCCAGTCGCTCCTCCATCACCCGGACCGCCTCAGCATTATCGTCCACTAACAAAAACCCCCGTCCCAGCTTCGCCGCCGCCTCGCCGGTCGTCCCGCTCCCCGCGAAGAAGTCCAGCACCACGTCCCCTCGATTCGAGTGGACGCGAACAATCCGCTCCACGATCCCCAGTGGCTTTTGCGTGGGGTACCCCGTCTTCTCTTTGCCGTTCGTTGGCACGATGGTATGCCACCAAACGTCCGTCGGCGTCTTTCCTCGCGCCGCCTTGTCCGGCCCCACCAGATCGGGAGCCATATAGGGAATTCTGTCCACGTCCTCGTAGTTGAACGTGTAGTCCTCGGGGTCCTTCGCGTACCACAGGATGTTGTCGTGCTTCGCCGGCCACCTCGACTTCGACCGCGCCCCGTAGTCGTATGCCCATACGATCTCGTTGATGAACGACGGGCGCCCGAACACCTCGTCCAGCAGCACCTTGCAGTAGTGGACTTCGCGGTAGTCCACGTGCAGGAAGAACGAACCGTTGGACTTGAGCACGCGCCGCGCCTCTCGGAACCGCGGCTCTAGGAAGCTCAAATAGTCATCGAACGAGTCCGAGTAGGCCCTCGAACCGACCTCGACCGTCCGATAGCGGTTCCCCTGAAAGCCGACGCGGTCACCGCCGTCCTCATCCCGCACCGTCCTGATCGACCTCCGCTCCTGCACACGCCCCGTATTAAAGGGAGGATCGACATAAATCAGGTCAACCTGCTCGTCCGGCATCGACGAAAGGACTTCGAGATTATCGCCGAAGATCACCTTCCGCACGGCCATTCACCCCTTAGGTGTGTTCAAATGAAATTCCGTTCACTCTGAGCCTGTCGAAGGGTGGCGTCGCCTTCATGGTTCGACAGGCTAACCACGAACGGTCTCAGCTGAATCATTGGGCACCCTCTTAGCGAGTTTCTTCTGCGGCGGCGAGTCGCCCTACCCCGCGCGCGAGCCGTTCCCTTCGGCGTCATGCTCCGTAGGACGCAAGGCCTCCCACTCGTCCCGCCGGATCTCCATCCGCACGAAGTCATACCCGTTGCGGAACACCGTGCGCATCTCCCGGAACCCCGCCTTGGCGAACGACTGTCGCGCGCGGTCGTTCCACTTGAGCGTGTGAAGGTAGACGCTGTCGAGGTCGGTCGTGGCGAAGATGTGATCGAGAAGCGTTCGCACAGCGTCCGTGCCGTAACCGGCTCCCCAGTAGCGCCGGTCGCCTATCATTATGCCCAGCTCGGCCACGCCGCGCCTGCGGTTGATGTCGTAGTACATGCAGTTGCCGATGTGGACGCCGTCGTGCGTGTCGATGGCGAGCCGCTTCGACGTCGAGGTGGCGTACTGCATCTCCTCGCGCGCGTAGTTACGGAATGCTTCTAACGACATCGTAATCGGTCGCGTCGCGTCCAGGCGGGACAGTTCCTCGTCGACCCGCCATCCATAGTCGTCGTCGATATCGCTCCGGCGCTTCTCCCGCAGGACAACCTTGTTGCCGACTTGGACTACCGCACCCTCTTCCGCCGGCTCCCGATCATCCTCGTAGAGCCATGGAAAGGCCTTTTTTAACAACCTCTGCCTCGTTTCCGTAGCTCATGGTCTTGAGAGCGTCCTCGACCGAGAACCACCTTACCTCGTCAAACTCGTTGTCATGGAGAGATGTGTCTCCACCGACCGAGTCCATCAAATAGTAGAGCACAGTCTTGTGGCACCGCACTCCGTCCACCGGCCTGACGAACCAGTATTGAATGCTGTCGATAAAGCACTGGGTCTTCACCTTGAGACCCGTCTCCTCCGTCACCTCGCGGAGCGCCGTCTGCTCTCGGGTCTCTCCCGTCTCCGGCGTGCCCTTCGGAAGCGCCCAAAGCCTGCGCGGCGACCATTTCCCACACAGGATGACCTCCATGCCGTCCCCGCCGTCGCGAAACACGACCCCGCCAGCCGATACCAACTCTTCCACAGAAGACTTATTGCTCATTCACTGCCTATCCAATCCAAAGCCGCATTCTATGTGCTACCAAACAAATGGGTCAAGATAACGACTACCTCAGTAACTGTTCAGTCTTGGTGAGGTGAACCTCCCCGCCCTTCTGGATTCCGGCCTTCGCCGGAATGACGGTGGGCTGTGTGTCGAGCGGTCTCATGAAGTCTGAACAGTTACCTACCTCACCGTAGGGGCAACCCTTGGAGGCTGTCTCAGAAGAAGACTATCTCTCTAGTCAGGATGTTGTGGATTCCCGCTTTCGCGGGAATGACGGTAAGGGTGGTTATGTTTCGTTGCGAATGATACCTACAACGACGATAAGCATGGCACCCTTTGTTAGAGAAATATGTGTTGCCGAGTTATGAGACAGGCTCCTTGTGGTTGCCCTCCCACCCAGAACCCAGCACCTAGCACCCGGAATCTGCATCCCCTCGCCCGCGACGGCGAGTCGCCCAGCACCTAGCACCCAGAACCTCTCTTACCCCGGAACCTCCACCAACCTGCCGCCCTTCTGATGCGAGTCCAGGAATCCCAGCAATATCCGCAGCGCCCTCCGCGCGTCTCGCGGGGACGAAATACTCTCCCCGCCGCGTTCGATGATAGCGATGAGCTCCCGGTACGCCGCCAACGGCCCCTGGACCTGGTACTGCTCCGGGTGGATCGTCGTGCGGAACGGCTCTGCCCTGATGTCCTGCAGTTTTGTCAGTTCCGCTGAACTCTCGGTGCCGCCTATGCGGACAACCCCGTCCGGCCCGATGATCTCCAACCCACCGAGAGGCGCAGTCCCCTTCACCGACCGGAAGAGTCCGATGACGCCGTTCTCGTAGTGGATCGTCCCCGTCATGCCCGGATCGTTCTCCGGCAGCTTCCCTCCGTCGCCCCGGTACCTGTCCCAGTGATCGAAGCCGTCCTCCAGGATCGCAGACACCTTCCTCGGCTCCGACTCGGCAAAGAAACTCAGTATGTCTACATAGTGAGTCCCGTTGCGGAACATCATCGCGCGAGGCCCGGCCAGGACCGCCGATATCACCGTCGGCGCTCCGATTGCGCCGCTCTTGATGGTGTGCCGCACCTTCTGGTACAGCGGTATCCACCTTCGCGAGTGGTTGACCGACATCTTCACGCCATTGGCCTCGCACGCCGCGATCATCGCGTCCGCGTCCTCCAGCGTCGTCGCAATCGGCTTCTCGCAGAATATCCCCTTCACGCCGCTCTCGGCCCCGTCGATCACGATCCGAGTATGACGATGGTCCGACGTCGCAACCGTCAGGATGTCGAGATCTTCCCTCTCCAGCATCTCCCTGTAGTCCGCATAGAGCCGCGTATCGGGCCACCGTTCCTTCCAGGACGCCTCGAACCGCCCCAGAGCTTCCGGGTTGATGTCGCAGATCGCCGCAAGCTCCACCTCGGGCATATAGGCAAGACCGCTCAGGTGCGAGTTGGAAATCTCCCTATCGAGGGGAGGCGACGGCTCGCCCCTGGGAGTGTTGATCACGATCCCGCTCGCGCCCACGATGCCCACACGGTACGTCATGTCATGCCGTCCTCAAGAGACTCTGAAACCGCACGAAGTATACGGTCGGGACGAATGCCCGTCAAAGGACGGAATGAGGCCGCGTTTCATGCACCCCGAAACATCACGGGAGCAAGGTGATGAAGCGAGATTCGGCCTGTCGAAGTGGAGCATATCCCCACGCTTGACACGTTAGAAACAATAGTATAGTGTTGCAGCGGGTTCACCCTGCCGGTTCGGTTGGGAAGCGTATACTATTGTATGCGCGAACCGGGTCACCGCGCCGCCGCTGGAGTTGTTGTGTGCGGGGGCCCTTACGGAGCTAAGGGACTGTTCACAGTTTCGCCCGGCGAAACTAGAGGGGATGCGTATGGCAGAGCAAGTTGCCGTAGATGCAGCGCAAGCGCAGCTCGACGAAGAGGAATTTACCGTTGCCTCCCAATGGCAGTTGATGTGGTGGCGGTTCCGAAAGCACAAGCCCGCCGTCATCTCCGGCCTCATCCTCGCTGTCTTCTATCTGATGTTCCCTCTTGCCGAATTCATGGGTACAGGTGACCCGGCAAGAATTTCCGAGTCCTACCACTACCTGCGGCCGCAGCCCATCAGGTTCTTCGACGGCGGCTCCTTCCGGCCCCACGTAAACGGGTTGGAGTCCTATCGAGACCCCCAAACGTTCCAGCGAAAGTATGAGGAGAACCCGGATGAAAAGATCGACATTGGGTTCTTTGTAAAGGGTTTTGAGTATAAGTTCCTCGGATTCATAGAGACGGACCGGCATCTCCTCGGCTTCAGCGACACGGAGGTATACGAGGAGCGCCCTTCCATATTCCTCCTTGGCAGTGACGACGTGGGACGCGACTCATGGTCGCGGCTCATGCTCTCAAACAGAGTATCTCTCTCGGTTGGACTCTTGGGCGTCGCCATTGCCTTCGTATTCGGAGTCGTCATGGGCGGCATATCCGGATACTACGCAGGATGGATCGACACGCTGATCCAGCGCATCATCGAGGTCATGAGCGCAATCCCCACCCTGCCCTTGTGGATGGGGCTTTCCGCCGCCGTCCCGCAGCACTGGTCGGTGCTCCAGGTCTACCTGGCCATTACCGTAATCCTGTCCATCTTCGGCTGGACGGGCATGGCCCGCACCGTACGAGGCAAATTCCTCGCCCTGCGTGAGGAAGACTACGTGATGGCCGCGCGCATTGCGGGCGCCTCCGAGAGCCGGATCATGTTCCGGCACATGCTGCCGGGCTTCTACAGCCACCTCATCGCCAACATGAGCCTCGCGATCCCGGGCATGATTATCGGGGAAACGAGCCTGTCCTTCCTCGGTCTGGGCCTCAGGCCGCCGGCCGTGAGCTACGGCATCATGCTCATCCAGGCCCAGCAGCCCACGGTCGTGGCGCTCTACCCATGGCTCATGTTCGTAGCCATCCCGGTTATCATCGTAATCCTGTCGTTCAACTTCTTGGGAGACGGTCTGCGAGACGCAGCGGACCCGTACGGCAAGTAATATACAGAGCGAGCGTATGACTACAGCAACAAACGGAAGCAGACTGGCGCAAGATGCGGTAATTCAGATCAATGATCTGAAGATCTACTACCCCACGGACGAAGGCGTCGTCCGGGCGGTGGACGGTGTCGACTTCGAGATAAAGCAGGGCGAGACCCTCGGGGTCGTCGGTGAGAGCGGATGCGGCAAGAGCACCGTTGGCCGCGCAATCCTCAACATCATCGACAAGCCCGGGCGCGTCGAGGAAGGTGAAATCCTCTGGCGCCTGCCCGACGAGCGAGAGATCGACATCACAGCCCTTGACCCCAACAGCAGACTGATGCGCGCCATCCGCGGCGCTGGCATCGCTCTCATCTTCCAGGAGCCAATGACCTCCTTCAGCCCGCTCCACACGGTGGGCAACCAGATCGGCGAGGCCATCAGGCTCCACACCGACCTCTCCGAACAGGGCATCCAGGACCGCTCCATCGAACTCCTGCAGATGGTGGGCATTCCCAACGCAGAGCAGCGACTGAAGGAATACGCCTTCCAGTTGAGCGGCGGCCTCCGCCAGCGCGCCATGATCGCAATGGCCCTCTCCGCCGAACCCCAGCTGCTCATCGCCGATGAGCCGACCACCGCCCTCGACGTGACCACCCAGGCCCAGATCCTCGAACTCCTGAGACAGCTCCAGCAAGACACCGGAATGGCCGTCATCCTCATCACCCACAACCTCGGCGTGATCGCGGAAATGGCCGACCGCGTCGTCGTCATGTACCTCGGCAGGGCCGTCGAGTCCGGACCCGTTGAGGACATCTTCTACAACCCGCAGCATCCCTACACCCAGGGTCTGCTCAGGTCTATCCCCAGCATTTACACCAGGAGCGTCGAACGTCTCCCCTCCATTCGAGGCACCATCCCGCACCCCTTCAACAGGCCGTCGGGATGCACGTTCCGACCGCGTTGTCCCAACTACATAGAAGGCGTTTGCGACCGTAACGTCCCCGTCTTCCAGCCCCTGGAAGGGACAAACCAGATGGTTAGCTGTTTCCTTCATCATTCCCCGGAAGAGGTAGGCACAAGTGGCTGAGGAGAGCATCGACCAAACTCAAAGCTTCATCGCCGAGCGACGTAACCTGCTCGACGTCCAGAACCTGAGGAAGTACTTCCCCATAACGCGGGGCTTCCTCAAGAGGGTCATCGGACACGTCCGAGCCGTCGATGACGTCAGCTTCACCATCCAGCAGGGTGAGACCCTGGGACTGGTGGGCGAAAGCGGTTGCGGCAAGACCACCACAGCCCGGTGCATCATGCGCGCCATCGACCCCAGCAGCGGCGAGATTCTCTACCGCACCGAGGACGGCCAGGTCCTCGACATCGGGGCGATCGGCAAGGGCCCCCTGCGTGAGCTTCGCAAAGACATGCAGATGATCTTCCAGGATCCGTTCACGTCGCTCAACCCACGAATGTCCCTCCTGGATATCGTTGGCGAGCCCCTCCTGGTCCACGGTGAACGCAGCCTGAGAGTTCGTTCCGAGCGAGTCGCCGAGCTCCTGCGACTCGTGGGACTGCGGCCTGAGTACATGCGGCGCTTCCCGCACGCCTTCAGCGGCGGCGAACGTCAGCGCATCGGCATCGCAAGAGCCCTGGCCTTGAACCCCCGCCTGGTCGTTGCAGACGAGCCCGTCTCCGCCCTCGACGTCTCCGTTCAGGCACAGGTCATCAACCTCCTGTCCGACCTGCAGGAACAGCTAAGCCTCACATACCTCTTCGTCGCTCACGACCTCAGCGTCGTCCGCCACATCTCAGACCGCGTCGCCGTCATGTACGTCGGCAAGATGGTCGAACTGGCCGAGACCGAAGAACTGTTCAGCAATCCCAAGCATCCCTACACGTCCGCGCTCCTCCAGTCGGTGCCTGTCCCAGACCCGAAGGTACGCAAAGAGACCTTCGTCCTTGAAGGAGAGGTCGCAAGTCCGGCGAACCCGCCGTCCGGATGCTACTTCCACCCTCGATGCGCGTACAAAGTCGAAATGTGCACCGAAGAGACGCCGGAATTCGTCGAAGACTCCCCCGGCCACTGGGTGGCGTGCCATCGCGCCACGGAACTCTCACTGCCCGGCCTGAGCGGGACCTCCGAACAGTTCGGCGGTGTAGACGTCAGTTCCAATGGAGATGGCGAATAGGTAGAGATCGGGCAAACGCCTGGCCTCCACATACTCCATTCCTCATTTGCGGTAGCCCGTTTCCCCGGGCAGTTCCCTAGCTGTTGGTTATCGTCTCGCCTGCCCGCACCGTCATCACCGGGAGATAGCACCCACCCGGCCTCGTGACCCCGGCAACGTCCGCCAGCGGAAGCGCGTCTTCATCCCATCTCAGCACCGCCAGGTCCGCGCACGACCCAACTCTCAGCGTCCCGATCTCTCCCGCCATGCCCAGCACGTCGCTCGGACGAAGCGTTGCGCGAGGGAACGCGTCTCGCTCGTCCATGCCCGCAGCCAGCAGTTTGGAGATCGTCCGTGGCAGATCGTGCTGCGGACTCGAACCAACGTGCCGGACGTACTGATCGGTGGAAATCGTGTCCGGCAGGAACCCGTCGGCTATGGCCGCCTCAACCGTGGGGAAGTCGAACGATGCCATGCCATGTCCCACGTCGAACAGCACTCCGCGCTCACGCGCCCGCCACGCGGCGTCAATCACCCTGCCGTCTTCCACGATGCCGTTCGGACCGGTGTGGAAACAGTAGGTCAGCACGTCACCGCTCCTGAGGAGATCGAGCTGCTCCGCGATGGGCCAGTCATAGGGCTCCCAGCGGTTGCCGAACAGGATCGGACTATCCGACCTTTCAGCAATTTCAAGCGTGCGCCGCACCACGACCCTGGGATCGGCGTCTCCTGAGGCAGCCTGGCTCGCATTCACGGACAGTCCCCAGATGAGGTCTCCGCCATCTTCGATCGCCGCCACCCCGGCGTCCACATCCAGATCATCCACGTTGCCGAATGCCACTCTGTCCGGCACGCGCTCGCCTCCCCGCGCCACACTCATCGCGAGCCGCACTCTCGTCTTCGACCCGTGAATGATGGTGTCCCGGTATAGACACCAGTCATCCGCCCCGCAGTCGCCCTGAGAGAGTATCGTCGTAGCCCCGCGCGGGAGGATCTCCACATCCGGATCGATGCCGTACTTCCAATCAGACGGGGCCGGATGAGTATGAAGATCGACCAGGCCCGGCAGCAGCAGCCCTTCCGGAAACTCCAGCGTCTTCGCAGCCGTCCCCGCAACGTCCTGACCCGTCGCCACAATCCGGTCACCCTTCACCGCGACGGCCCCCGGACCGTCCAGCCCCACGTCGGCGCAAAACACCCGGCCCGCCCGGATAATCAGGTCATAAGTCGGTTCATCCATCGTCAATATCTCCGTTCTGAATTCTCAATTGGCGCACAACCTACTAGACCCCTCACCGGCTGGCAACGCCGCCAGCGCGACTGTCACCCCGTTAGAGGGTATTTCCGAAGTGTTTGGGGGGGACATCTACTAAAGGTGATTACCACTCGCTCGTCCTGGGCAGCGTTACGCCCCACGCCCGGGGCCGTGCAGGGATGTCAGTAACTGCCGCGCGACTACGAGAAAGTATACGTTCGCCCTGAGCCTGTCGAAGGGCGGTTCATGGTTCGACAAGCCTGTCCTGAGCCTGTCGAAGGGCTCACCACGAACGGGGTTCACGGACTGCGGAAACACCCCTCCGCAGGACCCGTCGCGACACTCCTTAACTCTTACCATCCAGGCCCGTAAACCTCACCGCCGATCGTCCTCCGTACACCTTGTTGATGTTCAGTAACAAGGGAGTAATGTGCTCGACGAGCACCGCGTTTCTCAGGCCTCCCCCATCAACAGCGCGGATGCCCGGAATTTCCCTCGCCAAGGCGGCGACCTCCTCCTTGGCCTCATCATCATCCGAGCACACGACCACGTCTGAATCGACACGTCGGTCCGGGTCCAGCAGGTCATGCGCGCTTATGGTCTGGAATGCTGCCACGACCCTTGAGTCCGGCAGCATCTCTTGCGCCTCCATCGCTGCCGAACCCGCTTCCAAAGGCAGGTAGCTCGCGCCATTCCGGTCAAATCCCAGGGGTACGACAGTCGTCACGACGATCTTCCCCTTCAAGGCGTCGGCAAGAGCTTCAAGCACGGGACGCTGCGCCGCGTATGGGACCGTCACGAACACCGTATCCGATTGCGTGGCCGCGTCCTCGTTCAGCCCTCCCAGGACCGACGCGCCGGACAATCGCTTTGACACCCGTTTCGCCGCATCGCGGGCTCGCGCCACTTCCCGCGACCCGATAAGAACATCGTGACCGGCAAGAGCGAAACGCAATGCCAGCCCTCTTCCCTCCGGTCCGGTGCCGCCAATGAGTCCTATCATGGGCGTAATCTACCTGCACTCGCACTCCTCCGCAAGACCGCCCCGAACCTCGAAGCCTTTCCTTCGCCCCCTCTGCCATGCGTGAGCCTGATGGTAACTGTTCAGGCTCACCGAGAGACATTCCGGTAAGCAAACCACCGTCATACCCGCAAAAACGGGAATCTAATCCCCTCTCCCGTTCACGGGAGAGGGCTAGGGTGAGGGTGTTCTTCTCACCGAGACTGAACATAACTGTTCAGACTTCGTGAGGTCCCTCGACGCATACTCAGCCACCGTCATACCCGCGAAAGAACGTCACCCCGTACCCCGATACGGGGCGGGTATCCACTGGGGCGGGGAGGTTCACCTCATCAACTCCAAACAGTCACCCTTTTCCGAATTGGTTGACTTCTAATTTCCGTATAAGATATCGAATAATCACTAGCAGAATACCGATACACCATCTACGATTAATGTCTGTGATGCCTCGTGAAGGAACAGCGACTCTCGGAGTGACAACGTGACCCGCACCTCTACAGCAGGACTCATCGCGGCTGCAGTTTTCGCAGCCCTGGTCCTTCTCGTCATGCCCACACACGCCCAGACGGGCGACATTTCGACCGTTGCGGGAGGTGGCGTGGGTGACGGCAGCAGGGCAACGCTCGCGTCCCTCACCTCTCCGGCCGGCATCGTGGTGGACAGTCAAGGCAACATCTACGTCGCCGACAACGCAGCTCATCGAATCCGCAAGATCGACAACGAACGAAACATAATCTCCACCATTGCGGGAAATGGCAATGCGGGCTACTCCGGAGACGACGCCCCCGCATCCAATGCCACCATAAACTCGCCATTCGGGATGGCCATCGACATCGATGACAACCTCTACTTCGCAGACACCGGCAACCACCGCATTAGAAAAATCGACCTTGAAACCGGAATTATCACCACCGTCGCGGGTTTCGGCAGCCCCGGCTTCGAGGGCGACGGCGGTGACGCCCTGGACGCAGCCTTTAACGCCCCTCATGGAGTGGACATAGACCGCTACGGCAACATATACATCGCAGATACGTACAACAACAGGATTAGAAGAGTCGCCGCGCGGAGTGGAATCATAAGAACCATCGCCGGCATTGGCATTGCAGGGTCCGGAGGTGACCACGGGCTGGCCATAGAGGCAGACCTGGCTCAGCCCAGAGACGTGGCCGTGGATGACATAGGCAAGGTCTACATTGCAGACACCGGCAACCACCTCATCCGCGTGGTTGATGTCAACGGCATCATAGCTACCCTCGCAGGCGTGAGGGGTGCCCCCGTCGACCCGGTTACCGTGCAGGCCGCCAGCACAGCGCGCAGCGCCGTACTGCGAAGCCCACAGAGCATCGAACTCGACGATGAACAAAGCAGTCTCTATGTCACCGACACCGGCAACAACCTCGTTCGGAGAATTGTCCTCACCAGGATTTTTGAAGATTCGTTGGTCCTTACCGAGGCCGGCTCCGTCGACGGGTCGGCGGGATATGACGGCGAAAACAAGGTCCCCATCCTGTCGAGTCTTGACTCGCCATCAGGCGTCGCTGTCAATGCTGACCGCGAGATATTCATCTCCGACACCGACAATCAGAGAGTGAGAGCCGTAGTCTTTCCTGATAATAGGAGGACGTCGATACTGGTCACGATCGCCGGAAACGGAGAAGAGTCCTTCTCAGGTGAACGGGCTTCGGCGGCTGATGCGACACTCCACTTTCCCAGCGATGTTGCAATCGACCCTGATGGAAACCTCTATTTCTCCGATACCGCCAATCATCGCGTGCGCCGCGTGGACCGCGAAACAGGGCTGATACGGACTGTCGCAGGAACCGGGGTAGCTGGAAGCTTGGGGGAAGGTGGTCAGGGCATAAATATTCGCCTGAATTCGCCGGAGGGCTTGGCCTTAGACTCCAATGGTGATCTGTACATAGCCGACACGGTCAACCACCGTGTGCTCAAGTTGGACATTGCAAGCGGAGTCATAAGCAGAATAGCAGGCGACGGCAACGCTACCTTCAGGGGCGAGAACATTGACGCCAAAGAGGCTAGCCTCAATAGCCCCACGGCACTCGCCGTCGATGAAGACGATAATCTCTATTTGGCCGACTTCAGGAACAACCTCATCCGTGTGATCGACCTGGACACCAACCGAATTTCAACGCTGGCCGGCAACAACCAAACGGGCTTCTCCGGAGACGGAGGCGAGGCGAGAAGGGCCAGGCTCGCCAAGCCTGAGGGTGTAGCCGTTGACCCAAACGGCAACATCATAATTGCTGATACCGGAAATCGCAGAATTCGCCGCGTGGACGCTGACGATAGGACTATCTCCACCATCGCCGGAGACGGCAATGGCGTCTACGCCGGAGACGGAGGGCCTGCAACAGAGGCGAGTATGTCGTCGCCTCGAAGAGTGGCTGTGGGCCCAGACGGCAATGTCTTCATCTCAGACGCCCTCGACCATCGCATTCGAGCAATTAAGTCGGACGGCACCATGACCACCGTTGCCGGAAACGGCGTCATCACATTTGCGGGAGACGGCGGCCCCGCCCTCTCCGCATCCTTGAATCGTCCCCTGGGCATGACGGTCGACGCAGAGGGCAATCTCTACTTCGCCGACAACCAGAACAAACGCATCCGCGTCATCGCCGCCCCGGTCGTGGAGGAACCGACGCCGACGCCTGCTCCGACCGACACGCCGACTCCGGTCCCAACTCCGACACCCACGCCGGAACCCACTCCGACCGCGACCTCAACGCCGACACCACGTCCGCTGCCGGACCTCGTGCCCGCCGGAGTGCAGTACGAAATCAGCCAGCCGCCCCTCTGCAGGACCAGCGACACCGAGCCGGAGTTCCCTCCAATCACCTTCAGCGTTGTCGTCCGCAACGATGGCTCCGTAACCTCTGGTCCCTTCGTTGTGGAGATCAACGGGGTCGCCCACGATGCCGCCGCAGGACTGGGAGGACTCAATTCCGCTGTCTTGCAGGTCACCGGAATCACCTCCGGAGAGAACACCGTCGTGGTGGACGTAGGTTCACAGGTGGAGGAATCGGACGAGAGTAACAACACGACCAAATTCATTGTGGTGCTTCCACCACTTCCGCCAATTCCCGTATGCACTCCCACCCCGACGCCGGCGCCGCCTACCGCCACGCCCACAAACACGCCCACGCCGCTCCCGACGAGCACCCCCATACCCGTGCCAACACATACCGCAACGCCGGTGCCGCCAACGGCAACGGCTGTACCTCCAACATCGACGCCGACGCCGGAGCCGACGGCAACGAGTGTGCCTCCAACATCAACGCCGACGCCGGAGCCAACCAGCACTCCCACGCCCGTGCCTGCCAATACGCCTGTCCCCGCGACGCCGACCGCGATACCCACGGTGACGCCCATCATCGTCATCGTTACCGCGACGCCCACTGCCGTCGTCGAGGTGACGACGGAACCGGAAGACGACGGGACCAACCTCGGGCTGGTTATCGGCGGCGCCGTCGTCGGAGTACTCGCCGTCGCCATACTCGTCGGCCTCTTCGTCGTCTATCGCCGCCGCACCTTCGGCCAATAGTCCACGCACCGGCTGACAATTCCCCATCCGCGCCCCCTCACGCCGGTGTACCCCTGTGGCCCTCGCACGCCCGTCATTCCGGCGAAGAGCCCGCCCCGTACTCCAATACGGGGGTGAGGGTAATATCCCCACCGGGACAAGAGACACAGACAACCACAATCTCTCCCCCACGGGACAAGAGATACAGACAACCACAATCTCTCCCCCGCCGGGGGAGAGATACAGAGAGGGGGTTCCCGCAGTTACTTGAAAGCCTGTCGAAGTGCATATACTCCCGTCCTTCCCCCTCACCTCCACCGGCCTCACACCGGACATCCCAAGACCCGGCAGACTTCGGCAAGCGTATGACGTAGACTATTCCTTCAAATCATGAGGGTCGCGAGGCCCCCGAAGCTAGAGGCAATGCGACATGGCGCACACTGTCAGCGTTTCGAATTACAACTACGAACACGTAGAGGGCTGGGGAGAGTTCCCCAGGGGTGGCGTCGTCTCCGATATTGCCACGGACTCCGAGGGACGTGTATACGCCTGTGTGCGCCTGCGACAGGGACCCGATGGCAACGAGGGCGAGATGTGGGTGTTCGACCGGGATGGGAAGCTGCTGGACAGGTGGGGCCGCGAAATCTTCACCGTCCCGCACGGCCTGTTCATCCATGACGACGTGCTGTACCACGCCGACGCGGGCGACCACACCGTGAGGAAGTTCACTCCCGACGGCAAGACGCTGATGGTGCTGGGCGCCGAGGGCGAGCGGGGCCCGGAGGGCGAACCCTTCCGCTCGCCCACGAACGCGACCATCGCGCCGTCAGGCGACCTGTACGTGTCGGACGGGTACGAACAGAACCGTTGCCACCGCTTCACCTCCGCCGGGGAGTTGAAGGCATCCTGGGGACGCGGAGACGCCGTCTACTACCAGATGGCCGCGCATGGGGAGATCGCCGGAGAGGTCGGCGACGGCCCCGGAGAATTCAATCTGCCGCACGGAATCGTGACCGGACCCGACGGCCGGGTGTACGTTATCGACCGAGAGAACGGGCGCGTGCAGGTGTTCAGGGCCGATGGCGAGTACATCACCCAGTGGAACGACGTGCCCGGCGGCAACGACGCCGTGGTCGACGACGACGGCGTCATGCACATCGCCAGCGGGTACGGCCCGATCATCCTGAAGACGCTGGACGGCGAGACCCTGGGATCGTGGGGCGAGAAAGGCGAGGAACCCGGCCGCTTCTACGGCGCTCCTCACGGGATCTGGATCGACTCGGCCGGCGACGTCTACGTGGCGCAAGTGGGAGCACAGCTCGCACTGGACAAGTTCGCGCGCGTATGACCGCTCCACCGCAGACGGCACGGCTAATACCAATTCGTTTTGAATACACCGTGAATTGGCTGTGACACAACCAACTCATCCGTCATTCCGGCGAAGGAACGTCACCCCGTACCACGATACGGGGCCGGAATCCAGAAATCCCGGTCAGTCGAGAACACGGCCTCATCACACCCAATTGGTATAAGTTGACACGGTTCCCCGCTATCACAGCCCCCTTGCCCTCAAGCGAGAGGACCGGGGTGAAGGTATACCGGGAACACGGGACTGCCATCACACAGGTGATATAATCCTCCGCGCGGCGGCCTGCCGCCATTTTGTA
This sequence comes from Dehalococcoidia bacterium, assembly GCA_034421575.1. Lineage (GTDB taxonomy): Bacteria > Chloroflexota > Dehalococcoidia > Lucifugimonadales > VXLM01 > VXLM01. The sequence goes on from DAOUKG010000058.1 coordinate 45,351, forward strand.
CTTAGAGGTCAGGGATGGACTTGTCTATGAACGGCGAGCAGATGTATGGGTCGCTGGGAGTCCGGCGGATCATCAATGCGTCGGGGACTACCACCATGTGGGGCGGCTCGAAGCTGAGGCCTGAAGTTGCCGAGGTGATGCAAAAGACCTCCAACGTCATGGTGAACCTCGGCAATTTGAACAAGGCTGCCGGCAAGGTGCTGGCGGAAATATGCGGCGCTGAGGCGGGCCTGGTCGTCAGCGGCTCGGGCGGAGGCCTCACGATGCAGGCGGCGGCAGTCATTGCCGGAAGCGACCCCGCGAATATGGTGCGTCTGCCCGACGCCACGGGCATGAAGAACGAGATCATCATCCACAGGAGTCACCGATTCGGATACGACCAGCTCTACCGCGCGGCGGGGGCGAAGTTCGTGGAAATCGGCGACGGCCGGCGCTGCTATCCGTGGCAGCTGGAGGCGGCCTTCACGGAGAATACCGCGGCGGTGGCGTATTTGTTCGCGCAGTTCGTGTCACGACGTGCCATTCCCCTCTCCAAGGTGTGCGAGATCGCCCACGCGCGCGGAGTGCCAGTCATCGTCGACGCCGCGTCGACGCTCCCTCCACGCGACAACCTGCGACGGTTCATTCGCGAGGGCGCCGACATGGTTATCCTGAGCGGCGGCAAGGGCGTTCGCGGACCTCAGGGCACCGGAATTCTCGTGGGCCGAGCCGACCTGATCGAGGCTGCTGCCGCCAACGCCGCACCGAACTCCTACCTCGGCAGGAGCATGAAGGTGGCCAAGGAGGAGATCATGGGGCTGGTGACGGCCCTCAGGATCTTCGACGAGGAGGACGAGGCCGCCGAGACGGTCCGCTACCGGGAAAAGGTACAGCAGGTTGTCGACGCCCTGATCGAAGTGCCGGGAATACAGGTGTCAGTCCAACACGATGAGTGGAACTACCTGGTGCCCACGGCGTTGATCGAATTCACGACGGAGTGGAACGGCCCAAGTCGGGACGAGGTTTTGGAAGCAATGGCAACGGGCGACCCGCCCGTCCACCTTCACCAGCTGGGCGACCCCGATGAGCTGGGCGTCGACCCTATCAACCTCGACCAAGAGGAGTTGGAGACCGTCATCAGACGCCTGCGCGAAGAGCTGCTAAAGCCCTTGCACAGGTAGAAAGTGCAAAAGGAGTGTGTCCGTGGTGGGGACCGCCCCCACCACGGACACGAAGCGCTGAGCTGCTGAGCTAAGCGGCCGGAGCCTGGGTCTCGGCCTCGACACCCAACGTGTCGATCCCGCGCCGGACCTGTCCGAGAACGCCGGACATGCGCTCTTCGAGGTCGAAGAGGGTCTCGCGCGCATACCTGTTGGCACCCTCGCGCCGCTCGGCTGCGACCCGCTCGGCTTCGTCGAGCAGGCGGTAGGCCTTCCGCTGGGCCTCCTGCATGATCTGCTGGGCTTCCAGCATGGCACCCTGGTTCATCTCTTCGGCCTTCTCGGAGGCAACCCGCAGGATCTCCGTTTCGTTGACCTTGCTGAGATGCTCCTCACGCGCCGCCGACATGACCTGATCGGCCTCTTCGGTAGCCTCGTCGCGAATCCGCCGCGCCTCAAGCTCGGTATGGTTGAGGATGCTCTCCTTCTGCTTGAGAATCTCCTTCGCCTCGAGAATGTCGGCGGGAATGGTCTTGCTCAACTGCTCGGTGACTGCCGCCAGCCGATCGACGTCGACCATGACCTTCTTCCGCATTCCGGGGACGCGAGTCGCGGAACTCGAGATCTCTTCCAATTCTTCGATGACTCTGATGATATCTATGACGCTCCTCCTTGGCAGAGCCCCGACACTACGAGGCCGAGATGTATTTTTCCTTCAACCTTGCGGCGACGTGCCGCGGCACAAGGCCGTCCACGTCGCCGCCTAGCTGCGCTACTTCTTTGATGCGGCTGGCGTATACGAACTGGTACTCCAGGGAGCTCATCATGCACACGACCTCAATGTTCCGGTTGAGGTGCCGCCACATGTGCGTCATCTCGAACTCGGTCTCGAAATCGTAGCCCGCCCGAAGTCCTCGCACGATGAAGCCGGCCCCGAGTTCCGAGGCGAGCTCGGTCGCCAGTCCGGAGAATTTGCGAATCTCGACGTTTGGCACGTCCCTTATCGACTCGCTGAAGAGGCTGATCCTCTCAGAGGTGCTGAAGAGCGCCCGCTTGGGCGGAGAGTCGTACACGGCCACTACAAGGCTGTCAAACAGCGTCGACGCCCGACGGGCTATGTCGACGTGACCGTTGTGTACAGGATCAAACCTTCCCGGATACACCGCGCTCGTCACTCCTATCCTCCGTTGCGATACAGCGAGACCGTTGTGTCCCCGTATCGTCTTCTCTTCCAAATGCTCAGGTCGCCGTAGCTGTCGGCCATCTCATGTCTGCTGGCGTGCTCGGCGACGACTATTGCCTCTTCTTCGAGAATGTCTTCCTTCTGTAGACCGTCCAGCAACTCTTCCCAGGGATCGCTCCGGTAGGGCGGATCGGCTAGCACGAGATCGTACCTCGATCGCAACGTCCCTATGACCCTTTCAACTCTGCCGCGAGTGATTCCAGCCCGCTCGGCGAATCCGAAGTCCTCGACATTCCTCCTGATGTAACCGCATGTCTTGGGGTTCGATTCCACGAACTCCACCGCGTCCGCGCCCCTGCTCAGGGCCTCAATTCCCAGAGCGCCCGTTCCTGCGTACAGGTCGAGGACTCTCGCGCCGATCACCGATTCCGGTCCGATGAGCGAGAAGATGGCGGATCGCACCTTCTCGGATGTCGGTCGGAGCCCTAGGCCAGCGTACGACCGGAGCTTATGTCCCCTTTTAGTACCCCCCGATATTCGAGTCTCCATGAGTATCCTGCCCAATCGGATGAACGAACGAGCATCGGGCGCGAGACCCAAATGAACTTCAGCACCTCAATTGTTAGAGCCAGATCTAGAACTGTCACTTGAATTCCACGACGCGGGCACTTGGTTTAAGCCCCAAAGTGAGTTCGATATGACGAATGCTAGCACCAAGTTGGAGATAGTCAAAGTACTTTTACGACCATATTTTTAGAAATGAACTAAACAAAATCCAATTTACTTGCCGTTTCACGGCACAATTCCCGGACCCTCCACTCTCCGCGCCCCCCGTCATTCCCGCTCTCGAAGACCTTTGCCAAACCCCCTCCCGTTCGCGGGAGAGGACTGGGGTGAGGGTGATGCGCCGACGTAGGCGAGAGCAGTTACTTGAAAGCAGCGTTACGCCCCGCCGCGAGGCCGAGCATGTGGCAGTAACTGCCGTGTGGCCACGAGGAAGTACGTTCGGCCTGAGCCTGTCGAAGGCCCTCTTATCCCCTCTCCCGTCGCGGGCTGACAGGGGTAGGTATTAGGTATTCCATACTTGCGAGTCATAGCCCCATCACTGTCATTGCTACGAAAATAGGCCCCGGAGCGGCTTCGTAGACTAAATCGCAATTTTTCATTCCAGGTTGGTGAAGGTGGCAACCTTCATGAGATATTCCGATCGTAGCGAAGCGGAGAGAGGAATCTAAAGTGTTCATCCTTCAAACCAAGCCCTGCACTCTGAAACATCCATGGCGATGGCGTAGCATTTTAGATTCCTCCCTACGGTCGGAATGAC
>DAOUKG010000059.1:0-42425 GCA_034421575.1 Dehalococcoidia bacterium
CACGCACCCAACTCTCCAGCGTTGTTCGCTCGTGATCAGTCAATTCGATAACCGTTGCTACAGCCATGCGCAGAGCGTAATATATAACGCTGTACATTGCAACTAAACACTAGCACGGCTACCCCTCCTCCGGCTGCGCGTTAGGCACGTACAGGAAGTAAGCCTGACGCCGCCATAGGTCTACACCTGTCAGCCGGAGAGTTACCGTTGTCCCCGGCTCTATAGAGTCGGGCAGTTCCGCGCGCACCCGAAACGGGTACTCGTCGAGGTCGAGCACGGCAAGGCGACGGTGCTCGTTCTCAAGGACATACGCCCTGAACAGGTCGGATCCATCCGGGGCGTCTAGCCGAGTCAGCATGAGGTATTTCAGGAACCAGTATCGCCGCCTCGACTCTTCGATCCTCGACAGATCTCGCATCTGCAGCTCTGCACGCTTTGCAACTAGCGATATGTCATCGGCTGAATAGACAGGCTCCCCGGCGACGAGGTGGCGGCTGATCTGCCGTTGCATCACGAGGTCAGGATACCGACGCAGGGGAGATGTCGCTTGGATATAGGATTCGACCCCAAGTCCGACGTGGGGCGTCGGCGTAACGCTGATCACGGCGGGGGTGAAGCGCCGCATGAGACGGTGCCGCTGCAGGCGAGTCAGCGTTCGAAGAACGCCGTCTTCATCAAACAGATCGAGGTCGGAGACGTCCGGCGCGGACTGAGATCTGTACGAGGCCGGAATCTGATGCAGCTTGCAGAAGTCGGCCATTAGCGAGTTGCAGAGCACCATCATCTCGGAAACGAGATCGCGGGCGGGGGTATTGCGAGAAACGACGCGGACGTCTATGTCTGTCGGCGCGGTAACGCTTATCACCATCTCCTCGCGATTGACGTTGATTGCCCCCGCCTGCTCTCGCCGTTTGAGCAGCGCTTCTGCGAGGTCGCTCATCGAGCGAAGAGTCGTGTGCCATGTGTCTGACTCGTTCGCAATGGCGTCGTTCGCTTCGTCGTAGGATATTGCGGCTGTGCTCCGTATCAGCGACGGCCTGATCTCATAGTCCAAGACCTGCCCCGACTCATCGATATTGACGAGGAGGCTTACGGCACGTCGTACTAGGTCGGGATCTAGACTCCCAACTCCCTTCACGAACCCCGGTGGGAGCATGGGTATCGAGCGTTCCGGGAGATAGAGGGTCGCCATTCTCCTGTGGGCCTCGGCGTTCATTGCTCCTTCCATAGGCACGAGTGCCCCTGCGTCCGCTATGTGAATGCCTAGGCGGTACCCCCCATCGATCGACTCCAGCGATAGGGCGTCGTCCCTGTCGCGTGTGTCGGCGTCGTCAATCGTGAAAGTCACCAGGTCCGTGAGGTCCAGCCGGCCTCGTTCGTCGGCGTCGTCGATCTGGAGAATCGAGTCGGCTTCATCAATGGCCGCCTGTGGGAACGCTTCCTCGACCTCGGAGCGGTGCAGATCAAGGGGTTCGTCTTCCGCGAACACCCCCGCGCTCACAAGAAGGTCGAACGCCCTGCGCTGCAGGTCGCGCGTCCCGTCAGCTACTTCTCGAAGCAACGAGTGAGCCGCATAGCTGCGGGTATAGTCGTCCCCATGTATGGCGAAACCTCTAATGTGTGCCAGCAGTCCCTCGTGCAGTCGTGTCATGGGCTCGGGGAGCGTCCCTTCACCCAGCGCAGCCATGAGGGTCTTGGCCGCTTCGGCGTTCTCTGCCTCACGGCGGCGCCGGGTGCGGAGGGCCTCAAGGTCCTCCTGGGACCGGGGTACGTGACCGCCATCCTGCAAAACGAAGTAGTCGGAGCCGCGATCCAGATGCAGGGTAAGGGCGACTATCTCCGACGCACCGAAGCCATTCTCAAAGTACAGATCGGCGATCTCCTCCACGCTCATGGTGACCTGCTCGTCGACCGTTACCTCCCAGACCTCGGACAGGTCGATCCCCTTGGAGGCCGCCTCTGCGCCGTCGCGGAAATCGAGGAAGGCCTCGTAGTCGCTCGGGACGATGCCTGTCGCGTACATGACGCGGTCCGCAGGCAGCTTGGCTTGCTTGTTCCGCCCGAGCGCGAGAGTAACACGCGACGGCGTTCTGTCCACGTAACGGAGGACGGTCGCTCCCTGGTTCAGCCGTGCTACGACGATCTCGTCCGATTCCATGATTCCAGCCTACAGCGTAAGAGAATTTGACGCTAGAGTCCCTCCATACGTGTTCCCTGCGCTATTGAGACCTTTGAATAACCTCCGTCATTTCCGCGAAAGCGGGAATCCCGTGACAGATGCAGAGCTTATTTCTGAGATGGTGTTCCCGAAGTGTTCTTAGGGACATCCAAAAGTGATTATCACCCGTTCGCCCTGAGCCTGTCGAAGGGCAGTTCATGGTTCGACAAGCTCACCACGAACGGAGTTCGCAGACTTCGGAACCACCCTCTAGGATGACTCAGAATCGCCATTTGAGCCGCTGGGTTTCCCGTTTCTGAAGCCCGTTATGGGTCTTGCCACGCCCACAATGAGCCGCAACACAAACTCCAGGGCTATGAGAAATACCAGGTAGTAGAAAATGGTCTCACTGTGATCTCCCGCCATTCTCAGTCTGTCCAGGGAATCCGAAACGGAGGAGAACGACGCATTGATCAGGATAACGCTTAGTACGGCAAAAGGCAGGATCTTGGCCAGATCCCGCGCTAGGTCTTCATTGTAATAGGCCGTGACACGGATGGCGCTGACAGTGACAAGGGCTATCAACAGTGTTTCCGAGAAGGTCTGCCCTCTAGACAGAAAGGACAATGTCACCGTGAGGACTGCGAACCAGAAGAACGCGAACACCGGAAAAAGAAGGAGATACTTCACTACATAGAGAATCAGGTGAAGGAGCGACCTCATCCATCGGAAGCTCAGCCCCTCATATCTGCCCAGATCCAACGCAAATACGTCCCTGGCAGCCACGAACCGATAGAACTTGAACACGAAGATCGCAAAGAGGGACATGCCGAGAACATAGACCAACACGGGCCACAACACGTCCATCGCGTCATTGATATTCAGTCCATTTGTAAAGATATCGTTTATGTCCATGAGTCTTCCGTTCCGTGGATGGAGATCACGAGCTCCCCGGCGGCCGCGATGCGAATACCGGCTTCAGCTTCCGTGTATCAGACCGCCAGACCAACGTTGGCTCAAACCACAATCGAGACCGGCAGTCACAGGCTTGGTGACGGCTATGCGTGAACGACATCAAGGCAACCGAGGTATCACCTCGTTCTTCAGCAAGGTGATCGATCGCTCCCACTGCTCTCGCGGCTCCCACTCGTGCCCCATCGTCAGGAGGATTCCAAAGCCGCCGACGTTGTGATGTAGCTCCTCCAATCGTTCGACCACGTGGTCCGGGCTGCCAACGATGAAGATGTTGTCGAGGACGTAATCCAGCGTGACATCGGAGTCTGGCATGTCGGGATCATCCTTCAACAGGTCGATTCGCTTGGTGTACGGCAGCATCTTCATGAAGTACTGCCCGAAGTCGCGGGCCATGGTGCCTTCCATTACCTCCCGCCTGGCCTGCTCTGTCGTCTCGGCCACATAGACCTCGCGCGCGACGCGCCATGTGGACCGATCGGGCACTCGTCCCGACTTCTCCGCGCCTCTCTCTACCGCTTCCCAGTGCGTCCCGATCACTGACGGAGGGACGATGTTAATGCTCATGGGAATAAAGCCGCGCTCGCCCGCGACCACAAGCGTCCCCGAGTTGGGGGACACTCCCGCGACGCCGATGGGAGGGTGCGGAAGCTGGTACGGTCGCACATGAAGGTCGAGTCCGATCTCGCCGATAGTCTCCGGCACGTTGAAGTCCCAGTGCTTGCTCTTGTAACGGCCGGGCTTGGGGTCCTGCCAGAGTTGCAGTACGAGTTCGAGGGAGTCACGCGACATCGCGAGGTGTTCTCCCTTATCCGGATCGATGCCGAACACCTTGAAGTCCCCCACGAAGCCCCCGGAGCCGACTCCCCAGTGGAAACGTCCCTTGGCCATGTGGTCGAGCTGCGCGATGCGGTGGGCCAGCATGAAGGGATTGTGGTTCGGCAAACAGGAGACGCCGGTTCCGAAAATGATGCTGTCAGTCAGTCCCAGCGCCTGTGCGATGAAGAGGTCGGGCGCGGGAATGTTCTCCCACTGGGCCGTGAAGTGCTCGCCGATCCACGCCTCCCGGTAACCCAGCCTGTCGAGAGTGACCATCTGCTGCAGGTCGTCTTCCAGCGTCTGGGTGAGGTTAGAGCCGGGCGGGTGCAGCGGCATCGTGAAGTAGCCCAGTTCCATGTTCGTTCCTCCAGTCGTTTTCTAAGAGGGTGTTTCCGAAGTCCGTGAACCCCGTTCGTGGTGAGCTTGTCGAACCATGAACCGCCCTTCGACAGGCTCAGGACGAGCGAGTGATAATCACCTTTGAATGTCCCCAAAAAGACTTCGGAAACACCATCTAAGTGCGGATGGTACCACTTCAGGTCGACTGTGGCACCGTCCGGTCGAACCGGCGAATGACGATTCCGCCGATGATGAATACCAGCCCGATCACCGACGACAGCAGTATCGTCTCCCCGACGATGACGGCGATCAGCGCGAGCGAGAGGAATGGCGAGAGGAAGACGAGATTGCTGACCTGCGCCGTCGTCCGCGAGAGCGACAGCGCGCGCATCCACAGAACGAACGTGATGCCCATCTCGAAGACCCCCGCGTATGCCGACCCCGCGATGCCGCGCACGTCCAGGGAAGGCGGCCCCTCCAGCACGAACGCCGCAATGGTGACGAACACCAGCCCGAAGGAGAAGCTCAGCAGCAGCTTGACGACCTCGTCACGCTTGTCACGAACGTTGGTCAGCCAGTAAGTAGCCCATAGGAAGGCGCTGCCCACCGCCAGCCCCGTGCCGAGTGGATCGCCGAATCTAAAGCCCAGCAGGTCTCCCCGTGTCGAGATCACGAGCACGCCGAAGAAGCTCACGAGTATGGCGGCAAGAGACACCCGGCCGATCGGCTGTTTGAGCAGCGGCACCGACAGGATGACCACAACCACCGGCCAGGTGTAGTTCAGGGGCTGCGCTTCCTGGGCCGGGAGGCGGTCGTAGGCCTCGAACAGCACCAGGTAGTACAGGAACGGGTTGAGGAACCCAAGCGCCGCCGACCGCAGGTACTCTTTCGGCGTACACGAAAGAGCCTGCCTCAGCTTGTGTTGCCACGCAGCGACGACGAAGAACACGAGCGTCGAAACGAGCGTGGCGTACAGCAGCATGTGAGGGACTTCGACGTAGCGCAGCGACACCTTGAAGGCCGACGCCACGGTCGACCACATGAGCACGGCGCTTCCCGCGAATATGTATGCCTTGGTCTGTGTGCTCACGACGCATGTTCGCCCAGGTGATGCCGAACATTGTAGTCGTTCGTCTGAGCTTTTATCTGCTACACTCTCGCCGAATTCCGTTGAAGGAGTCCATAGACATGGCCCGACTTACCATCCTTGGAGCAGGAACGCCGACCCCCACGCCCGCCCGCTACGGCACCTCGTACGTGCTGGAGGTCGGCGGCGACCAGATCATGGTCGACTGCGGCCCCGCTGCTACGCACAAGCTGGTCAAGGCCGGACTCTGGCCGACGGAGATCGACTACCTGTTCTTCACGCACCACCACTTCGACCACGACGTCGACTATCCCTGTTTTCTGCTGACCCGGTGGGACCAGAGCATCGGCAAAGAGAACGTTCTCCAAGTCTTCGGCCCGACGCTGACCGAGCAACTGACGCACCGCATCTTGGATGAGAGCGAAGGTGCTTTCTCCCATGACTGGAAGGCGCGGGTGAGTCACCCCGCCAGTCAGTTGGTCTACGTCAACCGCGGAGGCACGCCTCCCCGGATGCCCCCGGAGGTGAGCGCCAAAGACATCACCTCAGGCAAGATATTCTCAGGCCCAAGCTGGGAAGTCAGCGGAGCGGACGCCGTTCACGTCCAGCCGTACCTCGACTCGCTGGCCTATCGCATCGACAGCGACGAGGGCAGCGTGGTCTTCACGGGCGATACGGAGCCTTGCGATTCCGTCACGAAGCTGGCCGAGGGAGCCGACGTATTGATCACGATGTGCTGGGACGAGGAAGAGCACATGCGCGAGCAGGGTGAGCACCACGGGGCCATGGGCAACGTGGGCTCCGCGAAGATGGCCCAGGAGGCTGGGGTGAAGAAGCTGGTGCTGGCCCACGTGGGGCCGCACTTGGCGCAGCACCCGGTCATGGAAAAGGGCATCGGAGACGCGAAGAAACATTACGACGGCGATCTCGTATTCTCCGAAGAGCTAATGTCGTTCGAGATTTGAGACTCTTGGCAGGTGCCCTCTAGTTGGGATAGGGATCGACGAGGCGGCTCATCATCCCTTCTCTGCGCAGCAGATGCCTGATCTGCCACTCGAAGTCGGGTAGGGTGGTGTTCTTCGCCAACGCCGTCTCTATCGCCTGCCTGACTCCTATGAACATCCATGCCCAGTAGGCGGGCGCCAGCAGCTCCCGGTCCAATTCGGACAGTTTGCTCACCTCTTCGTAGCCCTCGATGACCTCGTCCTGGTACCCACGCCATGAATTGGCGAAGTCGGCGACTCGATAGTTCAAGTGGGTTGCCTCGAAGTCGATAACGCCTGTGAGGCTTTCACCTTCGTACAGAAGATTCCAAGGGGCAAAGTCGCCGTGCAGGACGGTTGTCACGGCGCTCTGCAGGTCAAGTCGGTTGAAGACCTCTGACGCTTGGTCGATGTGCCACCTCATGATGCGACCCTCTGATGGCCTGTGTTGCTCATACCTCCGAATCGAGTCGATAAGCCCGGCGTCGCCGATCACATCGTCCGATAGGCCAAACCCGCTGCGCTGTCCCATTCTTCCGAGTGGAGCCGTTGCTTGATGCAGTTCTGCGAGTAGTCTGCCCCTCGCCCTGCGTTCACCGCTGCTATTGGTCGTGCGGCAGGTGCCCGGTAGAAACTTGAACAGCCCCCAGGTCCGACCATCGACTTGAATGGGGTCTTCTACGGCCACGGGTACCGGCCAGCCCGCTTCATCCAGACGCTTCAGGACGTCAAGCTCATAGTCGATGTCAGGAAACGCCTCGACTGAGTAACCGCAAACCACAAGTTGACTATGCAGGTATTCGACAAGCCAGTGCCGGTTCTGACGTCCACCCAAGTACCTGACCGGAACGATTCCCCACTGTCGTATGACTGCGTCGGGGATCTGCGCCGATGGCGATTGACCGTGATGTGACCGGTGTTCCAAGTCTCTGGCCGTGTCTCTGTGGGAAGAGCCGAGAGCCATATCCATCTGAAGGTGATAAATCACAACCGTTACCCGTCATTCCGGCGAAGGCCGGAATCCAGATCGTGGGTAGTGCAGAGAACCGTCAAAACCATCTGGAAGCGGTACCAGATCCCAATCCGTAAGGACTACTCGTAGCGCACTTCGACTTTGACCTGCCTCAGCACGAGGTCACTGTCTCTGTCGGGGTCTTCGGACACGAGCTTGACCTCGACCATGTTCATGCCCCGGTGGAGCATCGTCGGGGCGAGATCGTAATTGAGAGTCTCCCCCGGCAGTTCCTCGGTCTTTGTCTCCGACGGGTACTTGTTCCACCCTTCTTCATAGAATACGTGTGTCCACCCATCGCCCTTCGTGGGGGCATCCGACATCGATAGACCGTTGACCAGCACCTCGACCGCATCGTTCTCGGCGAGGCCGTCGAACCGGAGGCCGAGGGTTGAGTGAGCGTTCCGGAAGCTCTCCGGCATGTCCATCTTGACCCTCACGCCCGCTCCGGTTGAGGTCTCGCGAAGGCTCACGGGTAGCTGAGCGCGTGGGATCGCGTTGAGGAACGTGAGGTGCAGGTGCGATGTCGGGACGAAGCGGGTGCGATCGTCGGTCTCGTAGCGTTTGTCCATGCGGCGAAGGGCATCGCGGTCGACGAGATCGCCGAGCACGCGGCGCTTCCACTCCTGTGGCATGGAGTAGAAGTTGAACAGGTACAGCCCGTCCACGCCGGCGTCCCAATAGCGTGCGGCGATTGCTCGGAGCGTCAACTCGTCGACTGCAGGGCGATATGCCTCCAGGCAGCCGTAGATGAGCGTTTCAGTCCCCTCGGCAAGATCGACGAATTCCTTGATGGGCATCTCGAACGGGATGAACCCGCCGCCCGCCACAACCACGTCGACCAGATAGGAATCGACCCACTCGCGGATGTCGAGGCCAAGCCGCTCACAGCGCTCGATAGACGCGGGAATGCGCACCATGAGGTCTAGCCCTTTGCCCCGCTCATCACCGATCTCGTCCATCCGCCTCCGTATCTTTGCGACCATGTCGGTCATCAGGTAACGATTGGAGTACGCCTCCTCGATATTGAAGTGCGTCGGGTGGCGGAAGAAGTCGAGTTCTACGCCGTCAACGTCCCAGCGTTCAATAGTCTCCAGGACGATGGAGCTCATGTACTCCCGGACCTCGGGCAGGGCATAGTCCAGGCCGGTGGCCACGCCCCACTCCATGCTCGGCTCCGGCAGGTCCTTGCCTTTGCCGATGGTCAGTTCAGGGTGTTCGCGACGGAGCTTGCCGAAGGCGGGGTCATTGAGGTCGATGTCGTAGTGCTCGTTCATCCGCACCGAAGGCAGGAAGTCCATGCCTAGCCTCTTGCACTGTTCCGTCATCACGGACATGGGGCCGCCGTGGTGGTCGGTCATATACTTGAGGTTCTGCCCTCGATTGCGCTGGCGATCTTCGCCACGCTCGGCATATGCCTCCGTCGTGCGCTCTCCTATGTCGGTCTCGTAGTCATAGACATCATGGCCGCCTACGGAGTAAAGCCAGCCGTCCACAGGAGACCCCTCGTGCGGCTCGATCATGTTCCACCACATGATATCCGGCGTCAGGGGTGGCTTGGTCTCCGCCATGATCCAGGCGTCGTCGTTATCGTAGACTCGTCGAACTTTTCCGCTGCGTGGCATAAAAGTGGTCCCACCTTGTTCGTTAGGTTGTCCGCTACAAAATCCTACGCTGACCGTTCGTCAGTCGAAGATCAGTTGAGACGCGCGCTAGTACCGGTTCCATTTGGATATGACAGCTAAATCGAGGAGCGGGTATCCCCTCTCCCGTCGTGGGAGAGGGCTAGGGTGAGGGTGTGCTTCGAAAGATCAGTCAAAATCATGTGGAACCGGTACTAACGATATCTCATGCGCATCATCTGCATCATCTGTCCCTGATTGTTGACCTCTTCGTCCCGGATCTCGCGGCCGGTCAAGTGAAGGAATACGTCATCCAGGGTGGGACGACGCAGCCCGATGGACTGGATTCCACCCTCGTAGCTCTGCACGAATCGAGGAAGAAACGACTCGCCATTGGGTACGCGCACGGTGATCGCTCCGTCTCGGATCTCCGGTTCGAGAGAGTGCCTGTCGCGCAGTTCCGACTCGGCGTGCGAGATATCGTCGGTCCGCAGCGTCAGCAGGTCTCCACCCACCTGGCTCTTGAGATTGTCCGGTGTGTCGAGGGCAACGATCTCGCCGTGGTCGATGACGGCGATGCGGTCGCAGTTCTCGGCCTCGTCCATGTAGTGAGTCGTGAGAAAGATCGTCAGGTCTTCCTCCCGGCGCAGGTCGCGAATGTACTCCCAGATGCGGTTTCTCGTCTGCGGGTCGAGGCCCAGGGTAGGCTCATCGAGGAACAGCACACGAGGGAGGTGAATGAGGCCGCGTGCGATTTCAAGCCTGCGCTTCATGCCGCCGGAATAGGTGCGGATATGACCCTTGCGGCGTTCCCAAAGTCCCATGAGAGTAAGGAGCGCCTGTGACCGTTCGCGCCGCACGTCTCTCGGGACCCCATAGGCCATCGCGTGAAACATGATGTTCTGCTCGGCGGTGAGGTAGTCGTCGAGCGTGGTCTCTTGAAATACCAAGCCGATTGACCGGCGTACATCGTTCTTATCACGGACGATGTCGTGACCGTTGACGGTAGCCGAGCCGGCGCCGGGCTTGATGAGAGTGCAGAGCATGTTTATCGTGGTGGTCTTGCCGGCCCCGTTGGGTCCCAGGAATCCGAAGATCTCACCGGCCTCGACGTTGAACGACACGCCCTTGACGGCCTCAATATCTCCGTAGCTCTTTGCAAGGTCTTGAACTGAGATTATCGACATGGTAGAAGACGGCGTGGGTGGAACTGCGCAGCGCGTTGGTATAATGCGGATATTCAAGCATCAGCCTACCATAGATCGAGGGGCGCGAACATGACCGATTTCGGACTGAACGTCAAGGGTGAGACCGGCAGCCGGAGGGTGGAGTTGGAATGCGAGCACCAGAACGGACTCGTGTACGTGGTGCGCGCTGAGAAGAACTGGGTCTGTACGGACGATCTTCTCCACGTGCATTCGCTCGCCGGGTTCTTCAGGGAGTTGGCGGAGCTGGAAGACCCCGGAGTCCGGGAGGTCATGCAGCGGTGGGGGGTCTACTACCGGAGCCGTCCGCTGGCCGAGCAGGCGAATGAACAGGAATAGCGTCCGGAAGTGAGGAATGATGTCTGAAGCCGAGATAGCATTCATCGGGGGTTCCGGACTGTACGATATCGACGGTCTGACGAATGCCGAGCAGCTTTCCATCGATACCCCGTTCGGCCCGCCTAGCGACGAAGTCACGGTCGGGACGCTTGAGGGACGGCGCGTGGCATTCCTCGCTCGACACGGGAAGGGACATCGTCATTTACCGAGTGAGATTCCGTTCCGGGCCAACATCTACGCGCTCAAGCTGTTGGGGGTCGAGCGCATCATATCGATCAGCGCAGTCGGGAGTCTGCAGGAAGGCATCGCGCCACTCGACATGGTCGTGCCCGACCAGATAATAGACCGGACACGGGGCCGCGTCAGCACGTTCTTTGGGGACGGGGTTGCGGCGCACGTCGGATTCGCGGACCCGTTCTGCCAGGAGCTCCGTCGCGACCTCATGGAGGCGGCGTGGAACAGATCGGTCACCGTCCACCATGAAGGCGTCTATGTCGTGATGGAAGGTCCGCAGTTTTCCACTCGGGCTGAGTCCAACCTGTACCGGTCGTGGGGAGCCAGCATCATCGGAATGACGGCGCTCCCGGAGGCGAAGCTGGCGCGCGAGGCGGAGATATGCTACGCGACCCTCGCTCTGGTCACGGACTACGACGTGTGGCACCAGTCGGAGGCCGAGGTCTCGGTCGATCTGGTCGTTGCAAACCTGATGAAGAACGTGGATACCACGCAATCCATCCTGCCCGACCTGTCGGCGCGCATCCATGAACCGAGTATGTGCAACTGTCAATCGGCCCTTGAACGCGCTATAATCACAAGCCGCGACCTGATACCCGACGAAGCCAAGTCAAGGCTGTCGGCGATCATCGGGCGATACCTGTAACACGAGAACGACGTGAAGTGCGTCGAGGGTGGAGGCGAAGAAGATGCCGAGGAGAGAGGCGAACGAGCCGTACTACCGGCTCACTATTGCTGAGGCTGCGGAAATGTACGATGAGGACGACACCGTTGTCGTGGACGTGCGACGTGAGGACGAGTACCTGTCGGGACACGTAACCGGCTCCTTGGCGATCCCGGTTGACGACATACTGGGTCGAATTGACGAGCTTCCGTCTGACAAGAAGCTGCTCTTCATCTGCGCGCAAGGCGTGCGGAGCGGTCTCGCCGCCGAGATGGCCGGTGCGATGGGAATCGACCCGGAGAACCTGTACAACATCGAGGATGGGACGCCGGGATGGATCGAACAGGGTCTTCCTACCAGCTACGGCGCCGACGACTAGCTATCGGTACGTACTATTCCGAGAGGGGCCTTGATGAATAAGCGCGAGCGGCAGAACTAACGAACGCGCATGACCGTACTTGTTGTCGGGTCAGTTGCATACGACTCCGTGACGACGCCCGCGGGGAGCAGAGTTGATGCTCTGGGCGGCTCCGCCACCTACTTCTCCGTTTCGTGCAGCAACTTCGCCCCTGTGAGTCTCGTTGGAGTGGTCGGTAAGGATTTCCGAGACCGTGACGTCGAACTGCTCCGCTCGCATGGAGTCGATCTCTCCGGTCTGGAACAGGTCGATGGACGCACGTTCCACTGGTCAGGGATTTACGGGCCGGAGGACGTTAATACCAGGACGACCCTGGACACGCAGTTGAACGTCTTCGGCGATTTCGCGCCAAACCTGAGTGAAGCTCAACGAGATGCCTCTTACCTATTTCTTGCCAATATCGCGCCGTCCCTCCAACTCGATGTCCTGCAGCAGATGAGGCGGCGTCCGAAGCTCGTCGCGCTCGATACGATGAATTTCTGGATAGAGGGAAACGGGGCCGAGCTAAAGGAGATCGTGCGGCAGGTGGATGTCGTGTTCATGGACGAGCACGAGGCCAGGAGCTTTACGGAAACCCTGAACCTCATGGAGGCGGCAAATTCCATTCACTGCATGGGCCCAAGAACCGTCGTGGTGAAGCGCGGAGAACACGGCGCAATTCTGTTTCACGACGGAAAGCCCTTCCTGGCTCCCGCGGTGCCGCTGGAGCGCGTTGTCGACCCTACGGGGGCCGGCGATACGTTTGCGGGGGGATTCATGGGATACCTCGCCGCGACGGAGGACTTGACCGAGCAGGGGTTCCGGCGCGCCGCGGTCACGGGATCGGTGATGGGGTCGTTCGTTGTCGAAGGGTTCAGTCTCGAACGCCTAGCCGATGCGACGAGCGAAGAGATCGAGAAGCGATTTCGCCAACTCTCGACGTTGACACGGTTCGAGCCATTAGCGGATGATGAATCACTACCGATGCGCAGGGGATAGCGGTTGGAGCGTCTATGAAGCCATGAGGACAATCAGATACGGGCAGGTCGATTGGTGAAATGAGGAGACACAATCACTACGCTTACAGGAGCGCGCAATGGGAGTTACGCGAGTGACCGCCGCCATACGGAACCCCGCTGAACCCGAAAGGGTTTGGGAGGATATCTTCCTGGTACACACCGGAGCCACGGACTGCCTCGTGCCAAGACAACACCTCGAGGCCATTGGCCTTGTTCCTGAAGGGCAGAGGGTATATGGCCTGGCCGACGGCAGCGAAATCAAAATGGACATTGCCGTCGGGAGGATAGAATTCATGGGAGAATTCGTTGGGGGCACCATCGTGTTTGGTGAAGAAGACGCCGAACCCTTGCTGGGAGTAACCGCCCTCGAATCGGTGGGCATCGAAGTCGACCCGCACAATCAGACGCTGCACCGGTTGCCCTCCACCCGGCTTCGTGGTTTTCAGGCAAGGCCTTGAAATTTGAGCGGCAGGGTCTGATGAGTAGCCATATATGTACGTTTGAGTTCAGTTGACCAACTATTTAGGAGAAGAACCGGGTGACGACGAAGACGCAGGAATATAAGGGAGACGTCAAGGACCTGTCTTTGGCGTCAACGGGCGTCCGGCGAATCGAGTGGGCCGCCCGCGAGATGAACGTCGTGACGCAGATCCGGGAGCGGTTCGCACGGGAGCGCCCGTTGGAAGGCGTGCGTGTCGCAGCCTGTTCCCACGTGACGACGGAGACCGCCAATCTCATGCTTGCACTGCAGGCGGGCGGGGCGGACGCTGTGCTGTGCGCCAGCAATCCGCTCAGTACGCAGGACGACGTGGCGGCGGCACTCGTGGCCGAATACGGGATTCCAACGTATTCGATCAATGGCGAGGACAACGATACATACTACAGTCACATCCGGGCCGTCATCGACCACGCGCCCCAGGTGATGATCGACGACGGCGCCGATCTCGCGACGGTTATCCACACCGAACGTGCGGACCTGCTGAGCGGCGTTCTTGGCGCGACCGAGGAAACGACGACCGGGGTGATTCGCCTCAACAACATGGCCGAAGCGGGGAAGCTCGGCTATGCGGCCATCGCCGTGAACGATGCGCAGACGAAGCACTTCTTCGACAATCGGTACGGGACCGGCCAGAGCACTCTGGACGGCATCATTCGCGCAACGAACGTGCTATTCGCAGGCAAGCGTGTGGTCGTAGCCGGGTATGGCTGGTGCGGCAAGGGCGTGGCGATGAGAGCCAAGGGAATGGGCGCGCACACCATCGTAACCGAGGTCGATCCGATCCGAGCGCTGGAAGCCGCCATGGACGGACACCAGGTTATGTCGATGGCCGAGGCTGCAGAGGTTGGCGACATCTTCATTACCCTCACCGGCAACAAGCATGCCATCAGCAAGAGCCACCTGGAAGTCCTCAAGGATGGAGCGCTCGTTGCCAACAGCGGCCACTTCGATGTCGAAATCGACATCGAGTCGCTTGAGGAAATGGCCGATGGCAAGCAGACCGTCCGTGACTACGTCGATGAGTACCTCCTCCAGGACGGCCGAAAACTGTATGTGCTGGGACAGGGGCGACTCATCAACCTCGTCGCCGCCGAAGGACACCCGTCCGCGGTCATGGACATGAGCTTCGCGAACCAGGCTCTGTGCGTCGAGCACCTCGTCCTGCACGCGAACGACCTTGAGAACAGGGTGTACACGGTGCCGTCCGAGATCGATAACGAGGTCGGGCGACTCAAGCTGCAGGCCATGGGAATCACCATTGACACGCTAACCGACGCTCAGGAAAACTACCTCTCAAGTTGGGATATCGGCACATAGAGTGATGAAGAGGAATCGACAACCGCAATGACAACAAGCTTCGCCAATTCACCGTCCTACCTGTTCACGTCGGAGTCCGTGACCGAAGGACACCCGGACAAGCTCTGCGACCAGGTATCGGACGCCGTTCTCGATGCGTTCATTGCGGGTGATCCCAGGGCGCGTGTCGCCTGTGAGACGGCCACGACAACCGGCTTGGTCGTCGTTATGGGGGAAATATCCTCCTCCAACAGTGGGGTCGACGTTAGAGGGGCCGTCCGCAACGCTATCCGAGACGCCGGGTATACGAATCCTGACTACGGGTTCGACTACAAGTCCTGCGCCGTCATGGTGTCACTTGACGAACAGTCCCCCGATATCGCGTCGGGTGTCAGCAGGTCGCTCGAGGTACGGGACCATGCTGAGATAGACGAGGAAGAGGTCGAGAGCCTCGGCGCTGGCGATCAGGGCATGATGATCGGCTACGCGACGAATGAGACGGAAGAGCTCATGCCGCTTCCCATCATGCTTGCCCATAAGCTGACCCGCCGCATGTCGGAAGTCCGGAGAGAGGGGCTGATTCCGTACCTTCGGCCGGACGGCAAGTCGCAGGTCACGGTCGAGTACGAAATGGGCAGGCCAAAGCGAGTGGCCACGGTCGTGATGAGCAGCCAACACGACGCCGAGACCCCACAGTCGGTAATCCAGAATGACCTCGTCGAGCACGTCGCTCACGAGGTCATTTCTTCTTCTTTGCGAGACGGAGACACGCAGTACCACGTCAACCCATCTGGTCGATTCGTCACGGGAGGTCCCGTGGGCGACGCGGGCCTGACCGGACGGAAGATCATCGTCGACACTTACGGCGGGTTCGCGCGACACGGAGGAGGAGC
Source organism: Dehalococcoidia bacterium (assembly GCA_034421575.1). GTDB lineage: Bacteria > Chloroflexota > Dehalococcoidia > Lucifugimonadales > VXLM01 > VXLM01. The sequence continues at coordinate 15,539 of DAOUKG010000059.1, forward strand.
GTTCTCCGGGAAGGACCCGACCAAGGTTGACCGGTCGGCTGCCTATGCCGCGCGGTGGGTGGCGAAAAACCTGGTCGCCGCCGGGCTGGCGGACCGCCTGGAGATCCAGCTTGCGTACGCGATCGGCGTCGCACATCCGATGTCGATCTCCGTGGAGACTTTTGGCTCGGGCAACGTCGGCGACGCCGAGATCGTTGGACTGGTGGAGCGCCACTTCGACCTGCGCCCCGGCGCGATCATCCGTGACCTGGGACTCCGCCGTCCGATCTACAAGCAGACCGCAACGTATGGTCACTTCGGTAGAGACGACTTGGACCTCCCGTGGGAACAGACCGACAAGGCGGAGGCGATCAGGGACGAGGCGTTCAGCTAAGGGGTGTCTCCGACCGGCAGTTTCCGGAGCCGCAACTCAGGGAACCGACGCGGTACTTTCCCCCGGCGCACCTTGCATTTCCCACCAATAGATCAGATGACGTTGACGGGATGTCCCTTCGAACGAGAGGATACGGAATGGCTGAGAATTCAAAGGACGCGGTAGAGGCCCTGAGACGTAGAGGAAGTATCTACGACCGTTTTGGTGTTCGGCCCATTGTCAATGCAAATGGGACCCAAACGACCTTAGGCGGTTCCATCATGGAGCCTGAGGTCGCTGAAGCGATGGCCGAGGCCAGTCGGACGATGGTCATACTCGAAGAGTTGAACGAGGCAGCCGGGCAGCTCATCGCCGAGCACACCGGCGCCGAGGCAGGGCTGGTAACGAGTGGAGCTGCGGCTGGGTTGACTTTGCAGGCGGCTTCTGTGATAGCCGGAGACGACCCCGACCGGATCGCGTTGCTGCCCGAAGCGGACAGTAGCCGAAACCAGATTGTCATCAAGAAATCGCACGACAGCGAGTTCACTCAGGCGTGGCGGCAAGGGGGCGCGCGGCTCTTGTGGGTCGGCAATGAGGAAACGTGTGCCGACTGGGAAATCGAGTCCGCCATCAGCGGTGAGACGGTCGCCATGGGGTTCATCGCCTCGCGGTGGCACCCCGACTCTTTCGAGGGGCTGGCAAAGTTTGCCGAGATCGCGCACGGCCACGGCCTCCCATTACTGGTGGACGCAGCGGCGATGCTGCCTCCTCCTGAGAATCTTCGCCGGTTCATCGAATACGGCGCGGACCTGGTCTCATACAGCGGGGGGAAGGCGATCAAAGCGCCTCAATCGACGGGAATGCTCTGCGGACGAGCCGACTTGATAGCCGCGGCCAAGGTGAATGCCAGCCCGCACTACTCCATCGGACGCCCGATGAAGGTCGCCCGCGAGGAGATCATCGGACTCATGGCCGCGCTCGAACTGTACGTGCGGAGAGACCACGAGGCCGACATGGAACGGTGGTACAGCGAGGGACGCGCCATCGTAGATGCCGTGATTGAAATACCAGGGGTCACCGCCACAGTTGTGCAGGATGACTGGCTCAGACCGGTGCCTGAGGTCTCTATTGCGTTCACTCCCGAGTGGCGCGGCCGGTCAGCGGACGAGATAGTCAATGACCTCGCCAACGGCGACCCTCCGATCATCATCGAGGCCAGCCGCCGCGACGATGAGGATATCTTCATCAATCCGCACGGCCTCATGCCCGGCGAGGCGGAACTTATCGCGGAGCGGTTGCAGGGGGCTATGGAGTCGCGGTAGAGGTCGGTGAAACTGCCCAAGCAGTCCTATAGTCTCGCCTTCTTCTGTATGATGTTTGGTGTGTGCAACGGCACGCCGGTGACCGCGTTGTAGAGGTCTTCTCCATGCCAATAAAGTTCGGGACCGATGGGTGGCGGGGGGTCATCGCCGAGGACTTTACCTTTGATAACGTTCGTCTCTGCGCGCAAGGGACGGCTGACCTGCTTGCGGCTAACGGTGATGACCGGGTCGTCGTGGTGGGCTATGACACCCGTTTTGCTTCGGAGCGGTTCGCGGCAGTGGTGGCCGAGGTCTTTGCCGGGAACGGCCTCCGCGTCCTTCTCGCGGACAGGCCCGCGCCCACGCCCGCAATTGGTTACAACCTTGTAGCCAAAGACGCTGGCAGTGGAGTCGTGATTACCGCGAGTCACAATCCGCCGGAGTGGAACGGCTACAAGTTCAAGCCCGACTATGGCGGCAGCGCTTCACCTGAGATCGTCGCAGAACTCGAACGTCATGTTGCCAATGCCGAGGGGATCGAGCAATTCAAGAGTATCCCTCTCGCCGACGGCATCAAGAACGGGCAAGTAGAGTATTTCGACCCTGAGCCGTTGTACATGGAGAACATGGGACGTCTCGTCGATCTCGACGGAATCCGGGAGGCTGGCTTGAGGATCGTGGTCGACTCGATGCACGGGTCAGGCTCAAGCTGTCTGGCGAATCTCGTATCCGGCGGGGACACGTCGGCAGTCGAACTTCGCGGAGAGCGAAACCCGAGCTTCCCGGGGATGGTTCAGCCGGAGCCACTTCCTCAGAATCTGGCGGGCCTGATTGCGAAAGTGACGGAATCAGAGGCTGACGTGGGGCTGGCGACGGACGGCGACGCCGACCGCCTCGGCGTTGTTGACGAGAACGGACGGTTCGTGACGACCCTCGAAGCGTTCGCCTTGTTGTGCTATTACCAATTGGAGGTACTGGGAAATCGCGGACCTCTGGTGCGCTCGATCACGATGACGAGCATGATCGACAAGCTCGGAAGGGAGTACGGCGTACCGGTGCACAATACGCCCGTGGGGTTCAAGTACCTGGGTCCCGTCATGATGCGAGAGGACGCACTCACCGCGGGAGAGGAGAGCGGCGGATACGCCTTCCGAGGCAACATACCGGAGCGCGACGGCATCCTGAGCGGGCTGATGCTCCTCGATCTCATCGTGAAGACGGGCAAGTCCGTATCGGAGCTGCTATCCGTGCTTGAAGACACCGTCGGGCCTCACTCTTATGACCGAATCGACCTTCACTTCGACGCGACACAGCGCGACCTCATCGAGGCGCGGGTAGGGGAGGTCCAACCCCAGGAGCTGGCCGGTCTGCGAGTCGAGGACATCGATACCAGGGACGGATACCGTTTCGTCCTGCCGGACGGGTACTGGACGCTGATACGTTTCTCAGGCACCGAGCCCCTGCTCCGCATCTATGCCGAGGGCGAGTCACCGGAGATGGTGCGGAGGATGTTGTCGGAGGCAAGGAATCTGGCTGGGGTATAGAGCGGCCATGGACTGCATGTCGAGTTACCCGGTCTCCTTTGTTCACTCGCGGTACCCGTTTCGATAGAATATCCTCATGTTTGATGTCGTCCTCTGGCTGATCGCCGCCTACGCTATTGCGCTGGCGGCCCTTCCCCTCTGCTTCACCTTGCTTCCCAACCTTCGTGATCGTGGCGCGAGCATCGCCATGCCATTCGGCATCCTCACGCTCGGATACGCGTCATGGATTCTCAGCATTCTGCGAGTCGTGCCTAGCACGCAGGTCACCGTACTGCTTCTACTTGTGGCGATGGCCGGTGTTTCCGTCTGGTTGATTCAGCGCAGGTGGCGAGAGTTCTTGGAGTTCGTCATCAGGGAACGGACGACCCTGGCGATGGGGCAGGTCATCTTTCTCGGAGTGTTCGCCGCGTGGATCATCTACCGGTTCCACGACCCCTCGATTAGCCACACTGAGCAGCCGATGGACTTCATGCTCTTGAACAGCACGGCGAGCTCGATGCTGGGAACTCCGGAGGACTCGTGGCTCAGGGGCGAAGGTATCAGCTACTACTACTTCGGCTACTGGAATTTCGCCCTGCTGAGCAAACTCACGGGTATCGTAACCAGCGTGACCTACAACCTCTCGCTGGCGCTTGTCCCGGCGATGGCTGCCATGGGGATGTATGGCCTGGTCTTCAACTTGGTGAGGGCGGATCAGGGCAAACTCAGGAGCGCCGTATTTGCTGGATTGGGGGCCGCGCTTCTGCTCGTCTTCCTTGCAAACTTGGAGGGCGTGCTGGAGTTCATGCGGGCCAGCGGCATCGGCTCTCCCGGCTTTTGGAGTTGGGTCGCCGTGGAGGGACTGACTGCCCCGGCGGCAAGCGTGACGGAACAGTGGTGGCCCACCGAGAATTGGTGGTGGTGGCGGGCGACCAGGGTGATCAGCAGTTTCGATGCCGGAATCCAGACCGATTACACCATTCATGAATTCCCCGCGTTCAGTTATGTTCTTGGCGACCTTCATCCTCACGTGATGTCGGTCCCGTTCGTCGTGATGTTCTTGGGATTCCTGTTGAACTTCTGGCGCGCTCCGGCGGTTTGGTCGCTGAATGAATGGCGTCCATACCTCTCGGTTCTCCTGTTTGCCTTCCTCCTGGGAGGTCTCGGCTTCACGAACATGTGGGACCTTCCGGTGTTCGGCCTGGTCTTCCTCCTCTTTGCAGCGCTAAAGGTCTACCGGAGTGGAAGGACGCGGATTCGAGACTTGGTGTTGGAAACGGCGCCCCTCGCCCTGATCGTGGGCGTTGCCGCGTTCGTCCTCTATTCACCGTACTTCTTCACCTTCACCAGCCAGGTCGGAGGCATCGGCGGGCTGGTGGGCCCGGGAACTCGCGGTCTTCACTTGGTGCTCGTGTGGGCGCCGTACCTCGTGGCGGTCGCGCCGTTCGTCATCATCGTGTATTCGCGAACTACAGTGAGAGAAGACTGGGTCCGCACGAGCTTATATGCGCTCATGGCGGGGTTTCTCCCGTTCGTGGTCTGGGTCCCCTTATACATGAGTGGAGGAGGTGAACCCTCCGGGATCGTCCTGCGGCTCATCCAGGTCTTGCCGCTTGCTCTGCTCGTCACCGTGGCGGCCTATGCGACGCTGTGGCTCATCGGTCAAGGAAATGAGTCGAACGGGATGGTGTTCGCCATGGCCCTTTCGACCTTGGGTCTTGCACTGATAATGGGGCCGGAGCTTCTCTTCGTGGACGACTCATTCGGTGGCGCCCACGAACGCATGAACACCGTGTTCAAGTTCTACTACCAGGCGTGGACAGTCCTCGCGGCCGCTACGGGCTTCGTCATATACTATCTAACCAGGCTCGGCAGGGAGTCGGATTCCTCCAACCGTCTCTTGCTCCGACTGTGGGGTGGCGCTTTGGTGCTCGTGCTGGTGGGGGCGATGTACTACACACCGGCAGCCATTGCGTCCAAGGCGGAACTGTACGGCAAGGAAAGAACGCTTGACGGTCTTCAGCATGTCGAACGGTTTGCGGGTCCGGAATACAGGGCTATCGAGTACATTCGAGAGAACGTGCGCCAGGACTCTGCAATTCTGGAGGCCGTCGGTGGCGGCTACTCCGAGCACGGACGCATAGCGTCGAGCACGGGAGTGCCGACTGTCCTGAACTGGCCCGGACACGAGATGCAGTGGAGAGGGTCGTCAACGCCGTTCGAGGGTCGGGAGCTGGACGTGCGGACCATCTATCAGACGCTGGATATCGGCAAGGCCGTCTCGCTGCTCGACAAGTACGATGTCGACCACGTCTACGTCGGTTCACGCGAGCGTGCCAAGTACGGCGAGGCGGGTCTCGAAAAGTTCGCTGAATTCATGACGCCTGTCTTCTCAGAAGACAATGTCGTTATATACAGAAGGTGAGTGGCTCACTATTGTCAGACTGCGGCCTCCCGGCATATCGTACGCCGCATAGAATTGCCCCGGGTGATGATTGATTGACCCTGGAACCTAACAACGTCAGGCAGTTTGTCGCCAGCCGCCCGTGGTACGTGGCGGTCTACGTCGTTGTGGCCGTCGCGGCGGCAGCTATTCGGTTCTGGGACTTGGGAGCGCGTGCCTTCCACCACGACGAGAGTCTCCATTCCTTCTACTCCTGGAACCTGTACGCCGGCGAAGGGTACATCCACAACCCGATGATGCACGGCCCCTTCCAGATGGAGGCCACCGCCGGGCTGTTCTTCCTGTTCGGCGACGATGACTACACAGCGAGATTGCTGTATGCCATCGCCGGCACGGTCTTGGTGCTCATGCCGCTGTTCTTCCGGTCGCGCCTGGGCGACTGGGGAGCCCTGATTACGTCGGTCTTGCTGGCATTCTCTCCTGCGATGCTGTACTACAGCAGGTTCGCCCGCAATGACATTCTCATGGCCGTTTGGGCGCTGGGAATAGTCATCGCGATGTGGAGATATCTCGACGAGGGAACTGGCGAAACTGGTCGAAAAGACCCGTCTCTCATCAAGCGCTGGGTGTTAGGTGTTGCGGCGTGGGTCAGGCATAGTTGGGACAATTGCCGCGTCAGACGCAGGGTGTCAGCAATCTTGACTGACATTCGACTGAGCGGGAACAAGGACCAGGAAGAGGGCGAGGACGTAGACGCGGACTCCGCTGTGGAGGAACAGCCTCCTCCCAGGATGGGCAACCCGCGATACCTGTACATCACGGCGGCCCTTCTCGCATTCGCCTTCGCATCGAAGGAAAGCGCTTACCTCATCACCGCGACGATGGGTCTTTACCTTGTCCTGGTCATCATCAGCCGCAACTGGGACATAGTGCGTTCCAGGGTCAGTCTTGGAGTTGACTCGCCTCCTGCCGCCGCGGTGAAGATTGCGGAAGGTTGGCACTCGGCCCTTTCACATGGTCTGTCGATGCGCGGCATTTCCAAGGAGGCCGGATTCCTCGTACTGCTCATTACCATTACTCTTCCGCTGTGGGGAGCCTTCGTCAGCATTCTCCAGGACACGCCTCTTTTCGAAGCGAGCGACTTGGTCCTGGCCGGTCCTGTAGGGGGGCAGGGGCCTATCGGCGCTCCGTTGGGCAGCGGTCTGGTCGTTGCCTTCCTCGTTACGGCGTTCCTGATCTTCCTGGCTCTGTCCTACGGCCTCAAGTGGAACATGTCCGTTTGGCTAAAGGCCGCGGGGATCTTCTACGCGCTGTATCTCCTGATGTACACGACGTTCTTCACCAACAGCTTCGGCGTCGGTTCCGGCATATGGCAGTCGCTCGGATACTGGGTGGTCCAACAGGGAGAGGGCAGGGGCAGCCAACCCTGGTACTACTACACCGTCATCACTTCGGTATATGAATTCCTGCCGCTCCTTCTGGCGATCGTAGGCAGCGTGTACTATCTCCGCAAGCGGGACAAGTTTGGTCTGTTCCTGGTGTACTGGGTTTGGACCACCTTTCTGCTCTACACGATTGCCAGCGAGAAGATGCCATGGCTGCTCGTGAACATCACCTTGCCGATGATTGTCCTGTCCGGCAAGCTCCTCAATGACATCATTGTGCGTGTCGAGTGGCGGAAGGTCTCTAAAGCCGGGGGTCTTCTGACTCTGATAGGCGTGCCGGTCTTCCTGGCCCTGCTATGGAATTTGGCCTTCCTCGGCCTCGATGGAAGCGACGAGCTTTACGGAATTTCGGTAACGTACTTGGGCATGCTTCTTGCGGCGATGATCGTGGCTTTCGTCGCCATGGGTTATTTCGTAGCTCGCAAGATTAGCCCCGTCGTATTCGGGACGATAGCGCTGGTCTCGATCACGGCGGTTCTGCTCGTGCTCAGCGCGCGGACGGGGCTGATGGCGTCCTTCAGGCATGGCGACATCCCGATAGAGATGATCGTCTATACGCAGACCTCTCCTGACATACATAATCTGGCCCGGCTGCTGCGCGAACAGGACGAGAACGCAGAGGTCCCAATTGCCGCGATAGACGGTACGAGCGGTTTCCACTGGCCGTGGTACTGGTACCTGCGTGGGAAAGACCCCATCGAATACACAACCTACGGGATTGCGGGGGATCCCACTCCCCCCAGCTCCCCGATCGCACTCGTACACTCGAAGAATAAGAGCGCAGCGGACTCGGCATTCACCGAAGTTTTTTCCGATCCACAGCGCATTCATCATCGGTGGTGGTTCCCCGAGGCCGTGTATAGGGGATACGGCTCACAGGAGACGAACCGGAACACCTTCGGTTTGCGAAAGCTGATCGCCGATCCAACGGACCGGCGGACGTGGCGCGACCTTGCCGACTACTTCCTCTACCGGAACCTGGTTACCAACGCCGGACGGTGTGTGCCTGCCGAGGGTGAATTCTCGTGCCTCGGAAGCGAGAACGCCTACATCTACCAGAGACCCGACGATCCCGATCCATTCATCCCTCGCTACAACTGAGAGAACGAGACCACCATTCCATTTTCGCGTGTCTGTCTGATTTGACCGCCGCAGACACGTGGCCTACCATGAGCCAGGTCAACGCCGGTCCCGAATTGGCGCCCGAGTGCGGGGACTTCCGAAAGCCTGCACATAATTCCCTCTAGGACACCGCTATGAGAATCGCAGAAATACACTTGCTCTTCGACTACAACTACTGGGTGAATCAACGAATTTTAAAGGCTGCGGCAGGGCTGTCTCCGGAGCAGTTTACGGCCCCTGCTGGAGTGAGTCACGATAGCCTTCGCAGCACGTTGGTGCATACTCTGGGGGCGGAATGGGTATGGCGGACGCGGTGCCAGGGCAGTTCACCACCTGGCCTTCTTTCGGAAGACGATTTCCCTGACCTGGAGACCCTCGTTCGGCGATGGCGTGAAGAGGAAGGGGAAATGCGCTCCTACCTCGACGGGCTGACCGACGACGACCTGGATGGCGTCATCACGTACAGCCGCACGGAGAACAAGACGTACGATACTCCGCTGTGGCAGATCCTGGTGCACGTGATCAACCACGGCACACAGTCACGAAGCGAGGCCGCCGTTCTGCTCACGCAGCTAGGCTGCTCACCCGGCGATCTCGACTACATGATCTTCCTCCGAGACAATTAGGACTGGAATTCACGACGCAGCATCCCCCTTCTCGCGACCACCCTTTAGCGGCTGGGACTGTAGGCAGCGAGAGGTGCGGACGCCTGTTCCGAGATTGTCATGACGATCACATGAGGTAATACCACGTGCGGGTTCTCAGGGCGTTTCCGGTCCCGAAACTAAGCAGGCGCCAGCAGGGTGTGCTTGGGCTTGTTGCCCTTGCGTCGCTCGTCACGAGTTACGGCACGACGATCATGGTGTTCGCTCTGCCACAGATCCAGAGTGGTCTTCGCATAGAAGACACTGCAGTCAGCGATGTCGCGGCTGCCATCAGGCTGGGGTCACTCGCGGCAGTGCCATTTGTCTGGGTGGCCGACCGTATAGGACGTCGTCCCGCGCTCATACTTGTCATGGTCGCTAACGCGATAGCGACCGCAGCCACGGGGGCATCGCCTTCCGTCGAGGCGTTCGTAGTCCTCCAATTCATCGCGCGCATGCTCCACACCGCGACGGGCATTCTGGCCGCCGTGTATATCGCCGAAGAATTCCCCTCCGGCCATCGCGGCTGGGGATTCGGCGCCCTGGCCATCCTCGCCGGCGCTGGCGCCGGCTTGGCGATGATCATGTTCGCCATGATCGACTTGCTGCCCTACGGCTGGAGGGCTCTCTACTTCCTCGGACTCATGGCCCTGGCAGTCTTCCCACTGCTTCACCGGCGTCTACCTGAAACGGAGCGCTTTCTGAGTATGGGGACGCAGGGAGATCGGCCACAATTCACCTCCCACCTCGGCCCAATAGTAAGTGTCGCAACTGCCTACCCCGGGCGCTTCGCGGCTATGGGGGCCGTCGTCCTGATTGTGGCGATCTCGAACGTTTCGGCAGGGCTCTTCGGCCCAACATTCCTGCAGACCGAACACGGTTGGTCGCCCGCGCAACTCTCGGTCGTTCTGATCATTACCGGGGCCGTTGCGGTTGCGAGCGCCATCTATCTTGGAGTTTTCAGCGACCGTTTTGGGCGCAAGCGGGTGGCGATCCTGTTACTCGCGGCGACTCCCATCGCCATGGTGGGATTCTATGAGGCGTCGGGGGCGATATTGCCCGTCCTGCTGGTAACATTTTCCGTAGTCGGCATGGGAGCGGACGTGTCGCTGGCCGCTATGGGCAAGGAGCTGTTTCCCACCTCCTATCGCTCCACGGTTTCCGGGTTCGTCGCGATGGTGGCAGCCGCTGGTGGGGTGCTTGGACTCTGGGCGCACGGACGCCTGTTTGAACTCATCGGCGATCAGTGGACTGCCGTGAGCGCCCTCGCCATGATCGGGCTGCTCGCGCCGCTTATCCTCGCCCCCACGTTGCCGGAAACTAATCGGCGCGCGTTGGAAGAGATATCGCCGGAGCGATAACCTTGCCGCAGCTAGTTGTAGACGTTCATGGCGCGTTCTACCCCTTCTGTGAGGGTCATTAGTACCGCCTCGATCGCGCGGTCGATCCCCGCATCAATGGTTTGACGGTCTACTTTGCTTGGTTTGCTGAGGACGTGCTCGATGTCGCCGACCTGCCCCCCCGGCCTCCCGATGCCGATGCGTACACGAACAAACTCCTGCGTGCCGACTGCGCCGATGATGGACTTCATTCCGTTGTGCCCGCCGTCGCCGCCACGTGCCCTGAGGCGGATCTTGCCCGAGGGAAGCGCCATCTCGTCGTACACTACGATCACGTTGGCCGCGGACGCGCGAAACCGCGTAAAGAGAGACGTAACGGCTCGACCGCTTTCGTTCACGTAAGTTCTCGGCTTTGCCAGAACGACACGATGACCATCGATAGTCAACTCAGCGGTGTTGACCAGTCGGTGAGATTTGGAGGTGCTGACGGGGTGACTCCGCTCCAGTTTGTCGATGAACCAGAACCCCACGTTATGACGGGTGCCCTCGTATTTTGAGCCTGGGTTGCCCAGACCGACGATGATGGTCGGAACAGAGGAGGACGCGCCTTGCTTCTCCCGTCCCAGAAACCTGGCAAATGCTCCGCGTATCACCGCCTGCCGCCTTATCGTGAATAGCTGACGTGCAGCCCCTTTTGGCCTGAATCGATTCTATCACCAACCTACGCGGCCTGAATCCGATACGCCCGATCGCCTCATTGTAAGAGTCGGTGTCTTTACCGGCATCAGCAGGACCGCTGTACTTGATTCTAGTACCAGTTCAGACTTCGTGATATCCCTCGACACACACACAGCCACCGTCATTCCCGCGAAGGAACGTCACTCCGTACCACGATACGGGGCGGGAATCCATGCCCCACGCCATCCTCCCGTAGGGGCAACACTTGTGGTTGCCCGTCCCCGATACCGCCCAACCACCGTCATTCCCGCGAAAGCGGGAATCCAAAACATCCTGATTAGAGAGGTAGTCTACTTATGAGACAGCCTCTTCGTGGGAGCCTCCCCCGTTTGCACAACGAGGGCGAGGATTGTTCACCTCACCAAGACTGAACAGTCACAATTCTAAGGTGATGCTTGACCGAAGGCACGGTAGGCTACTACAATCTAATACAGGCTTCGAGCCTCTTCACGATTTCGCGGCCCCGTGGTGTAGCGGTTTAACATACTGCCCTGTCAAGGCAGAGATCGCCGGTTCGAATCCGGTCGGGGTCGCCAGACTGCATAATAGGGAGAACAGAGGCCCACTCGCTGTGGCGCCACTCGGCGGCATCGGCATGGTGTAAGTGAGGACGGCCTCAGAATCCCCTTCCACTCGAACGGGGACGATGTCGTGGTCGGCTTTGGTTTGTTGCATTAGGGTTGTTGGTCAAGAGCAATGATGTCATAATCGCCTGTCCCCCTCATTCGTTACTTCCTTACAATTAGGCTCATGGCAGAATAGGCCAAAACCCTCAATGCTCTTGCAGGTAATGCGCCTTGTGCAAGGTCAAACTGTGGCGTGAATTCAACCTTGTCAGGCCGATTCGGCGCCTGTGGTTTCACAACCCTCGACCGGGCTGAGCGCCGTTCTATCTCGCGTTGGCGATGCTTCCATGCGAGCATCGGCTTAGGGAAAAACCCTGTGATCTCAGCAAACCTTTTATGCCTGGTATCACGAAGTGATTTCAGCGTAGCCTCAAACCCCATAGCTTCAGCGCGGCTTTTTTTCGGATGGCTTAGCCACAACTTCTTTGGGTTACTGAATGCCGTACTGTGGCATTGATTGCTTGTGTGCTGAGCATAGCGAAGACGAGGCGAAACTGTGTGACCAATGTAATGCCCGTAGTCGGTATCCAAGATATAGACGTAGAACTTATCCCGCTTTCGGTCCGCATCCGCCTTGTCTTGGGCTGGCCCCAGTTTTTCAAGTTGTAGCTTCATCTCGTCCTCCATTCATCTACAGAACCCCAAACAACCCTGATGCAACAGAACCGAGTGGGGAGCGCCATGTGCCGCAGCGCGAGGACGACATATGCCGGAATCCGGCGATTGACTGAGAAGCTCTTTGCCTACAAGGCGTCACCCTCCTTCTGGTCCAATTTTGTGTGATTCAGTAGGTAATTCCGTCTGAGACCTACAATCCGCCGGCGTCATCGTCCCGGATGGTGATGACCAGCTCCTTGTTGGCCACGATGTTGTATTGGTCGGGCCGGGGAGCCAAGTACAGGATGAGGGTCTCGTCAGGCTCCGCTGCGTCATCGCCGCAGATCCTGAGTCCTGTAACTGTTACGAACGCGGATGATCCATGGAAGTCGAGGGAGAATCCGCCGAAGGCGGACGGGAAGACGTAATCGGCTCCGCTGCCGCACGCGCCGGCGCTCCACGTCGCGGTGCCGCGGCCGGTTGTATCGAGGCCCATGCTGACGCTGATGCTGTTGTCGCCCGGGCTCGCATTCCGTATCCACAGGCGCGGGCTGTGCCGGAATTCGGCGTCGGTCTCCGTGACCGTCTGATAGCCGTACTCGAAGGTGAGGGTGGGCAGGTCGTCGTCTGTCAGCTCGACCGCTATGCTGGGGATCGACGGGGTGATGCCGTCGTACTTAGCGTCGCTGCTGGTCACGTCATGCGTGATGGTCAGGGTCTCGTGCGTCTTATCGTCGTCGTTGACGCCGGAGACGGTGACCGTCTGCGGCACGTCCCAGTCGTCCGGGCCGAAGGTCAGCGCCGGACCGGCGACGGCGGCCGTGGGGTCGCCACTCGTAGGGGTGACCGTCACGGCGGCTGTTGGCTTGCTGTCCAGGACGACCGTGTAGGAGGCGGCGTGCTCCGCGCCCTGGGTCTCGTATATGGCCAGGGGCGGCTCGGCGGCGATCGTCACCCCGGCCGTGTCGTTGTCGGTGATGGCGATGGCGATGGGCCCGCCGGTTACGGACAGGGCCGGGGTGGTGGAGACATTGAGCACGATGGTCTCGTCATCCTCGTCGATGGAGTCATCGAGAATGGTCAGTTCCCCCGTGACTGTGTAGCCCCCCGCGGGGATGAAGAAGTCGGTGGGCAGCAGATAATCGTCCCCCTCCGAGGCGGTGCTGCCGGGGTCGGGCGTGAGGTTGATCTCGACGCTGCCGCCGGACGTCGATGAGTCCAGGACGGCGACGGCGGTGAGGGTGACGGCGGTCCCGCCCTCGGCGGCGGTCCGGCGTGACGCCGAGAGCATCAGCGTGTTCGGCTCGTTCGGCGTGGCGCCGCCCTCGATCCAGCCGCCCCAAGCGCTGGGCGTCCCCACCGACGCGAGCTGCAGGTTCGTGACCCGAACGTGGTGCGCCACGCCGTTGTCCAGGCCGGTGATGACGTGGCCCGGCTGCGCCCCGATCAACGTGGTCCAGAGGGGGTTGTCGTAGGCCCGCCACTGCAGCCAGTAGACCCTGCGGTTCCGGCTCGTCGCCGCTGGCGGGTCGAAATCGACCGTCAACTCCCCGTCGCCGGGCCTGACCTCCAGGTTCCTGACCTTCCATTCGTCGCGCAGCCACCTTCTGCTCCTCTCCGGCGGGTCCACATAGTCCGGCTCGTCGTCCCGGATGGTGATCACGAGGGGATCGGGGGTGACGCTCTCGATGGACGCCAGGTCGGTTATGGCGGTGATGCCCATGGTCTTGTCCGCCTCGTTGACCGCGTTGTCCACGATGGTGATGTCCGCCGTGGCTTCCTGCTTGCCCTCCGGGATGACGAAGGAGTCGGGCAGGAAGTAGTCTGCCCCCGGTGCGGCGGTCCCGGAGTCGCCTGCCGCGAGAACCAGCCTCACCGTAACCCCTCCGGCCGGGGCCGGGCTGTGGAGGGTGGCCCTGGCCTTCACACTGCCCGCGTTCTCCCGGACGGCGTCGTCCGTCGCGTCCACTGAGAGCCCCAGCTCGTTGGAGTTCTGCGGGACTGCCCCCAGGACGGCGGGTGTGCCGGCGGCGTTGACCCAGGCGCTGGCCCACGGGGGGCCGAGACCGTGGTTGAAGTCTATTCCGGCGACGCGGAGATGGTGCTTCACGCCGTTGACCAGGCCTTCCAGGGTGTGAGGAGACGCAACCGACTGGACCGTTGTCCACTCGGGGTTGTCGTCGGTGCGCCACTGAAGCCAGTAGGTGATCCCCGCTCTCGACGCGGGGTTGAAGGTCGCGGTGATGGAGCCGTCTCCGGGCGTGACCCAAAGGCCGCTGGGCGTGTAGAAGAGGGATGCCGTGTACCTGTCCGACAGCTGCGGCGAGTCCTCGTCGTCCTCGATGGTGACGGTCATGCCGGTGACGGCGATGTCCGCCACGTCGACCGCAGCGGTCAGGTTGATGGTCTCGTCACGCTCGTTCACCGCGTCGTCGTGTATCTCGATGACTGCGGAGCCCGTCATGCCGCCCTCGGCGATGGTGAACTGGCTGGGCAGGGAGTAGTCGACGTCCGGCCTGGCGGTCCCGGGGTCGTTGGATCGGGTGCGCAGCGTCACCCGCACGCCTCCGGCGGGGGCGGGCTTGTTCAGCTTGGCCTCCACCTGCGCGTCCCCATCCGCCTCCGGGACCACGTCGCCACCTTCACCCCCCGCCAGGATCATCATGAGCGGCGACTCTGCCCAGGCGCTCACGACGCCGATGTCGTTCAGGGTGCGGATCTGCACCTCATAGGCCATGCTGGCATCCAGGGACGTGATGGTGTAGTCGGTCGTGCACGTGCGCTCGATGACGGCGCGGCCTCCGATGTATTCCGACACCCTCTCGGTGCAGCGGTCCACCAGGTGGCCCAGGTCGCTGTCGCCGTTGGCGCGCTGCCATGGCCCGGCCTGGCCGCCGGCCCCCGCCTCGCGCCAGCGCACGTAGAAGCTCTCCACTTTCGGGTCCGGAGGGGGGTTGGTCTCCCTAGAGTCGAAGGGACTCCGGACGCGCTCGCCGGCGTTGTCGGGAACTTCCCACGTCACCACCAGCTGCCCGTCCCTGCTGACGCCGAGATCGAGCGGCGCGTCCGGGGCCACTGTGCCCTGCAGCTCGCCGCTGTCGACGCTCGCCCATTCCCCGGACCCGGACGGCGTGTCCGCGGCAACCTCGATGACGTAGCTCTTCCGCACCAGCGGGTAGTAACCTATGCCGCCCTGACCCCCGCGCGGGTAGTGCGATCGCTCCAGCCCGGTAATCCGGTGGCTTCTCGCGGCTGCCGGGAGCGTGACGCCGTCGGCCGAGGGCTGCCAGGAGTCCTCGGAGTCGTCGCTGTCACGCCAGCGCACGCGGTAGCCGGTTGGCGACTGTCCGTTGCCCCCCGGCTCGCTCCATCCCACCTCCACCGAGCTGATCCCCTGCGCCACCTCGACATCCCGGGGCGGCCCGACCGGGCCGGACCCCTGGGACTGCGCCTCGGACGGGGTGACGCCGAGAGCGATAAGGACTGCCAGGCCAACGAGCGCGATCAGCCGGGTAAGGACGCCCGTCCTAAAGATATTTTGTATCATTCTGCTACCTTTCCGAACTCCGGGATGGCTAACAATTTCCTTGCTGCCGGTCGGGATGGACTCGCCGACCCCGGCGGAGCGGTTGGTTGCAACTCCCGCGCCTGGGTGCGGCGGCGGCCCGTGTCGCACGGTCAGACCGTAGGTACACCGACCCACTAAAACCATACCTGACGACCTATCGTATCCACGTGGTTTTTACCCCTTTCTTCTGTGAAACTCAGTGTGTAATTCAGTGAAGGCCGGGGGTGCATCCGGGGCCGGAAACGGCTCCGTCATCCCCAACCCATTGATGAACGACATCCGCAGGACGGCGGACGTGCCGATCATCTTCCTGTCGGTGTACGCCGTGCTCTACGAGCTTGCGGTCCACGCTCCCAGGGTGCTGACCCACGCCCGTTCTGCCCCAGCGGGTCTGGGGTCCCGGAGCGCCTGAGCGAGGCATGGCTGCTGCGGAACGTTGCGAACGTCGCCATCTACGGGAGGCTGATGCGCCGTTCTCCTCTTTGTTCTATTGCTGGCAGCCGCCGCGAAGCAGTAGAATTCAGGTGTAGGAATGCGCTTGAGGACTGGGGAGGACGAATGAGAGACACCGGAACACCGACCCGCCAGCGCAGGCCCCGCAAAGAGGCGGTGCGCCTGGGCAAGGAGATATACCAACGGGACATCCTGCCCCAGGTCGAAACCGACCACTTCGGTGAGTACGTTGCCATAGACGTTGAGACAGGGGACTGGGCCGTGGCCGACACCACTCGCGTCGCTGTGGAGCGTCTGCGGGAGCAGCGCCCGGACGCGGTTGACGTCCTATGCGAGAAGGTGGGCTATCGGGCGCTTCGCAGTTTCGGGGCAGGCTCTCTGCGGAGGGCCGGGTGATCCAAGGGGTCGTGAACGCTGCCAACGAAGCCATCATCACCATTCCCCTTCAAGGTTCGGAGGGTCGGACACGGGAAATCGAGGCCGTGGTGGACACCGGCTACAGCGGCTTCCTGACCTTGCCGACTGGGTTGGTTGATGAGTTGGGGCTGCCTTTCGCCTACATTTCATATTAGGTTCGCGCTGGCACTGTAGGCGTCCGGCTCAGGCTGGCTCAGCGCGACTCCGATGGTGTTGGGGCCGAGGTGCGTGCCCAGCACCGGTCCGAACCGGGACTCGATGATGTCGTCTGGCTCCACCAGGTCGGATAGGCCTGCGATGACGGCCTGGGCCCCTTCCCGTCCGGTGCTGTAGCTCACGTGTAGCCGGCTTACGGGGGCTAGATCCCGCGCAAGGCTGATGATCCTGGCAATGGCCCGGCGGCGGGTGCGGGTACGCTCCACAGGGTGCGGCTCGCCGTCGCGGACGCTGATGATGGGCTTGAATTTGAGCGCGCCTCCAAGGAACGCCTGGACCCTGCCGATGCGTCCGCCCCGCTGGAGGTACTTCAGGGTGTCGACCACGACCAAGCTGTGGTTCCTCTCTATCGAGCGGCCCGCCTGCCGGGCGACTTCGCCGACATCGGTCGTCTCGATGGCCCTTTGGGCGGCGCTCAGCGCCAGCAGGGCCTGTGCGCCTCCCGCCAGCCGGGAGTCTACGATTGCGACCTGGGGCGGGTCGCCCAGAGACGCCCTCGCCTGGGTTGCGGAGTTCAGGGTGCCGCTCAGCTTGCCGCTGACATGAATGGACACTACCTGGTGACCTTCGTCCAGCAGCCGTTGGTAGACGCTTGCGAAGTCGGCGACGGAAGGCTGGGAAGTGGTGGGCAGGCCGGGGAGCTGCTCCAGGAGGGAGTAGAACCGGTCGGCGTCGATGTCCACCCCGTCACGGTAGGTATCGCCCCCGATGTTGACGTAGAGGGGCACTACGGTGATGTCATTGTCCCGGGCCACTTCGGGAGGCAAGTCCGCGCAGCTGTCGGTGACTATTCTGATCGCCATGAGTCATGGGCCTCACTTCCGCGCCCGGTGTAGCTGTTTACACCCCCACGTCCTCGGGCTTTGCCATGCGGTACCCGACGCGGGGCTCGGTGAAGATGTACGTGGGTTTCTTCGGGTCGTCTTTCAGCTTGCGTCGGAGATTCTTGACGTGGGTGCGTACGGGCTGCGTGTCGCCCTCGTAACCCGGGCCCCAGACCCGGCGATAGTGCGGCTCGTCGGCATCCAGCACGACGGCGTTCGCGTGGAGAGACAGGGCCTGTTCCTAGGTCAGTCCCGTCACGGACTTGACGGGTGGCGGGAAGCCGTCGACAAGCAGCGGCCTCTTCCGCGACGGATCGCGGTCGACGATCAGGACGGGGAAGTTCTTCAGGTGGGGATGCCGTTGCATCCCCACTTTCGCCCTCAGGTGAGTGACGAGCACGCAGGCGACCCTCATGGAGCCTCCTCAATTCACGGGTAGTGGCATTAGGGCAAGGAATGATACAGAACACCAGTTCTGTGTGTCAGCCTCACCCCCGTGAAATGCAGAGGGACAGGGATATGCTCCGCCGCTCTGGTACATTTTCGCTCAGCCCTTGACAGGCTGTGAGTCGTAGAGGGTGTCGAAGATGAAGTGGGTGGTGTACAGCACCGAGTACGCCAGCATCACTCCGCCGGTTATCCTTGTTATCGTACTCCGTGGCTGTCAGTTCCACCGGCTGCTCAACCTGTGGCCCAGCTCCGTGCCGTAGCCTAGAGGGTTCTGTATCATTAGGGTTGTTTTTGGGAGCGGACTAATATGACCATCGAACTAACAGAAAAACAAAAAAGGTTGGCAGATTCTTATGCCATGTCCACCTATCGTCCGGCGCTTCATGGTCGAACCGATGCAGACATCTTCAACCTAAAGAAGGGCATATACGGTGAGGTGATCTTTGAGAAGTTCCTTCGGTCACGCGGGATAACTCCAATAGCCGAAAGGAACTTCACATTAGTTCCCGATGAAACCGATTTCTACACAAGGCAGGGCGCGACGGTCGATGTCAAAACATCAGCTAACAGCTACCTAAAGGTAGCTCAAAAGACGGTTGAGCGATATCCAATGCAGCAGTATTTCGTGATGGTGAAGGTAAGGCCTGGCAAGAGGAAGACAGAAGAAGGGATGTCAAGGGGTTTGTGTCGAGGGCTGACCTTTTGCGTTCCGCCAACCTTATAGACGGGGTGTACTATTTGAACGAAACCGGCCTGAAACCAATTGATGAAATTCTGCCCAATCTATTCAGAAGAAAAGGCACACCACATGCAAGAAGCAGGGTCAAAAATGAGTTCCGGCGGTCAAAGAGATTTTAGTGCTAGCAACCTTAACGATACAGAACCGCCTAGAGGAACCCCCACACGCCGTTAACAGCCCCCGTCGCTAGGCCTCGCTCAGGCGCGCGACAGATGCTCCCGCAGCGCCTCTATCTCCCTGTACGGCCGGTCTGCACTCACCGGATCTCACCTCCTGTGGTTGGGGGTGAGAGAGCCGTTTCCGGCCCCGGATTCACTCGGGGCTTTCACAGAATTACACACTGAGTTTCACAGAAAAAAGGAGTAAAAACCACGTGGATACGATAGGTCGTCAGGTATAGTATCTGCTGGGTCTATTTACCTACGGTCTGACCGGAGGTTACGGGCTGCCGCCGCACCTAGGCACGGGAGTGGAACCAACCGCTCCGCCGGGGCCGGCGAGTCCATCCCGACCGATGAAGCGGAACGCTGGCCGATAAGGAGGCATAACAGCCATATCCGACGAAAGCAGCAGCCGGGTGCGCCGGCTTTTGAGGGCGGCCATGCCAGTTACCCATCCCACCGGCTCTCCTCTCCTGAACACGGCGGGAGGCCCGGCTCCCGTCATGGCGCGGGAGATACTGAATGTGGAGAAGATGAAGGAATAGCAAGATGACACACCAGGAATCGGGAACGCCCGACTACACAATGGGTTTCAGCGAAGAATTCTTGGAGTCCCTCAAGCGAGTCAGCGCAGAGGTCCAAGCCGGTTATCTGCTCCCGTATCTCAGGCCGGGCTTTCGCCTTCTCGACGTTGGCTGTGGGCTGGGCACCATATCAATAGGGCTGGCCAAAGCGGTGGCGCCCGGTGAGATGCACGGCCTGGACATGGAAGCGTCGCAGATCGATATGGCAAGGTCCAACGCCCGAGCGTACGGAGCAGACAACGCTATCTTCCACGTGGGCGACGCGGTTGACCTCCCCTTCGAAGACGGCTCCTTCGACGTCGTCTCCTTCCAGAACGTCATCATGTATATTCCGGACACTCGGAAGGTGTTCGCCGAGGCGAAACGCGTGCTGAAGCCCGGCGGTATCATCGGCTGCCGGGAGATGATAGTGCAGTCCAGCTTCACGTACCCGGACTTCTACGTCATCAGAAAAGCATGGGATATGTTTGAAGATCTGCTGGCCGCCGACGACGCCCATCCCCAGATGGGCAAGGAGCTGAAGGGCCATCTCGCCAAGGCGGGGTTCTCGAACATAAAGGTGACCTTATCGTCAGACCTCTTCAGCACACCCACAGATGTCGATTTCATCTATGGTTTCGTTCAGAAGTGGTTCCTGTCGCCGGAAATCACGGAGGCGGCCATAAAGTACGGGGCAGCGACCAGGGAACTGTGCGACGACATAAGCGCCGCCTATGACAGGTGGAAGGCCGATCCCGGCGCAGTGCTTAGTGTGGCCCACGGCGAGGTTGTGGCCAACAAACCCGTATCCTGAACAGCAGCCGACTCATTGAGCCGGAGGAGAGGCATCCGTTGCGCCTACTGCGGCTGCGACTCCATTGAGGCGTAGTTGGCAATTATCTTGGAGATGACGGACTCAAAGGTGAGCATCTCCTCCTCACTGATGCCTTTCGTGAACGTGGCGTATTGGCACCGCATGTTCTGGAGGATACGGGAGGTGAACTCGGACCCCTCTTCGGTCAGACTGAGCATCACGATGCGCCGGTCGTCGCGCGAGCGGCGCCTGCGCAGCAGGCCCCTGTCAACCAACCTCGTGACCATGCGGCTTATGCGGGACCCGTCGACCGGCAGAATCTGCGCCAACTCAGTAGCTGTCTGTTCCTCCTTCAGGCAATGCCACAGAAGGTTGTACTCTATAGCGGTGAGATCGTAGAGCACCACCTTTTGCCGTATTGCCTTGTCAAACACGTTGAACAGTCGGGCTATATTTACGCCCAGGCTGGACGACAGGTCTTCGGCCGAGCGGTCAGGACTGTCTTGCGATCTCGGGTATGTCATCTTTCAATCGGAATCTAAAGTGTGCTCTTGACAAATATATCTGAAGACATATATTCCTTTCGTCAATCATTGCGCTTGACAAGCATTGTACCGCACATGTATTGTATTTGGCAACCACTGGCGGAAACCACGCAATGCGCCAACCTGCAAGAATCATGATGGAAGGACAGGAACATGGATAAATCGCCGAATTGGGGAGGCCCGGCCCATGCCGGGAGCCGGGCCTCCCACAGATACAGCCCAGGTGCGCTCAACTCTCACATCGAAGACGCATCAGGAACCGCTCCCCCGCATTCTACCCCATTCGCTTCTGGCTCCTCAAGCCATGACGCGGATGTTTCCTCCTTCTCTCCCGCCTATGCAGGGGGGGGTGATAAAGCGTTCTACAGGGACGCTCCCTTCGTCACACCCCAGCTCCGACCACCGACACTTCCACCTCATCACGTTTCCCGAGAGTGGTTATGGCCCGCCGCCGCCCTCCGCGGGGCACGATGACGGATATCACCTTCAACAAGGAGAAGTAGTACGATGAATACGCTGGTAAGTAAATGTAGATTCTCATGGGCCGTGGCGCTGATAGCGATGGCGGCGCTCGTCCTGTCGGCGTCAACGGCGTCGGCAAACACCGCGCCCGGCGCTCCCATCGACCTCGCCGTCGCCCCGGGCAACGCCAGGCTCGTCGTGGGGTGGAATCCCCCCCAGGGCGACGCGAACGTCACCGCCTACACGGTGCAGTACAAGACCAGCGCTGCCCCCGATAAGGCAGGAGACTACGACGACCCCGCCACCGGCTGGGTGGACGTCCCCTATTACGGAACTGAGACCGACACCGAAGTCAACGGCCTGACCAACGACGCCGGTTACGATGTGCGCGTCCGGGCGTCCAACGACGCGGGTGACGGCCAGTGGTCCGACATTGCCAGCGCCTCCCCTCACGAAGACATCGTCTGGTCGGCCATCCTGACGGTGGATGTGGACGACACTTTCTCGGACTCCCAGACTCACGGCTGCGCTGACTCCAGTATCTCCGCTGCAAACGTTGCCGAGTGCCGGACGGCGCTCACCGAGGATGAGTTCACGTTTGACGGCGGGACCTACCGGTGGACGTCCCTCTACGAGGCCTTGGCCCCGTGGCATCACGCGGTGATGGGTTTCGACGCCAATGTGCCGACCGATTCCGGCCTGCGTACGGGGACGCTGCAAATCGGAGACAAGACAATCTACCTGGGCGAGACTGACGAGGCGGTTCTTCGCTGGCTCGAGGACGGCGACGGATGGGTTGTGCCCCAGGCTGAGGTAGGGGATCCCGTGTTCTTCCCGACCAAGGGTCAGAGGCTCCCGATGAGTCTGAAAGCCAGGATACCCAGCGAATCCGACGGCGCGGACCAGAACGGCGACGGCGACCAGAATGGCGACGGCGACCAGAACGGCGACGGCGACCAGAACGGCGACGGCGACCAGAACGACGACGCCGACCAGACTGGCGAGCCCCAGGCCCAGGCCCAGACCCAAGCCCAGACCGCTGAGGAGAAGGCACTCATCGAAGAGTGCCGGAGCTACACGCGAGGACTTGAGGGCCTGAGGGTTTGCAAGCCCCCATTCGAAGGCAGAGATGCGGTCCTGATGTTGACGCTGGCCAGCTCGGCGCCGGCCGGCGGCACTACCGTCACCCTGGCCACCGACCCCACTCAAACAGCAAGCAGCGACGACTACACGATGCCGTCCACCATCACCATCGGCGAGGGTGAGGTCAGCGGCCTGATAACCATAGCCATCACCGCCGACGGCGTGGATGAAGACCACGAGACCATTCTCATCTACGCTTGCGTCAGGGACGGCTGCGACCCCCTGGAAGACTGGGACTACAACCACGGAATCACGATCCCGGGGACGCGCACCGGCGGGTTGTAGAGGAAACGGAGCGGAGATCCCGTTCGAGTCCGGGTGGCCTTGGACAGACTGCACAGCGCCATGGGCGGACGGTAAGAGGTCACCCCGGGCGGACTGCAAGAAATAAGGAATGGATTGACATGACAGACAGAATGATCAACACGGTTTCGATGGCGGCGCTCTTGCTGTTCGTCCCGATGCTGTTCGTCGGCTGCGGAGACGAGAACGCGCAGAAAGCTCCAGGGCCGACCAGCGCCGGAGTCGAGGAGGCGGTCGGAGCCGCCGTCGCCGACATCCCGCCCAAGTCAGACCCCGCCGGCTACACCAGGTACTTCGTAGAGAGCGCCATCAGCCGGTACGAGACCCAGGGGCTCGGCGCCACCCTGGATCACTACAACAGCGAGGAGAGCATCGACGGCCAGTGGTACGTCTTCGTCATCGACGAGGACGACCGCGTGATAGGACATCCAGACCCGGGACGGCGGGGCCTGGACCTGAAGGGCTGGGTGGGCACCGACGCCAACGGGTACGAGTTCGGTCCCGCGATGCTCTCCGCCGGCGAGGGCGGCAAGTGGGTGTCCTACGTGTACCGCAACCCGGAGAGCGACGGCATCGGCTCCGGCGACTTCGAGCTCAAGAACGTGTGGGTGGAGCGGCGCGACGGGCTGCTCTTCGCCTCGGGCTGGTACATCGACGCCGATGTATTCACGAAGCAGTTGGTGTCCGTCGCGGTGGACAAGTACCGCGATCTGGGGCTGACGGGCACCATGGCCTACTTCGCCAGTCCGGGGAGCGCCCTGGCGGGGCTGGAGGCGGCCATCGACTACTACAACACCGCCGAGACCGTTGACGGCAGGTGGTTCGCCTTCATAGGCGACCCCGCCGGGAGGATAGCGGGCCACTCCGACCCGTCGCTGATCGGGCGGGAAGTCAAGGACCTCTTCGGCGGGCAGACGTTCGAGGCCACAGAGGCCGGCGCCTGGGTGGAGTCCGAGTCGTTGCGGGTATTCGTGACCGGCACGGACGGTTACGTGTTCGGCTCCGGATGGAGCCGGGACGAGCCGGGAGGTTAAGCGGCGCAGCCGCGCCGGGGGCCAGGACGGTCATTGCGTTGCCCCGTCCGGCTCCCTGGCTTCCCCCAGCCGGTAGCCGACGCGCGGCTCGGTGAGTATGTGCCTGGGGCTGCTGGCGTCGTCCCCCAGCTTGCGGCGGAGCCTCCTGATCACGTCCCGCACCAGCCAGGGCTCGCCGACCTTCTGCGGCCCCCAGATTCGCTGGAGCAGCACGGCGTGGGTCAGCACTCTTGGGGCGTGGACCGCAAGCTCGTAGAGCACGGCGTACTCCGTGGGCGTCAGCTCCACCGGCTCTCTGTCCACCGTCACCTGGCGCAGCGCGTAGTCGATGCTCAGCCCTTCCACCGCGTAGGGTGACGATGGCTCGTCCCGGAAGGGCTCCAGCCGCTTCCTGAGTGCCGCCCTGATCCTCGCTGCAAGCTCCGTTGGCGAGAAGGGTTTGACGAGGTAGTCGATCGCCCCCATGTCGAGAGCCCTGGCGACGGTCTCATCCTGGCCGTACACCGACAGAAAGATGATTGGCACGTCCGCCGTCCTGCGGATGTCGTTCATCAACTCGATGCCGTCGGTCCCCGGCAGCACCAGGTCCAGCAGGACCAGGTGGGGCTTCTCCTGCTCCATGAGGCTTGGCACGTCGGCGGGGTCGCCGGTCACGATGGGCGCGTAGCCCGCACGCGTGAGAACTTCCCGGACGTACCGCAGGTCATGGGGGTTGTCGTCCACGACCAGGACGCGGACCCGGGGCGTGCGTCGCGAACGGGCAGTGGCGGCACCGGGAGCCGGAATCGCGGACTGCTCCACCGCCGGCAGGGTGAAGGTGAACCGCTCCCCCAGGCCGGGCCCATCGCTCTCGGCCCAGATGCGGCCTCCATGCGCCTCCACGATGCCCTTGCAGATGGCGAGTCCCAAACCCGACCCGTCGATGCCCGATGCCGTCGCCTCGCCGGACGCCCGCGAGAACTTGCGGAACAGTTCCGGCAGAAGCTCCGCCGGTATGCCACTGCCACGGTCGGCAACGGAGACGGCGACGTGGACCCCATCCCGCACGGCGGTCACCAGGACCGGCGACCCGCCGGGCGAGTACCCGGCTGCGTTGGAGAGCAGGTTGCCCAGCACCTGGACGATGCGCCGACGGTCGGCCATTACCTGGGGGAGGTCCTCGGCCAACTCCACTTCCAGGGGGTTCCTCGCGTCTGCGCTCCGGAACCGGCCCCCGGCCTCCTCCACCAGCGGGTGCAGATACGACGGCTCCGGGTCCACGGGCAGCGCCCCCGCCTCGATACGGGCCACGTCCAGCAGGTCGCCGATGAGAACCCGCATGTGGTCGGCCCGGTCGACGATGATGCGGTGGAACTGCCGCATCTCGGCCGGGTCCAGGTCCGCCGCCGCGTTCAGCAGGGTGGCTCCCGCGCCCATTACGGAGGTCAGGGGCATCCTCAGCTCGTGGCTCACCATGGCCAGGAACTCGGCCCGTAGCCGCTCCTGCTCCTCCAGCGATGTCATGTCCTGCAGGGTGGCGACGAAGGATGCCACCCGCCCGTCCTCGGCGTGGATGGGGGAGGCGTTGAGCAGGACGCTGACGCTGCGCCCGCCGGGGACCCTGAGGGCGATCTCCTCGGCCCGCACCGCGTCCCCCGAACTGAGCAGCTCCGCCAGGGGGAACTCCCGCAGGGACACCTCGCTGCCGTCGCCGCGCACGCAGGTCGCTAGGTCAAGGATGTCCTCCGCCTGCTGGCCCTCGTCGAGCAGACCCTCCACCAGCCGTCTGGCCTCGCGGTTGACGGTCTCCGGCATTCCCGTGCGGGCGTCAAAGACCACCACGCCCACCGGCGAGGTGTTGACCAGCGTCTCCAGGTCGGCCCTCGTCTGCCGCTCCTCCCTGTGGGCGCGGGCGTTGGCGATGACCAGCGCGGCCTGGGAGGCGAACGTCACCAGGGTCTCCTCGTCTTCCTGCGTGAACTCCTGCCCGTCCTCCCGGTCGCCCACGAAGACGTGGCCCACTCGGACGCCCCCGTGGAACATGGGCACCGCCAGGAAGCGGTAGACCGGCCCCACCGTCATGGGGATGGCGAACTCCGTGAAGCCCATGCCCCGGACGTGCGCCGCCAGGTCGGGGAGGCGCAGGGGGTCGGAGATGTCGGTCAGGGAATGGAAGATGCGCAGCCCCTCCGGCATGAGCCAAAGCTGCTCCGACTCCTCGCCGCTCAGCCCGGAGGACAGGAAGTCCGGCACCGCGCCCCCGTCGTCGAGGAGGGTCATCACCCCGTGGCGGGCGCCGGTCAGGGAGCGGGCCGAGTCCAGCACGCCCTGGAGCACCTGGTCGAAGTCCATGCTCTCGTTGATGCGCCGGCTCGCCGCACTCAGGCGCGACAGGCGCTCCCGCAACGCCTCTATCTCCCGGTCCCGTTGGTCTGCACTCACCGGATCTTACCTCCTGTGGTTGGGGGTGACGGAGCCGTTTCCGGCCCCGGATGCACTGGGGGCTTCATAGAATTATACACTACTTTTCACAAAAGAGGGGGTAAAAACCACGTAGATGCGATAGGTCGTCGGGTATAGTTTTTGATGGGTCTTTGTACCTACGGTTTGACCGGGCGACACGGGCCCCCGCCGGGGACGGCGAGTCCATCCCGACCGATGAAGCGGAACGCTGGCCGATAAGGAGGCATGACAGCCATCTTTGACGAAAGCAGCAGCAGAGTGCGCCGCCTGCTGAGGGCGGCCATGCCCGTTACCCGCCTCTCACCCCACCTCCTCCTGGCCGCCGCGCTCGTTGCGCTGGTGGTCTTTTTCGTCCACTGGTCCATGCCCATCGCTTACGCCCAACTCGACTCCACTGAAGGCATCTGCGACCGTACTCAGGAAGTGCAGAATGCGATTCTGGGTGAACTAGCGGGTGTCAGCAACTGCGCGAATGTGACCGACTCGCATCTGGCCAGCATAACTGAGCTTATCGAATGGAGATTTACAAGCGCGCAGGCCATCAAGCCCAACGACTTCGCAGGGCTGAGCGCGCTGACAGACCTGGAGCTGATCAGCGACGAAATCTCCGTCCTTCCCGAGGACGTATTCGAGGGGCTTGACAGCTTGGAATACCTGCTGA
>DAOUKG010000060.1:0-154802 GCA_034421575.1 Dehalococcoidia bacterium
ACCAACAGCAAGATGGCCTTGGCGTCCCTCTTTGGCACTTGGAGAGCAAAGGACCTCAATCCCCTCTCCCAATCCCGCAATCTACTCGTCTCTCATCAACTCTGAACAGTTACTTTCTGGTGTAACTGTTCGGAGTCGGTGAGATGTGCAGGACTTGTCCTTCTGCCGTAGTTGTTCAGTCACGGTGAGGTGAACGGCCCCACTCCTCTGGACTCCGGCCCCGTATCGTGGTACGGGGTGACGTTCCCCGTATCAAGTACGGGGCGGGCTCTTCGCCGGGGTGACGATTGCTGGTGTTCCTATCAACTCTACATGCGATTGCCCTGGTTGCCCTCGCAGCCTTCCAGGGCCATCGAGCGGAAACTTGCGAGGAGTTGTGGATACTTGCGACACACGACCGCCCATTAGACTGTGAAGACTTGCAATCGAGGAGAGTGAGTGTGCATGCTATTGCCGCAGTGACTCGGTTGGGATCGAATCGACGCTCTTTGCGGACCATGGTTATGACGTACCGCAACCTCCATACTGACGAGCGGGTTGGGAGTATCGGGTCTGAAAACACGATTGGAGACTATTCCGCCTGCCGTTCGACTGGCCCACGGCCCCGTTCTTCGGCATTTACCGTCAAGTTTCATTGTGCAGCGGAGGGAAGGCAATGACCGCCAAATCGACCAGAAAAACCACGAAGGCCCCGAAGAGGAACTCTGCCAAGAGCGGCGGGGAGGTGGTCCTTCTGTCGGGCGGCAACCCACAGATCGCGAAGGCCGACGGCGACGCCCCCGTGCAGGCCTACATCGCAGCCATGCCGGAGTGGAAGAGCGACGTCGGGCGGCGCCTCGACGACCTCATCGTGCGCGCAGTGCCCAACGTACGCAAGGCGGTGCGCTGGAACTCCCCATGGTATGGAATCGAGGGACAAGGGTGGTTTGTGAGCTATCACGTCTTCACGCGCTACGTGAAGGTGACCTTCCTCAATGGTAAGTCGCTGGACCCCCTCCCGCCCGGCGGAGGCAAGGACCCGGACGCCTGTTGGGTCGACATCTACGAAGGCGAACTCGACGAGGCACAGATGACGGAATGGGTCCGGCAGTCGGCCGCGCTGCCCGGCTGGGATGGTTTCGACACACTGTAAAGCTCACTCTCGTTCCGAAGACCGGTCCAACTGAGTTATCAACCACCAATGGGATCTTCGCGTTCCACTACAGGTTCGGCCACCTTTTCCCCCTGCCTATAGTAAGATTCTGACTCCTAACGGATCTTCCTTAGCAGTCTCGCGCATACACTCCGCGAGCCTCATACGGAGACTGCACAGAATGACCCTCTTTGAAAACAGCGCCAGGCAACAGCTCGACCGGCATGCACCGCTGGCGGCCAGGATGCGTCCACGTTCCTTCGACGACTTCGTCGGGCAGGAGCACATCGTCGGTCCCGACACCGTCCTCCGCCGCAGCATCGAAGCCGACCGGATACCATCGATCATTCTCTGGGGCCCGCCCGGCACCGGCAAGACGACCCTCGCCAACCTCATCGCCACCGTCACCAGGAGCCACTTCAGTTCCGTCAGCGCCGTAGGATCAGGCGTTGCCGACCTTCGCACGATTGCCCGGGACGCCAAGGACCGTCTCGGCATGGAGAGAAGGCGCACGATATTGTTCATCGACGAGATCCACAGATTCAATAAGGCGCAGCAGGACGTGATACTCCCCCACGTCGAGGACGGGACGGTCATCTTGATAGGTGCAACCACCGAGAACCCGTCTTTCGAAGTCAACTCTCCACTTCTCTCCCGGTCTCGCGTCTTCGTGCTGAAGGCCCTTACCGCCGAGGAGATCGAGCAGATAATGTTCAAGGCGATCAGTGATCATGAAGTCGGATTGGCCGAGCTGCGTCCCGAGCTAGACGAGGACGCGATGCAGGCGCTAGTTCTCTTCTCCAACGGCGACGCCCGAATCGCCCTGAACACGCTGGAACTTGCCGTGCAGTCCACCTTGCCTGACGATACCGGCATTCGCAAGGTTACCGCCGGCATAGTGGAGGACGCGTCCCAACGCCGCTCGCAGGTCTACGACAAGGCGGGCGATCAGCACTACGACACGATATCCGCGTTCATCAAGTCGATGAGAAGCTCAGACCCGGACGCCTCGCTCTACTATCTGGCCCGGATGATCGACGCCGGCGAGGACCCGCTGTTCATCGCGCGTAGACTGGTCATACTCGCCGCTGAGGATGTCGGTATGGCCGACCCGAACGCCCTCTCCGTCGCCGTCGCAGCCCAGCAGGCCGTTCACTTCATCGGGATGCCGGAAGGCCAGATTCCTCTTGCCGAGGCAACCGTCTATCTGGCCACGGCGCCCAAGAGCAACGCATCATACATGGCGCTCAATCGGGCGATGGAGGACGTGGAGACTTCCCGAAACGACCCCGTTCCCCTCCACCTGCGCAACGCCGTGACCGGCCTGATGAAAGGCCTCGGCTACGGGGAAGGCTACAAGTACGCCCATGATTACGAGGGCAACTTCACACCTACCCAGAACCTACCTGAGAGCGTCCGTGGGCATCGTTACTACAGGCCCGGCGACCAGGGGTATGAAGCAGAGGTACGCGAGCGGCTACGCAAGTGGTGGAGTCAGCGTTCGGATCGGAAAACCGAGAGTCCTCGACGTTCACCCGATGAGCAAGTGAACGACTGAGGAGTTGCCGTTCACCTGATCATTTCGAGGGGGCAATTCCCCGTTCATGGTTCGACAAGCTCACCACGAGCGAACTTGGTTGGCTTGAAAGAGCCGCTTGCTTTTCAGCCCGCACCTACGCCATCGACACCTTGACCGTTTCCTCGATCACGTTCAGGGCGTGGTCAATATCATCCGACGATACGTCGTTGTGAGTGACGAGTCGCCAGAGGTTGTTTCCGCGATCCCCGACCATGACTCCTCGCTCCGCCAGCTTTGCCGGGATTCCCTCCGGCAACTCGTCCGTGGTCGTCACGAATACGAGATTGGTATGAACGTCGTCAGGATCAACCTGGAAGCCGGGGATGCCTGCAAGGCCCTGTGCCAGCCTACGCGCATTGGCATGGTCATCGGCCAAACGCTCGATCATCGTCTCAAGCGCCACGATTCCCGGGGCCGCGATTATACCCGCCTGGCGCATTGCTCCGCCAAGCACCTTTCGAACTCTTCTGGCCTTTTGGATTGTTTCGTGATCTCCGACCAAGAGCGACCCGGCTGGACACCCTAGTCCCTTCGAGAGGCAGAATGTCACCGTGTCGGCGTCCTTGACGAGTTCAGCCGCGGGCGTTTCGAGGGCGACCGCCGCATTGAACAGTCGCGCGCCGTCAATGTGCAGGGGTATGTGGTACTTGTGGGCCACTTCCGCAACGGAGGCTATCTCATCTTGCGTAAGGGCCCGCCCGTTGCACGCGTTGTGAGTGTTCTCCAACGCGATGAGTCTCGTGGGAGAATAGTGCTGGTCTGGCGGGTGAATGTTCGCCTCAACCTGCTCCGGATCGAGGGTGCCGTCCGGCAGGTTCGGGATCGGATTGTAGGCCACGCCCCCGAGGGCCGACGCACCACCCGCCTCCGCTCGATAGATATGCGACTTGTCCCCGATGATGATGTCTTCGCCCCGCTGGCAGAGGGCGAGGATCGGGACGAGATTTCCCATAGTCCCGCTGCTCAGCAGCAGTCCGGCCTCCTTGCCGAGCATCTCCGAAGCCATGGCTTCCAGACGATTGACCGTCGGGTCCTCGCCGACCATGTCGTCCCCGTACACGGAGGTCGCCATCGCCTCTCGCATGGCCGGAGTTGGCTGGGTCTTCGTATCGCTTCGCAGCTCGACAGTTCGCATGGGCATTCCTCAGGTCTATGCAGCACAGGGTTGATTTCACGAGGAAGATTCTAGCCGAATTCCGGCGTGGGGTGAAAGGGTTACAATGCCTAGCAGGGAAAGTGAGATAATACGGAGTTATGAGGTCACCATGACTACAGAATTGTCCAAAAGCCCGAAGAAGCTCCCGCCAATTCATCCCGGAGAAATACTAAACGAGGAGTTTCTCTTGCCTTTGAATATTTCTCAGTACCGGCTGGCTAGAGAAATCGGAGTAGATGCTCGTCGCATACACTCCATTGTCCGAGGAGAAAGGTCCATTACGGCAGAGACCGCTCTCCTGTTGTCGCGCTTTTTCGGCAACTCGGCTGAGTTTTGGATGGGGCTGCAGAGTCAATATGATCTAGAGGTTGCCGAGGACCGCCTTACACACAGACTGAGCAAGGTGGCGGTTCACGCAGCTAGCTGATGATGTAGCTTGGCTGGTCTCGCTTGTAAAACGCCATGGTGTGGCCTACTATGGAATGCGGCGATGATGCGGCATTCGGCCATAGGTATCTACAGCACGGGGAAGATCCTCCTCGATGGCGTTATCGCTACCCCCGGTGAAGGCGGGGCGAGAGTCCCTGCCGTTCTGCTCTGTCATCCTCACCCTATGCTCGGCGGCGACATGAACAGCCCTGTATTGTCTGCCTTAGAGTACGAAGCGAACGAGCGTGGACTGGCGAGTCTCCGATTTGACTTTCGGGGCGTCGCCCGGAGCGAGGGAGATTTCTCAAACGGAGACGAGGAGTGGAATGACGTCAAACACGCCCTGAACTTCCTCAAGGGCTTCCCCGGCGTGGACGGCTCGAAGATCGGTGTAGTCGGGTACTCCTTCGGGGCCTCGGTCATCCTCCGGGCCATTTCCAAGATCAAACCCGCGAAGGCATTCGCCCTCGTCGCGCCACCCCTGGGTTCCATCGATATCCCGCCGGTTCGGAAGGATAAGCGGGCGAAGCTCTTCGTAGTGGGCGGAAACGATGCGGTTGTGCCCTCGCCGAGATTGCAGGGGCTGCTTGACGACCTGCGCGGCCCCGTTCAGTTCGCCGAGATACCCGATGCGGACCACAGGCTGAACGGCCATGAAGAGGTCGTTGCCAAGAGGGTCGTCGACTTCATGATGCAGACCCTGTTGCCGTAACTTAAGACCGGGGCCTCAGGCCCCCAGAATATTCAATGGAGGAACGATGTCTCAGGACAGAGAATTTAGGGTGGAACGAGATTCAATGGGCGAGTTCGAGGTGCCCTCGGACGCCTACTACGGCGCACAGACGATGCGGGCCGTGGAGAACTTCCCCATAAGCGATCTCCGCTTCCCCAGGTCATTCATTAGGGCTATAGGCCAGGTCAAACTAGCGGCGGCGCAGGTGAACTCCGATCTGGGACTGCTCGACAAGAACCTTGCATACACCATCGGTGAGGCAGCGGCAGAGGTAGCCGACGGTGAGCATGACGACCAGTTCGTCGTGGATATCTTCCAGACCGGATCAGGCACCTCGACGAACATGAACGCCAACGAGGTGATCTCCAATCGCGCGATCGAGATGCTTGGGGGCGAGCGTGGCTCTCGCGATCCCGTGCATCCGAATGACCACGTGAACATTGGGCAGTCTTCCAATGACGTAATTCCGACCTCTATACACGTCGCCGCCCTGAGCGCCATTCACGACAGTCTCCTTCCCGCAATGGCCCATCTTGAGTCGGCCCTGAAGGACAAGGCCGAGGAATTCATGCCGGTGGTCAAGACCGGACGCACGCACCTCCAGGATGCCACTCCCGTGCGATTGGGCCAGGAATTCGTCGGATACGCGGGGCAGATCGAACGAGGAATCGAACGGCTCCAAAGCGCCGTCACCCACCTTTCGGAACTTGCCATCGGCGGAACGGCAGTCGGAACCGGCGTAAATGTACACCCCGAGTTCGCGACGAGGATGTGCCAGATCCTCTCGAAGATGATCGGCGTCCCCGTTCGCGAAACGACGAACCACTTTCAGGCACAGAGCTCTCTCGACGCTATCGTAGAGACGAGCGGCGCTCTCAAGACGATCGCGGTAAGCCTCATGAAGATAGCGAACGACATTCGATGGCTGGGTTCAGGACCGCGAGCCGGTCTAGGAGAGATCGATCTGCCCGCCGTTCAGCCCGGCAGTTCCATCATGCCCGGCAAGGTCAATCCCGTCATCCCCGAGTCGGTGTGCCAGGTCTCCGCACAGGTCATCGGGAATGACACCGCCATCATGGTCGCGGGTCAGTCCGGCAACTTCGAGATCAACGTCATGATGCCCGTGGCAGCCCACAATTTGCTGGAGTCCATCGAGATACTGTCCACGTCTTGCAGCAATTTCGCCGACCAGTGCATTTCAGGACTGACGGCGACGAGCAAGGGGCCGGACATGGTGCAGAACGGCCTCGCGATCGTTACGACGCTCGTGCCTCACATTGGCTACGACGCCTCCGCGGCAATCGCCAAAGAGGCCGGAGAGACGGGAGAGTCGATCAAGCAAGTTGCCCTTCGTCGCACCGGTCTATCGGACGAGGAACTGGACGACATCCTCGACGCCGAGTCGATGACCGAGCCCGGCCTTGGAAGCGGAGTCGCACTGGGGTAGGGCTTTAGAGGCATCAGGAATCGGCAATTGCCTCTTTTCCGGCAGTTGGATCGGGTTCTGCTGCTGTTCCAGCATTTGCTAGAATAATCTCACGGTCTTCAACATTTCGGGTTGCTCGCAGGGTGAACATCAGTCCAAACCGAATGCAGACCGAAGGATCATGCCGTTACCATTCCTCGTCATTCCCTTAGCAGTCGCCGGCGGCTCGGCGGTGGTTCAGGCCGTGGCCAAGCTGAAGAGCCACGCCCGGCTCAATGCGCTTCGCGTTGAGCTAGAGGAGTTGGAATCAACGCATCGCGACGAAATGCGGCAACAGTATGATCGGCAAATCGATCTCTGCCGCCAACTGGACATAGAGGAGCCGGAGCTTCCAACCGCTCTTCGGGAACCCGAAGAGACCGACGCTGCGGAGGAGCCGGAGCCCCGGTGGCGTCGCCTATTGAGACGCCGGGAGCGCACCCTCGCGGACGGTTCCCCACACTCTAGACTTAGCATCATTGGTCGCCACGGCGGGAGCTTCGCAGCCGGAGCTATCTGGAGAGTGTGGTCGGCAACAATTCTGAACGTAGCGCGTCCGCTCAGCACGAGACTGTTGACGTTTCTTCCGAGGCTCGCAACGATACTTCCTCGATTCGCCGCATTCGGCGGGACCGGCGGCTCCATCGCCGCCTCAACCGGTCTACGGTTCGCCCTGGGCGCATTCAACATCGTGGGGATCATTGTGGGCCCGCTGCTTGCCGGCTGGGCGATATTCCAAGAGATAAGAAACGTGAGAAGGGCCCAGCGGGAATTGGAAGAGACCCGGTTGCAGCGACAAGAAGAACTGTATCGCTACACGGCACGAACGCGTCAGTTGGAAAGGCAACTCGCCGAGTCAAGACCTGCGGCCGACGTGTTTACCTCGTAAATAACTCCTCGCAGCCCTCGTCCTCCCTAAAAGTGATTTTTGAGTCCCTTCAATTCCGTCCTGTCGAAGCCCTGTATTTCGCGCTTGCCTAGTGTCCCGTTTCGCAAGTTCGCCACGTAATTCAGAGCACCCTTCGACAGGCTCAGGGTGAACGGGATAATCAAAATACGTTCGTGGTGAGCTTGTCGAACCACGAAGAGCAGGTCATGTTGCGAAGCCGCCGAATTGACATAATTTTGTACATCTGATATTCCATACACGTTCATAGTTGCGGAAGAATTGATTGCTAATAGGAGGATTCGATGGCAGGACTAAAGAAGCTGGCCGGAGCCTATCTGATCGTTGTAGCCGTCGTGGTAGCGGTGTTCTTCATCATCAACAACGTCCTCGCCGAGTCCTTCGACTTCGACGTGGTGACTACGTGGTACGTCTTGGACGTACTCATGCTCATTGGACTGGTCGTTGCCCTTATTTACAACTTCGCCGCCAAACGCGAAGCGAAAGGGGCCGAGCCTACCGAGGCTGTCACTCGCCAGTACCTGGAAGTGAACGTGCTCTTCTACTCTACGGTAGTCGTCACGATTCTCTTCCTCCACAGCTGGCTGTCTCTCCTTGCTCTCGGCTCCGACAGCCTGGACGGCAACCATCAAGCATGGGTGATTTGGGCTGTGGTGGACACGCTGCTGCCCATTACGCTGGGCATCACGGGCTGTCATCTCTGGTGCGGGGCGTCTGAGTCCTGAGGCAACCAAGTCCTTCGGAGGCCCCTCTAATAAAGTGGAACCCGTTCACCCTGAGCTTGTCGAAGGGTGACGAGGTAGTTCGAACCTCGCGCATTTCGCGCTAGGCAAAGAGGTCGCGCGCCTCGACAATTGCCCTGAGCTTGGCCTCTGCCACACGAGCCGACGATACGGGATTGTCGGCGTAGGTCGCAAACCCGCAGTCCAGTGTCAGGAGCACACGCTCCCGTCCAAACAGGTCGACGGTACGTGAGACTCGCTTCCTGATCTCTGAGACCGGCTCAATGTCCCGGGTCTTGGGATTGACGACGCCAACGCCAATTCGCTTGTCATCGGGCAGGTCGCGCAGCACTTCCACGTCGCCCGCCCGCGGAGTGGCTAGCTCCAGGAACAGGACGTTTACGTCCACTCGCTTCAGTACGTCCACGAGAGGTCGGTATCCCCCGGAGAGCGCGGCCGACTCGTCGCTCGTCCAGTTCCCCCGACATAAGTGAAGTCCGAGTCTCTCTCTTGGAAGGCCACGAACCACCTCGTTCAGGAGCTCGACGGCAAAGTCGAGTTCATGTTCGGGCTCCAGCCTCTCGCTCAATGCGCCGCACATGAAGGTCCGACCGTCTTGCCCGCTGCCGTGAACGACTTCGGTCAACACCGGCTCGTCGAACTGCACCAGCGTCGTCCCTGACGCCAGGAGAAAACACACCTCCTCTCTCAAGACCCGAACGATATCCCTGGCCAGTTCATCCCGAGTCTCATACGGTCGATCCGTCAGGCAGTCAAGCCACATCGTTCGAGTGAGGAGGTAGGGCCCCGGCAAGGCCACCTTGAAGGGTCTGTCTGAGCAGGTCTGTGCGTATTCGATCTCATGGACGGCCAGTGAGCGGCTTCTGCCTAATTTGCCGTAGACGACGGGATGCCGTACCTCACCCATGGGAACATCGAGTGCTCGAAGCTCCCTCTGGAATTTCTCGGAATCGTCGACCATGGCGGACAGATCGCTAAGGGGTACGAGCTGGCAGTTGTCAAGGAGACCACCCACGAAGCTGGCGTAGTTGTCCCTCCTCTGCTCCCCGTCGGTCAGCACATCGACTCCGGCCCGCACCTGCGCATCGACGCAGAGCCGAACGGCGTCATCCGCCGTTGCCGCGAATTCGTCATCGGAAAGCCGCCCCTCGAGCCGGTCGTGCATGGCTCTAAGCATCCATCCCGGTCGCGGCCAGCTGCCGATACCCATAACGGAAAGCGGGGCAATCTTCGGCGCCGGCGTGGGCCGGGGAAGCGACTCGGGTATGGAGACCTCCACGGTGACCTGTCGTGAGAGGGTAGGGGAGGTTGCCTTGCCGCCATTCCGTCCGGTGAAGGTTCCCTTGCTGACGAGGAAGCTGCGCCTATTCCCCTGTCTCGTCCAGGAGACCAGTTCGTTGCCCGTTAACCGGCACCACGCGGGCAGCTCGACTTCCACGGTCGAATCGGTCGAGAGTATCTCCAGCAGCCCTCCCGGCTCAAGCGGGTCGATGTGCTTGCGGATGAGGAGCAGCAGCCCACCGCCGCAGTCCAGGTCTCCTCCGTCGAAGCTAACGTCGGGCTTGTGGACGTGCTGGTCGACGAGGTCCATCGGATACCTGTTGAATTCCTAGTTTAGAGCTAGTACGTTACGCTCGGAGTGCCGTCGGAGAGGAACTCCACCAGCTTCGCTCCTCCCACGATCACCGCCCCATCGACCAGGTTGTTTTCATCGAGGCCCCGCTTCTTGAAGCATGGGGCGCACACATAGATTGCTCCGCCATTTTCAGAGAAGACGTCCATCAGTTCCTTCAGCGGCATGAAACCCTCCTCGTGGACATCGTCGACATATCCCTTTTCGGCCACACGGACGCCCTCGGTGCTCAGGAACACCATCGTTTCCTTCTCCGAACCGAGGGCAGCGTTGGCGACCACAAAGGCCACCGTCGCCTTGTCGGTGTTGTCTTTCGCGCACGTGAGATTCACGCAGAACTTTCCGGCCATAGCTATCTTCTCTCAGTCTTGGTTTTCAATGATTGGACTGCTCGATCCAGTAGTCCGGGTGGTCGGCATGAGCCAAGCGGCGTCCCGTGAGTCTGCACCACGCCGGCAGGTCCTCAGGCGCTCCCAGGTCTCGTGTGGTCAACTTGAGCACGTCTCCGTCCTCGAAATCGCGCATCCTCGATCGGAGCAGAATGAGTATCTCACCGCAGCCCATGTCCCCCGCGTCCCACTCATCGACAACGTTGAGGTTGTCTATGGGGCCGACGATAGTGGAGACGTGGTGAGTGGAATGCGATGAGGTCAAGTCTTGGCCAACGTATTTCGACCGGATGCTGAACGGTCTGTATGTCCTAGAGGAGTGGGCGGCATGATATTGGGTAGCCCCAAGTCCGTCAAGCTCCGCCTCCAAAACGTAATTGTTCAGAGTTGATGAGACAAACATCCCTCACCCCTGTGGATACCCGCATTCGCGGGTATGACGGTGGCTGTGTGTACGTCGAGAGAACAGTTAGTCCCAAACACCCCTGACTGGTCTATGATAGCAGTACCTTGCATGGATGTTG
Organism: Dehalococcoidia bacterium; assembly: GCA_034421575.1. GTDB lineage: Bacteria > Chloroflexota > Dehalococcoidia > Lucifugimonadales > VXLM01 > VXLM01. The sequence goes on from DAOUKG010000060.1 coordinate 10,691, forward strand.
GGTACCGTATAGGCAAACTCACTTCAGGCCCCAAGAATTCCGTATCAAATTTACGTTTCACAAGAAAACATCTCGACGGAGAGTTTGGCATGTATGACGCCTCTTCGACTTATCTGGAACTCGAACAAAGCGGAGTCGATACTGCAGTTCTGCCGGTGGGCGCCATCGAGCAGCATGGGCCGCATCTCCCTCTGTCCGTTGACTGGTATCAGGGGGAAGTCGTAGCGAGGCAGGTGGCAGAACGGCTTGACGCCTTCCTCCTTCCCGGCATGCCCTTCGGTTGCTCTCAGGCTCATGCAGGATTCCGCGGTTCAATCTTTCTCTCGCCAGAGACTCTTGGCGCGGTTGTGAAGGACGTGGCGGAGAGTCTGCTGGACCAGGGATTCCGCCGCATCGCCGTCCTGAACTTTCACGGCGGCAACCTCATACTGAAGCTGGTCGCGCGCGAACTCAACTTGGCCCAGACACAAGGGAAAGTCGTCCTGGTAAGTCCCGGCCAGGATGCAAGCGCAGGACTGAACGAGGTACTTGACGCCTATCAAGACGAACAGCACGCCGGTGAATTGGAGACTTCCATCATGATGCACGCGGCGCCCGACCAGGTGGGGCCGTCACGCATCGACCATGTTCCGGGTGTAGGGCCCGTCTATTTCGACTACCTGCCCATGAGAGAGTTCTGCCCGGATGGCGTATGGGGACGTTCCAGCCTAGCAACCGCCGAGAAGGGCAGGCTTGCAGTCGATGCCATGGTGAGCTACACGGTGGACTATCTCCATGATACATTTGCCAAGCTCGGCGTACCCGACAAAAAGAACTCTGAGGACTAGGGTATGAAGATTATCGACAGGGTCATCATCGCCGGAGGACCTGAACCCCGGTCAAGAGCGCTGGCAGGCGTTCAACTCTTGCCCAATGGCGACCTGCTGGTCGGGTACCGACTTGCCAGCCGACACCCCGTCGGGGACCATGACATGATCGACGACGGCGCACTGGTGACCACACGATCGACGGACTGCGGCCGCACCTGGTCGGAGCCCCGCCCCGTCGCGGCGATACCCGGCTGGGACTGCAGCGGCGGGAACCGCATGGTTCAGACGCCCGACGGCGACCTCGTCATGTTTGTCATGAAGGCCCGGCGTGTGGGCCCGTCGGAATCACACGTCCACCCCATACGGTCCACCGACGCCGGCTTGACATGGGGGCCGATGGGTGACGAACTCGCCCTCTTCGGCGCATTCACTGAGCCGCACGCGATGGATCATGCCCTCATCACCAGCGATGGCGATTGGATGCTCCCCCTGTACGGCTCCGACGAACCCGGGGGCGCCACCTACGCCGCCGTTGGGTTCTCGCATGACATGGGGATGACGTGGGGAAGTAAGTCCGTGGTCGCCCGTTCGTCCAGGATCACTTTCTACGAGCCCGCCGTGACGAGGCTGCCGGACGACCGCTTCATGGCTGTGATCCGCACGCAAGACCCTCCATTTGACAGCTACCTGTCCTACTCGAGCGACGAGGGCCGCACGTGGTCGGAGCCGCGTCCCCTCCCATTTCGGGGCCAGACCCCGTTCCTGTTCAGGCTGCGTTCCGGCGCCGTGGCTTGCTTCTACCGCGACCGCGACCCACAGCGCCCCGGAGTGAGCGTAAGCGTAACCAAGGACTGCGGCATGACCTGGGAATACTCAGGACTGGTCTACCGGGGCGCCGACTGGAACTGCGGCTACCCGTCTGTGGTCAGGCTCCCGGACGGTCGTCTCTTCTGTGTCTACTATTCCTGCTATCGGGGCTTTGGCTCCGAGGTGCATGGCGTCTATATCAGCGAGGACGAATGACCAGCAAGGCCCCGACGGACTCCTCTGCGCATCGCCTATCCCTCTAGGCATTTGGGCGCGATTTGACCGTCCTGTTACAATCACGCCCAACTTGGATATCATGCTTGCCCCGCACCCAGGGGATAGACTACAGGGAAGACACGCCATGTCATTGATCCCGAAAGTGATGAGCACTCAGCACCCTGACAACGCGACGCCGGCTCCCTATGCCGACGAATCGGGAGTGCTTAAGGGCGAAGGCGAGGTGGCTGAGGCAGTCAGCGTCTTCGAAATGGGCTGCGACGAGCAGATGTGGGACTCCGAGGGCAAGGAGGCCGACAACCAGGTCGTCCGAAAGCTGCTTACGAACTACCCTGCTTTCTTCCAGGGTGACCGTAAGCTCGGACGTGACATTGCCCTGACGCTGCGGGTGCCGAATCCTCGTATCGAGCGCGACATGAGGAAGTCCATGGTGGAGGCGCTCCAGAGCGTGCCCTCGGCATGGGATACGGCGCAGGGCTTCTATGGCGAGGCGGAAGCCGCTCCCATCCAAGAAGTCATTCTTCCAATGACGACCTCAGCGGAGGAAATCGCATTGGTCGAGGCCTACTACCGAAAGATCATCGTCGGGCAGGAGGACAGGACGCTGCTCGGCGGCCAGTCCGTGATGGATTGGGTGGGGGAGTTCCTGCCCAAACGAGTCCGCGTTATTCCCCTCATCGAGGACATGGAGCATATTCTCCATTGCGACCGCATCGTCGAGGAGTACGTGAGGGATAGGGACCTGCCGTATCAGCGGGTGTTTCTCGCCCGCAGTGACCCCGCGCTCAACTACGGGATTGTAGGCGCGGAGCTGATCCTCAAGGTGGGGCTGCTTCGGCTCCACAATCTTGAACAGAAGCTGGGACTCCCCCTTTATCCCATCATCGGAGCAGGATCGGTGCCGTTTCGCGGACATCTGACCCCCGTGAATATCGAGCGTTCCTTCATCGAGTATCCCACAGCCCACACGTTCACCGTACAGTCCGCGTTCAAGTACGATTATGATGAGGCGACCGTTCGCGAAGGGATCGCGCAGATTCTCGCCCATGAACGCGGCGAGCCCGCGCCGGTTGTGCCGGAGCGAGCCATCGAGATAATCGAAAAGACGACCGCCGAGTATCAGTCGCAGGTGCAGCGATTGGCTGACGTCATAAGGGCCGTTTCGGCGCACGTGCCGAAGCGACGCGAGCGCAAGATGCACGTAGGACTCTTCGGTTACGGCCGCTCACTCGGCGGCGTCGGAGGAGTGACCCTCCCCCGGGCGATCGGGTTCTCTGCCTCCCTCTATTCCATCGGCGTGCCCCCCGAACTACTGGGACTCGGCGCATTGGACGATGACGACCTGGCGTTCGTCCGCGAGGTCTATCCGAGCATCGACGGTGACCTCCGCGCAGCCCTGCAGTTCGCAAATGAACGACACGTGCGGGAACTACTCGGCGAACCATACGTGGAGATGGTGGGCGGGTTTACGGATGAACTGGACCGGGTACACGAGGGCCTGACCAGCGCCATCTGGGCCAGCCTCAACCGCGACAGCAAAACCGTGGAGATCGACCACTACATTCAAGAAGCAGCCCACCTTCGCCTCTTCCTCGGCTAGCCTACACTGCCGAGTGGTGGCTGCGAGGCGGTCGCACCCTGGCGCTAGTGGGCACTCGTCGACTCAGGGTCTTCGTCCAAGTGACGCGCATCATTGAACCGCTCGATGCGCCACAAGTTGTTGGCAGTCCGTATGCGGCCATCCAAGTCCCACTTGTCCACGTCAACGGAAAACTCGAAGATTGCCGTGTTGCGAACGCTAATGCCCCAGATCCGGTCCGTGCCGAGAAGTTGGGCAATGACCCACGTCAATATGCCCCCATGGGAGAACACCAGCACCCGGTCGTCACTATCGTGTCTACGAACGAGCAGATCCACTACCCGACTTGCCCTGTCCCGTATTTCGCCGAGAGTTTCCGCTCCTTCGATGATGTCGAAGTTCCGAGTTTCGTTGAATTCGCGGAGCGTTTCGGGGAATCGCTCTTCCAACTCAGCCCATGTCAGTCCAGAAAATGACCCGACGTCGTGCTCCATGAGGTCGTCCCATTGCTCAATGGGAAGTTCCCAGTTCGACGACGCGATCTGAGCGGTCTCAAGTACCCGGCTGAGCGGGCTGGAGTAGATGTGGGTCGGCGTGTATTCCTCGCGCTCCAGCCGCACCAGCAGACGTCCCGCCTGTGAACGACCGGATTCAGACAGCGGGAAGTCCGCTCGTCCCTGCCAGCGTCCCTCGGAGTTGGCCGTACTCTCGGCATGTCTGATCAGGATCAAATTCATGACGCACGCGAGTCACAATTCTAGCATAGGGTGGAAGCACGGCTTCAAACCGGACCGATGGAAGCAGGGCCTGCCCGCACTCTTGCGGAATGCGTCAGGCAGGGCAATCGCATTTCACAAAGGGTCGGGCGTTGAGGGGCCTCCCAACCCATCCCTCTGGACTCCGGCCTTCGCCGGAGTGACGATTGCTGGTGTTCCTATCAACTCTAAATGCGATTGCCCTGATACGTCAGGTCACTAACTAGACCCCGCCGCTTAAACTCCATACAATATGCGCCACATATTGATCGAACAGGAGTAATGGGACGTATGGAACCTACGAATCCGAGCGCGCTCACGCTCAAGAATCGCATTCACGCGGGAGAGCAGCTGCTCGGCGTAAGCGTGTCTCCGACGGTGTCGAAGGGGCGACTCGAAGACATCATCGCGTCGGGGCCGTATGACTTCGTGAGCACCGACAGCCAGCACACCGCCTTCAATGAAGAGACCCTGGTGGCCTTCTGTGAGATGGCCGCCGAAATCGGAATTCACGTGCAGTTCCGCATCAAGCACACGCGCCACACCTACCTCATAGGCAACTATCTCGACCTCGGTCCCACGGGGGTCGAGGTGCCGCAGGTCGAGACCGAAGAGACCGTGGACGAGGCGGTTGATAACTTCTATTACATCCCGGACGGGGTACGTAGCTGGGGAGGACGCACACGACTCGGGTTCGATAAGCGTGGCGGCGATCACGTGGCCTACCGCAAGTGGTGGAATTCCACCGGCGTACTCTGGATTCAGATCGAGTCGCTCCACTCCGTCTCCAATGCGCACCTCCTCGCCAAGCCGGGCGTCGACTGTCTCTCATTTGGGCCGATGGACCTGACGCTCGACATCGAGATTCACCCGAACCACCCATTCCAGAGTGTCGACGACTGCGTGAAGCACGTCCTTACGCAACTCGAAGGGACGGGTACCAAGCTGGTACACCGGAACAACACTCCCGACACTCGACAGAAGTACATCGATATGGGTGTACCGATCCTGCTTGAACTGGTCCGCTAGAAAACTCTCAAAGAAGGAATAATCCAAGATGGCACAACTAGGCAGTGGCGAATATACCTATGAGGTCTCAGGTGACAATTGGGGCGAACTGCCCGAAGGCTGGGTCTATCAGGAGGCCACAGCCGTGGCCGTGGACAGCAGCGACAATGTCTACGTGTTCAACAGGGGGGGACACCCGGTCATCGTCTTCGATAGCGAAGGCAAGTTCCTGCGCTCATGGGGTGAAGACATCTTTACGACTCCCCACGGCATCACCATAGGTCCGGATGACTCGGTGTACTGCGTGGACACCGGCGACAGCACCGTAAGGAAGCTTACGACCGACGGTGAGTTGATCTTCACGCTCGGCGATCCCGGTAATCCCGCACCTCCCATGAGCGGGAAGCCGTTCGGCAGACCGACACACGTTGGCATCAGCCCGGGCAACGGAAATCTCTACATTGCCGATGGATACGCCAACGCCCATGTTCACACGTACGACCCTGATGGCAATTATCTCGGTACCTGGGGTGAGTCCGGCACCGATGAAGGACAGCTCAACATCGTCCACAACATCGACATAGACAGCAACGGGTACGTCTACATCGGAGACCGTGAGAACCATCGTGTGCAGATATTCGATGAGAACGGCAACTACGAGACACAGTGGGTAAACATGTCGCGGGCAGCCGCCGTGTACATCGACAAGCGCGGCGAAAGCGACATCGTATACGTTGGCGAGTACTTCGCCGGAATCGCCTCCAACGCAATAGGGACAGACCTGGGGCCGCGCGTGTCCATCTATCAGACCGACGGGACCCTCTTGGCGCGAGTCGGCAGGGAGAGCTACGGCGACGAGTCCGGCAGGTTCTACTCTCCGCACGGTATCGCCGTCGACTCCAAGGGAGACGTCTACGTGGCGGAGGTCGCTTACAGCGACTACGGCATGCACATGGATCCCCCTCGCGAGTTGCGTTCTATGCAAAAGCTGGTCAAGACCGCAAGCTGAGACGGTATGCGTTTCCTCCCCGGCGGCATGGGAATAGTAAACTGTTCGCAGCAGCGCCCATTGCTTCCGGGACAGCATGAGGTGATTCGTGTCACTGCCTGAAGACCAGCGAAAACTCTCGGACCAGTTGAGTATTCGGCGTCCCTCGATCCAGATTGTCCTGGCCATCTTGTTGCTCATACTGATGTTGATTCTGGGTCTCGCTGCCGGCACCTGTGCCATCGAAAACATCAATGATGCGCTGATTGACGACACTCACGATCTCCCCTTAAGTGCGGAGTCGGAATCATCCGAAGATCTGACTCCCCAAACGGACCGAGCTATCGCAACCGCAAGGATTGTGCTGGTTGTACTGGAGGTACTCACCCTCGGTCTGGCCACCTACTTACTGTACAAGTACGTGACCGTCGGATTACGCCTCGAGGACATCGGGTTGTGGATTCGTCGCTTAGGCAGAGGAGACCTGGAATACAAGGCCGAGCCGGCAGGCAATGACGAGGTTGCCGAAGCGGAGATCGCTCTCGAAGAATTGAGGCGACGTTCGAAAGATACCGTGCAGTTGAACCTCGTCGAAGAGCTGACCAGAGAACTCCAGGAGAAGAATGACGAACTGGAACGGGTCTTGACTGAACTGGAGCATGCCCGTGACCAGGCCAGACTGCACCAGAAGTTGGTCGAGCTCGGAGAGTTGGCGGCCGGGGTGGCCCACGAGATCCGAAATCCTCTGAGCTTCGTGAGGAACTTTACGTTGGCTTCGGAGGAATTGCTTGAGGAACTAGGCGAGGCACTTGATGAGAGCGTCGACGCATTGGACTCGGAAAAGAGAATCCTCATAGCTCACATATCTCAAGACCTATCTGAGAACTTGGAACGCATAAGGGCACATGGCGATCGTGTCAATCGTATCGTTCGAAGCATGCTCATGATCGGTCAGGGAGGTGGAAAGAGGCACCTGGTCAGCATCAACGAGTTGCTGAGAGAGAATGCCATGCTCGCCTACCAGAGCGTCCGGGCCAGCGACCAGAGCTTTCAGGTGGACTTGCGGACGGATTTCGATCAAGATGCGGGTGAGTTGTCTGTCGTCGCCGAGGATTTGGGACGTGTGTTCATCAACATGGTGAGCAACGCATGCTACGCGCTTGATGAAAAGCGTCAGGCAAGTGAAGCCAAGTCGGAGTCTTTCACGCCTACGTTAGTGCTGACCACGAAACGAATCGGAGAATCGGTCGAGCTGCGGATCAGAGATAACGGGACGGGAATTCCCCCCAACATCATGGAAAAGATGTTCAGCCCCTTCTTCACCACGAAACCGTCGGAAAAGGGGACAGGTTTGGGACTGAGCCTCTCTCAAGAGATCGTTGGGAAGCACGGCGGCTCCATCGAGGCCTCTTCGGTACTGGGGGAGTACACAGAAATGCTCATTACGCTTCCGACTTCCGGAGCGGCTTCTTCCACCAGTACATGAGTTGGCCAAGCAAGCCTAAGTCCGGGGTCGGCAGGCAAGTTTGAGGGAGACCCCCTTGCAACCCAATTAGGGATCGCTGCTCTTCCACTCGTCGGAGTGTGCGTCGTACAGCTCGACCGTCGTCTGAAGGGCGCCTCCGGCGACCAGAATCCGTCCATCTTGGAGCAGGGTTGCCGTATGCCCCGCTCGCTCTACGGACATTGGGGATATCTCGGTCCACGTCCACGTCGCGGGGTCCATGAATTCTCCGGTATTGACCGGCCCGCTGGCGATTGATCCTCCGATTGTAATCACGCGGCCGTCCGGCAGCAGGGTGCTCGTGTGCCCCATTCTTCCGTGTATAGTGTCCGGCGCCCTGCGCCACTCGTTTGTCGTCGGATCGTAGACCTCGCTGCCGGGAATGATGCCGCCCTTGGCCCTGGACATTCCGAACCCCCCCGTGAAGAGGACTGTTCCGTCGTCGAGAACCGTCGCGGTGTTCGCAAACGTCTTGCGCGCCATCGATTCTGTTCTCATCCACTCATTCGTAGTCGGATCGAAGACTTCGGAGGATGCCAGGGCTTCACCCTGGTTATATCCCCCGGCGATCAGCACCCTGCCATCCTTCAGAACCACCGCCAGCCCACCGCTGTGCCCCTCTCGCATGTCGTTGGCCTGGGACCATGTGTCCGTCTTGGGATCGTAGATTTCGGTTGAAAGCAGGGCTCCAACGGCCACGATGTTTGCAAGAATGCCGAGGCCGCCCAACGTCTGACCTATCCCTCCCACAACGGCTACCCTACCGTCGTGGAGACGCAGCGTGAAGTGACCCCGCCTCACGGTCCTCATACTCTCGTATTCGGACCATTCACCCGTCTCAGGATCGAATATCTCGGTCGTACCGATGGCTTCCAGGTGTTCATTCATTCCACCGGTGACCATTACTCTTCCGTCTTTCAGGAGGGCCGCGGAGTGTTCAGTTCGGGCCTGTCTCATCTCCTCGGTGTTCGTCCACTCGTTCGTCTCGGGATCAAACACCTCCGCCGTGCGCAGCGGCATAAATGACGCATCCATTCCGCCTACGACCAGGACCCGGCCGTCAGGAAGCAGGGTTGCACTGTGATCAACCCTGGAGTGATTCATCTCCCCGAGATTGCCTTCATCAACGCTAACCGGCGTCGGGCTCACTTCGACGGTGGTCGGAGGCGGGGTGGGATCCAGGGGCTCCACAGGTCCGTCATTCGAACTGCAGGCCGATAGGGCAATCGCCAGCGCGACCCCGGCGCAACTCACTATCGAAGGTCGCTTGGATAGGCATGCAACCCCTTCCATTCGGCGACCGCTATTGAGGCGTATCTGCAATCCGAATCGCTCCGTGAGACTCGGGTGTCTCGTATTCCGAGGGGTTCAACGGACCCTCAGATTCCTTGCCTACAGTAATTGCGCATGCGGGGCGTCCAAAGGGGGTTCCTTGCAGACAGTATCACATATATGGCCGCCAGGATGGGTGACAATTTTGGAAACGCTGCGTTACAGAACTTGTACGCTGCTCCGCACATTGTGGAGACTGCTCCCATCCACTCAGTCCCGGGGGCCATTCGCGCCGGAGGCAATCAGGAAATCCTCGATCCTGGTCTCCGCTTTCGCATGAGAACCCATACGCCGAAAGAACGTTGTACTATTCATGAACATGTCGCATCGTTCGAGAATAATGAGCCGTCTCCCGTTGCCGTATTTTTTCGTGACAGCCGCTGTTGCAGTGCTGGTGATCGCTTCATGCGGGCAAGCGATTGACCCCGCGCCTCCACAACATGCCCCACTCCTCACGGAAGACGTTTCCGAAACGCCGGGCACATCCGCAACCCCACATCCATCTCCGACAGCAGAACGTGGTCCCACGCCTACGATTGTTCCTCCGTCCCCGATAGCCCCTTCACCCGTACCGGAGCCGACGGTAATCCAGGACACATCCACGCCACTCCCACGCAGCCTCTCGCGTGAACTGCCCGAACGCGACCTACACGAACTCGCGGAACGTCTCGGCGGCGTGCCCAAAGGCTCACCCCGAACGCTGCAGGAAATTCGGTCCGACCTGAAGGCCGGGAGCCAAGAGAACTTCTTCGTCACCGATGCCGTCACCGACACCACCTACACGATCGGCGCGACTCTTCAAGTCGTCAGTCCCAACGCTTACTGGTACGTCGACGACGAGCTCGATATCAGTGATGAAGACCTGCAACAGGCGGCGAGCGAGTACGAGAGCGCCATTCGACCAACCTTGTTGGAAGCGTTCGGGGACGTGTGGAATCCGGGGGTGGATGGCGACCCGCGCTTGACCGTTCTCCACACCGACCTCGGTGGCGGCGTCGCGGGATACTTCGATTCGAGGCACGAATTCCCTCTTCACATACAACCGAACAGCAACGAGCGGGAAATGCTCTACATGGACGGCGAGGGCTTCCGTCCCGGTTCTCCGACCTACATGTCGGTGCTCGTACACGAGCTTCAGCATGCCATCCACTGGGCTCACGATTCCAGTGAGGAGTCCTGGGTCAACGAGGGACTTTCCGAGGTGGCGACGGTGGAAGCGGGCTACGAGCCCACGTTCATCGATGCCTTCTTGCAAAGTCCGTCAACCCAACTCACCTTCTGGGAGGAATTGGGCGGCAGCATACCCCACTACGGAGCTGCGACTCTCTTCATGCTCTACCTCTTGGAACACTACGGAGACTCAGGCAACCTTCGATCCCTGATAGCCAATCCGGCCGACGGAGTTGAGGGTATAAGTGAATTTCTCCGTCCGCACTCCACGACCTTCGACGAGGTATACGCCGACTGGTTGGCCGCCAACTACCTTGATTCCGACACCGGGCCATACGGCTATTCCAATCGCGACGTTCAAGTCCGGAGAATCGATACCATCGACCGACCCGGCGAAACCACCGGTCACCTCGCGCCCTATTCTTCCCGCTACTTCGATCTCAGTAAGTTGAGCGGTGATCTTTTCATCGAGTTCAATGGCGACACCACCACGCGTCAGGTCCCAACCCAATGCCACTCCGGCGACCGGTGCTGGTGGGGAAACAGGGGCGACTCCATCGACACGACGCTCACCCGTGAGTTCGACCTGACGGCCCTCTCGACGGCGACGCTCGAATTCATGACGTGGTACGACATCGAGGAAGACTGGGACTATGCCTACGTCGAGGTGTCGACCGACGGAGGGGAAACCTGGACAATACTGGAGGGTGCCCACACCACTGAAGAAGACCCTGTCGGCAACAGCTACGGACATGGCTACACCGGCTCATCCAGTGGATGGCTCCACGAGCGCATCGACCTTACTCCATTCGTCGGGTCCAAGGTCCTCGTCCGCTTTGAGTACATCACCGACGCTGCCGTGTACGAGAACGGCTTCGTGATCGATGACATCGCCATTCCTGAACTCGAATTCCTCGACGACGCCGAGAACGATGGAGAGTGGGAATCCCGGGGTTTCGAGCGCATCGATAACGTCGTGCCGGTTGACTACGTCGTCCTGGTCATCGAGCGTCGACGCGATGGCGCCGATATCGTGCAGCGGATGGAAATCGATGAGGATAGGCGCGGCGGACTCGCTATCGGTGTACTCGGCCAAGAAGTGGAGAGACTCATAGTGGTAGTCTCGCCAATCGCCCGGAACACCCATCAACTGTCGAAGTTCGCCCTGACGGTGAGCGCGGGATCCTGAGTGTCGCTTACAGCTCATCCAGCGTGTAGTAGCTGTCCTCGTTAACGCCTTCCGTGTCTCCGCCGGAGGCTGTGCCCGTCAAGAGCTCGTCAATCCATGTCGTAAGCCGTTCGGGGTCGATCTCCCCAACCCATCTTCGTGCCACGGTTCCTTCACCGTCCACGACAAAAGTCACCGGAATTCCCACCACCCCGTAATCGATGGATATCCGTCCACCCTCGTCGAGGCCGTTCGGGTAGGTCACTCCGAATTCCTCAAGGAATCGCCTTGCCGGCTCGGCCCTGTCCTGGATGTTTGCGCCGATGAAGACGACGTCCCTGTCCTGGTAGTTTCTCCAGGCGGCCTCGAGGTCGCGCGCCTCGGTGCGACATGGTGGACAGGAAGATGCCCAGAAGTTAATCACTACGACGCTCCCTTGCTGCTCAGAGAGCGTCATTTCGCCGTCCCTGATCAGCTCCATGCTGAAATCGGGCGCCGGCTGACCCACGCGGGTTATGCCGCTGAGACCGGTGGACGAGGACTTGTTCAGAAGCCCCCACGCGAGGAGACCGACAATCCCGGCGATGATGACCGAGCCCACAACGGCGATGCTAATGCGAAGGGTGACACTCACGGCTTGTAGGCAGGCGCTGAACTATCGACCCGCTGTCGCGCTTGGATCATGGCACAGGAAGGTCGAAGAATGTCTACGATTCAACTGAGGCGGGCTCGATGCGTTCAGACTCAGGTATATCTACAACATCCACCAGCGCCGCTGTCACCAGGAGCCGTTCGGAGTATTCGTACTGGGGCCAGCAGGCGACCAACGTGATGTCACTCAGCCCGGAGTCCGATACGGCAAACTCGCTGGCATGAATAACGTCGGTGCGGTAGACCTTATACACGTACCTCTTCGCCCCGGCGTCCAACTGGATGTTGAAATGTTCCCCATCCTTGAATCGTGAGGCGAGATCCGGAAGGCGGTGGAAAATGTTGCCTTCGCCGCTAATCGGGCTCTCAAGGTGCCCGAAGTACCACCCCTGGCCCGAAGCGCCCGGATTTGAGGTCGTTGGGATGTGGCCCACGACATGCTTCGGAGTCTCCCACGCCCTGCTGTCCCCCTCTTCGATGACCTCCAGCTCTTTGACCTCGGCTCGAAGGCCGATTCCCTCGACAATTATGCGAGTGGCGAACCCTGCTTCAGGTATGGTGTTTGAGGCGCGAGGGAACGCTCCTTCCTCCAACTGAGCTATCAGTGATTCGCTTGCAACAGGGTCTCGGTCTTTCCCCCGTGGACTGATACGGATCGAAGGGGATGTGCCGCTTGTGTCGGGTGGCTCAACCGGCAGTGTATCTACTTGAGGCTCCGATTCGCGGACAACATACCCCGGACGATGGGCCTGAAGCAACAGCAGTGCCTCAATCGCCACGCTGACTTTCCCGTCCATGTTTTCGGCGATGATGCTTACCCGGTCTCTTGCCAGGAACCTGTCCAACGTTTCCTTCACTGTGGCATCGACATCCACTCGCGGCGTCGCGCCTTTGTCCTGGTTTGATTCTGAAAGGTCGGAAGAGGACACTGCCGAAGCGTCAGAGACGACGGTCTCACCACTTCCCAAGCCAATCGGAACGACTTCCGAGGATGCGGTTGTGGAAGACCCGGGTTCTGGGTTGCTGACCGCTCGTGTCGCCGCCCCCGACCCTTCAACCTGGGGTTGTACCGCCTCAGGTCGAATTCCTGGGATCCCGGTTGTGTATTGAGACTCGGTACTCTCGGCCGAAAACGTAGGCCGAGAAACTTCATGGACAAGGTCGCCGCGACCCGTCTTTGCGAACTGAGCGTAGGCGTAGTACCCGCCGGAGGCGGTCAACAACAGCGCCCCGACGGCCAGCATGGCTGCGCCCGCTACTCTGTACCTACTTATCCGCAACGTTGCGCTCGCTCATTCTCCGTGACGCCTATCCCAGTACTCGGTGTTCATCAGGCTGCTTGGAGCCCCGGTAAGCCTCACGGTTCTGAACATGTCACCTTACTGTATAGTATACACCCGATCAATTCTCGACGATTCTGAGGTTACGTGGTCAAAGAAAGGTGCACTCAGATACCTGTTTCCGTTCCTGCAATGAACTCGGTTCGTACCTTGACCCAGTGAACTGCGGGGTCTGGACTGGACTCGCAATAGCACCGGCGGTCGGAAGACCGACTCAACCCATCAAATGTTCGAATATGGACGGGGAATGACAGGCCTTTCGCTGGAGGCTCGCTGTTATTGTAGCGTCTGCTAAACATAAATCAATCTCCGCTGCCGGAGCCAGCGTGGCCCGAAATTTGAGTAACGGTACAGAGCTTTCCTCGAAGCCTACGCCAATCCGGGTACAACTATATTGAAGGAAGGACCCTTCCCATGACCCACCCCAAGCGCATCGTCGTAAACGACGACGGATGGATAATGTCCCAGATCATGACTCCGGTGACCACGGCCGTTCTCAAGGAGCGGATCGTCGATACCTACGTGGACTCCGGATTGGACACCCTGTCATGGTGCATGGGAGACACGAGCAGGCAGCGCTACGAGACGCTCGATGTTCTCGCTCAGTTGGACGACCCACCTAAGGGACGAGACAACGATGTCGCTTCCCAGAACCTCCGTCGACTCATCGAGTCGGACGGAGGCCCCATCACGATCTTCACGAACCTCTGCCACGACATAGGTCTCAAGTTCCTCCCGTCGTTGAGGATGAACTCTCACTACGCCAGTTCACTCACGAATGACAACGTCGGGGCCATCAGGCGCGACCACCCGGAATACCTGATCGGGAAGCCGAGGGAGGAGTTCATTCCAAACACCACCGATTGGGGCAACCGCACGGGGCTTGACTACGCCCACCCCGAGGTTAGATCGCATGTCGCCGCCCTGGTTATCGACCTGTTCGAGCGCTTCGAGACCGACGGCGTGGAACTCGACTTCATGCGTCATCCCGCCTTCTTTAGGGTAGAAGAGGCCTACGGAAGCCGCCATCTGATAACTGACATGATGCGTCAGATCAGGGCGAGGATGGACGAGGTTTCCGCTTCGACCGGCCGAGACCTGGAGGTGCTCGTTCGAGTACCGCCCACGCTCTCCGACGCTGCCCGCATCGGCATTGACGTCGAGACGTGGATTCGCGAGAGGCTAGTGGACGCCGTCGCCGCCGGCGGAGGCTTCATTCCCCTTCACGCCCCAATTGAGGAGTTCGTAGAGGCGGCGGAGGGCACCGAGTGCCAAATCCTGGGCCCGGTGGAGTCATTGCGTCCGGCGACGGAGGAGGACTCCCTCCAAGCCATAGCCTCACGCCACTACGAGGGAGGTGCCTCGGGTCTCTACCTCTTCAACTACTGGCACAAGTCTGCCGATTGGAAGCGCAGGGTGTTCAACGTTCTTGCCGACCCTGAACTCCTGGCAGGCGCCACAAAGCGGTATGAGTTGGAGTTCATGGAGCGCCTCTCCCCCAACGACCTGCACTCGTATGCCTTCCGGTACGCGGTACCCCACGTGCAGTTGCCCGTGGACTTGGGCTTCAACCTGACGGGTCGTGGCGTGCTGCTGACCCTCACGATTGGCGACGACGTTGAACAGGCCGCCGCGGACGGCGAGATCGCGTGGTGTACGCTGGGGCTGGGCCTGACAAGCTTGACGGCGGAAGACGACATCGAGGTCCGGGTCAACGGCGTTCTCTTGCCGTCGGGAAGCGCTTCTCGTCAGTTCGGATCGTGGAGCCGCCAGGAGTGGACAAAATTTCCTGAACGACTCGCCCAAGTTGAGTATGAAGGTGGTGTGATCGAGTACGAACTCGACGGCCCGCCGTTCAGGAAGGGTAGGAACGAGATAGAAGTACGCACGATCATGCGGACGGTCATGAAAGATCAGACGCTGTCGCTGCGTCACGTGGAACTGCAGATCGAGTATGCCGACTAGCCGACCGAAACCGTCCTTCCGGTCTCGGACGACTCGATGGCCGCCTCGATAACTTCCAGCACGTGGACCATGGCTTCAATCGGCGCGATTGCAGGCGCTCCGGTTCCGGATGCGATCAGGAACTGGCGGACGAACTCCTCGCCCGCCACGCCACCGTAAGCCGGAGAGTCGGACGGCTTGAATGAATAGTCCCGAACACCTCCCGAAACCCATCCTTCGGCAATACTGTGGAGGCTATATCCGCCACGCTCCGAGAGGGGGATACGAATATAGCCTTCCGTCCCCCGCAATCCCATGAACGCGTCGTATCTCGCGCCGGAGTACCCCGACGCGCTTCCCACCAGGTGGTATCCGGCGTGAAGCGTGCCGATCACCCCGCTGGAGAACCTGAGCACGAGGCACGCGGTGTCCTCCACGTCGATGGGGAATGGATTCTTCGTGGCGACCATCGCTGCCACCGACTCGATACTGTCGCTGAGCAGGTAGCAAAGACCGTCGATCTGATGACAGCCCAGCCACGATAGAATGCCGCTGCCGGCCTTCGCCTTGTCAAACAGCCAGAAGCTGGGATCGCGATACCTCACCTGTGACGTAACCTGGCGTGCCTCGACGGCCATGATGTCGCCCAGCGCTCCTCCTTCAACCGACCTCTTGACGTCGAGCATCACAGGATCGTTCCTCGACGTGAGCATGGTCCCCATCGTGAGGTTCTTGCTTCGGGCCGCATCGGCAATACCCCGCAGACGTTCGGCCGTCAGCGCTCCGGGCTTTTCGAAGAGAGCGGACTTCCCGACTTCAACCGCCGCGTCCAGCACTTCCGGGCACTCATCGTTCCGTACGGAAACCAGCAGGGCGTCTACATCCTGTTCGAGGAGCGTATCCAGTCGCTCGGTCTCGGAAGCGATCTTCGAGGACGCCTGCCTGATGCCGTCCCTGTCGCCTCCACCCAGATGGCAGACGTGGACGGATTCGACCTCGGGCAAGACCTCGAGAGTTCGCATGTGCATGAGCGAATGCGGGTTTTCCGATGTGACGAATCCTACAGAGAACTGGTCCTGCGTAGACACTGAGCGTGACCTCCCAAGTGGAATGTGCGGCGTACTCGTGACTTGCCGCCATGACTGACGAAGGCGTGAAGTAACGGGCGGGACTACCCTGCCAAGGCCGATCGAAGGCCCTCCGCCACTATCTCCGGTTCTCCGTCCCTGAGATTGTGCGCCACGAGGACAAGTGAATCGTCCCCGATGGCGTCGATCCTTATTCGGGGATTCATGCTGCCCAGAGCCTCCGATATGCCTGATGCGTCCTTGCCGAGGGCCTGAGTGTCGAGTGCTACGTTCAATGAGATTGCCATGTAGTTGTCGCTGGCGGCGATGGAAGTCGATTCGACCGTGCTCAGGCCACTAACCGCGTCTTCAATGATTCCGAGTTTGCCTCCCGCGATCAGAAGACGCTCCTCGTGGTCCATCGCGAACCATTCGCTGACCGCCGTTACCACCCCTACGATCTCCTGCCGGTCCATCTTCATCGCCCTGCCGAACGGCTTGCCGGGTGCGATGAAACCATGACCCACTGCCGCGTCAACCAGGTCCTTCTTGCCGCACAGGAATCCGGTCGAGTGCGGCGCTCCCATGTACTTGCCCCCAAAGCAGGCAAGGTCGGCCTTCTGTGCGTTCTCGAGGAAGTAGTCAATAGGGTAGATCTGTGCGGCGCAGTCCGCCAGGATCGGCAGACCGTGATCGTGGGCGAGATTGGCCGCGTCGTCATAGCTGACCATTGAGTCAGTGTTGGTCCTGGTTACAAAGTAGACGATGCCCGCCGTGGACGGGCCGATGGCGGCTTCCATCTCCTCGATGGTGCACCCGTTCTCGTCGCCGACCTTGATGAGCTTCCCGCCGGGCACGCTATAGGCCCGGTCGTAGCCATAGGACTGGGCCTCCTGGAACACAAACTCATTCTTCATTCCCACCGTATCGGGCAGCTTTGCCATCTTGTCGGGATCGCTTCCGGTCATAATCGCAGCGGTGCTCAGGACAAGTGCCGAGAAGCACCCGGAGGTCGGATAGGCCGCCTCGACTCCCAGAGCCTCTGCAATAACCTCACCTGACCGCGCGAGCAACTCCTCCATCTCGACCCAGTATCCACTGGCCTCGTCCATTGCGCGCTGGACCGCAGGAGTCGGCGTGGAGCCTCCCCAAATCGTCGTGTTTCCGCTTGCATTGATGACCGGGCGCGCGCCTAACCGCGTATAGATGTCCGTCATGTCTGTCCTTTCCTCATGGGGGCTCCCCTCGTCACGTGTATGTGACAACCGGCCGTTCGGTGACGGGAGAACTGTTGGTTTCCCCGAATCGCCGGTTAGCGTAGCGCAGCGCGCAGACGTTCCGCAATGACCTCAGGCTGTCCTTCATGAAGCGTGTGGAGAGCGATGCGTATAGATGAATCGTCGTGCCCGACAAGTATGCTGGGACTCCCTGACGCCAGCTCGTCTGCAATGGCATCACCTGATGTAGCAAGTCCATGGGGGTCAAACTCCACCGTCAGAGCCGCCGCGGCATGACTCTCCACTCGCTGCACGTCCGTCGACACCCCGGGGACGTCGTCGACGGCCTGCTGAATCACACGCGCCATGTTGAGCAGTCCCAGTATCCTGTCCTCGTGGTCGATTGTCAGCCACTCTTCGAGTGCAACGACCATTCCGACGATTTCCTGGCGGTCGACCTTCATCGACCTGCCGAACGAGCGTGGCCGGTCTCCCGACTGAGACGCAACGAAGCCCTGCCGAGACGCCGCGTGCACGAGGTCGGCGCGTCCGCACAGGAACCCCGTCGAACTCGGCGCCCCGAAGTACTTGCCGCCGAAGCACACAAGGTCGGCCGCCCCTGATATCCAGCGCATCCGGTCAATGGGGTACGCTTGGTACGCGGCGTCGACGATTACGGGGACATCGTGCCTCTGACCAATCTCCATCGCCGCTGTGATGGATACGGTCGCCGGGTCTTCCGTACCGCGTGACTTGTCGACGTATCCAATGCCCGCCGTGTCCGGCCCGATGGCGTCCTCCATCTCCTGAACGGTGCAGCCCTCTTCATCGCCCACGACCACGAGTGACCCGCCCGGAACGACGTAGCACCGGTCATAGAAATACCGCTGCTTGCGCTGGAAGATGAACTCGCTCTTCATGCCGGTCGTATCAGGGAGTTTGCCGAGATATTCCTTCTCAGTCCCCGCCATCACCCCTGCGGCGGCATGCAGGATCGCCGATGCGCACCCCGAAGTGATGAACGCTGCCTCGACGCCAAGCAGTTTCGCAACTCGCTCACCCGTGCGCTCCATGAGTTCAGGCATGGAGCAATAGTAGTAATCGGCTTCCTCCATGGCCAGTTTGGCCCGCGCGCTTGGCGTCGAGCCGCCGAGGAAGGTCTTGTTGCCTATGCCGTTGATGACAGGGGTGACGCCGAGGCGGCTGTAGATGTCGGTCATTTCATCCTCATCGGTGCCCTAGTCGAAAGCCGAACCGTCCCAGTCGACCCACTCTCGAATTCCGCTCGCGTCGACCTGTCGCCGGTACGCCTCGATATGCTCCTCGGAGTAACCGACCTGCGCCGGGAAGTGCGGCCCTGTGTCCAGACCCAACACCTTAAGGCGCAGTCTTGCGTCAGGTCCCTCACCCATTCCCGCCCTCGACAACTCGCCGGGTCTGACGGCCTTGATTGGAGGATCTATCTGCATCGCGAGTTCAATGCGGTCAAACTCGCCCCAGCGCTTTTCCCGTACAAGCTGCAATCGGTGAAGAGAAAGCCGTGGCGCGACGTTGACCATGAAGTCCGTAAATCCCCGAGCGCCAAGCTGGTAGCCGATGGACAGAACGCTTCCGTTGCTGATGAAGCTCAACCGTTCCCCGAATAGGCGGATCATGCTCATGTAGTGCTGCACGTTCGTGGACGACCACTTGACTCCGGCGAAGTTCTCTATATCCGCAAGACGCTCTATCAGGGTCTGGGAGAAGTTGTACCCTCCGGGCATCGCCCACGGCGTGTTGTACGCCATGATGCCGATATCCGCGTGGTCGCCGATGTAGTCGTAGTGGCCAAAGATCTCATCCTCGGTAGGCTGCATGTATCGAGGCGGCGCGCACTGGATGTAGTCCATTCCGAGATCGGCAGCGTACTTCGCCTTGCGCGCAGCTCGTCGGGCGCTTAGCTCGAATATGCCGATTCCCGTCGGCGCTCTGCCATCTGCCGCTTCTACAAGGGCATTTGCCATGGCCTCCCATTCGTAGTCGTCGAGGAAGTAGCCCTCTCCCAGGCCTCCGGCAATGAATATGACCGCGTTGCCTGCACCGATTCCCTGCTTGATCAGCCAGTTGATGTGTGTCTTTGACCGATCGATCTGAAGATTGTACTCGTCGTCATTGAACGTTGGCAGTGACACGGAGATCCCCGCCAGGTTTTTTCTTCTGTCCTCAGAGTTCATTCGATCCTTCCGTTGCTTTCCGGTTGTTCAATAGTCTTCGGCGACAGTCCAGTTCTCAACTGTGAGATCGGGCACCCGCCCAAAGTGGCGGACGTTGTTGGTAACGATGGTTGCGTTGAGACTAAGCGCGTGCGCAGCAATCAAGGTGTCTAGAACGCCGATTGGGTTGCCACTGCCCTCAAGGTGGTCTCGGAGATGTCCATAGACACTTGCCGCATCTCGATTCCAGGGTAGGACTTGGAGCCTGTCGGCGTATTCCTTCAGTACATACACGTTGCGTTCGACAAAGTCCGATTTCACCGCCCCAAAGTACAGCTCCCCATACGTTATCGTGGAAATGCAAAGACTCCTGGCTGTCACAGACTCGAAGCGTTTTAGGACACTTCGAGACCTTCTTCTGATGACCGAAACGGAGATATCAGTGTCCAGCATGTAGAGAGTCAAGACCAGTCGCGTTCCTCCGCAGGCATATCTCTCGGTTCTACGGAAAAATCGTCTGAGACGACGGGAACCTCCTCGAAGAACTCCCTCCATGTAGAGACCCTCTTGGGGGACAGGACGACCCTATCGCCATCCTTCTCTATATAGACTTCTGAACCCTCAAATCGATATTCCTTTGGGATTCTGACTGCTTGGCTTCGTCCATTCGTAAACAGTTTGGCTACCTTGCGCTCCATTGACTGTCCTCCTCAAGGCATATCACACCGATATATACCATAGCACATTTGGCGCTACGAGATCATCAAATCTCCGCCGTTGATGTCGAGCGACGCGCCGGTAATGTAGGCTGCTCTGTCCGACGAGAGGAACCCGACCAGTTCCGCGACTTCCGACGGCTCGGAGATGCGAGAGATGGGGAAACTCTCGAGATATGCCGTGAGTCGTTCTTGCGTGACGTTCTCTTGGACCATCTCCGTGTTGACGAGTCCTGGGCAGACTGCGTTGACGGTGATGCCGAACGGGGCGAACTCCTTGGCCGCGGCACGGGTGAGGCCGAGGATGCCCGCCTTGGCCGCCGTGTAGTGCGGACCGCCGAGTGTGCTGACAGCCTTTCCTGCGGTGGACGAGAAGTTGACGATACGCCCCCAGCCGGAACTCTTCATGTAGGGAAGCACGGCCCGACTGAACAGGTATGTGCCCTTCATGTTAACGTCAATTACGAGGTCCCACTCGTCCTCTTCCATTTCGGCGAGGGTGGTCGAGAACAGGATGCCGGCGTTGTTGACCAGGATGTCGATGCCTCCAAACGTTTCGGCGGCTGCCTCAACTACCCTGTCCACGTCGGCTTTGACCGTTACGTCGCCGGGAGCGGCAATTGCGGAACCGCCGAGCGCGTCAGCGACCCTCCGGGCGGCGTCGGCGTTCTTATCGTTGACAACAACGTTTGCTCCCCCATTCACAAAGTGCTGGGCCACAGCGCGGCCCATCCCTTGTCCTCCTCCCGTCACGATTGCAACTTTGCCGGAGAATTCGTCGTTGGCGCTCATCTAAATCAACTCCAATAGTCTTCAGACTGCCTTTATGGCCCCAAGGGTTCGGAGCATATAAACGCGTAAGGGAACTGTCAACACGGCTTACGCACCGGGGAAGACTCCTCTCGGCTAGTCACGACCCCTGCTCCTCTGCTAGAATTCCCCACGTTCCCAGTTTCGTCATCCGGAGTAGAATCGTGCCCCTCACTTCCGATGAAGTACGGCATATCGCCCTTCTGGCCAGAGTTGGCATGACCGACGATGAGATCGAGGTCATGCGCGAGCAACTCTCCGGCATTCTGGACCACTTTCGGGTACTGCAGCAGGCCGACACCGAAGGTGTGGAACCGACTGCGCATTCGGGCGATGCCCAATCCGTGTTGCGTGACGACGAACCTCGGGACAGCGTCCCTCTGGACGATGCACTGGGAAACGCCCCGCGCCGCGAAGGCGACTTCGTGCGCGTGCGCGCAGTCCTCGACTAGCCCATGGCGCACGTCGACCTAAAGGGCCTGACGGCACATAGGGCTCGCAAGCTGCTCCACAGTGGGGACATCTCGTCGGTGGAGTTGACCGAGGCGTTCCTCGAACGCACCAAGGCGATTGAACCGTCAGTCAAGTCTTTCGTCACGGTTACTCCTGAACACGCCCTCGAACAGGCGCGCGCGGCCGACGATCGCATCGCCTCCGGAAACGGAGCGCCGCTGACCGGCATTCCAATGCAGCTTAAGGACAACATGGCGACAAAGGGCGTAGCCACGACGTGTTCTTCTCGGATTCTTGAAGGCTTTGTTCCGCCCTACGATTCGACCGTTACTTCAAAGCTGTATGCCGAAGGCGCGGTCCTGGTGGGGAAGGGCAACCTCGATGAGTTTGCCATGGGGTCGTCTACGGAGAACTCCGCTTTCTTCCCAACTCGAAATCCATGGGGACTCGATCGTGTGCCGGGGGGCAGTAGCGGTGGCCCTGCGGCAGCAGTCGCCGCAGGTCAGTGCGTCTATTCTCTTGGGTCGGATACGGGCGGGAGCATTCGGCAGCCCGCATCGCTCTGCGGCGTCGTTGGTCTGAAACCGACCTATGGCCTCGTGAGCAGGTACGGGCTTGTGGCCTTTGCAAGCTCTCTCGATCAGATTGGCCCTATCACCAAGGACGTGAGAGACGCGGCCCTGGTCCTCAACTCCATTGCGGGGCACGACCCGCGGGACGCCACCTCGATTAATCGTGAAGTTCCCGACTACACGAGAGTCCTAACGGGCGACATCAAGGGGCTTCGAGTAGGCGTGCCGAGTGAGTACTTCGTAGAAGGTATGGAACCCGGTGTGGATGAAGCAATTCGCCGCGCCATTGACACCCTCGACGATCTCGGCGCAGTCGTAGCGGAGACCTCGCTGCCCAGCACTCCCTACGCGATGGCCGTCTACTACATCGTCGCGCCGTCCGAGGCTTCTGCCAACCTCGCACGATACGACGGGGTGAAGTACGGGTACTCGACGGAGACACCGGGAAGCATGTGGGACGCACTGGAAAACACCAGGCGTGAGGGCTTCGGGCCGGAAGTCAAGCGTCGCATCATGATTGGGACCTACGCTCTCTCCGCCGGCTACTACGACGCTTGGTACAAGAAGGCACTGCAAGTGCGAACGCTCATCCGGCAGGAATTCGATCGAGTCTTCCAGGAATTCGACGTGCTCGTGTCACCCACGTCGCCATCGGTCGCCTTCCCGATAGGCGAAAAGACGGCCGATCCTTACATGATGTACCTCAACGACGTGTTCACCCAACCTGCCAACATAGCGGGGATCCCGGCTATCTCCGTCCCTGCGGGGCTGAGCGAAGGTCTGCCGGTAGGTGTTCAGTTCATGGCGTCACACCTTCAGGAAGAGAAGCTCCTCCGTGTTGCTCACGCCTACGAGCAGGCTACCGACTGGCACACGCTTCATCCGGAGATTTAGAAGCAACGTCTGCAGAGTCCGGCGTTCGTGTTCGCGCTCAGCGCGCCCCGCGACGAAATCGGTGACTCGTTTGTCCATCATCGACATTGAACTCCCGGAGAAATGTGAGTGATGGCAGCTACGATATTGACAAGTACTTCGTCGCGCTGTAACGTGCTGTACACGAGTCCATTCGTCGTGAACCATACCTGAGTCGTACCTGACAAGGAGGCAGACATGGCTACGGACACTGCTGAACGGGGCCCCTACAACATACTGCTGGTCGAAGATAATCCTGGTGACGTCGAGCTCACCAGAGAGGTTATCGAGGAGTCGAATCACGAGGCCAATGTGGTTGTCGTGGGCGACGGAGAGCCGGCGATGATGTATCTTCGCCAAGAGGGGGAATACTCGCGCGCCCCGCGTCCCGACCTCATCCTGCTCGACTTGAATCTGCCGATGAAGGACGGACTGGAAGTCCTCAAGGAAATGGCGGCCGACGAAGGCTTGAGCACAATACCGGTGATGATCCTTACGGGGACTGAGGCGGAAGAGAGCCTACTCGAATCGTACGATATCCCGGTTAGTCGCTTTAGCAGGAAACCCATCGAGCTCAGTCGGTTCAACGACGTGGTCACCTGGCTGGACAATCCCGCCGCTCATCGCCCTGTCGTTGCGCCTCCGCCCCCTCCACCCGCCCCTGAATCCAAGAAAAAGTGGTGGTGGCCGTTCTAAAGCCACACCATTGACGAAACGGAGCCGGCAGGGGAGGGGATCGAAGCTATGTACGGCGAAATGAGCCGGGACCCGGTTGCGGGTGAAGCCGACGACGCGGCAGGGCGTTTCCCCGAGTTGGACGGCGGCCTCGCTATGGGCCAGGTAGATGACCCGGAAGCGCCGTCATTCGCATACTTCAATCCGTCGCCTGTCCTTCGTTTTGACTCCAGCGGCATCGTACTCAACATCAATCCGGCAGTTGCCGAGGTCTTTGGCCCCATGGCCATGGAAGGTTCTTCCCTGGTCAGCATCCTTCCGGCGCTGAGCAGCCTGAACATTGAACAGACCATTGCAAACGACGGCCATTTCAATCTGGAGGCAGAGGTCGGGAGTCGATGGTTTCATTTCGTCGTCGTGGGGATGCAGGAATACGGCGTTGGTCACATCTATGGCTACGACATCACCGACCGGCGCCGCGCCGAGAATGCCCTCAGAGCCAGCATCGCAGAACAGCGCAGGCGGACCCGCGATCAAGAGACTCTCTCGAATATCGCCCGCATCATAGGGTCATCGCTCGCAATCGATGAGGTATACCACCGGTTCGCCCGTGAGGTTGCTCAACTCATTCCGTTTGATCGAATCGTCATCAACCTCATCGCGGACCGACCCGATCATATGGTGGACTCCTACCAGTCAAGCGTGGTAGAAGTGCCCGGCCGGGCCAGGGACCAGTCGTACTCGGTCGAGGGCACCCTGTCGCAAGCGGTTATCAAGACCCAACGGTGCATTGTCTTTCAGCCCGCGAACGAGGCGGAGGCTTCTGAGGGATACGTCGGCCTCGTCGGCGCTTACGACATGGGGCTGCGATCCTTCCTGTCAGCCCCCCTCTTGTATCGCGGTGAACCGATTGGGTGCATAAATCTCCACTCCCTCACCGAGTCCGCATACTCGGAGCGACACCGCCTCTTGGCGGAACGCATCGGCGTATACATTGCGGGCGCGATCGCCAACGCGCAGCTGCATTCTCAACTCTCGCTTCAGGCCGAAGAGCTGTCACGCTCCAATTCCGAGTTGGAGCAGTTCGCTTATGTTGCCTCTCACGACCTTCAGGAACCGCTTCGAATGGTCTCAAGCTACGTCGCGCTCTTGGGGCGTCGATATGGCGGTCAGCTCGACGACCGTGCCGACAAGTACATCCACTTCGCGGTGGACGGCGCCAATAGGATGCAGCGGCTCATTCACGATCTCCTTGCGTATTCGCGAGTTGGCACGCGTGGCGAAGAGTTGACGCCGACCGAAATCGTCCCTCTTCTTGAGGAGACGCTGTCAAACCTCGAAGTGGCTATCGGCGAGAGTAACGCCGAGATCGTCTACTCCGACCTCCCCCGGGTGATGGGGGACCCGTCACAGCTGCGGCAGCTGCTTCAGAACATTATCGGGAACGCGTTGAAATTCCGGTCGGAGAAGCGACCCCGAGTTGAGCTTGCGGCCAAGCGTGACGGCGATCGTTGGAGATTCATGATCCGCGACAACGGCGTAGGGTTCGATCAGAGGTACGCGGACAGGATATTCGGAGTCTTCAAGCGACTCCATCGGAATGCCGAGATACCGGGCACGGGCATAGGTCTCGCGATCTGCCAGAGGATAATCGACAGGCATGGAGGGCGCATCTGGGCCGAGTCCAAGCTGGGGGAGGGATCTTGTTTCTATTTCACCCTTCCTGCCGTCACCGAAAGTGGAGAACCATAGGCTATGACAACTACCGAGATCGGTCCCCCAATCGAGATCCTGATTGTCGAGGACAACCCCGGCGACGTCGAACTCGCGCGCGAGGCCCTCTCCGAGGCCAGCGTCAGGAAAAACCTGACGGTTGCCGAGGACGGCGAACAGGGGCTTTCGCTGCTTCGTCGAGAAGGAGTGTTCAGGAATGCCCAGCGTCCCGACCTCATCCTGCTCGATCTCAATCTCCCGACCATCAATGGGCGGGAAGTACTCGCGGAGATCAAGTCCGATCCCGACCTACGGCGAATTCCGGTCGTCATCTTGACGAGTTCCGAGGACGATAGCGACGTAGTGGAGTCGTACAACCTTCACGCCAACGCCTATGTCGTCAAGCCCGTGGACCTCGACAAGTACATGCAGGTCATCAAGGCCGTGGAAGGCTTCTGGCTGGGTTTCGTGAAGCTGCCTTCGAGGAGAGCTTAGTCGCAGGCGCCCGCCGAGTCCGGTACGTATTCAGGCGATCCTGAAGGAATAGAGGTCGCAGTAGCGGCTGTAGAACCGGAGTTTGGCGCCACTCTTGATCACGCCGTCGGGGAGTTCGGAGCGGCCCTGCCATGTAACCTCGTGAGCGGTCGAGTCTCCCGTGAAGGTGTCGCAGGAGGACCTTTCGTAGCCGGGCACGACGGTGTCATTGGCGTCGGTGAGTTCGACGGCAAGAAAGCCCCTGTCGGCACAGGCGGCGTTAACTATGAGGGTGTATCCGTCTCCAATGATGGTGTGGGAGCCTAAAACTCCCTCGCGGGCGTCGGTTGTAAGGGACACGAAACCCTCGGGTCTGAGGGTTGCCAAGCCAAGTCCGGTTTGCCCGCCGTTCCAGCCGGGCTGAGCTTCGGGCACATCGAGTCCCTCCGGCTCGCCGAACATCCACCAGTCATGGTGCAGATCCGAGCCTGCGTAGTAGATGCGTATCTCGTCGTCCAAGAAGATGGGCTGGCTGCACGTTTCGGCCATGTAGCGGTCCCAGCCGTCCGTCGATATGCCGATGAAGGGCGTCCCCCGGCCTACACGGTTCCAGTGGAAACCGTCACGCGAGTGCAGCAGGTGCAGGTCCACGGTGTTGTACGTCCGGTGGAAGATGGGCATGAGTCCGAGCCACAGGTCGCCGACACGGAAGCGGACCAGCCCGTAGAACTCGTCGTCGATCACGTCATCGGTGTCGTCGGGCACGAGCATTTCGCTGAGGACAGGCCACTTGGTGATGTCATAGCTCGTCGAGGAGAAGACCCGACGCTTAGCCATGCGCCAGGGATCATGTGGAAAGTGGGCGGGGCCCCAACCCGGCACACGGGCGTGCTTGGGGTCCAACGGCGGTTCCTGCATTGCCCTGGCACGGGTGTCCAGGTAGTACATTCCGGTCTGCTCGTCGGCCGTCAGGATGATCACGTCTCCGAGCTGCCTGTCGGACATCTGGCCGATGGTGAAGGGCCTTTCGTACCTGGTCCATTCCCGTCCGTCGGCGGAGTATGCGGCGGATATTCGCGAGTCCTCAAGCCCGGTGAAGGCGTTCCAGTAGATTGCCTTGTAGCGCTGGGAGTCGTCGTCCTCGAAGGGGTCTTTGAGGATCGTGCAGGCGTGTATTCGGCCGTCCTCTGCATTGCCGAAGCAGATGTTGGTCTTTCTGCCGTCGACTGATCGGTAGTCCAATTCCGGCTTAGTCCAGTGAATACCATCCTCGGACTCCGCGTACAGAAGGCGGTTGTCGATCGTGGCGTCGTATGACGCGATGGCCGCGACCTCGTCCTCCTTGCGTCCCTCTCCTGAGCGTTCCAGCCGCATGAACTCGTCGTAGTCCCAACCCATGTCCTCGTACCAGAGCTTGAAGATGGACTCGCGCTCGTCCCAGTGGACGTTCCATGTGTTGGTGCGGAAGTAGCTGGTTACCTCCCACGGCCTGTCGGTCTTGACGATCGGGTTGGACGGGTGCTTGGTCGGCGTGTGCATCACTCGCGTGACGAAGTTCACGTACTCGATCACGTAGTTGTCGACGAACAACTGGGGCGTTTGGCCAATGTAGAGGGGTTTTGGAGTGGGCACGCTGTACCTCAATCGTTACTTTGATGTTGTCAAGCAGCGGCGCTCTCGAAGGTGGCCCGACCGTTTTGGAGGCCATACTCCATGCACTGATCAACTCGCCGACACCAGGGCGCGACCCTAGCCCTGGTCGATCACGTCCTGCGGGACTTCTGACCGGTCTTGCGGGTGGTAGCCGATGGCTTGCCTGCCGTGCTCGATGTCATAGAGGGGCCAGTTGCTGTCGGATACGCCGAAGACTCGCTCGTGGGTGATGTCCTCGGCGGTTAGGGCCGCTTCGAACAGGCGGACGCAGTCGCCGTGGCTCAACTGATGGGGATGGCCGGATTCCGGGCGGTCCTTGTTGAAGTTCCCAATGCGCACCGAAACGACGCCGATCCCGTGCCGTGCCGAGAACATGTCTCCCATGGCCTCGCCGAACACCTTGGTAATGGTGTAGTAGCTATCCGGTCGGGTGGGGAGGTCTTCGGTGCGGGTAATGCTTCGCGGGTAGTAGGAAGATGGGTGGACTCCCCCCCGGCTGGCGAACACGACGCGCTTCACCCCGTGCTCCAGGGCGGCCTCGAATACGTGACGGGTGCCCGTCATCGATTGAAAAGCTTGCTCCCAGTCTCCGCCCACGTTGCTCAGGTGGACCGTCGCGTCCACGCCCTGAGAGGCGTGGCTGACGGCGTCCCAGTCGGTAACGCTGGCGACCGTGTAGTCGTCGATCTGCGGCGTCGGGCGAACGTCCAGTCCACGAAACTCGTAGCGGTCTTTCAAGTGAGTGATGAGGTGCTGGCCGATCTGTCCGGCTGAACCCGTAATCAATACCCGCATTTGGCTGTCTCCTTGTCTTTGCTAACTAAGCACGTGGGAGTGTACGGGCGGGCAGGGGGCGTGTCAAACATGAGGCGCGCTTGGACTGGTTTGCAACCTGCTCCTGCCCCGTATCGTGGTACGGGTGGCGTTCCTTCGCAGGAATGACGATATGCACGAAAATCGTAGGGGCGATTCGCGAATCGCCCCTACACGAGGTTATTTTCAGAGGAGTGGTGAGAGGGTGTGGCTCACTCGACCTCGGTCATGCGCACGTTAATCCGCTTGGAAGGAGAATGACCGATGAAGGAGTAGGTCGCAGTGGTGACGTAGTCGCCCCGGTCGACTTTACCCGATCCGTCCACATCCAGGTGTACTTCAATCCCGTACTCTCCGAAGGTCCTCGGCTCCTGATAGTTGATGACGTACCGGAACCTCTCCGGGTCTGAGGGTTCCGTTGAGAAGCCGGGTATCGCCCTCTCGGTAATCCTTCGCTTTCCCAGGTCGGGTCTGCTCAAGTCCTCAAGCCTGATGTAGAGCAGTTCGCCGGTGATCGGCTCCGTGGCTCCTACGAACTCGATCGTACCGCGAATGGTTGGGAGGGTCGGGGGTTCGGCGGTTGTGGGTTCCAACTTCGGTGGGCTGCCTGATGTGAGTCGATAGACATCGTCGTTGATATGCAGGTTGACGACGGCGTCCGGTTCTTCGAAGGTACCGATTTCAATCTCCCAGTCGGTGGTGTCGATCACCGCGGCGCAGGCAATGTCCGCCGATGCGGGGACGACGTTGTAGACCTCTACGTTTATGCTGTCCTCGTCGCGAAGCCGGCGAACGGCTTCATATCCATTGGCAAGGGCGCAGGCGTTGGGCTGCAGAGACGTCAGCTTGACGACGTAGGTGTTGGGATCGGCCGGAGCCGTCGTCAACTCGAAGTCGGTTATGGGTGCTTCCACGCGGACCGTTGCTTCAGTGTCCTCGGTCTGTTCTATGACCACAGGTTCTACAGTCACGTTCACGGCATTCAGCACGCTGGAACCCACGGCCATGGAAGCGGGATATTGGGCCGTCCATGCAAAGTCACCCTCGGAGACGTCTCCGGAATTGTCCGAGTCCAGGTGTACACGAACTCTGAACGTGGCCTTGGGCTCCAGTTCCCTGTGCTCTACGAGGTACTTATACGTCGGCAGATCAGATGGATCGACGGACACGTCTCGAATGACCTGCTCCACCAAGGTCTTTCCCGCATCGTTCTGGATGCTTATGTCTTCCAGGCTTACGTAGATCGTCGCGCCGGTGATCCGGGTCTCAACTCCCTTGAAGGTGATTGCGCCCTCGATCAGCTTATTGCCCCTGCGGCTGGGCTGCGGCTTCGGCGTGGCTGTGGGTTCGGCGTCTCCGCCGTCACTCGCACACGCGACTGCCATAGGAGCGAACAGCGCGAAAAGTCCGACTATGAGCCACTTCGTCATCTTTGCGTACGTCCTCCTCTTCCTAACATAACGCGCGGCGGCAAAACGCGTTACCGGTTAGAGCCGACAGATCCTGGAAGTCTTCAGACAGGGCACGTAAGAAAAGTACCACTACCCGCCCAATCACGTCCAGACGCCGCACGATGCACGTATCCCTAGTGCTACAATGGCGGCCAGATTCTGAAGACGGAGACCATGATGCCTGAATTCAAAGGGGTTTATCCTGCCATTGTCACACCGATGACACCTGACGGGGGGCTGAATGAAGAGGCCTTTCGCGTGGTGTATGAGGGCAACGTGCGCGCAGGGGCGCATGGGTTTTGGATTGCGGGAGGTACGGGAGAGAGCGTCTATCTCACGGAGGCAGAGAACAACCGCATCGCGGAAATTTCCGCGGACCAGAATGGCGGTCGCGTCAACAACATCATGCACGTCGGGGCGGCCACGACGGCGCAGGCGGCTCGCCAGGCAGAACACGCCGCCAAGGCGGGGGTAGAGGCGATCTGCGCGGTTCCTCCTTTCTTCTACGGAGTGGATGACGACGCGATTGTCGAGTATTACAGAGTCGTCGGAAGCGCGGCGGACCTGCCGCTGTTTGCCTACAACCTTCCTCATTCCACCGGAGTGGACATTCAGCCCGAACTCATGGAGAAGATACGGGAGAGGGTCCCACAACTCAGGGGGCTCAAGCACTCTTCGTCCGAGTTCCACAACGTGGGCCCCTTTATCGGTATGGGATTCGACTGCTTTATCGGAAGCTCGCTGCTGATGGCTCCGGCATTGGCGATAGGAGCGGCAGGGTGCATCGACGGCCCTCTGTGCATAGTGCCGGAGCTCTGGGTGGATATCTGGAATGCCCACCAAGCGGGAGATGAAGAGGGGAGACTTGCCGCCCAGGTACGTGCGACGGAGTTCGTGACTCTCAGCCGCACGATTCCATTCCCGGCGGGATTCAAGGCGCTTGCCGGGGCGCGATTCGGTGTCGACTGCGGCGACCCCCGACCTCCGTTCCCACCTGGAACCGATGACGAGAAGGCCACTCTCATAGCGAAGGCAATGTCAGAAGGTTGGTTCCCAGGCTAGCCGCACAAGCACTCCGGCAATGAGTTTCAATTCCGACCTTCGTTCTTCACCGTTTCTCTGGGCGGGAAGGACCACCATCCTCCTGGTTATCATTTTCCTGTTGTTCGTCATGAGCAGTGGAGGCGTTGGAGGTCAGGCCGGGGACGACCATGGCAACGGCATAAGCACCGCAACCGGACTGCCGCTTGGGTCTTCGATTGAAGGTGGCATCTACCCGGCTGATGACCGTGATGTCTTTCGGCTGGACCTGTCCGGAATGAGTGGCACGACCGAGGTATGGATTTACACGACCGGCGATCTCGACAGCGTTGGAGGGCTGTTTGACAGCCGCGCCAACAGGCTCATGGTCAACGACGACAGTTTCCTGGTGGGCAGGTTCAGCAATTTTCATTTTCGGGCCCGTCTCGGGCCGGGAATCTACTATATCGTCGTCGTCAGCTTCAAGAATGAGTTCACTGGCGACTACACCCTCCACGCCGAGGCAGTAACCGACCCCGGCGGCACTATCGATACAGCAACCCGGCTGAGCCTCGACTCCCCAACCCCAGGAACTCTAAGCACTCGGAATGACGCGGACTATTTCAGGATGGAGTTTACCGAGTCCACTAACGTGGATCTTTATGCGAGAAGCACCAACCATCAGCCCTTCGATATAGAGGTCCTGGACTCCCAGAGAGAAGAGATCTCCGTGAACATCCGTCCACTCTACGTAATCACTTCAACCGACCAGCATAGACACGGCTTCTGGATTCGAGACGACTTTGGGCCCGGCACTTTCTACTTTAGGATCCTCACACAGTCCGCTGCGGAAGCCTACCCCGTGCCGTATACCATCCATACCTTCGAGGATGTGCGGTACGGCGACATCATCGACGAGTGTGAAGCGGATACGCGCCTATTGAACGATCCGTTGATAAGAGATTCTCTGTATGCATGCCAGTGGCAGTTCCAAGACTCTCAAGATCAAGGCATCAATGTTGAATCACTCTGGGCGGATGAGATCAAGGGCCGTGGCGTCAACGTTGCGGTGGTGGATGACGGGATGTACCACACCCATGAGGACCTGAGGGACAACGTCTACGCTTCCCGCAATCATGATTACGGTGGGAACAACGACATTTACACCCCGTTCGAGCATCATGGCACGCACGTTGCGGGCATCATTGCGGCTCGGGACAACGAGATAGGTGTGCGCGGCGTGGCTCCAAGGGCCAACGTCTACGGGTATAACTACCTTGTCGACACGACGACCCTCAATAGAGCGGACGCCATGGCTCGAAACAGCTCCACTACTGCGGTCTCGAATAATAGTTGGGGACCTGTTGATGGACCGTGGCTGGGACGCGCCGACGCGCTTTGGGAGAGGGCAATAGTAACCGGCATCACGGACGGGCTAGGTGGCAAGGGAGTGTTCTATGTCTTCCCAGGAGGCAACGGGGGTAGGGACCACCGACTGAGTGAGGATGGAACGATTGCTGGAGGGGATTTCGTCAAAGCGCTGGGACGTGGAGACGACTCTAACCTCGACGAGCTTGCCAATTTCTACGGCGTTACCGCCGTATGTGCGGTCAACGATCACGATATCAGGAGCAACTATTCGGAAGAGGGCGCGAATCTCTGGGTGTGCGCGCCGTCCAATGACGCCTCCGACGTTCACCGCAGCATTCTCACAACGGAGAATTCCGATCGCTACTACGAGGAATTCAGTGGGACGTCTGCATCGACTCCCATTGTCTCTGGCGTCGCGGCGCTGGTGCGCGGCACCAATCCGAGCCTGACGTGGCGGGACGTTAAGCTGATCCTCGCGGCCTCCGCACGGAAGAATGACTCAGGCAACCCCGGCTGGGAGGACGGAGCGCGTCTCTACAGGGCAGGATCGGATGATGATCGCTACCACTTCAACCACGAGTATGGTTTTGGCGTGGTAGACGCCCGGGCCGCCGTGGATTTGGCGAGGGGCTGGACAGCAGTTCCGCCTCTGGAGAGCTACGGTGTTTCGTCCAGGTCATCTACAGTGATTCCAAATCCAGGCTCCGGTGGACCTGTGACTGTCACTTCGGAAGTCACCGTGAATACCGACATCGGATTCATCGAATTCGTAGAAGTCAGGGCTGACTTCTTCCACACTTCCTTCAGGGACTTGGAGATCGAACTGGTATCGCCCTCGGGAGCCATTTCAAGAATTGCCGTTCCATTCAATACTCGTCCTTACACTGAGACCGAAGAAGGGTTCACCAGGACGTTCTACGTTGAACTGGATAGGCTAATCCGTTTCGGTTCCGCCAAACACCTGGGTGAAGACCCCAACGGCAGGTGGACGCTGCGTCTTGCCGACCATTATGCGAACCGAGGGGGGACACTTCGGTCATGGACCATCAAGGTATTCGGGCACAAGAGCAGACCCGGCGCTCCAACTCTAGACACGCTCACGCCGGGGCTTGGGACTCTCACTGCTTCATGGTCGGCTCCCGAAGATACGGGGAGTTCGCCGGTTACCTCGTATGATCTGCGCTACATTCTGCAGGATGCCGATGAGACCGTAGAGACGCACTGGACCACGATCGAGGGCGTGTGGACCGGAGGGGCTTCCGGGAATTTGGAGTATGTCATTTCGTCTCTGTCCGGGGGAGTCCAGTATGACGTGCAGGTGCGAGCAAAGAACGAACTGGGAGCGGGTCCCTGGTCGAGCCCCGTCACCGGTACTCCCTTTCGGATAACGGCGGGCGAATGCGGGACCGCAGGGGCGGTGTCCAACTCCGAAAACAATCAGGAGTTAGTCGCGGACTGCAACGCTCTTCTGATGGGCCTTGAATTCTTGTCAGGAAGTGCGACGCTGAACTGGTCGGCCGATACTCCCTTATCGGAATGGGAGGGGATCACCGTTGGAGGAAGCCCGAAACGAGTCACGGGGATTGCTCTCCATGATAGCGATCTGACCGGCGCCATTCCCGCCGAACTGGGCAGACTTACCGGTTTGCGGGAGCTGACGCTTTCTCGGAATAAGTTGATAGGGCCCGTGCCGGAGGAGTTGGGCAGGTTGGTCGATCTGCGGGAATTATCACTCTGGGGGAACCGATTGTCAGGCCCGATACCGGAGTCGATAGGCGACCTTGCGAACTTGGAGAAACTGAACCTCTCTCAGAACCTTTTGACAGGTGAGGCGCCTTCGTCTCTCGGAGACCTCGTCAATCTGGCAGAACTATCTCTCTGGCGAAACGAGTTGACGGGACCTCTGCCTACGGAACTTGGGAATCTCATCAATGTTAAACGGCTGGTGTTGTCAAGCAACCATCTGACAGGTGAGTTGCCGGACTGGCTGGGCGGTCTTTCGCGATTGGAGTCGCTCTCCCTGTGGGGGAATGAGTTTAGCGGCCCTATTCCGAGTGGACTGGGCAACCTTGCGGACCTGAAAGAACTGTACCTTGCGCAGAACAGGTTGACCGGTCCGATGCCTTCGTCGCTGGGGAGCCTTGCCAATCTCGAAGTGCTATCAGTTTGGCGGAACCTGTTGTCGGGCCCGATACCGGAAGAACTGGGCAATCTGACAGAGTTGGAACAGCTGCTACTGAGAGAAAACAGGTTGACGGGAACGATTCCCGCGTCACTTGCCGGACTCAACAGTCTGCGGCAGCTGACCCTACGGCAGAACCTGTTCCAAGGGTGCGTACCCGAGGGGCTGCGCGACGTGGAGGGCAATGACTTCGATGAGCTGAGTCTGCCGTTCTGCGATGTGCTGCTGGCGGATCTAACCATCAGTCCGGGGAAGCTCGTCCAGACTTTTGATCCCTTCGGGACAGACTATACTGCGCTGTCGAGTGCGGCACAGGTGACGGTGACTGCCGTCAGCGAACACAGCGCTGAGATTATGTTCCTGAATCGGAACGGACTTGCGATCGCGGATGCCGACAGTTCGCTGGATGGTCATCAGGTCGACCTCAACTCCGGGATCACCGTTATCAGGGTCAGGACTACATCTCCGGACGGGCTTTCGTCCCATGTGTACAACCTGGCAGTTAGTCGCGTGCCCAGCGCCCCGACAGTCAACGCGATTACAGCCGGTGACGGGCAGCTGTCCGTTTCCTGGACGGCGCCCGATGAGACCGGCGGATCGGACATTTCCGCATACGACCTTAGATACATTCGCTCGGTCCGTGATAAGGTCGAGGACTCCGAGTGGGCCCTTATAGAAAACGTTTGGACGGCAGCGTTCGATGGAGACTTTCGGCACACGATTACCGGACTAACCGGCAGCACCGAGTATCGTGTACAGGCGCGCGCGGTCACGCTTGTAGGGGCAGGCATCTGGTCTGAAACGGCCACCCAAGCGACCACTGAGAGTGTCTGTGTCGCCGGGGGCGCGGTCACGGATGAGAACAATCCCAGTCTCATCTCAGACTGCGAGGTGCTGCTGCAAGCCAGGGACTCCCTGGCGAGCACAGGATCACTCGACTGGCGCCAGGATTTGGCGATCACTGAGTGGGAAGGGATCACCGTCGAAGGACTACCGGAGCGAGTGGCTTGGCTGAACATTCGAGATGGAGGGTTGAACGGAACGGTACCGGCAGAATTGGGTCGCCTTTCCGGACTCACGTACCTGAATCTCCGCAGCAACGACCTGAGCGGGCGGATTCCCAGTGAGTTGGGCAACCTGACCGGCTTGACCTACCTGAACCTGCACAGCAACAGGTTGAGCGGTCCGCTGCCTGATTCGCTCGGCAACCTCGCTAACTTGAGGGAGCTGTGGCTCCATGCAAATCATCGCAGGGATGATCCGGCATCCGGTTTGAGCGGCGGCATACCGGCTTCGTTTGGCAACCTCTCCAAATTAGAGAAAGTGAAGCTCCGGAACAATAAGCTGTCGGGGTCGATTCCTACATCATTGGGGCGCTTGGACAATCTGGAATGGTTCGTAGTCCACAATAACCAGCTATCGGGTCAGATCCCTCCGGAACTAAGTGACATGGACAGCTTGCAGCTTCTGTGGCTGGGTGGCAACGAGCTTTCCGGCAGCATTCCGCCAGAACTGGGGAGGCTCTCGAATCTCGCTCAACTGCACCTCAGCAGCAACAGGTTGACGGGCAGCATTCCGCCTGAACTTGGGGACATGGCCAGCTTGAGGAGGATGTGGATTCATCAGAACGAACTGAACGGGGCGATTCCGAAGGAACTGGGTGAACTGGCGAACCTGGAGATTCTGAACCTGCGCGCCAACCAACTGACGGGTTCGATCCCGGCGGAACTGGGCAAGCTCACCAAGTTGAGAGATATGCTGATCCATGACAACCAACTGGCTGGCAGGATTCCCTCCGAGTTGGGAGGGCTGAACAGCTTGAGGAGGATGTGGCTCTCTCAGAACCGGCTTGTCGGAGGCATTCCGCCGTCGCTGGGTGGTCTTCCCGTGCTCACTCAACTGAATTTGCACACGAATCGTTTGAGTGGTTCGATTCCGCGAGAGTTGGTTGATCTGGTCGACACGTTGACACGACTGCGGCTATCTGGAAACCGGTTATCAGGCTGTATTCCCAGCGGCTTGAGCGTGGTGCCGGACAATGACCTCGACGCGCTCGAACTGGATTACTGCCCGCAGGCGGAATAACCCAAGGACACGAATTCAAAGAAGCGGTTCCACCCAGATGTCCATCACCGGCAAAGCCGCGAACTGCTCAAATTTCCAGCGTCGAGAGGTCAGCCCAAATCCGGGTAGTGCAGGGGGTGGCCGGTCACACCCACATCGTACCGGGTGATGTGCCACCTGCCGATGTTGGCGCCCAGAAGCATATCGCGGTCTCGACCGCAGAAGGCGATGTTGGTGGGAGCGGCGATGAGAGTCCCCTGATAGTCCTCGGCAAGGACGTCGATCTGCCCATCGGGAGTCCTGCGATAGATGACGTCGGGCCTGTACATCGACACGTAGAGGTTGCGGTCGGTATCGAATGCAACCCCGTCCGGGACGGTGTTCGGGAACTCCGCGACGGTCTCGGTGTGCCCGGGCGAGCCGTCGGCCTCGATTTTGATACGGATCACACGGGGAGGGTTGACGCTCATGGCAACGTAGATTTCGTCGCCGTCCGGGCCAATGCAGAGGCCGTTCGGAAACTCCTTCGGTCGTCTGTCCCAGACCTCGGTCTCGCCGCCCGGCCTTATTCGATAGATCATGCCGTTGTCTCTGAGCCAGTCTCCCGAGTCGCACACATACAGGTTCCCCTCGGCATCGAATGCGGGATAGTTTGGTACACGGAATGGTTCATCGTCGGTGCCGGATGAGTAGACGGAGACCGCTCCGCCCTTCGTTATCTTCATCACGGCGCCGTTGCCGGCATCACACGCGTAGACGTTGTGGTCGGAGTCGAGGGCCATTCCCAGCACGAAGCCGCCGGTGTCGGCGAACTGGACGACCTCCTGGTTCTCGACGTCGATCCTGTATACCTGGCCAGCCTCGCCACCTGCATAGGCGTAGCCGTCCATCCCCCAGGCGATCCCCTCCGGGTGGTCCAGGCCCTCCACGAAAACGGATACCTGTGTGTCGTTACTCAGAAGACTCATGGTTCCTCCTGGGGAATATCGGAATGAACAGTCCCACTCCAATTCCTATAGGCAAAGGGAAGGCCACCTATTACTGTTTACTCGCGTTCCAGCATGAAGCCGTTGTTGAGGAAGGCCCCGTCAACGGGGATGGCCGTGCCGCTGATGTGAGTGGACTTGTCGCCGCAGAGGAACATCACCAGGTCGGCGATTTCCTCGGGGTAGGCCTCCCTGCCAGCCGGCATTCTCTTGAGTCGCTGTGCCTGCAGCTGGGGCTCGCGTGAGTAGACCATTTCGGTCATCGGCGTCAGGACCATTCCCGGACAGACGGCGTTGACGTTGATTCCGTACTCGGCCCACTCGAGTGAGAGCACTCCCGCAAGCGCGATCAGGCCGGCCTTGGCCGGACTGTATGCACCTCGCTCAGGAACAGGCGCTCTCGCGGCGACCGAAGACATGAAGACCACGCGGCCACCCTCGCCCTGCTCCACAAGCCTCTTGCCGACGAACTTGCTGAAGAGGAACGCGCCGGTCAAGTGGGTGTTGAGCGCCCTGCTCCAATCATCCGCTGCAAGCTCGATAACGGGACCTCGAATGTTATTCCCCGCGCAGTGGACGAGGTAGTCGATCCTTCCAAAATGGTCGACCGTTTTCCTCACTGCCGCTTCGACTGAGGACTCGCAGGAGACATCGACCTCTATCCCGATCGCTCCGGCGCCGTCCCCTGACGTGATGCGCGCGGCCGTGTCTTCCGCCCGGGCGGCATCCATGTCGGCCACCGCCACTCCAACGCCTTCATCCGCGAACGCCCGGCACACGGCGGAGCCTATGCCGCCCGCTCCTCCGGTTACGATGGCAACCTTTCCCTTCATGACGGTGCTCCTCCGCAGCTAGGGCGAAATATACACCCTGCCTTGAAGGTCGGTCAATCGCGCCTATCGCACTTGTTCCCTATATGGGTACAATGGCCGCGAACGTAACTGTTTAGAGTCGATGAGAGCAATACTCCCACCCCCGTGGATACCCGCCTTCGCGAGTATGACGGTGCTGTGTTTAGAGGGGGTTTCGCACGGATTCTGAACACTTACCCGTGAACACGATGATATGGAGGCAGCCATGGGCAGGATCGAAGGCAAGGTAGCCATCGTTACGGGAGGCGCTCAAGGCATCGGTGGGGCTACGGCGAGGCGTCTCGCCGAAGAGGGCGCTAAGGTGCTCATTGCCGACATTGATGATGCCACGGCTACCCGGAACGTCGAGACGATACGCGCCGCCGGACACGTGGCGGATTTCGTCCACGTGGACGTAAGCAAGCATTCGGACATCGAGAGGATGGTGCAGAGCGCGGTGGAGAAGTGGGGGCAACTGGACATCCTCTTCAACAACGCGTTCGACGTCTTGACCGCCTCCACAGGGAGCGCGGTTGACCTTTCGGAGGAAGTTTGGGACGCCAAGATGTCCGTGCTGCTGAAGGCCGTATTTCTCGGAGCGAAACACGCAATTCCGGAGATGAGAAAGGTGGGAGGCGGGAGCATAGTCAACACGTCGTCAGTCCACGGGCTGTTCGGGGCCCCCGGCGTTCTCATCTACGAAACGGCGAAACATGCTGTGATAGGCGCCACGAGACAGATGGCGGTCGAATACGGGCCGGACGGTATCCGGGTCAACGCAGTGCTTCCGGGACACATGCTGACTGAGCGGCTTCGAGAGCACGTATGGAAGGACAATCCGTCCGGCCTCGAATTCTTCAAGAACCAGTATCCGCTGCGCGACGTTGGACGTGCCGAAGACATCGCCAACGCGGTGCTGTTCCTATGCTCGGACGAGGCATCGTTCATCACCGGCCATCCCTTGATAGTCGACGGCGGACTGACCATCCAGCTTCAAGAGAACTTCGGAGTCCGCCAAGGACACTACGTGATGGACAACCCGGATACGCAGTTGCCTTATTGACGGCCCTCCAGCGACGAATGACGCCATTGCTTGAGAACGGGTTGTGCGCTTCCTTCCGCGACTTGTTTCTTTGCTCTGACTCTGCTTCTGGGCCTTCGAATTTGATGCGATCAGAAACGCCCGAAGACCCTCCGAAATTCGGAGGGTTGGCATAGAGCGCAAGTACCCCAATCCCTCACCTAATTCAGAAGGGCAGTATGACGGACTGCTTCCGATGTTATGACGATGCACCTCGCCGGGGATGGATTCCGGCCCCGTATCGGGGTACGGGGCAAGCTCTCCGCCGGAATGACGGAGGTGGGGGATTTTGGAAGTATTGTGTTGCTTGACTTCATGAAAACGGTGTGATAAATCCCTTGCACCGCAAGTGGTTCTGAATCCGTATCATTATAGCTGTAACGTAAACGAAGTATGAAATATGTATAAGAAAGTGGCGAATATCGGCGTATTTCTGAATCGAAATGTAGCAGATGTGATCATCATATTCGTCGCGGTCCCCTTTGAACATTGGGCTTTGGAGAGAGACGACACCAAGTAGACCGGTACTGAAAATCACAACGGACGATTGAATACAAGCCCCTCGTAACTCGAAGCAAATTAACGAAGTGCCACTCGAAGTGCTTTGAAGGTTCATCGGGAACGATTGGTAAAGGAGTGACGATTATGAAGTACAGTCTGTTTAGGTTAGTACCGATTGTCATAATTCTTGGAGTGATCGCACTTGTTGCCTCCCAGGCGTGTGGCAGCAGTGATGAGGAAGCGGCCCCTACGCCTGACGTGGCGAGAATTATTCAGGATGCCGTTAGCAGCGTTCCGTAGGGTGCGAGCGCTGCTGAAATCCAAAATCTGGTTTCTGATTCGGTAGCGGCGGCGCTTGCCGATCAGCCTGCCGGCGTAACACGGGCGGAGGTCGAGGCTGCGGTCAATGCTGCTTCCGCCGGACAGCTCTCGGCTGCCGAAGTCCAGCGAATCGTCGACCAGTCGATTC
The DNA here is from genome assembly GCA_034421575.1 of Dehalococcoidia bacterium. Taxonomy (GTDB): domain Bacteria; phylum Chloroflexota; class Dehalococcoidia; order Lucifugimonadales; family VXLM01; genus VXLM01. The sequence continues at coordinate 51,226 of DAOUKG010000060.1, forward strand.
GTGCGATGCCGGCGCCGGAGCCTGCACAGATCGACGTGGGACAACTTCAAGCCCTTGTCCAGCAGTCGGTGGCCGCGGCCGTGCCTGAAGGCGTCAGTGCCGCGGAGATCAACCGAATGGTTACGGCGGCGGTGGGGGCCATGCAGGCCGGAGCAGTCACGCGAGGGGACCTGCAAGATCTGGTCGCCAAGTCCATTCAGGACGCTGCGGCTGATCAGCTCACAGCTGCCCAGGTTCAGCAGATCGTGGACGCGTCGTTGGCTATAACCCAGGCCGCTGTGGACTCGGCAATGATGGAGACCCAAAGCTCGGTCGAACAAGCGGCAATGGCGGCCAAGGCGGCCCAAGAGGCTGCGGAGAAGGCTGCGTCTGAGGCGGCGATGGCGGTCGTCGAGCCAGTTCAGCCGTATGGCAAGCCGCTCGGCGTGGGTGGTTACTTCGACTATCGATTTACCGGCCCGAAGCCCACGACGTTCCAAGAGTCTCCGATGTCGGCGGCGCTGGTCAAAGAGGGCAAGCTGCCTCCTCTGATGGAGCGTCTACCCGTGCCTGAGGACGTACATGTCGTTCCACCGCCGAACGAGATTGGCACCTATGGTGGGATATGGCGGGCAACGAGACACAACCAGCGCTACCTTCAGCAGTATGCGAATGGGCATCCGCTGCAATTAAACGCGGACGGTGCGAGTTACGTCGAACGAGTGGCCAAGGGAATGGATCATTCCGAGGACGGGAGAGTGTACACGTTCTTCCTCCGCCGAGGAGGCAAATGGTCGGGCGGTTCCGATCTTACCTCCGAGGACTTCCGCTTCACGTGGGAGGACATCATCGGCTACAACGACGCAGCGGCCAAGGCGGTGGGACGAACTGGTATCGGGGTAGGTCCGGAGCCGGAGAATGTCAATCGCCGCATCACGGATCCCATTACCCTGAACCTTCCCAAAGTCACAGTCATCGACGACTACACGTTCAGTCTCACGTTCGACTCCCCGAACTACGTATTCTTCGCTGGAACGACGAGCTTCCGCGGGCCCGTGTCCTGTGGAGGGGGTTCTTGCTTCTACACCTCCGACGAATACGCCAAGCAGTTCCACGATAAGTACGCCGACCCCGCTGCGCTTGCGAAGATGGTAGCGGATGGAGGGCACGAAGACTGGACGGATTTGTTTAGACAGAAAGTGTCCTGGACGAACTGCGGCGACAATTGCCTTGAGAACGGCCAACCGTCCGCCGGCGCGTGGAAGATGGAGTACTTCCTCAGTGACCAGTCGTCGATGGTACGCAACCACTACTACTTCGGCGTGGACCCGGATGGGAACCAGCTTCCCTACGTGGACGGCATCATCAACTTCAAGATGGAGAGCGTGGACGTGGCAATCCTGCGGGCAATGCAGGGCGAGTCCGACTTGGATGCCGACACCCTTTCCCGCAATATGAGCGGGATTCCCCTGTACATCACGAACATGGAGAGGGGTGACTACAGCATCTACCACTGGCCCGATCTCTCCGGCGGTGACCATAGTCTCTTCTTCAACCAGACCTGGAACGAGGATCAGGAAATCGGAAGGTGGATTAGGACGCAGGACTTCCGGGTCGCGCTGTCCCTGGCCATCGACCGCGATGCCATCAACAGCATCGTCTTCTCGGGTGTCGCTCATCCCCAGAACTACGTTGTCCACGAGACCTCGCCCCACTACCCGGGCAAGCGATTCGAGACGGTGGACGCGATACCGAAGGACATCGCCAGGGCCAACCAAATTCTGGATAGCCTGGGGATCGTGGACACGGACGATGACGGCTTTAGAAACAAGGTGGACGGCACCGGAAACCTTGAAATCTACACGGGCGTGGACTCGTCCAGGGTTAGCATAGCTGAGCTCCTAGAGGCCGACTTCGCCAAGATAGGCATCAAGTTCGACTGGAAGGAGGACAGCGGTCACGGGAGGCTCATCCAGCAGAACCAGCAGTACCTCCATATCAGGAACGTCAACGGCAGTTCCAACCTCTGGGCGCGGGGCAATCCTCTCGCGCCCTATCGTGGCTTGGAACCCCAGGGGCCGTTGATCGGGCAGTGGATTGATTCCAAGGGCGCGGAAGGCATGGCTCCCACGGGGCCTCATCCCGACTGGCTGCCTTCGGCACCCGCGAACACCTATCCCGCCGACGCCTCAGGCAACATAAAGTTCCTGCTCGAAAGCTGGACTGCAGGTGCTCTGCTTCCCGATCTCGACCCGAATAAAATCGAGCTCGGCAAGGAAATGAGCAGGGTGGCCGCTCTTGAGAAGTACCAGCTTGGCACGGTTGCCTTCACGGGCTTCAGCCGCGGTCTCATTGTCAAGCGGAACAACTTCAGGAACGTCCCCGAAAGGCAGATCAGGTACGAGCACGGCCTCTACAACATGGTAAACGCCTTCGAGGACGGCAGGGACAATTATAACAACCCCGGCAACCGCTCGGTACGCTACACGAGTAAGGCGGTCTTTGCCTCCGGGGAGACCGTCAGGCCGTAACACCATACCGGTGAACGTAGTACAATCGCGGGGCCTCTCTGACAGGGGGTTCCCGCGATTGCTCGTTCTCATGAACATTGTGAAGGCGTGAGTATGCAGTACTTTACGGCGGAAGAGGGCCCCTACTCCATCCCTGATCGGTGGGAGGATGAGGCAACGAGGCTGCTAAAGATCGGATGGAAGGGCCGCCTCGTTGCGGGCCTGTCCCAGTCCGCCTACCGGTCGTACGTGTACCCTGTGGTCAGTCCGTCGGGAGTGCAGGTCACCACGGAACGCTCCTCAAGCGATCATCCCTGGCACCAGTCGGTAACCATCGGCACAGACCGCTTTTACACGTACGTGCAGAGTCCTGAGGGTCCGGTCGAGCAGCCACCGCTCAACATGTATTGGGACTGGCCATTCCAGGGCAGGGACGCCGGTCGTATCATCAGCAGCGTAGTCGATGAACGCACCGAGCGAGCGGAGGGACACCTGGAGATCACGCAAAGGCTTCAGTGGCAGGGACCGGAGGAATGGGGCGTCGGAAACTATCGGCGCGTCCTCGCGGAGGAAATACGCATCATCGACGTACGGCCCGGAGATGTGGCCAACATCATCGATGTGAGAAGCCAGGTCCGTCCGACCGATTGGGATCTTCGTATCGGCCCATGCCGCCATGGTTACTTCACAATACGTGTCGCCGACCACCTCCGTGTGGTCGACAGAAATGGGGACAAGGTTGGCGGCAAGCTCACCGCGTCCGGTGGCCGGGTGGGTGAAAAAGAGATTCGCTGGCAGCTTGCCGATTGGGTGGACTACTCCGGCAGAGACGATCAGGGCCGCATGGCAGGGATAGCGGTGTTCCAATTCCCGTCGGTGGGGAACGTCCCTTGGTACCTTGTGGACTATGGGTCGGTGAGGATCAACCCTCATCGCATGTCGGCAAGGTATTTGAAGCGGGGAGAAATTCTCGACCTCGCGATTCGTGTTGTTGCCCACGACGGGGATGCAGAGGAGGCGGGAGTAGCAGACCTCTATGCGGCTTTCGCCGAGGAATTCGGCGGGCAGGCCGGCTAGGCCGTCACCGGCATTTCGATGCTGCGGCCGGTCTCAGAACTCTTGACTCCAGGGAGCTAGTTCGTCCTTTGCGAAACTATCGAGCCGGAGTCATTGGTCTCGGTTGGATGGGGATGCTGGCCGACATCGCCGTTGTCTACGAACGGGGAACGTATTCAATAGACGACATTGAGCGTCCAACGCCTGAACTGGACGTCCACCGCGAGTTCCACTATCACCAGAACGTAGGGGGAGGAAATATCCCCCACACCTGGGCCGAGGTATTCCATGACCGTACTGAGGTTACGCTTGTGGCCGGAGCGGAACGTGACGCGCGACGGTTAGAGGCATTCGGCGAACGATATGGCGTCGGTGCGCTTTACACGGACGCAGCCGAGATGCTGCGACATGAGGAGCTCGATATTATCGCCGTCGCCACCAACGTTATTGGACGGGCGGACCTAACGTGCATGGCCGTCGAATGCGGCGCCAGGGCAATAGCGATTGAAAAGCCGATCGCACACACCCTCGAAGAGGCCCACCGTATGGTCAAGGCCTGTGCCGATGCCGGGGTACCACTCGTTGCCGGCGCCACGCCGGGGAACCATCCTTCGTACGGCCGCGCCAGGGAACTGGTAGATGAAGGAGCGATCGGCGAGGTACTTTCCATCGAGGCCGAGGCTCCGGCATCACAGAAGCCGCATTGGACATACTTCCTTGATGAAGCGCCTCTATGGGTCGCCGGTGTAGGAGACAGAGATCGGCGCGACACCGGCAGTGACGAGTTCGTGGGGGAGGGAATAGCGCAAACACGCGGCGCTCCAGTAGTGCATTTCAGGAAGGGAGCGGGTCTCGTTCGTGTGACAGGAGCATCCGGTGAGATACTGCTGGACTCCAATCCCGACTCGCGATGGAGACTATGGCAGGATGTTGACACAGGAGGACGTAGGCGGCGTGTGGAGATACCGTGGCCCGCGCCGCAGTTTGAGGGTGGCTACAATGCGGTTTGCGGACTGACCGACCTGATAGACTGTCTTGAAGGCAAGCTCGATGAGCCCAAGAATTCTGGGCGACGGGCAGCAATTGCGCTCGAGGTCGAAATCGCCCTTAAAATCTCGTCGGCCAACGGAGGCGCACGTGTCGATCTGCCCCTTCAAGACAGGTCGCTTGGCCTCAACTATGACTGGTTTCGCTAGCAAAGACAGGCGCGGAAGCGCTATCCACAATGCTTGCCTCGGCGTTTAAGCTGTCGAAATGGGTTCAGCAAGATCGGTCCGGAAGCGCTCCAAGGGCATTGATGGCATGGACATGAGAACGAATAGCGTGATAGCGGCAGTGTTGTCGGTCGCCGTCCTGCTCGCACTCATGTGGGCAGTGGGCATGTTGAACCTCCTGTTCGACTACCGATTGAGCGATTATGGCGTCATCCCTCGCACCGCCAAAGGACTTATCGGGATTCCGCTGATGCCGTTCCTGCATGGCAGTTTCGACCACCTGGTCGTGAACACCATGCCTGCCCTGGTCCTGGGAGGGCTTGTGGCGGTACAGGGAAGCAGGAAGTTCCTGACGGCCACTGTGTTCATCACGCTTGCAGGCGGAGCGGCGCTTTGGATCGTCGGTCGTGACGCAATCCACGTGGGGGCGAGCGGGCTGATCTTCGGGTACTTCGGCTATCTCATTGCGAGGGCTTGGTACACCCGCAGCTTCGCGTCGATAGTCGTCGCAGTGCTGGTGACCGTGGTGTACGGAGGAATTCTCCTCGGTGTGCTGCCGTTCTTCCAGGAAGGGGTCTCATGGGAAGGTCATCTCACCGGCCTGATTGCGGGGGCGCTTGCGGCTAGAATCATGTGGAAACGAGACGAGCCCGAGCAACCTGAAGAGGTCCCGATGGAGGGACTCGGTCCCACCCGATTTCGTTGACACTCCATTTTTCCCCGTGTTAGAATCCGAGTCGCCCGATAGGGTACTGTCGTGAGGCTGCACGATGCGGTTGGTAGCCCAATTAGTGGGTGTCGGCTGGTACGTCGCAATTTGCATCGTAGGGGGAGTGTGGGGCGGCGCGTGGCTTGATGACAAGCTGGGCACCAGTCCACTCCTATTGCTGATCGGTCTCATGCTGGGAATAGCGGTTGCCGGAGCGGGCGTGTACAGAATGCTCGCCGGGCTGATCTCAGCAGACGGTGAGTAGACACGGAGGAGATTGACGAGAGCGTGACCAGAGCGATTCTCCTAGTCGTAGTAGTTGCCCTCGTCATATCCGTTGCTGGAGGCGCCGTCGGAAACGCATTCGGCCTCGGCTTCCTCGGTTCCCCCATTGCTCATATCCAGCTCCCCGCCGAGCCGGTAATCCCCGAGCCCTTTGCCAAGGTGGATAACGCCTTCATTGGGAACATCACAATAACGAACACAATGGTCGCCACATGGGCGGCTATTATTTTGCTCGTCGTACTCTCGATTGTCGTCTCACGCAATGTTGCGACGGTTCCCGGCAGGCTGCAGGGAGCGGTCGAGATGGTCTTCGAGTTCTTCCTCAACATCGGGGAGAGCATCGCCGGAGAACACGCAAGACGGTTCTTCCCGCTCGTGATGACCATCTTCCTGTTCATCATCGTCAACAACTGGATCGGCATCCTGCCCGGATTCGGCACGATCGGCTGGGTGGAGTCGCCGAAGAAGGTGATTCACCACGCCGAGGAAAAGGCCGAGAAGGCCGGAGAGCACGTCGATCTCGCCCAGGTGGAACTCCAGGTATTCGAGGGCACGGGCGGATTCGTCATGCTTCCTCCCGGCTCCGTTGACAACCACATCACCGCAGAGGAGTACGAGCACGGCGAGGGCTTCGATAAGAAGAGCCAGACGCCCGGTCTGCTGATCCCCTACCTCAGGAGCGCCAACACCGACATAAACACGCCGCTGGCTCTCGCGCTCATCGCGATGGTGGCGATTCACTGGTGGGGTCTGAGCACCCTTGGGGCATTCGGGCACATCGGCAAATACATCAACTTCAAGCAGGGACCGATCATGCTGGTGGTCGGTCTCCTGGAGATCATCGGAGAGCTTGCGAGGATCGTGAGCTTCACGTTCAGGCTGTTCGGCAACATCTTCGCCGGCGAGATGCTGCTCATCATCATGGCGTTCCTGCTGCCGGTGATCGGGCTCATTCCGTTCCTTGGCCTTGAGCTATTCGTGGGATTCATGCAGGCGATAGTCTTCTCGGTCCTAACCCTGGTGTTCGCGTCGATGGCGGTCGTTTCGCACGACGGCGAGCACCACTAATAATTGGCAACCAAACTGATACGAGAACCTTGAGAAGGAGTTCAGGATGATTGAAGGAGATATCAAGACTCTGGCGGCTGCAATAGCGATAGCGGTCGGGGCAATCGGCCCCGGACTGGGAATCGGGATGCTGGCCGGAAAGGCGATGGAGGCCCTCGGCCGCAATCCGGAGGCCGCGGACGGCATTCGCGCCAACATGATCCTCGCGATCGTGTTCGCGGAGGCAATCGCGATCTACGCGCTCGTCGTCGCAGCCCTGCTGATTTTCGTCGCATAGGCACGCCGACTAGGAGATTGGACGTGACGTTTCGGCCCCGGGAGAGGGCCGGTAGGCGTCGCGTCGAGGAGAAAGCATGGAAGCTTTAGGACTAAACCTGCCGCAGCTCATTGCGCAGATTGTTGGCATCCTCGTCCTGCTGTTCATCCTCAAGAAGCTGCTCTACGGTCCGCTGCTCAAGGTAATCGACGAGCGGTCCGAACGGATCAAGGAGAGCCTCGAAGCGGCGGAGCGCACGAAAGAAGAGGCTGCTGCCAACCAGGAGCAGATGCAGGAAGACCTGCAGAAGGCGCGCGAGGAAGGCCAGCAGATGATTGCACAGGCCCGAGACGTGGCAGCCCGCTTCCGGGACGAGGAAATGGCGAAGGCGAGGGAAGAGATCGCCGCTGAGCGATCCAAGGCGGAGGCCGATATCCAGCGAGAGCGGGATGCGGCCATCGAGGACCTGCGGCGTGAGTTTGCAGGGCTAGCGATCAGCGCCGCCGAGCAGGTGGTCGAGCGCTCGCTCAGCGAGACCGATCATCGCGACATCATAGACAAGGTGCTCGAAGAGAGCGGGACGATTGGGAAGGGGTAGGCCTGACCCGATCTTGCCTCCGGCGGAACCGTGGTTGAGTGACACCAAGGTGTCGAAGCCAAGGGTCGGAGGCCGGAACCGCCGACTCATTCGGAGCAAGACGGAGTAGACGAGAGACTATGCCGAGATATCCGTCGGCGAGAAGATACGCACAGGCCGTGTTCCAGATTGCACTGGAACACGACAGCCTGGACGTGTGGGTCGACGACCTGCAGACGCTGGCAGACCTGCTTGAAGACGGCGAGGTAGCAGCCTTCCTGGACGCGCCGCAGGTGCCGGACGCCAGGAAGCTCGAAACTATCGAGGATCTGTTGGGCGAGTCGGTGGGCGCGCTGCCTGCCAACCTGCTGGGTCTGCTCGCGACGAAGAGCATGACGCAGCTGATACCCAGCATCATGGAGCAGTTCAGCGTCATGGTCGATCACCATCGAGGCATCCAGTGGGCAGACGTCACGACTGCCGTCCCGTTGGACGATGCGCAGCAGAAGGAAGTGTCGCAGTTGCTGGGTGGGATCGTAGGCAGTGAGGTCAGCCTTCGGACGTACGTCGAACCTGAGTTGATTGGCGGGATCATTGCGAGGCTGGACGACCGCGTCATCGATGGAAGCGTGCGCAGCAAGTTGAAAGATATGCACCGGCAGATAGTGGAGCAAATCGCGTAGCGCGTATCGCCCGGCAGTGACGGGGCATACGCAATACCGGAGGGTCACATGGCAGTACGAGGACAGGACATAGCGTCCGTAATCAAGCGACAGATCGAAGAGTTCGGCCAGGAACTCACGATGGTGGACGTCGGCACCGTGGTTGAGGTGGGGGACGGCATCGCCCGGATCCACGGCCTCTCCGGGGTCGGCGCGAATGAGCTTATTGAATTCGAAGGCGGCGTAATCGGAATGGCGCTGAACCTCGAAGAGGACAGCGTGGGCGCCGTCATCATGGGCGATCCGCTGTCTGTCAAGGAGGGCAGCGAGGTGCGCGGCACGGGCCGCGTCGCCGAGGTGCCCGTGGGCGAGGCGCTGCTTGGTCGTGTCGTGGACGGCATCGGAAGGCCCATCGACGGCAAGGGCCCGATCCGCACGACGGAGACGAGGCCGGTCGAGTTCCTCGCACCGGACGTGGCGTCCAGAGAGCCGGTGAACGTTCCGATGCAGACGGGAGTCAAGGCGATTGACGCGATGGTTCCAATTGGCCGAGGTCAGCGAGAGTTGATCATCGGAGACCGTTCCACGGGCAAGACGGCAATCTGCACCGATACGATCATCAACCAGAAGGGCGGAGACCTCATCTGCATCTATGTCGCCATCGGCCAGAAGGTCGGCAAGGTGGCGCAGCTGCAGGCGATTCTTGAACAGAACGGCGCTATGGACTACTCGATCATCGTCGCCGCCAACGCGTCGGATCCCGCGCCGCTCCAGTATCTCGCGCCGTACACCGGCTGCGCGATGGGCGAGTACTTCATGTACAAGGGGCAGGACGCCCTCATCATGTACGACGACCTTTCGAAGCATGCGTGGGCCTATCGCCAGATGTCGCTTCTGTTGAGGCGACCTCCGGGACGCGAGGCATACCCTGGCGACGTTTTCTTCCTGCACAGCAGGCTCCTCGAACGGGCGGCCCGCGTATCGCAGGACCTCGGTGGCGGCTCCCTGACGGCGCTGCCGATCATCGAGACGCTGGCGGGCGACGTGTCCGCCTACGTTCCCACGAACGTGATCTCCATCACGGACGGACAGATCTATTTGGAGCCGGAACTGTTCGCGTCGGGCATTCGTCCCGCGGTGAACGCCGGACTCTCGGTGTCTCGCGTGGGCGGAAGCGCCCAGACACGAGGCATGAAGGGTGTGGCAGGCCGGATGCGACTCGAACTGGCCCAGTACCGCGAGCTCGCGACGTTCGCACAGTTCGGCACCTCCGACCTCGACGCTGCCACAAGAAGGCAGCTCGAACGCGGACAGCGCGCGGTTGAGGTGCTGAAGCAGGACCAGAGCGTTCCGCTGAAGATGGAGCAGCAGGTCTCCATCCTGTACGCCCTAGTCAACGGACACCTCGACGACGTGGAGATATCCAAGGTGCTGGCCTTCGAGAGGGCGTTCCACGACTTCATGAGTTCCAATCACCCGGAGATCATTGCGAGCATCGCGGATGCCAAGGACGTTACGGATGAGACCGGCGAGTCCCTCAACAAGGCGATTCAAGAGTTCAAGGAGAGTGTGCCTTACTAGGCCGAGATGCAGCAGCAGCGCCGAGTCCTCGTAGTCGGGAGAAGCACGGACGACATGGAGACCGTGACGACAAGGCTTGAGGGCAGCGGCTACTCGGTAACGGGAACGCTGCACGACGACATAGCGATAGACCTGGCGGCATCGTCGGAATTTGATGCACTGTTGATGGTCGACATGAGACAGAAGGAACGGACAGGGCTGAGGGGCGAGGTCCTGAAGAAACAGAAGAAGATCAAGGTGGTGCAGGCGGAGGGAACAGAGTCCGTCCTGACACTGCTGAAGCAAGCGTTGCGGTAGGGAAGGAAAATTGCCAAGCGTAAGACAGCTTAGGCGGCGCATCAGAAGCGTCGAGAACACGGCGAAGATAACGAAGGCGATGTCGATGATAGCGGCTTCGAAGATGCGCCGTGCCCAGGAGATGGCGCTCCAGAGCAGGCCGTACGCCGAAGACATGCGCAATCTGCTGGCCGATCTCGCCGCCCAGCCCGCGCCGGACGACGAGGAGTACATCCACCCGCTCCTCCGCAGCCGCGAGATCAAGCGGGCGGAGGTCGTCGTCATCACGCCGGACCGCGGACTAACGGGAGGCCTTCACAGCAGAATCAATCGTGTGGTCGCGGAGTTCATCCTGGAACGGCAGAAGATGGACATCGAGACGAGCGTCATTGCGGTAGGACGCAAGGGCCGCGACTTCCTCGTGAGGACAGGCCAGGATGTCCGGGCGGTGTTCAGCGACATCGGCGACCGGCCCGAACTCGAAGACGTTCGCCCAATCGCAACACTGGTAAACGAAGCGTACAGCGAGGAGCGCGTCGACGCCGTCTACCTGGCATACGCCGACTTTGTGAGCACGGTCACGCAGAGGCCGATTGTGCAGCCGCTGCTGCCGGTCGTCCCGGCAGAGCTCGAGGACAAGGACATGGTCGGCTACATCTACGAGCCCGACCCGCTGACGGTCATGGCGGCCTTGCTGCCGCGATTCGTCGATATGCAGGTGTACCACGCGGTCCTGGAGAGCGTGGCGAGCGAGCAGTCGGCGAGGATGGTTGCCATGCGGAACGCGACGGACAACGCCAACGACATGGTCGCCGACCTTACGTTGGAAATGAACAAGGCCCGCCAGGAGTCGATCACGTCCGAGTTGCTGGACATCGTGGGCGGCGCGGCGGCCGTCGAAGCATAAGGAACATCAGGAAGCGCGCAGCGCGTATTTCGCAGGGAGGACTTGATGGCGACAGGAACGGTTACGCAGGTGATCGGTACGGTGGTGGACGTTGAGTTTCCGCCGGAGGAGATGCCGGCGATCTACAACGCGCTGCACACCGAGCTCAACGGTGGACGCCTGGTGCTCGAAGTGGAGCAGCACGTCGGCAACAACTGGGTCCGCTGTCTTGCCCTTGGCGAAACGGACGGACTTCAGCGAGGCACGGAGGCGGTCGATACCGGCGCACCGGTAACGGTGCCCGTCGGGGAACCCGCGCTCGGCAGACTGTTCAACGCGCTCGGCGAGACGCTGGACAACCTCGAAGAGGTCGAAGCTGAGAACAACTGGCCCATTCACCGCAAGCCCCCCGCCTTCGACGAGCAGGCGACGACGGTCGACGTGCTTGAGACGGGCATCAAGGTATTCGACCTGATTGCCCCGTTCACTCGCGGCGGCAAGGTCGGGGCCTATGGCGGCGCAGGTGTGGGGAAGACGGTCATCATCCAGGAACTCATCCGCAACATCGGCGCGGAGCACCAAGGGGTTTCCGTATTCGCCGGAGTCGGAGAGCGTTCCCGCGAGGGCAACGACCTCTGGGGCGAGATGAAGGAGTCCGGGGTGCTCGGCAGCACGATGCTCGTGTTCGGCCAGATGAACGAGCCGCCCGGTGTTCGAGCTCGCGTGGGTCTTACCGGCCTCACGATGGCCGAGTTCTTCAAAGAGGAACGCGGCCAGGACGTCCTGATCTTCATCGACAACATCTACCGCTACATCCTCGCAGGAATGGAAGTCTCAGCGCTGCTTGGGCGGATGCCATCCGCGGTCGGATATCAGCCGACGCTGGGAACGGAGATGGGTGACCTGCAGGAGCGGATCACCTCCAGCGCCACCGGCTCAATCACGTCATTCCAGGCAATCTACGTGCCCGCGGACGACTACACCGACCCCGGAATCGTGACGACGTTCGGACACCTGGACGCCGTGATTTCGCTCGATAGGGCGCTTTCGGAGCAGGCCCTGTATCCAGCGGTCGACCCGCTGTCCTCCAACTCTCGAATCCTTGAGCCCGCGATTGTGGGCCAGGAGCACTACGACGCCGCGCGCGGCGTGCAGCAGGTGCTCCAGCGCTACCGCGACCTCCAGGATATCATCGCCATACTGGGCGTTGAGGAACTTTCGGAGGAAGACCGGCAGGCCGTCGCCAGGGCCCGCAAGATCCAGCGTTTCCTGACGCAGCCGTTCTTCGTGGCCGAACAGTTCACCGGCCAGGAGGGCCGCTACGTCTCGATCCGCGATACCGTTCGTGGCTTCACCGAGATTCTCGCGGGAGATCACGACGATATGCCTGAGCAGGCCTTCTACATGGTGGGCACAATCGACGAGGCCCGCGAGAAGGGCGAGCAGATGGCGGCCGAGGAATAGGAATCCCATGCCCCTGACACTGGAAATAGTCACTGCCGAACGAGTCGTCTACTCCGAAGAGGTGGACGTGCTCGTCGCTCCCGGCGTCGTCGGCGAGCTTGGCATTTTGCCGAGCCACTCGCCGCTGCTGACCGTCATGCAGCCGGGCGAGATCCGCGTCGACAAGGATGGCGAGGAGACCTTCATCGCCGTCAGCGGTGGTTTCCTCGAGGTCATCGGCAACAAGGCGACGATCCTGGCGGACACGGCTGAGCGCGCCGATGAGATTGATGAGGCCAGGGCCGAAGAGGCCGTCCAACGCGCCGAGGAGCGGATCGCAACCGCAACGTCCTCGCTGGACCTTGAGAGGGCCCTTGCCTCCGTCCGGCGTTCACAGGCCAGGCTCAAAGTCGCACGACGACGCAGGCGTACCCCGCGTCAGGAGATGCCCGCAGGGTAAGGGGCCTTCCTCAGGCTGTCGACGCTCTTGAGTGAGGGCAGGCTGAAGTGCTCTTTCAGCAGGCTGAGTCCTCATGATTCTGCGTTCTTGAGAGCGGCTTCGTACAGCCATGCGTCCACTTTAGACAAGGGATTTCCTTCCCTTAGGCATGCTGAAAGCCGCACCCTTTCGAGGGCCATATTCCTTGACTTATGGGCCGTTCGATGCTACGATTCCCCAGCCCTTTCCTTACCGTTTGAGACGATTTGAGACCCATAGGAGCGGGCAACTTTCGATGATTGTTTTCGACGGCGCCTCGGCTTAGAAACTGCCTCACGCGCCGTCTTGTGGAGGTTCCGGCGTCAATGGCCAAAGACTCCAAAGTGGAGCTGAAGAAGGGATTCCGGGACGTATACTTTGACCGCACGACGACGAGCCTGATCGTCGGGAAACCCGGCAAGCTCCTCTACCGGGGCTACAACATAGACGACCTCGCCGAATACTCGACATTCGAAGAAACAAGCTACCTGCTCCTCTACGGGGAGCTTCCCACGGCGGCTCAGCTCGACCAATTCTCCTCAGACCTCAAGGCGTCTCGATCGCTTCCCGACGAAGTTCTGCAGATCATTGATCTGACGAAGAACACTCATCCGATGAATGTGCTTCGGACGGCTGTGTCCGCAATGGGCATTACGGACGAGACGGAGATGGACGTTACGCCGGAGGGGGCGTTGGTCAAGGGTGTGCGAATGACGGCCGCCCTCCCCACCATCGTCGCGGCGCACCACCGGCTTCGCAGCGGCAGTGAACCGGTCGCCCCGAACAGTGACCTCGACCACGCCGCCAACTTCCTCTATATGCTCAAGGGAGAGGTACCCGATCCCCGTGATGCCAGGCTTATCGACAAGGACTTCGTCCTTCATGCCGAGCACGGGGCAAACGCTTCAACCTTCGTGGCGAGAGTAGCGGCGTCCACGCGGGCCGATTTCTATGCCGCCTTGGCGGCGGCGATCGCGACCCTGAAGGGACCGCGTCACGGAGGGGCTGCAGAAGGCGCCATGAGAATGGCGGAAGAGATTGGCAGCGTCGAAAACGCCGAGGCGTACGTGAACGCCAAGCTCGAAGCCCGCGAACGAATAATGGGCTTCGGCCACGCCGTCTACAGCGACGTTGACCCGAGGGCTAAGCACTTACGCGCAGGAGCAAAGGGACTCGGCGAACGGGAGGGTCAGACGAAGTGGTACAGCATCATCGATGCCGTTACCAAGACCAAGGCGATGCAGCGCAGGTCGCGCGCCGGGCTTAATCCGAACGTCGATCTCTGGGCGGGAGCGGTCTATTCTCTTCTCGGAATCCCCGAGGACCTGTTTGTGCCCTTGTTCGCGATAGGTCGAATGCCAGGTTGGGCGGCTCACATCGTCGAACAATTGACCGCAAGAGACATTCTCCGTCCACGGCTCCTGTACAACGGGGCCCAAGACGTAGAGTACGTTCCTATCGAAGATCGAGAGTAGGCGTCCGAAACGCCACGGAGGGGGTGTGCAGTGCCGGAGCAGGAACAGGAAGCAGCTGCCACGATTGACGATTGCTCGCACCGCTGGATGATCGAGAGTCCGAATGGACCCACCAGCATGGGAACATGCATGGTCTGTGGCGCTGTGGGAGAGTTCAAGAATTCCGTGCCGATTTCGGGCTGGGACCGGGACGGTTCCAGGGCGAAGAAGAACGCCGCCAATAAGAGCGCGAACGCGGCACGCGCGGGGACCAAGTCCGGTTAGATACCGACACGATAAGTGAGATAGTCCCAGGGACACCCCAAGAGGTGTCCCTTTTGGTTTGATGGAGTTTTGTCCTCACATGGAGCACACCCCCGAGGCGGAGATCCGCGGGCGCATCGAGTCTAACGGCCCAATCACGTTTGCCGAGTTCATGGAGGTGGCGCTCTATCACCCCAATGGTGGGTACTACACGCATGACCGTCAGGACGCGACTCACAGGGACTACTACACCAGTCCTTCCGCCCACCCCGCCTTCAGCGTGCTCATCGCCGTCCACCTGGAGACCATGTGGAAGGCGCTTGGCGAGCCCCGAACGTTCCATGTCGTCGAGATGGGGGCCGGCCGCGGTCTCATGGCCCGGGACATCACCGACTATGCGCGCCAACACTTGGCGGCTTTCGCTAGCGCGATGCACTACTTCACGGTGGACAAGGCAAGCGACGAAGTTCCCCGAGGCGCAGTCGGCTGCGTCCTGTCGAACGAGCTAATCGACGCCTTCCCCGTACACCGCTTCGAAATCAAGGATGGTGGTCTCGTCGAGCTCTTTGTCGATGTGGACGCCGACGGACGGTTTCACTCCGTTTCCGGCGAGCCATCGACGCCGCTGCTTGCGGGACGGCTAGATAGGCTGGGTGTTGAGTTGCCGGATGGGACAAGAGGAGAGATAAATCTTCGGATAGGTCAGTGGGCAAGGCAGGTGGCAACGATCATCGAACGGGGATTCGTCCTGACGATTGACTACGGGCACGAAGCGAAGGAACTCTACTCTCCCAAGCGTTCGCGAGGCACTCTCCAGACTTACTACAAGCACACGTCAGGCTCCAGTCCCTATCAGTGGATAGGTCGACAGGACATCACCGCGCACGTCGATTTCACAACGGTGGTCGCAGAAGGTCGTGCCGTCGGTCTGAAGCCCCTCCGCCTGATGACACAGGCCGAGTACCTTGACCGTTTGGGACTTTCTGCATGGCTTGAAAGGCTGCGTGGTCAGGACATATCACCCCGCGAACTTCGAGCCAACGCTATGGCGATGAGGGACTTGGTGGACCCGGAAGGACTGGGAGGGTTCAAGGTGCTCATCCAAGAGAAGGGGACCTGTACAGGCTCTCTGCGAGAGCTTTTCCCCTCGCCTGACGACGTTGGGCAACTCCCTGTGCCACTGCTTGGCGCGGGGCATACGCCGCTGTTGGAGGGTAAATTGCCACCCCAAGCGTGGGAAACGGAGGGCGGCACTTGGAGTTACGAGTGATGCACCACGTCTGGGTGGCGAGGTCTATGAAGGGTCGATGAGCTTCACGGATTGGACCTTAGGAGTACCGTACCTTGCGGTAACGAAGGCGATCCGATTGCTGTCGGGCGACCAGACTATCGGTCCTTTGTTCCCCTCTTGGCCCTGGGCCCGCGCGTTGGAGACATTGGTTAGATTCGAGCCATCGAACCTCTTGATGTAGATGTCTCTTGCCGAGCCTCGCTGCGTGAAC
Source organism: Dehalococcoidia bacterium (assembly GCA_034421575.1). Taxonomy (GTDB): domain Bacteria; phylum Chloroflexota; class Dehalococcoidia; order Lucifugimonadales; family VXLM01; genus VXLM01. The sequence goes on from DAOUKG010000060.1 coordinate 67,426, forward strand.
GTGAGGTGGGGGCGGGCCTCGAAGGCGATCCAATCGCCATCCGGAGACCAGGATGGGATGGAGTCCCACAGGCTGGTTGTTTGCGTCCAGTTGAAAGTCCCGCTCCCGTCCGAGTTCATGATGTAAATCTCAAAGTCAGTTGCCGCGGCCGCCATTGCGTATTCCCTTCTCGCCGCCTCCGTCAGCTGCCTGCCGAATTCGCTCTTGGGGCGGTTTGAAGAGAAGGCGATAAAGCGGCCATCCGGTGACCAGGCCGGGAATACGTCGGCGGCATCGTTGTCAGTTAGCTTCGTTAGCCCGGAGCCGTCGACATTGATCACGTGGATCTCGTGGTCTCCATCCTCGCGCGACTGGAATGCAATCTTCTCACCGTCCGGCGACCAGGTGGGATTGCCGTCGAAGAAGAGGTTGAATGTGAGCCTCGTCTGATTGCTTCCGTCAGCGTTCATCACATAGAGTTCAGGACGTGGGGCCGCTCCAGGGAATTCCGGCACGTCGTCAAAGAACGGGACGGGCGTTGGTCCGACCTGTGGCGGAGGGTCGGCGTCGCGATTGGATGTGAAGGCGATCTTCGTTCCGTCGGGCGACCACACGGGACGTCCATAGCGCTGTGCCGGGTAGGCGGTTAGACTTGAAAGGCCGGTGCCGTCGGGACGGACGCGGTGGATGTCGGTCTTGCCCTGCGTTCGGCTGAGGAAGACGATCCACTCACCGTCGGGCGACCATGCGGGGTCGATGTCCTTGGCTTCGCGGTTCGTGAGGTTCACACGCTCGGTGCCGTCGGGATTCATCACATAGATGTCCGAGTGGCCCGACTCGTCGGATGAGAAGGCGACCTTGGTGCCGTCGGACGACCAAGATGGTGAACTGTCGCCCAGAGCTTCAGGGCCCATATACAGCCCAATCACACCTAAACCAAAGTGTATGGCGGTGAGGAGAACCAGGAGGCCGATGACGGCTCCCACGATAATCATGCCCCGGTCGCGGCGGCTCTTCAGTTTTTGCGGCTTCCGTGTACTCATAAGCCTGTTAGGAACTTACACTCTTTGTTCAAGCATACCACTCAAGTCTAGGCCCGACAACTTCCCAGGTCTATACGTAACTGTTCAGACTTCATGAGACCGCTCGACACACACAGCCCACCGTCATTCCGGCGAAGGCCGGAATCCAGAGGGGCGGGGAGGTTCCCCTCATCAACTCTGAAACACTTACGGCTATACCTACTGAAGGGCACGCAATGTCCCTATTGGTTGCCGGTAAGCTGGTAACCGCTCTACGCTGTAGGCAGGATGCCAACCTCTACGTCATACGATGCGGTGGTAGTCGGAGCCGGACCGAACGGGCTATCGGCTGCTGTCGTGCTGGCCCAAGCGGGGAAATCGGTCCTCGTAGTCGAGGCGAAGGATACCGTCGGCGGGGGCGTTCGTTCTGCGGAGTTGACCCTGCCGGGGTTCGTTCATGACGTGTGCTCGACGGCCTATCCGCTGGGGGCAGGTTCGCCGATCTTCAACTCGCTGCCTCTGGCTGAACATGGGCTTGAATGGGCGCATCCGATGGCGCCGGTGACTCATCCTTTCGACGACGGAACGGCGGCTGTGCAGTTTCGCTCCCTGTCGGAGACGGCGGAAGGGTTGGGGAGAGATGCACAGTCGTATCGAGACCTGATGGGTCCGTTAGTTTCCGATTGGAACGGTACGGTCGAATATCTGCTCTCCCCGTTCCGACGAGTGCCACGGCATCCCATTGCCATGGCGCGCTTTGGGCTTACCGGCATCCGGTCGGTTGAGTCGGCAGCTCGGAGCAGATTCAAGGGTGAAATGGCTCGCTCACTCTTCGCAGGAATCGGCGCGCACTCGATGCTTCCCCTGTACAGTTCTTCCACAGCCGCGGTCGGACTGGTGCTCGGTATTGCCGGGCACACTGTGGGATGGCCGTTCGCGCGTGGGGGAGCGCAGTCCATTACGAGGGCGCTGGTCTCGTACCTGGAGTCGCTTGGAGGAGAGATCGTCACGAATTGGAAGGTCGAGTCGCTCGAAGAGTTGCCGGAGAGCAAGGCGGTGCTCTGTGACACCTCACCCGCTCAACTACTCAAGCTAGCGGGGAATAGGCTGCGTGGTCGATATCGTCGCGGCCTGCAGTCCTTCCGGTACGGGGTTGGCGTTTTCAAGATAGACTACGCTCTCGACGGGCCGATTCCCTGGAAGGCGGCGGAGACGGCATGGGGCGGCACGGTCCATGTTGGGGGAACTCTGGATGAAATTGCCGAGGCGGAGGCGACAGTATGGGCGGGCAAAGTTCCTGAGAGGCCATTTGTGCTCGTCGCGCAGCCCAGTCTGTTTGACGAATCGCGCGCGCCCGAAGGGAAGCACACAGCTTGGGCCTACACTCACGTGCCAAGCGGGTCGACGGTTGATGCGACAGAGCGTATCGACGCCCAGATTGAGCGCTTTGCGCCCGGATTCCGTGATCGCATTTTGGCCAAACACGTGATGAGTCCTGCAGCGATGCAAGAGTACAATGCGAACTACATCGGCGGAGACATCAACGGCGGCGTGCAGGACTTCCGTCAGACGTTTGCTCGTCCGGTCCTCCGCTGGAACCCGTACTCGACGCCCGTCAGAGGGTTGTATCTTTGTTCAGCGTCCACCCCGCCGGGTGGAGGAGTTCACGGAATGAGCGGTTTCCACGCCGCCCGGTCGGCGCTGCGAGAGGTCTTTTGATTGTTTCTCACGGTTCGCCCCAATCAGTCATGCGCGCATCGAATCCTGCCTGCGTGCATCGAATGATCAAGAAGGAGACTAACTACGTGACCTTCCGAACGTTCAGAATGTTGATCGCCGGTATCGGCGTTGGGATGGTTGTCGTCCTATCGGCGGCGTGCAGCTCTCAGGAAGCAGACGAGCCGGCGCCCGATAGCCGCGTGCCGGCAACCGAACTGCCTGCCCCAACAGCCAGGCCGGACCCGACAGCATCGCCCGAACCTGCGCCGACGCCTGCGCAGACAGCAACGCCGCTCGACGAGTCCGTTGAGGAGAGTTCACGTGATCCGTGGGGGGACGACCTCGATACATTCGCGGTAACCTCGTTCACCGATAACGGCAGAAAATACGAGATCATGAAGATCCTTCCGAAGGACGCCATACGTGCGATATTCGATCCGAACTTCCTGACTCATGATGAGGCTGAGAGCCAGTACCGAGATACGGACCTTGTCATAGGGGTATCCATTAACGGCGAGCACCGCGCCTACAACGTGGCGTATCTGAGCGGCCATGAGATCGTCAACGACGTTGTCGGAGGCAAGCCCATCGCGGTCACCTGGTGACCGCTCTGCTTTACGGCCATAGTTTATGGCCGAGAACTGGAAGACCAGACTGTGAGATTCGGCGTGTCCGGTCGGCTGATCATGAATGCCCTCGTTATGTACGACCGGGAGACAGACTCGCTGTGGAGCCAGTTCCTCGCCAAGGGGATCGCGGGCCCATTGAAGGGAAGGGAACTTGAGATTATCCCCTCTCAACTCACCAACTTCGGGACCTGGGTAAAGCAGTTCCCGGATACCATGGTCCTCGACACGCATACCAGCTACCCGATCGACGATCACTATCTCTCGTACTATTCGGGGTTTGATGCAGGCATCCTCGGTGAGGAGCATGAGGACGATCGTCTTCGCAGGAAGGAATTGGTCCTCGGAGTTACCGGTGAGCAGGGCCAGATTGCCTACAGCTACCTCAATCTGCTGGAGGCCGAGGTCGTGAATCACGAATTCGAGGGGGCGCCCCTCGTCGTCACCGTAGACCGCGAGGGTGGGGCAACCGCCATGTTCCGGCGCACGGTGGATGGTGAGGTCCTCGATTTCGAGAACGTCGACGACATGACCATGACCGACACGGCAACCGGCTCTGTCTGGGACAAGGCGACCGGACGAGGGCTGAGCGGCGAACTAAAGGGCACTCAGCTCGAAACGTTCCCGTACATCATGGCCTTCTGGTTTGCGTGGACGGACTTCTACCCCGAGACTGACCTCTACGTTCCGCCGGTCATGGAAAGTTAGGCTGCCGCCTCCTGCCTCGACTCGGTGCTCTTCAGCAATTCGGACGCGGCATCGTCACCGGCTTCTGAACGTGACCGGACGTAATCGCGCATGACGGGAGCGGCCGCGATCAGCTTGGCGTTGGCCAGCTGGATTTGGTCGTCGCCCATCCTGCCGAATACCGACGCGATGGTGGTCGATTCGGCGTCGGTGATCTGCCTGGGATTGAAGTCGTCGTATTTCCACGGACCGGACGGGGTACCTTCTCCCTCGAGCGCATCGACGATCGCTTTTGCATCACCGTCTCCGCCGGAGGACTGTTCCGCAACGTAGGAGTAAAGGGCCGGTGACGCAGCGATCAGCGCGGCGTTCTCAAATTGCTTTGCAAGCCCGACCTCACCACCGTAGAGCACGGCGACAGTTTCGTCGTCCGGGCCTATGATGCGGGTTGGGTTGCCCTCGTTGTGCGTCCACGGTCCTGGCGTCGCCTGCTGCAAGCTCATCTCGTTTTTCTCCTAGCCGTATGTGATCGAAGGTTCCGACAAGGAGTATACCACCATGCCTCGCTTTCATTGACTGCCTCATAGCCCGATGCTACACTCTCGCGGTTATACATCACCACTGGAAGGCCACTCATGTCAGACAACGATCTTGCCTACCTGCCCGCAACCGAAATCCGTTCGATGATCGCCGAGAAGAAGGTCTCGTCGGTCGAAATGACGAAGCTCTACCTCGAACGCATCGACGCCCTCGATTCGCAGTTCAACTCCTACCTTACAGTCACCTCCGACCTCGCACTGGAGATGGCCGCAGAGGCAGACAAGGCCGTCGCGCGTGGCGATGATCTCGGTCCTCTGCACGGGCTGCCGATATCGATCAAGGACCTGGAGATGACGGAGGGCATCCGAACGACCAGCGGTTCGCTGATCTTCGCCGACCGCATTGCCTCCTACGACTCGGTCGTCGTCGAGAGAGTCAAAAAGGCAGGGGCCGTCATCCTCGGCAAGACGAACACGCCGGAGTACGGTCTGCTCGGTCACACCGAGAACCGGCTCGGAGACCACTGCCGCAACCCGTGGAACACCGAGCGCACGACGGGCGGTTCCAGTGGAGGCGCCGGAGCGTCGGTCGCCGCGGGCCTGTGCGCCCTGGCCACCGGCAGTGACGGCGGCGGGTCGATTCGCATCCCCGCCGGATTCTGCGGCATCTACGGCATCAAGCCGACCCAGGGCAGAATATCCTACTACCTTGGACCGGGGGCCGATCCCGCCGCCAATCTTTTCAGTCAACCCGGCCCCATGACGCGCACGGTTGCGGACTCGGCCCTGCTGCTCCAAGTCCTGGCGGGACGCGATCCTCGCGATCCCGGCGCACTGCGCGACGAGCCCGACGACTACGTTGCCGCGCTCTCGCGGGGCGTCGAAGGAATGAAGATTGGCTGGAGTCCCGATTTCGGATTCGCCGCTGTTGAGCCGGAGGTCCGGGATTCGGCGGCTGACGCCGCCAGGGCATACGAGGACCTAGGAGCGGTCGTCGAAGAGATAGACCTCGTTCTCGATATGCCGTTCGAGCAGTTCTGGCCGCTGTTCACGGCGATCATGTACGCCCGTGTTGCCGGTGTCGTCGATGAACACTGGGATAAATTGACATGGTACGCACAGGAGTCACTCGCAACGGGCAAGAACATAACGGGAGCGGAATTCGTCAATGCGTTGGGACACGTCGACGTGATGAAGTCGCAGTTTGCCGACGCGTTCGACGAGTACGACCTCATCCTGACGCCGACCCTCGCGACGCCCGCGTTCCCGGTCGGTGAGCCTCCGGCAAAGATCGGGGAGCAAGACGTCCACTGGTTCTGGGGTTACACGCCGTACACGATGCCCATAAACATGATTGGCTCGACCGCCGCGAGCATTCCGTGCGGGTTCTCTTCCGACGGCCTGCCCATAGGATTGCACATCATCGGTGACCATGGAGCCGAGTCAACCGTCTTCGCCGCCTCCGCCGCCTTCGAGGAAGCGCGCCCGTGGATTCAGCACCGCCCACCGGCGGGGTAGACTTTGGCATCTGGATCGTGGCCCAACGCGTAGGGGCGGTTCGCGAACCGCCCTTGTGTGGGACGTGGTTCGTCTCACCAAGACTGAACAGTTGCCTTGATTGTCATGGGGTTGCGCAATTGTAGTGTCTTGCGGTACACTCGTCATCACAATACGCATCAAATGATGCATAATATGATGCCTCTAATCGTGGGAGAGCCTGATGAGAACCACACTCAACATAGATGACAGCCTGCTGAAAGAGGCGGCCCGACTTACAGGGATCGAAGGCAGGGCCGCTCTCGTGAAAGAAAGCCTGCGCGCACTCATAGAACGAGAGAGCGCTCGTAGACTCGCGAGTCTCGGTGGGAGTGAGCCTCAGCTACGATCCATACCGCGCAGAACCACCGAGTACGCATGATCCTGGTCGACACCTCCGTTTGGGTCGATCATCTGCGTGGTGAGGAGCCGCATCTCGTATCGCTTCTCAGCGAGAATAAGGTGTTGGGGCATCCCATGGTCATCGGTGAATTGGCCTGCGGCAACTTACGCAATCGTGACGAGTTACTGCAAGGTCTCAAGGGGTTGCCGGCTATACCTTCAGCATCCCATGACGAAGTGTTATATCTCATTGAAGAGCGTCGCCTGATGGGACGAGGCATAGGATTCATCGATGCTCATCTGCTTGCAGCCACTGTCCTCGCCTCTCCGGCCAAGCTCTGGACAAAGGACATGCGACTCTTGAAGGTAGCGGTTGCCCTGCGCCTCGCCTACGACACGTCATATTTGCAGTAATGTGCTGACCGCAGATATTCATGCCTGGCGAAGTGCGCGTTCCCTGAAGATCCGGATATTTGAGTCCGTCATGCGTCGTGACTCCGCCAGCCGACTGATCAGTCCGCTGGACTCTTTCCAGACTCGACCCCTGTTCCCTTCTGCACGTCCGGTGTCCTACCCCGCCCGCCCTTGAGCACCGAGAGCGCCGCCCCCGCGAGCACCAGCCCGGACATTGCGAGATAGGCCGTCTTCATCCCCGACGTGAATGCCCCCAGCACCCCTTCGGTCCCCGACTCCGAGACCGCGGCGAGGCTTGGCTCGAAGCCCTGAGCGCCCATCACCGTGACGACGATCGTGGTCGCGACGGCGATTCCCGTGATGTTTGCCGTGTTTCGCACGAGGTTCAGGAAGCCGGACATCACGCCGTATTTGCTCCGTTCGACGACGCTGAGAATCGAGCTGTTGTTGGGCGCGTTGAACGTGCCCGTCCCGATGCTCTGCGTCACCGTCCCCAGGACTATCAGCCAGATCGGTGAGGTCTCCGTGGCCCGCGAGAGGATGAACAGACCGGTCGCGGTGAAGAGCAGACCGCCGACATTGAACGCCGTCCAGCCGTACTTGTCCGAAAGCCGACCGCCCAGCGGTCCCATGATAATCATGGCGAATGCCGCGGGCACCAGGACCAGCCCCACCTTCCCGGGAGAGTAGCCGAGCACGGACTGAAGATAGAAGGGCATGAGGAATCGCACCGATGAGATGCTCATGAACGAGATCACGCTCGCCACGACTCCGATGGCGAACACTTTATGACGGAACAGCGCTACGTCGAGCATCGGACTGCGGTTCCGCAGCTCCCAGTACGTGAAGAACCCGGCAAGCCCGACGACTACAACGAACCCCGCAACGATTGGCGGAGCGCGCCAGCCCATCTCCGCCCCGTTGCTCATGGCCAGCAGGAAGACGATCAGGACTGCCGTGGATGTGAGAGCGCCCACCAGGTCGAACGGGCCCCCCGATATCGCTCCGTCCGTCTTCTTTCGGTCGAGGACGATCTGCGCCACCGCGATGGCGACAAAGGCGAGCGCGACCGTAAGGAAGAACACCCCCTGCCAGCCGAATACGTCCACGACGAACCCGCCGATGGCAGGCCCCCCGACGGCTCCGGAACCCACGGCGCTGATCTGGAGACCGAGGGCCTTGCCGCGCTCGCTCTCGGAGAAGGACGAAAGGAGAATCGCCGTCGAGGTCGCCTGCGTCATGGAGGCGCCAAGCCCCATGAGGACGCGCGCGCCTATGAGTGTGACGATGTCACTCGCCGCTATGCACAGGACCGCTGAGACGAGGAATATCGTGAAGCCGATGATGTACAGTCGCTTGCGGCCCACGATGTCGGAGAGCCGTCCCATCGGCAGCAGGAGAGAGCTGATCGTGAGAGCATAGGCGATCATCACCCACTGGACGGTCGGAAGGTCGGTGCCGAACTCGTTTGCTATACTCGGGAGCGCGACGGCTACGCTGCCGTGGTCGGCGACGGAAACGAACAGACCCAGCGCGATGGCCGAGAACACCCACCACTGGTACCGTTGCGAGGTGTGGATCTGTATAGGAGGACTCCTGATCGGGCAGGGCCAAGAATACCATAGCGTCCCTTACATCGTTGTAGAGACTATGCACCTACTGCCAGCGCCAAGTCGGGTCCAATTCGCGCTAAACTCATCATTCCTGCGGAGGCAGGAATCCGGTCCCCAACCGCTGGACTCCGGCCTTCGCCGGAGTGACGGCTTGAGGGTAGTCTCCGGTCTTTGTGGAGACGTATCGCATCACATGGATGGAAACACTTTTGGTGTTGCGGTGACACACCTAATGGCTGTCTGCATGGCCCTGCTAATCGCCATGGTAGCAGTGGCGTGCGGCGACGATTCGATGCCCGTTGAACCTTCTCCCACGGTCGCCGCGACGGTTGAAGCTCCCTCAGCTACAGTCACGCCCGCCGCAGTCGAATCGGAAGAATCTTCTCCTACCGTCGTGGTCAACACCGGTCCTGCGATTTCGGAATCCACCGACGTCTTGACCGAGGAAGAACTGCTCGACACCACCCATCCACTGGAGGGTCTGCCTGCGCCGGAACTCACGGGCATAGACTCATGGATCGGCTCCGACCCCGTAACTCTCGCGTCTCTGCAGGGAAAAATCGTTCTCATCGACTTCTGGACGTACTCGTGCATCAACTGCATCCGCACTCTGCCGTTCATCCTCGAATGGCAGGAGAAGTACGGACCGCTCGGTCTCCGCATCATCGGCGTCCACACGCCGGAATTCGACTTCGAGAAGGACGCCGAGAACGTCAGGGCGGCCGTCGAGCGGCTTGGGATCGCCTATCCCGTGGCGCTGGACAACGACGCCGAGACATGGGACGCATTCGGCGTCTCGGCGTGGCCCGCCAAGTACCTGTTGGACGTAGACGGCATCGTCCGCTACGCAGAGGTCGGGGAGGGCGGATACGTCGCCATGGAGCAGACGATCCGCCACTGGCTCGGACAGGCGAGCGTCGATGTCTCGTCCGTAGCGTTCGAGCCGGAAGACTACCATCTCGACCCGGAGATCGACCGGGCGGGCCGTGTCGGAGACAAGGAGCTTGCGCGGACGCGAGAGATATACGCCGGGTACAAGAAGAACCTGCCGTTTCACCGTTTCCCGCCACCGAGGCCCTGGGTCCTTTACGAAGAATTTTATGAGGGCCTCGACGAGGACGTGTTCTTCGAGGACGTGCCTGAACACGAGAACCAGCGGCTCTATATGCAGGGCCTCTGGCACGTCGGCCCGGAGAGCCTGACGCATGCCCGCTCCACGGACAACTTCGAGGACTACCTCGCCATCAAGTACAACGCCAAGACCGTCAACGCCGTGCTCGGACACGACGGCGGCGCACCGTATCAGGTGCGAATCACGCTCGACGGGATGCCCCTGTCCCCGGACGACGCCGACACCGACGTGCGGTTCGACGACATGGGAAACAGCTACCTGATGGTCGACGAGGCGAGAATGTACCGGCTCATCAGGACAACCGAGTACGAGCAGCACCAACTGCAAATAAGCTCGAACTCAGACCGCTTCGAGCTGTTCACCTTCACCTTCGGGGCCTATGAGAAGTTGGAGGATAATTGAGGGCAGTTTTGAGAAAGTGTGGGTTGTGCTTCTGGATATCAGGAACGGGGAGATTAAAGGTATCGGCTGATTCCGTATCTAACAACATCCCCAATACCGGCAATTTGCAACATCCGCCAAAGCAACAAGCTTTTGACCGCACGGTGGTAGGCAAGGTAGAGTAGCAAGTTGTAAAGCGAGGGGGACATACTAATCGAAGGAGCGCACACTCATGAAAGCGCTTTGGCTGTTCCCTTTGCTTGCCCTTGTTCTCATCGCGCTGGCCTGCGAAGACGACGTTCCTGATCCGACTTCAAGAACATTGTCCCCGGATATGGTGAGGGCAGCGACGCCGACGCCCACTCCTGTCCCTCCAACGCCCACCGCCACCCCGGAACCAACCCCAACCCCGGTCCCGCCGACCCCGACTCCAACCGTACCACCTCCGCCGACTCACATACCCATACCCACCAGCCTCGGCCAGACCATCGAGGCATATGGGAGCGCCTACACCGTACATGGGTTTCTTGACCCGGCCCCGGCCGGACCGCCCCCTCCGCCCGGAGCGCCCGCCGATTTCAGAATCAGAGAGGGGATGCGCCTTGTCGCCTTAGACATCAGCCAAGTGGGCGTCGCTATAGGCGATGAAAGTGACGCAAACGACTTCGCCCTTTCTGATGATCAGGGAAACTTCCATTTGCCGTCCGTGTTCGTACTCGCAGAATTGGAGCCGGTCTTTCCATCCACGCTCTACTCATCCGGCCCCCAACGTACCGTAAGGCTTGCGCCAGGTGAGGAAGTGCGCGGGTGGGTTACCTTCCAAGTTCCCAAAGATGCTGGCCTCGAGTTAGCATTTGCCGAGGCGAAGAAAAACGACTTTTACGTCGCCATCGGAAACCTGACCAACCAATGAAAGACTCACTCTGCCGGCGCACCCCCAACTCTCAGGAACTCACCATCAACGAGGATGGTATTGCCTTGCGGTAGGGCAAGGTGCGTGGAGTTTCTTGAGACTTGGTAGACGGAGGCGTGTTTTGGATCGACATCTACCTCGATGAGAAACGTGGTGCCGAAGGTGAGATTCGAACTCACACGGGATTTAACTCCCAACGGTTTTTGAGACCGCCGCGTCTACCATTCCGCCACTTCGGCAGGCACTGACACGCTTCAATTATCCCAACGACGCGCGCCCCGGTCAACGTTGGGGCGTTTCTTGATCGGTGGTAACGTTAGCGGCCAATAACGGGCACTGACAAGCTACGGCATATCTTTCGGGCCAGATGATTCCAGATTTCGTTATGTCGAGGAATGGTCTCTACCTCGCCGGTCGAAGGATTCCACCACAGGGAATGTGCTCGCCCTTCGCGCTTGAGATAACAGCCGTGGCGGCGTAGGTGGCGTAGCAGGTCGCCGCGTTTCACGAGATGGTGATTGTCTCCCGCAGCGCGTCCGCCGGAACCCCTCGCAATCCGTCCTCTCGACGGTCTTCGAGGATGAGGGCAATCGCCTCCCCTAGGCTAAGCCTAGCCTCTTCCTTGGTCCTTCCCTGACCGTTCGCGCCAGGAATTTCAGGGCAGTACGCTATGTACCAGCCGTCACCCTTCTCGATGATGGCAGTGAATTCATTCTGCATATTGCTTCTCCCAGTTCATTCTAACACTCGGCAGCAGCCCGTTGAGAAAAATCCCTTCACCCCACCCTCGCCACATTAAACGACTCATCGACGAACCACAATCCTTGGTACTTTTGCAGCACCTCCGAGGTCACGTCGATGTAGTCTCCCTGGCTCATGGCGGGCCTCAGTCGTTCGTCCTCTATCTGGGCAACGTAGGTCGCGGCGTTCCAGGCCGCCAGCACGGTCGAGGTGCTGATGGAGGTCTCCAGCTCGGAGGGTGGGAGGCGCAGGTCGTAGCGGAACTGCGCCCGCGAGTCGGGATAGCTGAGAAACCGGAGCTCCGGGTGGTCGTTGCTTAGCTGTTCGTTCAGCTCTCTGAGAAGCTCCTGGCGAGGCGTGCGAAAGGGGTCCGCGGAAGGCCAGATGCCACGGATAATCTCCATCCCCGGGTCCTTGCCGGTGGACTGGATGACGACCATGCAGCCGCCGGGAGCCAGGGAGCGCGACAGGGGCGCGAGCACGTTGCGAACCTTGACCCTCGCCGTCGACCTCGCCCTGAACGGCTGTGCCGCGACTATCAGGTCGTACTCCAGGTTTGGGTCTCCCCCTTGGGGGATGACGGGCGCCAACGGCCATTCGTGGTCTTTTCGATAGAGCACGAGCACCGATGGAGTATCGTAGAGAGGATTGCCGGTGCGCTCGCTGGGATTCGTCTTCCACCAGTCCTGGACGACCGTTCCCAGGTCTCGAATCTGCTCGTCGAATTCGTAGGACGTGCTGCCTTCCAGGGGCACGTCCAGCCAGTTGAGACGCGCGTTTGTCCTGGGACGCAGGCGCGGCGCCTCGGAGTAGAGCATATTCGTCAGCACCAGGACGGTGAGCGGATGCTCGTAGAACCTGTCAGCCATCTTCTCCAGGCTGATGCGGATGTCCTCCTGGCTGATCTCCTTGCCGACGATGAGAAAGGGGACGGTGGGATACTGGCGATGAAGGTCTCTCATGAGACGGGTGATGACTGTCCCGTCGCCCATGCCGGCGTCGAATACGCGCAGAGCAGGCGGCCCTGGACGGAGGCCCCTGATGTCCATGGCGACGCGCTCGGCGATAACCTGCTTCTCGCTGCAGGTGCTCACGAAGAGAAGGTATTTCTCCCGGTTGTCGTAGAACCTAAATTGTTGTTCGGCGGTGTCTATCATCGTGGACCCTGCTGCGTTCCGGGCGCTAACGTGTCACCTTTAGGGAACCCTTACGGATAGGATGCACCATCCAGCGGGTCGGTGTCGATAGTGTAGGAAAGAATGATCTGGGCTTGGTTCCGGTTGTCATCACCCCTCCCGTAGGGGCGATTCGCGAATCGCCCCTATAGTTTTCATGTTTCGTGGCGTCGGTGGCAACCGGCATGAGAGATTGCTGCGAAAAGAGGCCACGACAAACCCCGCGTAGGGGCAACCCTTGTGGTTGCCCTTCCCCGTTGTTCAATGGAGAAACAGGAAATCGCCGTTCCTTCCATGCTCTCCCTAAATTTGACAAACAAGAACAAATGTATCACACTAGGCATAAGCGGCTGCCAGCCCCCCACTCTCACGACAACGAGGAAGCGGCACGATATGGCTCAATATGGCACAGATACAACAAGAGAAAACCATGCCCTTGTACTTCCCAAACTTGTCCTGTGCCCAGTGCCCCGGGCGAAGTCGTGAACTTTACGATAACGAGGAAATGCAACAGAATGCAACACTATGCAACAAATTTTTGAAAATCCTCGGCTGGACAAGCCCCCACATCTCCCAGCACACCCACACATCCTGTCATTACACTGAAAATAGGCCACGGAGCGCCTACGTAGTGTCCTGTGTCAGAGATTCGTCGAATAGATCAGCGCACGAAAATTCCCTCTCCCGTCGTGGGAGAGGGCTAGAGCTTGCCCCGTACTCCGATACGGGGGTGAGGGTGTTGGCTGAGAGCGAGTCTATCTTCGATTCAGTGGCAGGACACTTGCAAGATCGGGCCTACGGCTTGCGACTCTCACGCCACATACGGAATGGTCTGCGGGCCTTCGGGGAGGACGCAGACTCGCGCGCCGTTCCCGTTCTGTCGGAGGGCTTCGGCCACCGTGTCCTCGATGCTGTCGATGGGCGACAGGTGCGCCTGCCTGACCTGCTCAGGGGTGAGGTGTGCGGACTTCAGGTAGACGCTCGCGCGCATCTGTATCTGCGCCTGAAGCTGCACCTGCCACTGGTCGTGGACGTTGTGGCCGTCGGTGAGGATCATATTTAGGAGGTCCTCGGGTGAGTCGCGCATGGTGAGCAGCTTCTTGTACTGGCCATGATCGGGGATTCCGTCGCTGCACTCCGCGGCGCAGACGATTGTGCCGCCGTCCTTGACGATCTGTGCTGCCGCCGACATCCCCTTGACTGCCTGGTACAGGTTCAGGTCGAGGGGATACCCGCTGTTGGTCGTCACGACCACGTCGAACGGGCTTTTGACTCCCTGCATCGCCGTGCTCTTGGCGGAGCGGCACGCGGCCTCGTGCGCCTTGAGCAGGTCGCCCGCGTAGACGCTGGTTATCTTCCGGTTGCGGTTGATCGTCACGTCCACACTGAAGTCGACGCCCGTCATTGCGGCGATGTCGCGAACGTCATCATGGACGGGATTGCCGTGAATGACACCCCACGTAGCCATCGGGTGCGCGATGCGCTCGGCGTTGTGAAGCTGCATGATGGTGTCGAATCCGGCGAGCCCCGGAGCCACCATCTTCGGCCCGCCGCTGAATCCGGCGAAGAAGTGCGGCTCGACGAAGCCGGTCGTGATTCTCACGTCGGCTGCCAGCCACGCCTTGTCCAGCCACACGGGAATGCCGCTCGACGAGTCGCCGACGTACTCAAGGGTCTCGGACTCGAACGCGCTGTGGTTCACGACGCGATAGCTGCCCGCGATATCCGGGCCGAGCATCTCGTCAAGCTCTTCGGCAGTGTTTGGGCGGTGTGTACCTGTCGCGATCATGATGGTGATCTGATCGCTTGGAACGTGCGCCAGCTCTCGCAGCAGGACAGGCAGCAATGTCCTTGACGGCATGGGGCGGGTAACGTCGCAGACGGAGATGGCGACCGTCTGTCCGGGCTTGACCAGTCGTCGGAGCGATGGTCCTCCGCCCAGGGGATTTCGGAGCGCGTTGCGGATCGCACCCTCCTGGTCGGGCAGGCCCGGAACGTAGGTCGGCTCGATGACCGTCGTGATGTCGTCGGGAAGCTCGACCTCGAGGCCCGTGCGTCCGTAGGCGAGGTTGACAAGCATGGCTACGCCCTGAGCAGCTCTTGGCAGAACTCCACGCACTGTACGAGTTCGGGGATGACGACGTACTCGCGGAGCGTGTGCATGTTGTAGTCGGCCATGCCGCACACGATGGTGGCGATGCCGTTGGCCCAGAAGACGTTGGCGTCGCTCCCGCCGCCCGAAAGCTGGAAGTCGGGCTCCAGGCCGATGGTGCGGAGTGCGGTCGTCACCCGTCGAGTCGTGTGATGCTCCTCTTCGATGCGGAACGTCTTGAACTTGGGGTAGATGTCGCTCTCTATGGAGGCTTCGGGGTACTCCCCGCTCACGTCGGTCAACACGTTCTCTATTTCGAGCAGCAGGTTGTCCAGCGTCTCCATGTTCAGCGTGCGGAACTCTCCCGTCAGCGTTGCGCTCTCCGGCACGGTGTTGCGGGTGGAGCCGCCCTCGATAGTGCCTATGCTGAAGGTGGTCTCCTCGTCGAGCCGTCCCTGCGGAAGGCGCGTGATGATCTCCGATGCGATGCGGATGGCTGAGATGCCGTTCTCCGGCTCGATGCCGGCATGAGCGGCGCGCCCCGTGATGGTGAAGTCGTACGCGATATAGGTCGGACTCGCCAGCGTGATGCGATTAACCGGCCCCTCGCGGTCGAACACGATCGACTGCCTCGACCGGATCTTGGTGAAGTCGAGCTTGTGCGCGCCGATGAGGCCCGGCTCCTCCTCCCTCGTGAGGACGACCTCGACGGGAATTGCCGGCGTGCCGTCCTCTTGCATCGAGGTGAGGGTCTCAAGAATGATCGCCAGGCCGGCGTTGTCGTCGCCGCCGCCGATGGTGGTTCCGTCCGAGGTGATGCGGTCGCCTTCCACGATGGGCTTGATCCCGTTGCCGGGGGACACCGTATCGAGATGGCCCGACAGCATGAAGGGGTCGTCCCCCTCCTCATGTGCGATGACGTTGCCGTAGTCGTCCGTCTCGACCTCGAATCCGAGGGAGGTCAGGCGGCGAGTCATCTCCTCCGCCATCGCCGTCTCATTCCCCGACTCGCTGTCGATCTGCACGAGGTCGCAGTACGTCTTCACCAGGCGGTCTCGGTCGATCATTTCGTCCCCCTTCGCGGCTCGATTTCACTCTAACGACAGTATAGCAAGACGAGGGGAAGCCCCGCCCATCTAGTGTCCTGAGTCGTATATTAATTGGTTGTCTCGTTAGACCTGCTCTTCGTGGTTCGACAAGCTCACCACGAACGTATTTTGATTATCCCGTTCACTCTGAGCTTGTCGAAGGGTCGCGTCGTCGTTCATGGTTCGACAAGCTCACCACGAACGGTCTAGATTGACTGATTAGACGCCCGATCAGCGCAGTTCAATGTGCTCGGAGTCGGGTGGGACGGGCAGGGCGTCTTCATGCACCGGCTGCACCGTAGCGCCCCACTCCTTGATGATGTCCATCTCACGGAGCAACGCCGTGCTCTGCGTGTAGACCTCATCGGGGTCCCAGTCTTCCAGCAAGCGAGCAAGCAGCCGGTCCGACACTTCCTCGTAGGCCGGATCGGACCCCAGATCGTGGAGTTCACCGGGGTCATCGTCGAGGTTGTACAGCACCGGGGCGTCGTGTCCCCGGTAGTAGTAGAGCTTCCACGGGCCCTGCCGCACCATCCGCGAGGGCGGGTCGGTCCCAAGACCGGGTACGCCCGTCATTCCGTGCAGTTCGCTGAACGTCTCGTTGGGAAGGGTCTCGTCAGTCCGGCCCTGCAACTCCGTCCAAAGTGAACGACCTGCGATTCCGGGTAGCTCGCCCGCTCCTGTTGCCTCCGTGAACGTAGGCGCGAGGTCGAGGGTGTTGCAGATGACCGGGTTCCTTGACCCGCTAGGTATGACGCCGGGCAGTCGCGCGATGAGCGGAACGCCGACCGACTCCTCGTAGTAGCTGCTCTTCCACCACATCCCGTGCTCGCCCGCAGCCTCGCCGTGGTCGGTCGTGTAGACAATAAGCGTGTTTTGAGCGAGGCCCGTCTCGTCGAGCTTGTCCAGAATCTTGCCGACCGAGGCGTCGAAGAGCTCGCACATGCCGTAGTACGCCGCGCGCGCGACCCGTATCTGGTGCTCGGTGAGCGGCTCGTCGATGTGACGCAGCTTCTTCATGTCCTTGACGGCCTGCGGCTGCGCTTCGAGTTCTTCCGCCGTCGGCATGGGCACGTCGACCCTGTCGTAGTAGTAGTCGAACAGCTCCTCTGGCGCGAAGAACGGACAGTGCGGCATCATGAACCCCGCGACGGCGGCAAAGGGACGACCACCACTGCTGGACTTCTCATCGAGGTACTCGACAAGCGTGTCCGTCACCATGTCGTCGAAAGCGTTGTAGCTCGTGAGGCCGACACCGGCCATCTCGACGCTCACGCGGTGCTGGGAGGTCGTGTCCTTTGGAATGTCCCGGAACATCGGCTCTCCCTGCATGGCAGCGCCGGGATGCGTGGCCATGTACTCGCCGAGCGGACGCCGCTCGAAGCCGTGCCGCTGGTCGGACCCGACGAAGTGCATCCGGCCGATCAGTGCCGTCTCATAGCCCGCAATCCCCAGCGCGTGGGCCCACGTGGGAATGCCGGAGTGCAGCACGTTCTGGTTCGTCCAGACACGGTTGCCGGTAGGAGTACGTCCCGTCATGAACGACATGCGGCTGGGAACGCACACGGGTGCTGGGCAGTAGGCGTTCTCGAAGAGCATCCCTTCCGACGCCAGCCGGTCGAGGTTCGGAGTCCGCACCAGCGAGTCGCCGTAGCAGCCAAGCTGCCGCTTGCTGTGCTGGTCGGACATCAGGACCAGGATGTTGGGGCGGGAAGTCTGACTACGTTTGCTCATGTTGTCATACCAATCTGCTCTCAATTCACCCTTGGCCGACGGCGCCAATCCCAATTTCGTCATTCCGGCGGAGGCCGGAATCCAGGATTCCTTTGCCATCACGCTTCCAAGAATCGTTTATCCCCGACCACCCATGATGCAAATGCCTCCACCCCGTTCAGGTTACCCAGACGAGTGACGGAGTTAGGAGTGCCGCACTGACCGAACAATTCGAGAAACCGCTGGTAGTCCTCGAACCACTCGTGCTCCTGACTGAAGGAATGTACAAGCATCATAGCGGCGGACGCGTTGAACCGGTCGGCCAAGATCAAGGCTGACGCGGTCCGATGCAACAACTGGTACCGGACTTCCCCCAGAGTTTCAGATTCCAGCCCCAGCAGACCGCACAGGTAGTTCAACCTCAATCGCTTTCCCCGCGACGCTCCCACCATCCACTCGGACATCGTCACGTCGAATGGCTCGGACACTTTTCCCTCAACGGTGATGGCAATGAGCTGTCTCTCGTTCCTCGATTTGCCAAGTACGAAAATGTCGTTTTGAGAGGCGGCCCGTCCACCCGGAAGCGGGACGTTATACTCAGGGAAGCCGAGAAGAAGCTCTACGTCTTGCAGAATGGGGAATTCACATTCGGCAAACGCCTGCTTTACTTCACTGGGGAAACCGCCCGCTTCCTCCCAGGAGGATGCCAATGATCTGGCGGAGTAGCCCCTTCTCCAATGTCTATCCGGGGAAGCGAGAAGGCTCTTCCAATCATCCGCGCCGGCAGTGGGAACGAAGAACTTCCCCATGGACATGCCCTATCCGTCAGCCAAGATGGTCTTCGACCGCACGGTCTGGGCGGCGAGCCTGTCGGTGTCGGGCTGTGGCAGGCCGTCGGTGAACGGCTGGAAGGTCAGGCGCTCGGTAAGCTCCATCGACGGGCTTGACAGGTCTTGCGTGTAGAACCGCGACGAGGGGAACAGGTCGCCGGGGTAGGTGAAGTTGGGCAGCGTCGCTACCTCGACGCAGAGCGCCCCTCCGAGCGCGCTTTCCAGCATTCCCCCGATCCAGACGGGCACGCCCGCGTCGCGGCAGAGGTCGTGGACGGCAAGGGCGTTGCTGAGGCCCCCGATGCGTCCCGGCTTGATGTTGATGTACTGTGCCGCGCCGACCTGGACGGCCTGCTCTGCGGCCTTCACGCTCACGATGGTCTCGTCAAGGCAGACCGGCGTTTGGATCTGCCGGGCAAGCTCGGCGTGGTCTAGCACGTCGGCGTAGTACAGCGGTTGCTCGATGAACGCGAGGCCCATGTCGTCGATGGCCTTGAAGAACGGCAGGTCGTCCAGCGTGTAGCCGGAGTTGCAGTCGATGTGGAACGTCATCTTCGGGAACGTGGACGTGACGGCCTTGAGCATGTCGAGGTCCCAGCCTGGGGCGGTCTTGAGCTTGATGCGCGGGAAACCTGTGTCGACAGCCTTCTGGATGTTGCCCAAGAGCATGTCGATGGAGTCTTGGATGCCGAAGTCCGCTCCGGCAACCACCTCCCGCGTCTCCCCGCCGAGCAGCCGGTGCACCGGCGTGCCCGTGATGGCGCTTTCAAGCGTCCACCAGAGTATCTCGACAGCCGCCTTCGCGAACGAGTTGCCCTTGAACACCGCCAGCCGGTCGTTCAAGTCCAGGGCGGTCTCGTACTCGTGTCCGACGACGTGCGGCCCGAAGACCTCCGTGACGTGATAGAACACCGATCCGGCGCTCTCCGGCAGGTACGTCGGCGCGAAGAACGGCGTCGACTCCGACCACGCTGTGTGATCCCCGCTCGTGGCTTTCACCAGCACGCTGTGGATGTCGTAGTCCTCCCCGTAGGCCGTCCGCCACGGGTAGATGAGCGGCATCTCCACGTAGTACACGTCGAGTCGGTCGATCTTCATTGTGCGTCTTCTCCTTGGGCTTCAGGTGGTTGGAGGCGTCGCCAGTCGGGGCAATTATACCCGCACCCGCCGATTAGGGGGGCCAAAAAGTGAGTCTGTCGAAGGGTGGTTCATGGTTCGACAGGCTCACCACGAACGGATTGATTAGCCAAGTGGGAGTCAAGAGGGACTCCGTTCACCCCCGTATCAAGTACGGGGCAGGCCCTGAGCTTGTCGAAGGGTCGTTCATGGTTCGACAGGCTCACCACGAACGGTTCGATTGGCCCTCTACGGTACGCTCCATTTCTGGACTTTCGGCAGCGGCCCGTCGAAGACGTCCGCAAGGTCTTCCCGGACGGCGATGAACTCGTGCGCCAGCACTTCTATTCCCTGCAGTGTCTTGCTCGTCTGGATCTTGCCGGTCTGACGGTACACCACCACGTACCCGTGATTCGTCACGATGTCCTCGATGGTCAACTCCGGCAGGTCGAGGTCGAAGATGACATGGGGTCGCTCCACGCCGCATCGTCTTTGGATGTCCTCCGCAAAGGTCAGGTACCTCGGCAGCACTCCTAAAAGCCCCGTGCTGTCGCGTTCGAGTTCTCCGGTAATCTCACAGTCGGTGAAATGCGGCGTCGTGACGCCCCGCCGGTCGATGAACTCGACTCGGCCATAGTGTGGGCCGAGCGCGTAGTAGGGGACGAATCCGGCCTGTCCGCTCATGACGATCAGCTTGCCATCGACCTCAGGATGCAGGTGATCGATGACCGATCCAAGCTCCTCCACGACCGGCATGTCTCGCAGATGCGTCCGGTTGGGCCTCGCGAACCATGAGTACCGATCAATCGGCAGGTCGGTCTGCTCCACCTGCGACACTTCCCACAGCGGCGTGCTAACCGACCCGAACTTGGCGAACCAGACTGCCCCCACGACATGAAAGGCGACAATCCCGCCGATTGCATACACCTGCAGGTCACGCAGCTTGATGCGGGGGATGATGACCACCGCGAGCACAGCCAGCGCGGGAATCACCGGCACGATGAAGCGCGACCCCTCCATCCAATCGCCGCCGACAAGGGAGATGAAGGCGATGTACGCCACCGCGTAGAGCGCCAACACCAGACCGCCGATGAACTCCGGCTCGTCCCTCAGGAACCTGCGCGCAAAGTAGACCACCCCCGCGATAGCGAAGAACGGCAGCAGCGACACGGGAGGCGGCATCAGCGCCGATGTGAGGTACTCAATTCCATCGCCCAACGAGGTGAGAAAAGCATCGCCTCCCAGCTTCGCCGCCACCGGCTGGGGAAGCCAGTCTCCGAAATAGAGGGTCTTGAACGCTACGATAGCGGCCATCAGGACTCCCGCAGCGAGGGCGGCCCACATGACCTTGCGGATCGCCAGCGCGTAGTCCTCCAATCGCTCGTCCGCCACCGTGATGCCGCGCAGTCGAAGCAACACGAACATTGCGAGGAGCACCGATGCAATCACGAAGATCGCCTCCGGCCTCGCGAGCAGGAACGCGCCCATGCCGACCCACACCATCGCCGGCGGTCTCTCGGACCCCGGTCGTTCGAGGTACCGGGTCAGGTGGTACAGGAGCACGGTCGCGGCCAGCGCCGTCATCGTGCCTTCGAGTCCTCCCGTCGTCCAGTACACGAACGGCGCCGCCGTCGCGACGATCAGGGCCGCGCTCATTGCATACCATCGCCCGACATACAGGCGGGCGAACTCAAAGGCGTAGATGACCGTTACGACCCCGAAGACAACCGACATCGGCGGCCCAATCGCCGGAACGGAGAGCCTCGTCACAAAAGACAGAACTCCGAGAACCAGCACGTGCAGCAGACTCGTCGACTGCTCGATGTGCGCGCCGTTGAAATTGGCGATCTCGCCGAACTCCCGCAGCGTGTGCGCCGCCCAGTAGGTGATGTACGCGTCGTCACGCCCCGCCGATGGGAACAGAGCAACGGAAAGGCCAAGCAGCCCGGCTATGGGGAGTAGGACGGGCCAGGACGAGGTGATGTAGCTACGGATGGTGGCGGTCAACTGTCGTGCTGTTCCCAAGTGAGATGGGCATCATGATATGGCGTGGTGGAGATTAGGACAACTCCCAATACCTTGACCCTCACCCGCAGCGCCTGTATACTGCGACGAACCGAATACACACAGGCAGCGAACAGGAGTAGTAGGTCTCCGGCGACGCTCAGAGAACCGGGTTAGGTGAGAGCCGGCGCGCACGCAGAGACCGAATGGACCTGGGAGCCTCCATCCGAGACCCCATGACTGGGGCGTAGGCGTGGACGGAGAGGGCAACCGTTACCAGTGCCCGGGGCATTTACGGCTCTCACATGGGCCCGCGTGCCTGAGAGAGGTCTTCCGGCCATTGTGCCGGACGACGAAGCAGGGTGGCACCACGGAATCGACCCGTCCCTCCATTGGGATGGGTTTTTTTGTTTATGTGGAAAACTTGAGGCCGGGAGGATATAGCCGATGGGACGCATTGGCGCATCGTTGTGGTGACGGAGAGAACATCCCGTTCGCTCCCGTATCGAGTACGGGACAGGCTCTGAGCTTGTCGAAGGGCGCTCATGGTTCGACAGGCTCACCACGAGCGGAGATGTGGTCAGGCTCACACGAGCGGAGATGTGGACGGGCTCACCACGAGCGGATGTCGTGGAGACTCTGACGTCCGCCAAACGCATCACAACGAAAGGACATTCCAAATACCATGCAAGAAACGCTTACCGTCGAAGAGACAGGCACCGAAACGCGGAAGAAGCGAGTCCTGAGCGGCATTCAGCCCTCGGGCGACCTGCACCTCGGCAACTATCTCGGCGCGATAAAGCGGTGGGTCGAGCGGCAGTACGAGAAGGAGAACTACTTCTGCATCGTCGACCTGCACGCGATCACGCTGCCACACGAACCCGCAGCGCTGCATCATCGCACGAGGGCGGTTGCCGCTCTGTACATCGCGTCGGGTCTCGACCCCAATCACTGCCCCATTTTCATCCAGAGTCACCTGACCGCTCATTCCGAGGCGTGCTGGCTCCTGAACTGCGTGACGCCGCTCGGCTGGCTCGAACGCATGACGCAGTACAAGGACAAGGCCGGCCGCTCCGACAGCAGCGAGCGCATCTCGACGGGTCTGCTCGCGTACCCCGTCCTGATGGCTTGCGACATCCTCCTGTACAGCGCCGATGAGGTGCCGGTAGGGGAGGACCAGAAGCAGCACGTTGAGCTTTCGCGCGACATCGCCCAGCGTTTCAACCACCTGTTCGGCGAGACGTTCGTCGTTCCGGAGCCGGTGATACCGGAGATCGGCGCGCGTGTGATGGGGTTCGATGATCCCACTCGAAAGATGTCGAAGAGCTACGAGCACATCCGCGGCCATCTGGTAAAGATGGTCGACGAGCCGAAGGAGATCGAGCGCACGATCAAGCGCGCCGTGACCGATTCGGGGAACGAGATCGTATTCTCGGACGACCCCGAAAAGGCGGGCGTCAACAACCTCCTCGGCATCTACCAGGTAATCACCCAGAAGTCGCCGCAGCAGGTCGAAGCCGATTTCGCGAACGCGCGGGGCTACGGCGACCTCAAGAGCGCAGTGGCTGAGGTAGTTATCGAGGAACTCAGGCCGATCCGAGAGCGCTACAACGAGATTATGGACGATGTGACGGAGCTCGACCGCATCCTCGCGGACGGCGCCGACCGGGCGGGAGCGATGGCGAATGCCAAGCTGCTTGAAATGAAGGAGCGCATGGGCTTTGTCCTGCCGGGAGGTGGGATATGAGCGGCCCATACTATCCGAGTCTCGAAGAGGTCGAACGCCTCGCCGACCAGGGCAACATGGTGCCCGTCTACCGCGAGGTCAGCGCCGACCTGGAAACGCCGGTCTCGGCCTACATAAAGGTGGCGCGTCCACCGTACTCATTCCTGCTCGAAAGCGTCGAAGGCGGAGAGCACATCGCGCGGTACAGCTTCATCGGAACGGAGCCGCTCGGCGTGGTGAGGACGGGCGCAGGTCAGACGAACGGGACGGTCGACCCCTTGATTCCCATCCAGAGGACGATGGACGCCTACGAGATGGTGCCCAATCCCGACCTGGGGCCATTCAACGGCGGCATGGTGGGTTACATCTCCTACGACGCCGTGAAGTACTTCGAGCGGCTCCCGACGCCCGAAAACGACCCTGTCGACGTGCCGGAGTCGGTCTTCATGATGACGACCACGTTCCTCATCTTCGACCACGTCCGGCAGATCATCCGCGTCGTGAGTCACGCGTTCCTCGATGGCGACGTGGAAACTGCGTACAGGGAGGCGATCGAGCGAATCGACGAGATCGTGAGACGGCTCGACGCGCCCCTTCAAGCGCCTCCCCGTTTCACGAACGGTTCGAAGCCGTCCGACGTGACCTCGAACTTCACGCGAGAGGACTACGACCGCATCGTCGAAAGCTGCAAGGAGTACATCTACGCCGGGGACATCATCCAGACCGTCCCATCGCAGCGGTTCTCACGACCCACGACGGCGCACCCGCTGGCGATCTACCGGGCGCTGCGGGCCATCAACCCCTCGCCGTACATGTACTACCTCGAATTGGACGACTTCCACATCGTCGGTGCGTCGCCGGAGGAGCTGGTCCGCGTTCACGACGGTATCGTCTCCACCCGTCCCATAGCAGGGACCAAGCCGCGCGGCAAGACGAAGGAAGAGGACGACGAGACTGAGCGCATCCTCCTCGCCGACGAGAAGGAGCGCGCCGAGCACATCATGCTGGTGGACCTCGGTCGCAACGACGTCGGTCGTGTCTGCAAGCCCGGCACCGTCGAGGTCACCGAGTTGATGATCGTCGAGCGGTACTCTCACGTCATGCACATCGTCTCCTACGTCGAGGGCGAACTCCGCGACGACAAGACGGCATACGACGCCCTCCGGTCGTGCTTCCCCGCAGGAACGCTGTCCGGCGCGCCGAAGATCCGCGCGATGGAGATCATCGCCGAGATGGAGTCGGACAAGCGCGGACCATACGGCGGCGCGGTCGGATACTTCGATCTCAACGGCAACATGGACACCGCGATAACCATCCGCACGATGGTCATCAAGGACGGCGTGGCGCACGTGCAGGCGGGAGGCGGCATAGTCTTCGACAGCGTGCCCGAGACCGAGTACGAGGAGACCATTCACAAGGCTTCCGCCGTGCTGCGGGCAATCGAGCGCGCGGAGCAGGGAGGCTGACCGACCATGATTCTACTCATCGACAACTACGACAGCTTCACCTACAACCTGTACCAGTACCTCTCCGAACTGGGCGCGGACGTGCGCGTGGAGCGAAACGACCAAACGACTATAGAAGACATCGACGCGATGGCGCCGGAGAAGATAGTCATATCTCCCGGACCTTGCACGCCTGAGCAGGCGGGCATCTCGAACGACGTGGTGCGCCACTTCGGCCAGACCATTCCAACGCTTGGCGTGTGCCTTGGGCACCAGTGCATCGGCTACTCATTCGGGGGCACGGTCGGGTATGCAGGCGAGATCATGCACGGCAAGACTTCCATGATCCATCACACCGGCGAGGGAGTGTTTGCCGGGCTGCCGAACCCCTTCGAGGCCATCCGCTACCACTCGCTGGCAATAGACCCGGACGACGTTCCGCCCGATCTAAAAGTGACGGCATGGACGGATAAGGGTGTTATCATGGGGGTACGGCATGCGACGCTGCCAATCGAAGGCATCCAGTTCCATCCGGAGTCGATAATGACGAAAGTTGGCAAAGACCTGCTCAAGAACTTCCTCGACGCGTGAAGCAAATATGACGATCACACCGGAACAATTGAAAGAGCTAACCGACGAACCGCTTTTGGCAGTCCTCGCGACGGTCAACCCCAGCGGCACGCCCCAGGCGACCCCCCTGTGGTACCACTACGACGGCGAGTGTTTCGTGGTGACGTGCTTCGCGCACCGGGTGAAGGTGCGGAACATCCGGCAGAACCCGAACGTCGTCCTGGTCGTCGTGGACAGCGTCAACAACGGGAAGGGACTGATCATTCGCGGCGTGGCGGAGATCGTGGAAGAGGGAGCGGAGGAGGCGACCGTCGTCAACGGCGTCAAGTACCTTGGTGAAGAGCAGGGCAGGAAAGCAGCCGAAGGACTAAACGCAATGGGCAGCAGGGTCGCGATTCGAATCAGGCCCGAAAGGATCATCTACGGCGATTGAAGAATGGAGGGGTAAGGCAGTGATTCAGGAAGCAATCGACACACTGGTTTCCGGCAGCTCTCTGACACAAGACATGGCCGCCGACGCCATGAGGCAGATCATGAGCGGCGAGGCAACAGACGCCCAGATCGGCTCCCTCGTGACCGCCCTCCGAATGAAGGGCGAGACGCCCGACGAAATCGCCGGAATGGCCCGCGTCATGCGGGAGTCGTCCCTGCACGTGGAAATCGACGGCCCGCTGGTGGATACGGCCGGAACGGGCGGCGATGCTTCCGGCACGTTCAACATCTCCACGACGGCCGCCTTCGTGATCGCGGGGGCGGGTGTGCGGGTCGCCAAGCACGGCAACCGCGCGATGTCCGGTTCCTCCGGAAGCGCAGACGTCCTGGAAGCCCTCGGCGTCAAGATCGATCTCAGCCCTGAGGGAGTCAAGACCTGTCTGGAAACTGTCGGCATCGGCTTCATGTTCGCCCAGATTTTCCATCCTTCCATGCGGTTCGCCGCCGGCCCTCGCCGCGAGATCGGGATACGCACCGTATTCAACGTGCTCGGCCCACTCACAAACCCCGCCGGCGCGAGTTCCCAACTCATAGGAGTCGCCAACTCCGAACTGGGCGAGAAGATGGCTCACGTACTGGGAATTCTCGGATCCCGGCACTCGCTCGTCGTTCATGGCTCCGATGGACTGGATGAGATGACCCTGAGCGGAGAGAGTCATGTCTGGGAGTTGAAGGACGGGGAGGTCGAGGCATACACGGTTACTCCCACCGATTTGGGATTCGATAAGGTGCACAGCGGCGAGTTGCGCGTCAGCAGCGCCGAGGAGAGCGCCAAGGTGCTCCGCGACGTGCTCATCGGTGCGGCGGGTCCCACCCGAAATGTCGTCGTCGTCAATGCCGCCGCGGGACTGCTGGCAGTCGATCGCGTCAGAACTCTGAAACAGGGCGTCAAGGTCGCCTCCGAGTCGATTGACAGCGGCATGGCCCAGGCAAAGCTCGACGGCTTCATCAACCTGAGCCAAACGCTCGACTAGCATGACTTCCAAGCTCGACGTTCCCAGCGTCCTGACCCGCATCGTCGATGTGAAGCGCCGAGAAGTCGAGCGCCTGAAAGTCGAGATGCCTCTCGCGGCGCTGAAGAGGCGAATCGAGACGCAGACAGGCCCGCTCGATGCAAGAGCGGCTCTTCAGCGCGAGCGCGTTGCGATCATCGCGGAGATCAAAAAGGCGTCCCCGGCCAAGGGTCTGCTCATGCCGAACTTCGACCCCGGCGCACTTGCCTCCACGTATGTTGGAAACGGCGCGTCGGCAATATCGGTGCTCACGAACGTCGACCACTTCCAAGGGAGCATCGACCACCTGGAGATTGCAAGGAGAATCGCCTATCCTGCCGGGGTACCCGTCCTGCGCAAGGAATTCATCTTCGACCCCTACCAGGTCTATGAGGCGCGGGCCTATGGCGCAGACCTCGTCCTGCTTATCGTCGCCATGCTCGACGCCGCAGACCTCCGCAGCTTGCACATGCTCGTACTCGATTTGGGAATGCAGTGTCTCGTTGAGGTCCACGACGAAGCGGAGCTGTCCACGGCACTGGAGATCGGCGCGAAGATCATCGGCATCAACAACCGTGATCTCCGCACCTTCAAGACCGACATCGAGACCACGGAGCGTCTCGCACCGCTGATTTCCTCCGGCGAAACCGTCGTAAGCGAGAGCGGAATCAACACCCCCGATGACATCCGCCGTGTCCGCGATGTCGGGGCTCACGCGGCCCTGATTGGCGAGGCCCTGGTGACATCCGGCGACCCCGGCGCGAAGCTGCGAGAACTCACATGACGCGATTCAAGATTTGCGGACTGCGCGATGTCGATTCGGCCCTCGTGGCAGCAGATGCCGGAGCATCCTACCTTGGTTTGAATTTCGTTCCGCGTGTCCGACGGCGAATTACGCAGGATCAGGGGAAGGCAATCGTCTCCTGTGTGATTGAGAAGCTGGGCATTGATCGTCCCGGACTGGTCGGCCTGTTCGCGGACCAGCCCATCGACGAGGTGAACGGAATAATCGAGGCGTGCGGCCTGGAGCACGCTCAACTCTGCGGCTCTGAAGACCCCGGCTACTGGGATCAGGTCGAGGCAAACGTCATCAAGCAGATCAAGGTGAAGCCTCTCGCTTCACAGCGGGAGACCGTGGACGCCACGCTCGCCCAAGTGAATGATGTCGTCTCACGCGGCAACATCGCCCTACTCGATTCCTACAAGAAGGGCGCGCTGGGAGGCACGGGGCACACTTTCGATTGGGACATCGCGGCCCGGGTAGCCCAAGAGTACGATATGGTGCTGGCCGGCGGGCTTTCCCCCGACAACGTCGCGACCGCCATTCGACAAATAGACCCATGGATGGTCGACGTCTCCTCCGGCGTCGAGACCGACGGCGTCAAAGACCACGCCAAGATTCGCGCCTTCGCCGAGGCCGTCAGGTCTGCGTCTGCGGACGACAGCTAACCCTCCCTCGGCTTGAACAAGGGCTGACGGGCCGGTCTGTTCCTCTCCATGCGCGTCTTCGAGTCCTCCAGCGGAATGGGCACCCTGGTGCCCCCGCGCCTGTGGGACTCGATGAAACCGAAGATAAGCTCCGTGCTCGCATAGGCAACCCGCACCCCGCCCCTGGTGGGTTCCCCCGAATCGAGCGAATGCACGATGTCCTCTATGAGCCTAAGAGTCGAGCTGCGTTGAAGGAAGTCCGGAAATGACCGACGGAGACCCAACGACCGGGCGTCATGTCCCGCCGGGTCGGCGACGCGGAAGTCCCACTCCCGTCCGTCCCTCAACGCCCTCAACCGGCCGCTTGTACCGACCGCCTCGAACTCGCCGCTTTGATTGCTGAGGAGGGCATATATCGTCACGCCATTCTCCAGTTTGACGATTCCCTCGCCCTTCGGATCTTCCCTGAGAAAATCTCCCTCGAAGATGGAGTCGTCCTCTGCGAGATTGCCCTGCACCGAGCGCGCGGGAACGTCGCCGCTCAACCGCAGCGCGAGATCGAGCGAGTGACTCGCTGCATTGAAGAGGTGTCCGTTGTTATACAGGATTATCGACTCTAGATCGCCTATGCTCCCGTCTTCAATGAGGTCATTCATCGCGTCGTAGGCAGTCTCCCAGCGCCGGTTCGTCCCCAGGTTGAACGCCACGCCGTTTCGCTCGACCGCCTCCACCATCGCCCGCGCGTCGCTCATTGATGCCGCCATGGCCTTTTCGGCGTATACGGCCTTCGCCCCGTGCTCTGCTGCGTAGATGACTATCTCCGCCCGCTGCTCCGGCTGAGTCGCCACGCTGACGATGTCCGGCTGCTCCCTGTCGATCATCTCCTGGTAGTCGGTGTAGAGGTGCTCGGACGACACTCCGTAACGCTTGCCCGCCTGTTCCAGAACTTCCGGGCGCAGGTCGGAGCAGGCCACGAGATCGGTGCGTTCGCAAGCCTCGTAGCCGGCAGCGTGGGAGTAGGGTTGCCTGAACCGGGATGTGCCTCGCTGCTCGTTGTCGATGAACGCCCCCATCCGACTACATCCGACGAGCACCGCACGGTAGGTCTTCATGAACGTCTCTCCCTGCATGGAATGAGGTACAAGCCTACAGTTCACGAACTTCGACGTAAAGGGAGTTTGGTGGAGAGTGACAACTTGAGGAGGAATTGGCGGCGACTTCCCGCTGAACAACCCTGACGAGAAATAGGGTCGTACAATAGACAGGGATGTCATATCCAATTGGAGCCTGCAGAGCAGGCGAGGAGTTTTCCGCTTATGGTTTTGAACGATCCGAATGTGGTCTCTGAAGCCCCAACCTTGTCTGCTCTGGTCGGCTGCGCCGCGAGTGACGAGGATATGCTGTCCGACCGTGCCCGCGGGGCGATGCTGGGCTTGGCCGTGGGCAATCTTCTCGGCCTTCCGATGGAGGGATGGTCAAGCGATTGGATTGAGCAACGGTATCCCGAGGGTGTGGTCGATATCGACTCGCGTGAGGCATACAGACCGATGGACGACGATTTGGCCCAAGCCGTCGATCTGGGCGAGGCGCTGTTGGACGGCGGAGACTACGTCGACGAGTTCGCCGGACGGCTGGTCGCCTGGAGGCATGAGAATGGTCGCGGAATGGGGATTATGACGGCCCACGTCATCAGCGTGTTGGAGGCAGGACACCGGCCTCCAGAGGCGGCGCGTATCGTCTACTCAGAGAATCCCATTGCACCGAACGGAGGCGTTATGCGGTGTGCGCCGGTCGCGCTGGCGCGGTTTCGGGAGCCCGAACTGCTGGTGAGCGACAGCGCCGCCACGTGTGTTGTGACGCACTACGCGCAGGCGGCGCAGTGGTCATGCATCATCACCAACGCGGTGCTCGCTCTCTTGCTAAGAGGCGTCAGGCCCGATCTCGCGGGACTCTTGATGGCAGCGCGAGACGACGGGTGTCCTGACTTGCTTGCGATAGCGCAGAGCGACGGAATCCCTTCGGAGGTGTTGGAGAACATATCCGATGGACAGCCTGTGGTCCGGGACGCATCGTGGCTGCGAGGCGACCAGAACCTGATAGGCCATACGCTTATCGCCTTGCAGACAGGTCTTTGGGCGGCGGTGACGCCACTTGGATTCGAGGCGGCACTGAGGGATATCGTGGAGGCCGGGGGCGATACCGATACGAACGGCGCTGTGGTAGGAGCAGTTCTGGGCGCGAGATACGGGGTGTCCGGCATACCTGGGCGCTGGTTGAAAGTCGTTCCAGAGCGTGAGCGAATCGTGGGTCTTGCCGACTGCCTTACCGGTTTATCAGCCTGATCGCTTGCGGGTCGTCGACAGATACGTGTGTGGAGTAGAATTGCGACGGGAGGAACACACATGACCAGACAATCGATAGTTGAACGGCTTGACGGCGGGGAAATGCTCCTGATGGACGGCGGGACAGGCTCGGAGCTTCAGCGAAGAGGGGCCGACGTTCTCAAGGACGCTGAGGACCGGCTGAAGGCTTGGTCGGCCACTGCCAATATCGAATACGCCGACGTTGTGCGGCAGGTGCATTCGGACTACTTTCGGGTCGGCGCAGATATCATCATCAGCAACAACTTCTGGACAACCCCCACGCGGCTCGAAAGGATTGGCGAGCGCGACAACTGGCGCAAGTACGCGACGGCGGCAATACGTAACGCGGTGCAGGCCCGCGACGCCATGGACAGCGGCGGTTACGTTGCCGGCGGCATCGCCGCGCCGAGCCTCCAGGGAGGTCTCCCTCCGGTGCACAATCCAATATCGGACACGGAGCAACTTGGCGTTGAGACGTACCAAAAGGAATGGTCCGACCACGCCAAGCTCCTGGCTGACGAGGGGGCTGACGTTATTCTGCCCGAATACGTGGGCTTCATCGAGGACTGCGTGGTGGCCGTGGATGGGTGTGCCGAAGCCGGACTCCCGGTGATGCTGGGTGTGCGGCATGTCATGGACGACGGCACGATGAACTATGGCGAGGACCTGGCCGACCTCGCGACCGCGCTCGAAGGTCACCCCGTCGACGCGGTGCTGATCATGTGCAGCAATCCGGAGAATATCTCCAAGGGACTGCCGATCCTTCGCGAGGCGTACGAAGGACCGGTCGGCGCCTACCCAAACCTTGGATACAACCCAACTGGCCCGATCGTCAACGCGCCGATGCTGACGAACCAGAAGCCGAGCGCCGGAGTGGACATTCTTCAGAACGCTGAGTACTACCCCACACGGGTGGCGGAATTTGCCTCGGAGTGGAAGGGTATGGGCGCACAGATCATCGGCGGGTGCTGCGCTTCGGGACCGGAGCACATCCAGGCGATGCGGCCTGTGGTGAAGGGGTGAGGGACGTATCTGCTGAGTTGACCACAGGCTCCAGGTTACGGTTACGTTAGAGACATTGACCTCTGCCCCGCACTACGGTAGTATGGAAATTGCCTAGCGACTCCCGATAATAGAAAAGTTGGAGCGTAGGCTATACTGAGGATTCCTGCGGGAATCCTCTTATTTTATGGTTGCTTCTATGCGCTATGCCGTGTTTGTGGATGCCGGATATCTCTTTGCCCAGAGTTCTAAGGCACTGGCCGGTGAGACGTTGCAGAGAGATCAGGTTGATCTTGACATGCCTGCCGTGATCCGCAAGTTGCGGATTGCCGCAGACGACAGAGCCCCCGACGCGAATTTGCTCCGTATCTACTGGTACGATGGTCTGGTGCGAGGGAACCTTTCCCCGCAACAGGAAGAGTTGGCATTTACGGAAGATGTCAAGCTGAGGCTTGGGATTGTCACTCCCACAGGTCGTCAGAAGGGTGTTGATTCTCTGATCGTCACCGACCTCGTGGAGCTTGCGCGCAACGGAGCGATTACGGACGTGGTCATGCTCTCCGGTGACGAGGACTTGAGAATCGGTGTACAAATAGCGCAGAGTTTCGGAGTACGCGTTCACCTCATAGGCATTCAGCCCAGCCGCGGTTCTCAATCCCTCACCCTGTTGCAAGAGTCAGACACTACTACCGAATGGAAGAAGGCCGACGTTGATGAGTTTATGGCTATGCGAACCGGCTATGGGGTCGCTGATCAGGCGCTGCATGAGGAGAAGGGATCCACCCTCATCTCCGAGGGTACGGAGTCAGTCCTCGGTGAAGCTATTGACGGGTTCGTGTCATCGCTCAATTCCGATGAAATCCTCATGGTGGACAGTCTTGGCGCACATACATCAATACCGAAGGCAATAGACAGCAGGTTACTGGCTACCTGTAGAAGTAGTTTGGCGAGAGATCTGGAGCATGTCGAACGTTCCGACATGCGCAAGAGATTTCGAGAAGTGGTGAGGAAGCGGAGTGGGGATACGTGACCGATTTCCTGCCGGGCGTTCCTCGGGTGGTGAAGGGAGAGGACGGAGAGCGTGGCGATATTGACGGTTCGCCCTTGCGTTGCTACCCTACATCGATACTTGTGCGTTGCAACGTAGTGAGGTTATGGCAAAACTTCTCGAAGTCAACAATCTGACAACTCACTTCTACACTGACAACGGTGTTGTCGAGGCGGTCGACGGCATTTCCTACTCGGTGGACGAGGGGGAGATCGTCGGCATCGTGGGTGAGAGTGGATGCGGCAAGAGTGTCAGCGCTCTCTCGATCATGGGGCTCATACCCGACCCTCCCGGCAAGATCGTGGCTGGCGAGGTTATCTTCGGCGGACAGGACCTCCTGAAGCTCTCGTCGTCACAGATGCGCAGGATTCGGGGCAACGACATCGGGATGGTGTTCCAGGAGCCGATGACGTCGCTGAACCCGGTGCTGACCATCGGGAGGCAGTTGACGGAGACTCTCGAGCTCCACCTGAACATGACGGCCAGCGCGGCGAGCGATCGCGCGGCTGAACTGCTGAGTCTCGTTGGCATCCCGGACGCCGAGAGACGACTCAAGGACTACCCCCACCAGATGAGCGGGGGAATGCGCCAGCGCGTTATGATCGCGATGGCGGTCAGTTGCAATCCGAAGCTCATCATCGCGGACGAGCCCACGACCGCCTTGGACATGACGATCCAGGCGCAGATTCTTGAACTGATGCAGGGCCTGTCGACCGAGCTGGGCACGGCGATGATCCTCATCACCCACAACCTGGGCGTCGTGGCGCGCTATGCCAAGCGCGTGATCGTGATGTACGCGGGCTCCATCATCGAAGAGGGCACCGCCCGCCAGATCTACTACGACCCGCGTCACCCGTATACCCTGGGCCTCCTCCGGTCCGTCCCGCGACTGGACGAAGAGGAAGGGGTCAAGCTGGAGCCCATCGAAGGCCTGCCGCCCAACCTGATCGGTCTCGGCGACAACTGCAACTTCGCGCCGAGGTGCCGGTACGCGCTCGATCAGTGTCTCACCGAGACGCCGGTGCTCGAAGCGGTAAGAGAAGCAACCCCACCGCACCACGCGGCGTGCTGGCGGTCCGAGGACCTTCCGAACCTGGTCGGCTCGCCCGTGGCGGCAGGAGGATAGTAGTGACCGAGTCAAACGGAACAGGGCGGCCTCTGATCGAGGTCAGGGACGTCAGGATGTACTTCCCCGTAACATCGGGGATCGTATTCCAGAGGAAGGTCGCAGAGGTCAAGGCCGTCGACGATGTCTCGATAAGCATCAACAAGGGTGAAGTGCTCGGTCTGGTCGGCGAGAGCGGAAGCGGCAAGACGACGCTGGGCAGGGTGATCCTCCAGCTGCAGCGACAGACTTCGGGCGACGTGTTCTACGACGGAGAGCGGTTGAATAGCATGAGCCACAAGGAGCTCAGGCCGATCCGCCGGAAGATGCAGGTGATATTCCAGGACCCGTACGGTTCGCTCAATCCCCGCATGACGTGCGGCGACATCGTGGGCGAGCCTCTCTCGGTCCACAAGCTGACGAGCAGCAAAGGCGAATACCAGGACCGCGTGGCAGAGCTTCTGCAGACGGTCGGGCTGAACCCCTTCATGGCCGACCGGTATCCGCACGAGTTCTCCGGCGGTCAGAGGCAGCGCATCGGCATCGCGAGGGCGCTGGCGGTGAATCCCGACTTCATCGTGTGCGACGAGCCGGTCTCTGCTCTCGACGTGTCGATCCAGGCTCAGATCATCAACCTTCTCGAAGAACTCAAGGAAAAGCTCCAGCTAACTTACCTCTTCATCGCACACGACCTGTCGGTGGTGCGTCACATCAGCGACCGCGTGGCGGTCATGTACCTTGGCCACATCGTCGAAGTTGCGAGCCGTCAGGAGTTGTACGACAACCCGCTGCATCCCTACACGAGGGCGCTGCTGTCGGCCATCCCGATTCCGGACCCGGATATGGAGGATGAGCGCGAGCGCATCATTCTGCGCGGCGAGCTTCCAAGTCCGATGTCGCCTCCGGAGGGGTGCGTCTTCCACACTCGATGTCCGGTTATGGTCGAGGAGTGCAAGGACGAGATGCCTGGACTCCGCGAGGTCAGCCCCAACCACTGGGTGGCCTGCATCCGCGCCGACGGCTACGAGACCGCCCTGACGGCATAGGGGAGTACGGTGACCCCTGCCGAGTTCGCCAACAAGTGGGGAAATGTACAGCTTGGCGAGAGCGCCGCTTCCCAGTCGCATTTCATTGACCTCTGCCGGATGATCGGTGTGCCGACGCCAGTGGAGGCCGACCCGCAAGGCGAGTGGTTCACATTCGAGAAAGGCCTCGACACGTCAACCGGCGGCAAGGGATTCGCCGACATCTGGCGAAAAGACTGCTTCGGGTGGGAGTACAAAGGGCCCGGCAAAGACCTGGTGGCTGCGTATCAGCAGCTTCAGCTCTATCGTGAAGCCCTGGGCAATCCTCCTCTGCTGGTCGTATGTGACCTCAATACATTCGAGGTCCATACCAACTTCACCAATACCGTCAAGCGCGTCTACCAGTTCACCAACGACGACCTGCCGTTAGACAGGCCGGTAGGCGATTCGGAGCTCACGCCGCTCCAAATACTGCGAGCGCTGTTTGAAGACCCGGAACGCCTGAATCCCGGCAAGCTCCAGTCGAAACTCACCGAGGAAGCGGCGGAACTCCTCCGCGAACTCGCGGACGATATGCGGACGTGGAACGCAAAGAGCAAGCATCCCATCACCGATCAGAAAATCGCGCATTTCATCATGCGCATGATCTTCTGCTTCTTTGCCAGCGACGTTGGCCTGTTGGACCAAGAGTCCTTCACCAATCTCATCAAGGTCAACAAGTCCAGACCGGCGGAATTCAGGAAATACACCGGCGAACTGTTCGCGGCAATGAAGGACGGTGGACAGTTCCTCATGCGAGACGTGCCCCACTTCGACGGCGGACTATTCGACGACACTTCCGTTCCCGAACTGATCGCCGACCAGATAGCCCTGCTCGAACGGCTGAATGAATTGGACTGGTCGGACATAGAGCCTTCCATATTCGGCACGCTGTTCGAGCGGATCATCGACGAGAGCAAGCGCAAGCAGCTCGGACTCCATTACACATCGAGGGACGACATCGAGCTGATCGTCGAGCCCGTCTTGATGCGCCCGCTGCGGGATGCCTGGGAACGGGAGAAGACGAAGGCGGAGGCATACGTCGACTGGCAGGTCCAGCCCAAAGCCGAGCAGGAGTTTCTCAGAGACCGGCTGGCCAACGTGCTTACACGGTTCTTGGAGCGACTCGCGACGCTTCGAGTGCTCGACCCCGCCTGCGGATCGGGCAACTTCCTCTACGTTAGTCTCGCGCTGCTCAAGGCGCTTGAGAAGGAGGTCATCGCCTACGGCGAAAGGTATGGGATCGCGGGTCTGACTCCAGCCGTTCATCCGCGACAGCTATTCGGAATTGAGACCAACGAGTACGCGCAGGAGCTCGCGTCCGCGGTCGTGTGGATTGGCTATCTGCAATGGAAGTATCGCAACGCCTTTGATCTGGAAGGCGAGACGCCGATTCTGGAACCTCTTGAGAACATCGTGCTCATGGACGCCATCGTCGGACGCTCCGAGGACGGAATGCTCACGGAGCCGGAATGGCCGGTGGCGGAAGTCATCATCGGCAATCCTCCATTCCTGGGGGGCAAATTACTCCGCCAAGAGCTGGGAGACGACTACGTGGACACTCTGTTCGCCGTGTGGGACAGGCGCGTGTCCCGCGAGTCAGACCTGTGCTGCTACTGGTTCGAGAAGGCGCGTTCGCTGATTGAATCGGGGCGGGCTGAACGAGCGGGGCTGCTGGCTACCCAGGGCATTCGAGGGGGAAGCAACCGCGAAGTGCTCAACCGTATCAAAGAGTCAGGCGAGATATTCTGGGCGCAGTCCGACCGTGTGTGGACGCTCGACGGGGCGGCGGTGCAAGTGTCGATGGTCGGTTTCGACGGCGGGAAGGAGAAGTCCCGAGAACTGGACGGCTGCGCAGTCTCTGAGATATATGCCAACCTCCGGTCCGGCGAGACCGACGTCACGAAAGCCGGACGGCTGAAAGAGAATCTCGGAATTGCCTTCATGGGAGATACGAAAGGTGGCCCCTTTGACATCGACGAGGGGCTGGCAAAGCAACTGCTCGCTCAGCCAAACCCCGATGGTCGCTCAAACCAGGATGTTGTGCGTCCATGGATTAACGGTTCGGACATTACCGGCCGACGCAGGAATATGTGGATCATCGACTTTCCGCCGGGGACGACGTTTGAGGAGGCGGCGCTCTACGAAGCGCCCTTCGAGTACGTGCGCAAGAACGTCAACCCGTTTCGCAGAAAGAGTAAGCGGGAGGCCTATGCAAAACGCTGGTGGCTTCACATGGAACCACGGCCAGGGATGCGTGCCGCCATACATGGACTGGATCGAATCATTGTCACTTCCTACGTTTCCAAACACAGGCTATTTGCGTGGCTGAAGAACGACACGCTTGCCGACCACACGGCCATAGCCTTTGCCCGCGACGACGACTATTTCTTCGGTGTACTCCACTCACGGGTGCATGAACTCTGGGCGCGGTCGCAGGGCACACAACTCCGTGAAGTCGAATCCGGGTTTCGATACACGCCGACAACGACGTTCGAGACCTTCCCGTTCCCGCGCCCGACAGCCCAACAGAGAGCGGAGATTGCGGAGGCGGCGGAACGCCTTGACACCCTCCGGCAGGGCTGGCTGAACCCGGCGGAGGACACAGTAAGTCCGACCGAACTCAAACGCCGGACGTTGACGAACCTCTACAACAACCGTCCCACGTGGCTGGATATCGCGCACAAGAACCTCGACGAGGCTGTGTTCGCGGCCTATGGCTGGCCCGCCGACCTGAGCGACGGCGAGATCATCGCCCGCCTGCTCACCCTCAATTTGGAGCGGGAGGGGGTATAGTGCCGTTACCACTTGAATATGACAGTTGAATTGGGGTGGCGCGTATCCCTCTCCTGTCGTGGGATGCCATGGGTATGTATTTGTCTATCGCTCCACTCTCCCTTGACCAGAAAGCACCTTGGTTCTGTCATTCTGAGCGCAGCGCAGCGGAGTCGAAGAATCTGAAATGTCTGTCCCAACGTAAAGCTGACACGGAGAACTTTTACCCCCCGGTTTGATTTTTGGTCACGGTAGAAGCACGGCACTGGCCGTCTGGTCTTGCGGTTATGGATTTTAGATTCCTCGCTGCGCTCGGAATGACAGACTGCTGCGTATGTTTTGCAAAGGCCTCCGAAGGCGGGAATCCAATCTCTCCCCCGCCGGGGGAGAGATACAGAGAGGGGGTCTTCGGTATCCACCTCACCAACTCTGAACACTTACAGAGCCTGCCCCGGTTTGACACGCATGAACGTATGTACTAAACTGCACAGAAACGGCTCCCACCACCAATCTTTCGATAACGAGGAAATGGCACAGTTTCACCAAAGCCTCTCGATATGCAGGTGCTCGGTCTCTCCCGGTCTGGCCCTCTTTTCAATCAAGTTAATGGGCCACCTTACTTTACGATAACGAGACAAATGCAACAAAATGCAACACTATGCAACAAATTCTCCGAAAATTCTCGGACAGACGAGTTCTTGCATCTCCCCCTCGGGCCACTACTCGTTCACTCGGTTAACCGAGGGCCGTTCCCTAGAGAATGTGATAGGCGAATAGAGAGGCGCGTGTCCCCTCTCCCGTCGTGTGAGAGGCTGGGGTGAGGGTGTATGGAACCGGTATGGTACCCGTCCTACCCCAACTCGCCGACGCGGAGGATGCGGGCGAGGGAAATCCGGCGGATGAGGATGATGAGGGCGAGGGTGATGAAGGCGAATATGACGAGCATGACCGCATACGTGACGAAGAGGGCCGACCAGTCGATGACCATGACGAACGGCGGCACGACTTTTCCGCCGAAGTCGTCGTGGCCGAGGAAGGGCATGATGGTCGCGCCGAGACGGCTGCCCATCCACGTGCCGAGGGCGAGTCCGACGGCAATGATCACGGTCTGCTCAAGCCACATGAGCATCATCAGTTGACCTCCCGACAGGCCGCTCGTGCGCATGAGGGCGAACTGCACCTGCCTGCTTCGGAAGGAAGAGTAGGCGTGGACGAGGAAGCCGAGACAGCTCAGGAGCAGGACGGCCGAGAAGGCGATGAATAGGAGCGCGCGCCATCCGGCGTCCACGAGGGGATCGACGGAGGCGTCCTTTGCGCGGAACCGCTCCTCGCGGTCGAGGACGGTAACCGATCCGAATCCCTCGATGGCCTTGACGTCTTCCAGCAGCCGCTCACGCTCATCGCCGGTCGTGGAGGACGCTATCCACAGTTCCTCGGGAAGGAAGGGCTGGTCGGAGACGCCGCTTGTGGCGAATGCGTTGAGGGCCGATATGTCGGCGATGAGGTAGGGTTTGAGGTCGGATGTGACGGTGGGGAACAGTTCAATTGAGCCAACGACCGACACGGGTATTCTCGCCCGGTCGACGGACACCTCGAATTCGTCACCGACACTGTGGTTCTCCCGTGCCAGGAAAGCCTGACTGGCCAGCACCCTTATCGGAGGAGGTTCGTCGCCGACGAATATTCCTCGCGGCGTGAGCGGTTCGCCTTTCGCCCAAGTGAACACCGCCGCCCCGGGCACGTTGTCGAAGACCTCCGCCGAGGGCTTCAACTCGTCGCTGATGGAGTTCTCGGTTGTCTTCAGGAGCGACCATGCGTCGATGGTGTCGAACCCGTCAAGCAGAATCTGCCGTCCGTCTCGCGTTGTGGCGTGGACGTCGTCAAAGAGGACGGTGCCGGGCTTGAGTCCGATGTTGAGATTGGACTGCTCGACATAGAGGGCGTCCAGCTTAATGGGACCATTTGCGAGGAAGTCCTCACGCCCCTCTACGGCCAGGGGGACATCGAGACTGAGCCAGTCGCTCGAAGTCACGAAGCCCAGGCGATAGTCCGCACGCTGATCGATGGCGTTCGTCAGTCGGGCGACCACGTGGAGAGTGGGACGCATCCTGTCGGACTTGATCCTTGCGCCGATGGACGCGGCGTCGGGAGGGAGTTCGATACCGCCACTCGTTACTGCGGACTCGTCGGGTTGTATTCGCCTGAGAAGTTCCCCGATAGGTTCGTCGGAGAAGTCGCCTCGGAACCACGCCACGTTGTCGAAGTTGGCGCTGTTCAGGGCGAAAAGCTCGAAGGAGCCGCCCTGCTGTCGAGTCAGGTCGCGTCCGGCGTGGCGGAGGACCGAGCTGGCTGCGTCGACGCCTGAAATTTCCTCGTAGGCTGTCTCCTCCGTGAAGCGACCTCCGGTCGTGATGGCGATATCATCGGACGTGGACGTTCTATTGACGCCCACGACTCGCACGTCGCTGCCGGAGATATGCAGGATGCGCTCCTCGAAGCTGCGTTGCAGTGTCGTCCCGAAGCTCGACGCGAATATGCCCAGTCCGGCGGTGAGGATGAGCAGGAGGGAGAGACGCGAGTAATGCGTCGGCTGTCGGGACATTTGCCATACGGTCATGGCGGCGGCGACGGGCAGGACCCTGGCGAAGAGCTTGCTGATAATGTTCATCGCCAGTGGGAACAGCCTGAGCAGCACCATTGCCGAGGCGACCAGAACGAGTCCCGGCACGGCGAGGAGAAGCTCATCGGCCACGGCGGCGCCGAATACGTCGCGGGCGACGACCGATCCCTGCTCGGTTAGCTGCCGGAAGAGGAAGATCGCGATGAGAAGCAGGAGGACGTCCAGATAGTACCTCTGGAATACTGGGAGCGCGGCGGGTCGGGACGACTGCTGCCGCTGCTGGGTTACGCCGAACCGCGATGCCTGTATCGCCGGCAAGAGGAGCGCAACGAAGCCCAGCACGCCGCCAAGAGCGCTCAGGGCGTAGGCCGAAGGCGATATTTCGACCGAGAGCAGACCTCCTCCCGTCAGGCCGAAGAACGCTGGCGTCAGGCCCAGCAGGCTGATGGTCACCGCCGCGATGATGGGAGCGACGATTGCCGCGAGGATGGCGATGGTCGCACCCTCCAGGATGAACACGGTGAGGATCTGCGAGGTGTCGGAGCCGCGGCTGCGGAACTGTGCGACCTCCGAACGCTGGTTTTCCACGAGAAGCGATGACATGGTCGCGACGTAGTAGAGGATGACGAAGGCGATGAGGATGAGGACGATGAACATCGGCAGCCTGGTGAAGAACAGGCGCTGGTCGTACTCGATCAGGGCGTCGTCGAGGCTCGTCGTCTGAGAGACGGTTTGCAGGTTGGCGACCGCCCTGTTGGCCATGACGCGGAGGTTGGCGACGGTTAACTGGGCATTGTCGGCATTGACCAGGTCGGGATCGGTCTTGAGGTACCAGTAGTAGCCGGCGGACATTCCGCCGATGGATACGCCAAGGGACTCGAGGAACGATTGCCTCGATATGAAGAAGGGCATGAGGCGCAGGTCGGTCGCCATGGTCTTTGTCTGGAGTCCTTCCTCGACAAAGTGGACGAGTTCGCCGTCGTTGGCCTGCTGAAGGTCGAATGCGCCGCTGATCGTGACATTAACGTAGGGAATGTCGGAATCGAAAGCCGGGACGGCCGCGAAGCGGTCTCCGACCTGAGCGCCGAGTGCCTCCATGGCGTCGAAAGGAACGAGAGCTTGAAGCTCCAGGGGTTGGCCCGCCCCTACGGGTGGCGACAGGCTGGGACTCCCGCCCTGTGCCAGTGGGACGCGCTCTTCGAGGTCGTCGATGAAGGCGAAGAAGGTGCGGTCCTTGCCGAGCCTGGCTTCATCCTCTGCGCCGGGACTCCCCATGTAGAACGTGGGAGTGCGGGCCGCGTGGACGGTGTCATGGACCATCCATGAGACGTGTCGGGCCACCAGCGGCTCGATGACTGTGCTGACTTTCCCGTATTCCTCGTTGTTGGTGGGGCCTCTGCTGGCACGGACGGTGATGTTGAGCTGCTCCGTCGTTCGTCGTTCGAGGGAGTTCTTGAGGGCAAGCTCGCGGAGCGCCTCGAAGTAGATGACTGTGCCGGAAAGTATGGAGGACGCAAGCACGACGCCGATGACCACGTAGGAGAGAAGTCGCCAGTGCGCCAGGGCCCGCTTGACGACGAGCTGCCACGTCGCGATGACCCCGTAGGTGATCGCGTTCAGCCTCTCATTTATCTTCTGCATGTTCATAGGGCGGTTGGATTATAGCAGTCCACTTGCGTGCGACCGGATGGCGTAGACGTGGCCGTCGGTCGATCCTATGTATACGATTCCGTTTGCCACTGCGGGCGACGATGAAACGCTGCCGCCGGTCTCATATTGCCAGAGTATTTTTCCGCTTGAAGCGGACGCGGCGTAGACATGGCTGTCGAACGAACCGAAGTAGACAACGCCGTTGACGACACGCGGCGATGACTCAACCTTGTCACCGGTGGCGACGCGCCAGCGAAGGACACCTTCCACCGCGTCGAGAGCGTACAGGCGCCCATCCCTCGATCCGACGTAGACGGTCTTCTCGGCAATTGCGGGAGAGGAGACGACCCAGCCCCCTGTGCGATAGCGCCATCGCTCCCGCCCGGTTTGAGCGTCCACGGCGTAAACGTGGTCGTCCCACGCACCGAAGTAGACAACGCCGTTCGCAATGGCAGGTGAGGAAAATACAACGCCGTCCGCCTTGAATCGCCATTTGATCTTGCCGCTAGAGGCTTCGAGCGAATACAAGTGGCCGTCGTTGGAGCCGACATAAACGGCGTCTTCCTCAAGCCTCGGGGACGACATGATCCAGTCCTCGGTTGCGGTCCGCCAGACGATTTCACCGGTGTCGGCGTCCAGCGCGTAGACGTGGCGATCGGTTGATCCCACGTATAGCATGCCGTCGGTCAATGCCGGGGAGGAGAAGACGCCTTCACCCAATCTGCTACGCCATAGGACTTCACCGGATGGAGCGGAGAGTGCATGGACATGGCCGTCCCATGAGCCGACATAGAGAACTCCATCGACCACGCGAGGGGAAGAGTAGACCTTGTCGCGCGTGTTGAACGACCAGCGCAACTCGCCAGTCTCGGCATCGAGCGCGAGAACGTTGCCGTCCTCCGAGCCTGCGAATACGAGATCGTGGGCCACGGCAGGACTGGAGGAAACTACGTCGTCTGTCCGGTATTTCCAGACGAGATCAACGCTCTGCATTGATTGTGCAGCCACCAGTTCTGTTTCCTCAGATATCAGGGTCATTTGAGCATTCCTACTGCTGTTGTTGAACGCACATTTGGCGCTACTCTCCAAAGCGGGATATGGCACGAAGGTCCAGCTGGCCCACGCCCCTGTTGAGGAGGACCAGAGCGCCGATGAACAGGAGTCCCAGTGCGACGTAGGTCGCGCCCATGATCGGCCAGTCAGTCGTGAGGATGAATGGTGGAGTAACGGGAAGTCCGGTCTCCGTGATGGCGAGCGGCGCCACGGTGAGACGGCTCATCTGGAATCCAGCCCAGGTACCGAGCCCGATGCCGATGGCGGCGATGGCCAGATGCTCGAAGACGAGGAGCCTCAGCAGCTGCCCTCTCGTGAAACCGAGAGTCCGCAGGGAGCCGATCTCGCTCGCGCTCAACTTGGCGAAGAGCAGGAGATACGTGATATAGCCGACGGCGGCGGCGAATACCGCGATGGTGGGCGAGAGGATTGTCATGGGCCTCCATCCTGCCGCCACGAACGGATTCAATTGGAGGCCTTCGAGCCTTCCCTGTCCGTCGCGGACGGAACCTCCCTGGGGACCGAGAATCTCGACCATGGCCTCGCCGACTCGCTCGTGCGAGCCCGGTTTGAGATCGTAGTAGAGGTCCAGCGCCCGTATCCGGTGGTGATTGAGGAGGACGTTGGAGCGCTCAACAAGGCTGTTCAGGTCGGTGAGGATGAGTCCCCCCTGTCTTGGATCGTGCGTCGGGAAGAAATCAACGACCTCGATGACTCTCATGCGCAGCCACCGGATGCCCACCTGGGAGATAAAGGTGCTGCCGACCTGCCTGTCGGCGCGAACGAGGGAGGAGTCTATGACGACGGGGAGAGGACCCGGTGATTCCGTCGGATAGAAGCCCCGCAGGCCCTCGGTGGTCTGGCCGCTGAAGGTGTAGGCGATGGCCTTCGACCCGCTCCTCACTTCGGTCGTGGTGGATTCAACGATCTCGGTTGAAGCCGCGGACGTGAGTATCGCCTCCCACTTGATATCTTCGCTCTCGAAGTCGTCGATGACCACCTCCCGGTTCTCGAAACCGACCGTCGCGATGATGTCGTCGATATAGAGCGTGCCCGGCGTTACCGGAGCGCTGGTCAGCCCCGCCTCCGGCGCGCCTCCCGGCTCGAACATGTGGACCGAAACGAGCGAGAAAGGAGGCTTTACGTGGTCGGGGATATTTCCGATCAAGAACTGCCAGTCGTCGGTACGCAGCGAGTTCAGGATAATCGTCTGCAGTTCCCCCCTTTCATTTTCGACCTGGACATACAGGTCGAGGCCGGGAATGAAGGGGTCGGGCTTCACCCACATGCCGATGCCGTTCGTTTCGGCAGGGAGCGGTATTCTGGCAGTGGGTTCGTTTGGATTCAGCCGGTCCATGAGCTCGGGCAGGGTGCTATCGGAGAAGTCGTCGCGGAACCAGGCGACGTTGGCGAACCCGGATGTGTCCACGGCGAGGACTTCGGAGGCAGAGCCGGCCGCCTGACCGCCCGCTCTGAGACCGAGCACCACGTGTTCGACGTCTTCGAGTTCCTGGGACTTGCTCAGCACTTCGTTTATTCCTCCCTTTGCCAGGAGGGTCGCGGTGACCCGCAAGTCCG
The DNA here is from genome assembly GCA_034421575.1 of Dehalococcoidia bacterium. Lineage (GTDB taxonomy): Bacteria > Chloroflexota > Dehalococcoidia > Lucifugimonadales > VXLM01 > VXLM01. The sequence continues at coordinate 111,999 of DAOUKG010000060.1, forward strand.
CTCCCTCCTCGAAGAGGACTCGCTCGATCTGGCTGCGCTCAAGGGTCCCGCCGACGGTGGTCGCAAGGACGCCGAGGCCCGTTGCCAGTACGAGCAGGAGGATGAGCCACGTGTACTGGAGGGGGTTGCGCGACATGTGCAGCAGGCCAATCTCCAGCCAGACGGGTGTGACACGGTTGAGTCCGATGAAGACCATGAACAGCAGTTGAGCGGGCACGACTGCCACGAGTCCCCAAGTCGGGATCGTGAGGAGGTCGCCGGAGACGGGAGGGCGCAACGCCAGGAACCCGGCGACAAGCGCGGCCTGAATGACGAGGCCGATGTAGCGATGTCTCCGGTCGCGCCAGCGGCGTTTCGTGAGCCAATACGTGAGGAGTAAGGCGACGGCTGTGATACCGGGCAGGAGCCAGACGGTTGTCTCGGCTTCACGTTCCCGCCAGTACACCCCTACGACCGACGCGATCACCGACGCCCACACCAGCAGATCGACGATGCGGTCGGACTCGCCGCTGATGTATCGGACGATCATGGGGAAGAACCGCATGAACACGAGCGTCACGACGATCAGGAAGAGAACGGGGGCGACGAGGAGCACCTCGTTCACCTCCGTTTCCTCGAAGAAGCCGCTGTACACGAACTGTCCGCGCTTCTGGAGTTCCCAGTAGATGAGGCCGCCGAATATGAGCAGTCCGAGGTCGAGGTTGTATCGCTGGAGGAAGGGGAGTCCGAGTGGGCGGGAAGTCTGGAGCCGGCGAATGAGCACGCCGCCCTGGGCGCTGAGCACGTTTGGCACGACGAATATCGCAAGGCAGAGCAGACCGACGCCTAGAGAGATGATGAAGGGTGTCGCAGCCAGCCGTATCGGCATGAGGTTGCCGCTGTTCATCTCCTCGAAGAACGGGAGCACACCGGAAAAGGCGACCATGCCGTAGGCGAGAAACGGGGTCACGACGACTGCGATCGCCACCATCACCAGCCCCTCGGTCGTGTAGATGCGGGTGAGCTGCGGCAGGGTCGCGCCCAGTGTCTTCAGGAGCGACGAGTCGTTCTGCCGGCTCTGGGTAAGATAGGAAACGAGGATGCCGAGGAAGAACAGCACGGTGAGCAGGATCACCGTCAGCAAGAGAAGCATCGGTATCTTGGCGTAGAAGTTCCGCAGTTGACCTGCCTCGGTGAGGTTCTCGACGAACTCGGTAGTTGCCTGAGTATCGGGAAGCTCAGCGGTCACGGCATCCGAGAAAGCCCTGAACCGTTCACGCGCCTCGGCTGCCGACCAGTTCTTCAGCTTCTCAGGGTCGATCTTGATCGCCCACTGCGGGTTGACTACAGCGCCGGGGTAGGTCTCCAGGAAGACCTGGGTAAGGACTTCAGGCGGCACGATCATGGGAATCGAGGAGAGCGAGTTGTCCGCTACAAACAGGAATGGAGTGTCCCGACGTTGAGGGTCGAGACTCAACAGCGCGCCCGTGGAGCGCCAGTACGGGGAGTCCTTGTCATCCTCTTCGTAGAAGCCGACGAATCGAGCAGTGATGATCTCGCGCTGGCCCAGTTCAGGTGAGAAGTGGAACTCGTCCCCTATTTGGGCCTCCGTGCGTGACGATACGCCCTTGTGGGCTATCACGTCGATTATTGGCCCGCGAGGGCCTTGGGTAATTGTCGTCCCGGCCATTCCGCCTTGATCGAAAACTATATTGTCCTCGACGTCCGAGAGCGAGACGAAGAAGCCCAGCCTGGAGACGATGCCCTGTCCGGTGCTGAGGGGGAGGGGATCAAGGGGAGTATCTACCAGCATCGGCGCGCCCTTGACGTAGGTCTCCTGGCCGATGAATGTGGTCTCCTCGATCAGGTCCTGGAGGGCGAAACGCATAGCGGTCTCGTCCGCGAACAGGACCAAAGGAGCCTCTCCCGGCTCCTGAATCGTCAGGAATGGCGCGGGGCTTTCGATTACACCGGGGCTGAGTGCCTGCCCGTCGGCGCCCCAAACGCGGTCTTCTGGATTCAGCGGGGTGAAGATCCCCACGATCTGCGCCGTGACGCTGGGAAGCCCCGTGGGCAGCGGGGCGGGAGTCGAGTCGAGCAACTCGGAGAGCTCGTCTCCAATCGCCTCTTCGGCGGCGGTCGATGTGGCTCTCTGGCTGAGGAGTTCGGACGAGAGAATGACGCCGTGGTCAATTTCGAGCTGGAAGCGCTCCGCCGTTTCCGCTGATACGACGGCTTCGATCAGCGGGCCGAACTGGGTGCTGTCGATGGCGCCGGACGGCATCCGACCCTGGGTGAAATTGACGTACTCGGATAGGTTCGAAATGTGCTGCAGGTATCCCCGTGACACGTAGATACCCTCGCCGGTGCCCTCTGCCAGGGGACGCTCCGGCGTTCCGACGATGCCGATCCTGCTCTTTATGAACCGCTGATGGCCGTCGTACACCTCCGCGATGTGCTCTTGCACGGCGTCGGTGATGACCTTTTCGGCGGCATTGATCGATCTCTCGGTGGCCACGATCTCGGCGCCAAAGATGTCGATCTTCGGCTCGTCGATGCGGTCGAGAGCGGCGTTAAACGAAAGCTGGTCGAGGGACTCGAGATAGATGGGCGTGCCCGAGCCAATCGTCGTGGCAATGACGATGCCTATGAACACCGTCAGCAGAAGCTTCCAGTCGTCGGCGATGCGCCGGACGATAACCCTTGTTAGTGAGAGTCTATTCATGTTGCGGGAACATGGAGGAGATCGTCGGGTGCTTGGCGAGACCCTTTTTCGATTGCATTGGACCGTGATGCTGGAATTAGTCCCCAGTTGCTTTAACGTCTTTCGCGCCGAGGTGTTAGCCGTCTTTCGCGAAGACGCAGGATCGAACCAAGTGGGAAATCTAATGATAGTACCGTCAGCTTAGTCTATCAACCTATGAGGCGCGAGCAAGCAGGGCAATCGCATTTCACACAGGGTCGGGCGTTGAGGGGTCTCCCAACCCACCCCTCTGGACTCCGGCCCCGTATCGGGGTACGGGGCAAGCTCTTCGCCGGAGTGACGGTGGGCTGTGTGTTGTGCGGTCTTATGAAGTCTGAACACTTACGGAACCTTCGATTCTGTTGACGCGTCGTCCGCTTCGGACTATGCTCGGTGTATGGGACCTGTAGCGCATAGCCACATCGACCTTGTTGAAAACGCCTCCTCGGCACCTGCAGAGGAGTACCGAGCCCTGAGTTCCGGCGCAGGGCTGATTGATCGTACCGGCGTTGGCCGGTTGATAATCAGGGGCGAAGACGCGCTCGACCTCTTGGATCGGCTCTCTACGAACGAGCTTGCAACGCTCGGGGTAGGATCGGGCGCGGCCACCGTCTTGACGACGAACAAGGGGCGCATCATCGATCTGCTGCTTGTGCACCGAGGGGAAGACAGCCTCACCGTGTTCACCTCGCCGGGGAATCAGGCCCGGGTAGCCGAGTGGATCGATTTCTACACGTTCGTGGAGGACGTTGTGGTGGAGGACAGAACGGTTGAGACGGCAATGCTGTCACTCAGCGGGCCGGGGTCGGCGTCGCTCCTGGACGATTTGACGGACGGCCAGACCTCGTTGTTGGGGGTCTTGGAGCGGTTGAGTGCGGACATCGCTGGGGTGCAGTCCGAGGTGTGCCGCAACGACTTTCTCGGATCGACCTCCTACGACATCGTCGTTGATGCTGCGGACAAGAATAGGCTATCCACCCTGCTCATCGAAGTGGGAGCCATGGCTGTGGGAGCCACCACGGTCGAGGCCGTTCGTGTGGAACGCGGGATCCCGGGGTTCGGGAACGAGTTGACCGAGGACTACAACCCGCATGAGGCCAATCTCGTTCACCACGTGAGCTTCTCTAAGGGGTGCTACATCGGTCAGGAGGTCATCACTCGGCTCCAGACCTACAAGAAGGTGAGCAAGTACCTCGTGGGTCTGCGATGGGATGGAGAAGGTCCCGTGGAGGGTGCCTTCCTTACGCACGATGGCAAGAGGATGGGCGTCATAACGTCAGCGGCGCGCGTGCCACATACTGGCGCGAACGTCGGACTCGGCTACGTGCGGAAGGACTTCGTCGACGAAGGGATGATCGTCGCCGACGAGTCCGGCAACGAGGTGCGGATAAAGGTCCTCGTCTAGCCCTCCATCTCGTCGTAGATGAGGCGGGATATCCTGGCGAGCTTGGGATCGAGGTCCGTACCGTCTGTTATCCGCTTGGCCATGATCGCGACGGCGTATGGCCCGCTCTTCCCCCACACGATTCCCACGTCGCACCGGACGCTGTACACGCCTCCCGTCTTGTGCGCCGAGATGACGTCCGGCGGAAGGTAGTAGGGGATGATGCTCCTGAGCTTCTGTCGCTTGAGGATGTGGAGCATCCCATCGCGGGACTCGCTGGACAGGAGTTCGCCGTTGTGGACGACTTCGAGCAGCCTCACCATGTCGGCGGGTGAGGAGACGTCGGACTTTTCCTCGTTCAGCGCATCGCAATCGGGTGGCAGTCCACGGTAGCCCTGCTCGACTCGATCGGAGACCTCCCAGAAGTCGTCGAGCGACTCGCTGACGGCGAGGCCGGCGAGGCTGAAGAGGAGATCGCGGCAGGACATCGGGAGCTTCGTCCGTGTGAGGCCGAGGTCGGCCATCGTGCGGTTGATGTTGTCCCTGCCGGCGGTGTGGTACAGGATGTCGGTGGCTAGATTGTCGCTGACGATGATCATCAGCATGGCGAGATCGTGGAGCGTCGGAGCGACGCCGTTGTCGAGTTCCCTCAGGACCCCGGAGCCGGGAACACGGAGGGCGTCGGTGAGCTCTACGCGCTGGGAGAGGTCGAGTGTTCCCGCGTCGACCTGCCGGTAGACCTCTGCAAGGATTGGCACCTTGAACGTGCTGGCGGTGAAGAACGTCTCGTCGGCGTTGCACTCGATGCTCTGCCCGGTTTCCAGGTGACGCGCGGCAACGCCGACCACTCCCGGGACTTCTGATACGGCCTCTTGCAATGTTGTCATGATGTGTACCTTGTTCTTGACTGCGCCCGATTATACGGGTGTCCGCCGGAGCAAACCAGTGCGGCGGAAGGCGGTCGAATTGCGCGGGAGGCCGCTGTCAATCTATAATCTTCCGACTTGCATCTGGCAGGCGGGTTAACTTTGCCTCGTGACTACGCGGGCCTTTCCGCAGGCGACACCATATCCGACCGGACCTTCCCGGTGGGAATTGACGGCGTGGAGAAGTACGCCGCCGCGGTCCGGGACGAGTCGGGTATTTTCGACCCTTCGGATGCTCGGCCTACCGTTCCTCCGATGGCCGTGGCGACCTTCGCGCTGCGTGGCGTCTTGGACGATCTCGGCATACCTGAGGGCACGCTGCACGTGGGACAGGAGATGTCATTTCTCGGGGCGGTGTCGGTGGGCGAGGAGCTGCATTGCAGGGCGGTAATATCTCAGAACGCGGTGAAGACGGGCTTTCGGCTATTGGCGGTCGGCATGGATGTTCGTGACGGTGATGACAGGCAGGTGATGACCGCGAAGAGCACGATACTGGTGCCGGCATGATGGACGTGGGCACGGAACTGCGGTCGATAACCCGCCTCGTCGAGCAGGACGACATTTCCGCCTATGCGGAGGCGTCGGGGGACTTCAACCCGATTCATCTCGACGTGGAGTTTGCGAAGACGACGCGGTTCGGCGGCACGATAGCTCACGGGATGATGATCGCCGCGATGCTCTCGGAGCTCATGGCGGCTAACTTCGGAATCGACTGGGCAAGATCGGGACAGGTGAAGATACGTTTTCGTTCCCCGGTTAAGCCGGGCGAAACGGTGACCGCGCACGGAAAGGTGTCGCGTGTCCGCGAGGAGGCGGAGGGGAGCAGGGTAACGTGCTCGGTCGGCATAACGACGGATAAGGACGAGGAGGCCATCACGGGAAACGCGACGGTGGTCGTCTCCAAGTGCAGCGAGAAATAGAAATAGAGGCAAGCATTGACACAATCAAACAACATGGTCCGAATCGCGGTGGACGCCATGGGCGGCGATCATGCGCCGACGGAGGTGGTTGCCGGAGCGATCGAGGCCGCAAAGCAGGGTGATGTACAGATTGGACTCGTGGGCGATCCGCAGGTCCTTCAGGCTGAGCTGTCGAAACATGACATCAGCAGGCTGCCCATCATGCCGGTGCCGTCCGATGGCGTGATCTCCGAGGGCGATCAGCCCGCTCTGGCGCTACGCCAGAAGCCGAAGGCATCGATCGTGGTGGCCACGGGCCTCGTAAGGAAGGGCATGGCCGACGGAGCCGTGACGATGGGTTCGACAGGGGCCGCCATGGCCACGGCTGCGGTCGTCCTGGGCATGATGGAGGGGATTGAGCGTCCTGCCCTTGGCGGACCGGTAATAGGGTTTGCTCCTAAGACCTCCATCATCGATGTCGGCACCAATGTCGATTGTCGTCCGTCTCAGCTGCTGAGCTTCGCGGTCATCGGCGATATGTGGGCGCGCACCTTTTGGGATGTTGAGAGACCGCGAGTCGGTCTCCTGAGTGTTGGGGCAGAGTTCGGCAAGGGAAACCGGCAGGTGCGTGAAACGTCGGAACTGCTTGTCAAGAGCGGGCTGAACTTCGTCGGCAACGTCGAGCCGAACGAGATGGTCCAAGGCGAAGTCGACGTAGTTGTCGCGGACGGTTTCGTCGGCAACGTCGTGATGAAGCTGACCGAGGGAATCGGTCAAGCGGCCACCGATCTGGTTCGGGAGCGTTTATCAGGCACGATGCCGGAGGACGAAATCGAGTCGTTGACTCAGGAACTGTTCGAGAAGACGAACGTCGTCAATACGCACGGGGGTGGGCCCTTGCTCGGCGTCAAGGGCGTGAGTGTCATCGGACACGGTCGAGGGAAGCGCGAGGAAGTCAAGCGCGCGATTGAGCAAGCGAAGAACTGGCATCGGCTTGGTATTATCGCCGAGTTGAGCGACGCGCTTACGGAAGTGCGCAGCAGGGCCGGCGTAGAAGAATAACGGGACCGAACGTAACGGAGGACAAGTGAAGACGAACGAGCTTGAAGGCAAGAACGCCCTCGTGACCGGCGCGTCGAAGGGGATAGGACGGCAGATCGCCATTCGGCTGGCCGAGAAGGGCGCGAAGGTCGCGATCAACTACAACTCCTCGCCGGACGCTGCAAGTGAAGTCGTTGAGACGATCACGGGTGAAGGCGGGGAGGCGTTTGCGGTGCAGGCGGACGTTTCCGACGTCGATCAGGTAAAGGAGATGTTCAAGCAGGTGGAAGGGCAGTGGGGCAACGTTGATATTCTGGTGAACAACGCGGGAATCATCGACGACCGGCACCTCATACGGATGTCGGACGATTCGTGGCACCGGGTCATTGACGTGAATCTGAACGGTACTTTCTACTGCACGCGCGCGGCCATCAGGAAGATGATGTCCAAGCGTTGGGGACGGGTCATCAACATCGGATCAATTGTCGGCCTTCGGGGGAACCCGACCCAGACGAACTACACGGCTTCGAAGGCTGCGGTGATCGGCTTCACCAAGGCCCTGTCCAAGGAGGTCGCGATTCGCAACGTGACCGCGAACGTGGTCACGCCGGGCTACTTCGAGACTGAGACCACTTCCGTCCTCACCGAGGAGATGAAGGATTACTGGAAGGAGCGCACGCCAATGGGCCGATTCGGAGAACTGGACGACGTGGCGCACGTCGCAGCGTTCCTCGCCCTGCCGAGCTCCAAGTACATCACCGGGCAGGTGATCTCGGTGGACGGCGGGCTGGCCGTCTAGGCGCGTCATGAATTCCGGCAAGGAGTTTGCGGGCAAGGTCGTGCTCGTTACGGGCGCGTCGCGTGGGATCGGCAAGGCGATCGCGTTGCACTTCGCGCGTCGAGGCGCAGACATTGCGTTCAACTACCTCAGGAGTCACACATCCGCGAATGCCGCGCAACGGGAGATTGAGGCGCTCGGCGTCCGCTGCGTGAAGGCCCGCGCGCACCTGGGCGACACCGAAAAGCTGCGGGGCTTCTTCCAGACTGTGGAGTCCGAGTACGGCAGGCTCGACGTTTTGGTAAACAATGCTGCTTCCGGTGTTAACGTCGCGGCAGACGAGCTTGAGGACAAGCACTGGAACTGGACGATGGACATCAACGCCAAGGCGGCTTGGCTCTGCTCCATCGAGGCGTCTCGCCTCATGCCGGACGGAGGCCACATCGTGAACATCACGAGCGAGGGTTCGCGCAACGTGCTCCCCAACTACTTCGCGGTCGGCACGTCCAAGGCGGCGTTGGAGGCGATCACGCGGTACCTGGCTGTCGAACTCGCGCCCAGGGGAATCTCGGTGAACGCCGTTTCAGGCGGCTACGTCGACACGGACGCGCTCAGCGCCTTCAAGGAAAAGGACAGGATGCTGGCGGAGGGCGAGAAGACCCTTACGGGGCGAATGGTCACCGTCGAAGATATCGCCAATGCCGTGGGGTTCCTGTGCTCCCCTGATGCGGAGATGATCCGGGGGCAGATACTGCTGGTCGACGGGGGCGCGACGCTGCGGGCGGGCTAGTCGCTGCTCCAGCGCAACACGGGCCTGCGAGCGGCGAGGGCCTCGTCTAGCCGGGTGTTTGGCGTGTTGTGTGGGGCGTTGAGCAGCAGGTCGGGACTCTCCTCGGCCTCACCGGCGATCAGCTTCATGACCTCGATGAACTCGTCGAGCGTCTCCTTGCTCTCCGTTTCCGTCGGCTCTATGAGGAGCGACTCTTCGACCACGTCGGGAAGCGGGAAGTACATCGTCGGCGGATGGATGCCGTAGTCGATCAGGCGCTTGCACACGTCCTTGCCGCTGATGCCGAAACTGTCCTTCAGGTTCTTGGCCGAGAAGACCACCTCGTGCTTGCAATGGCGGTCCTGCGGGAGATCGAAAGTCCCTCGCAGTTGGCTGAGGATGTAGTTGGCGTTGATGACCGCGTCCTCGCTCACCTGCGCTATGCCGACGTCGCCAAGCGTGCGTATGTAGGCGTACGCGCGAACGAGAGCGCCGAAGTTCCCCTGGAAGGGACCGAGCCTCCCGATGGACTGCGGCGGAGTGGAGAGCAAGAACCGTTCCCCGTCATCGTCTTCCACGCGGGTGACGTGCGGTTCCGGGAGGAACGGGAGCAGCCGTTCGCTGACGATGACGGAGCCTGCTCCGGGTCCGCCTCCGCCGTGCGGCTGGGTGAAGGTCTTATGGAGGTTGGAGTGGACGACGTCGAAACCAAGCTCGCCGAGCTTTACCTTGCCGAGGAGGGCGTTGAGGTTCGCGCCGTCGCCGTACATGATGCCTCCGGCGTCGCGGACGATCTTGATGACTTCGGACAGGTTGGTGTCGAAGATTCCCAGCGTGCTGGGCTGGGTCAGCATGAATCCGGCCAGATCGTCACCGACCGCGGCTTCCAGCGCTTCAAGGTCTGTGTTGCCCTCGTCGTTGGTCGGCAGCGACACGACGTGGAATCCGGCAACGACCGCAGACGCGGGGTTGGTGCCGTGGGCGCTGTCTGGAATCAGTACCTTCTTGCGCTTGTCGTCGCCTCTTGAGAGGTGATACGCCCGTGCCATGAGCATCCCGGCGAACTCGCTCTCGGCTCCGGCCTTGGGCGAGACGCTCGCTCCGGCCATCCCCATTATCTCGGTCAGTATCTCCTGAAGGTGCCAAATAAGCTTGAGAGCGCCCTGGACGGTAGGTTCGGGCTGGAACGGGTGAATTTCCGAGAGTCCCGGCAGCGCGGCCATTTCGTCATTGATCTTCGGGTTGTACTTCATCGTACAACTGCCAAGTGGGTAGAAGTTGTGGTCGATGGAGAAATTGAAGTGACTCAGTTGAGAGAAATAGCGGACGATCTCGCTCTCGGAGACCTCCGGCATCTCGAGGCTGTCGCGCAGGAGGGCGGCATCCGGAAGTTCCGACTCAGGCACGTCCAGCGCCGTAAGGCTCGCGCCCAAGCGGCCGGGAGCACTGCGGTCCATGAGGAGCTTGCGGTTGTGATTTTCCAACCAGCGCTCTGGGGTTGTCATGATGCCTCGGCTCCGATCTCGGCCAGCGCGGCGACCAGAGACTCGATCTCATCGCGAGTGTTCAGGTCCGTGCAGCAGAGGAGCATTCCGTTCTCGATCTGGTCGCTCACGTCGAGGCCGCCGATGATCTTGTAGTCGAGCAGCCTTCGATTGACCTCGGTCGGCGGCAGAGGACACCGGACGACGAACTCGCGGAAGAACGTGCCTTGGATGGGCAGTGAGTAGCCGGGAATGTCCTCAATGAGCGATGCCAGGTAATGGGCCTTGTGGTAGCAGAGTTCCGCCGTATGACGTAGTCCCTGCTTGCCCTGCGCCGCCATGTAGACGGCGGACATGAGGGCGATCAGTCCGACGGAAGTGCAGATATTCGAGGTCGCGCGCTCGCGTCGGATGTGCTGCTCGCGGGTCTGGAGGGTGAGTACGTAGCCGGTGCGTCCCTCCGTGTCCACGGTCTGGCCGACGATGCGTCCCGGAAGCTGTCGCAGGAATTCTCTCCCGCCCTTGCAGGCGAGGACCCCGACGTAGGGCCCGCCGTAGGACGGGGAGACGCCGAGCGTCTGCGCCTCAGCCACGACGATATCGGCGTCGTAGCTGCCGGGGGGCTTGAACATGCCCAGCGACGCGAGATCGACGGAGACGATGAGGAGTGCGCTCTTCTCGTGAACGCGGGCAGCCATCGCCTCCAAGTCTTGGAGGTAGCCGAAGAAGTTTGGCTGTTGGACGACCACGCAGGCCGCATCGTCGGGCAGGTCGTCGCCTGTGCTCAACACGTCGACTTCGAGGTCGTCATGTCCTTGCGTGTAGGTGCGAACGACCGATTGGTAGTTGGGGGAGACCGTGTCTGCGAGGACGATCCGCTGTCGTTTGGTGATACGGGCGGCCATCATGGCAGCCTCGGCGAGGGACGTAGCGCCCTCGTACATACCGGCGTTGGCGACTTCCATGCCGGTCAGCTGGCAGATCAGCGTCTGGAACTCGTAGTGGGCCTGGAGCGTACCCTGGGATACTTCAGGCTGGTATGGCGTGTAGGAGGTGAGGAACTCGCCGCGAAATGCCAACGCGCGAACGATGGCCGGTATGTGGTGCCGGTACGAACCGGCGCCGAGGAAGCAGGAGTAGTCGCCCGGCGTGGCGTTCTGTGACGCCAGTTCGCCGAGTTCCTGCCGAAGCTCGAACTCGGACAGAGGCGCGGGAATGTCGAGTTCCGGGAACCTGTACTCCTCCGGGATGTCTTCGAAGAGTTCGGCGGCTGACTCTACGCCTATCGCCGCCAGCATAGCCTCCCGGTCGGGGTCGGTATTCGGCGAGTAGTGAGACGTGGCAGCAGCGTGTTGCATATCTTAGTTCGTGTGGGAACCCCGCGCCGGGCTAAGTATGGGAAGCCTCGAGGTCAAGGCTACAGAGTCCCCAGGAACTCCTCGTAGTCGGCGGCGGACATCAGGCCGTCCAGCTGCGAGGTGTCGCTGATCTCGACCCGGATCATCCAGCCCTCGCCGTATACCGAGTCGTTCACGAGTTCTGGGGTATCTTCAAGCTCTTCATTTCGCTCCACGACCGTGCCGCTCACGGGTGAGTACAGCTCGCTGACGGCCTTGACCGACTCGATCTCCCCGAACACACCCATTGCCGTGACCTCGGTTCCGACGTCGGGAAGTTCGACGAAGACCACGTCACCAAGCTCGTCCGCAGCATACTCGGTGATGCCAACGACGACTGTCGTGTCCGACTCGACTCGGAGCCACTCGTGCTCCTTGGTGTACTTGAGGTCGTCCGGGTAGTTCATGATGCACTCCGCGAATAGAAGGGCAGGGGCTTAACAACCGCCTCGACGATGCGACGCCTGATTTGTATCCACAGCTTGGTGCCAAGCTCCGAAAAATCGGTAGGAACATAGCCCAAGCCAATATTCTTGTCAAGCGTAAAGGAGATGCTCCCGCTCGTTACCTCGCCAATTTTGTTCGTGCCGTCGGTTATGTCATACCCGTGCCTGGCGATGCCTCGCCCGACCATCTCGAAGCCGACAAGCTTGCGGTCGGTGCCCTCGTCACGGATTCTCCTCAGTGCCTCGCCCGGTATGTAGTCGTCCCTGTCGACGTCTATGAACCTGTCGATTCCCGCCTCATACGGGTTGACGGAGGTATCCATGTCGTTTCCATGAAGGAGGAAAGCGGCCTCGAGCCTGAGAAGATCGCGGGAGGCCAGGCCACACGGGGCTATGCCGCATTTGAGCAGCGAATTCCAGACGAATACGACGGTTTCGACCGAGGGCATGATCTCGTATCCGTCCTCTCCGGTGTACCCCGTGCGTGCGACAAGGACGGCCTCTCCGTCGATATCGACGGGGGCGATTCTGAAGGGGCGGATCTTCTCCAAGGCGTCCCCGGCAATCTTCGCGAAGAGTTTCTTGACGGAGGGGCCTTGGATGGCGATCATGGCGAGCCGGTCAGAGGCGTCGTTGATCTCGACTGACCCGTCAGCAGGCGCCCATCGGTGAAGCCACGACGAGACTGCTTCTCGATTGCCCGCGTTGGGGACGTAGAGATAGCGCTCCTCTCCGAGGCGGTAGACGATGTTGTCGTCGATGATGCCCCCCTCTTCGTTGCAGGTAACGCCGTACTTGGCGCGTCCTGCTCGCAACTTGGTGACATCCGAACTGAATACCCGGCTCACGAACGTCCCGGCGCCCGGGCCGCTCACGAAGAGCCGGCCCATGTGCGATACGTCGAACATGCCCGCCCGCTCGCGGACTGCATCCACCTCTTCCAGGATGGTGGCGTACTGCACAGGCATGTCCCACCCGGAGAATGGGACCATTCGCGCGCGCATCGATACGTGGGTCTGGTGCAGCGGAGTTGTTAGCAGTTCTGACAATGCTACTCCTCGTCCAAGGCTTCCTTGAATTTTCGTATGGCTTCAATGTGGTCGGAGGGAGTCGGGAGACCTGAATTCATGGTGTTCAGAGATAAGTGCGTCACGCCCGCCGATTCCCATTCCGACACCCTGCTTTTGGCGTCGCCGAGCAACAGGTCTCTATATCCCAAGACCTTCTCGAATCCCACTGTGGAAGGGTCGCGTCCGGCGTCTCGCGCGTATGCCTTGACCCTTTCGACAGCCGAGACTGTCTCCTGTGAGGGTTCGTTGCCTCCACCGGCGATGATCCAGCCGTCGCCCATCCTGCCGATCCGTCGCAGGACGCGGTCATGGTAGCCGCCAAACCAGATGGGGATTGACTTGCGAACGGGTAGGGGATTGATGCCGGCGTCCGTGATCGTGTGCCATCGTCCCTCGTAACTTACGAGGTCGTTTGCCCACAGTGCCCTCATCACGTCGATCTGCTCCTCGGAGCGACGGCCCCGGTTGGTGAAGTCCTCTCCCAAGGCCTCGTATTCCACGCTGTTCCAGCCGATCCCGATGCCGAGCCTGAGCCTGCCGCCGGAGAGCACGTCCACCTCCGCGGCCTGCTTTGCCACGAGGGCGGTCTGACGCTGTGGAAGTATGAGGATGCCGGTTACGAGTTCGATCTGCCGGGTAAGCCCGGCCACGTAGCCGAACAGCACGAACGGCTCGTGGAACGCGTCCTCGTGACGGTAGGGGCCTCGGAGCCAGTTGTGGGTCTCTCGATTGGCGCCGAGAACATGGTCGTAGACGAGGAGATGGTCGTATCCGAGCGCCTCGGCAGTCTGCGCGTAGTCTCGGATTATGACCGGGTCGTTGCCGATTTCAAGTTGTGGGAATACTACGCCGATTTGCACGCAGGGCCACCGGATTTAGTCTCCGTCCATTATACGCCAGCGGCGTATGGCACGCTAATTCGGAAGGCAAATGCAGTCAGCGAGGGCAATCTGTGCCGGTGCGTGTCCATGACAGCCAGCCCGTAGGAATCTACTCGTGGAGCAGTGAGGGCGGGTGTTACTGCAGGTCGTGAGGGGTGTAGATCTCGACCGAGTTGTTGATGGCCCTGTTGCGGGCCTCCCCTCCGATGGCGATGACCCTCCCATCAGGCAGGAGCGTTGAAGTGTGGTCCCTGCGGGAGTCGAACATCTTGCCGCCGTAGAGCCAACCGCCGGTGGTACTGTCGAAGATCCACGCCTTGGTCGTACCCGTTCCGCCGAGCATGAGGACGCCACCGTTTTGGAGTCTCGTCATCGTCGGACTCACCCTGGTCTCCGGGAGGCGATCGACGTAGTCCCATTGGTTTGTTCCCAGCTTGTGAATCAGGGCCGCGTTTGATGCACCCTTAGCGCCGAAACCGCCGGCAACTAATATGGTCCCGTCAAACAGGACACCCACTGCAGCGTCTCGCAGTCGCTGGTCGAGGTTGGGAAGGAGCGACCATGTTTTGGAATTGAAGTCGTACACCTCAACCGTCGGTCCCGATCCTCCAGCGACCATGAGACGTCCGTCCGGCAGCGTCTCCATGGAGTGACCTGACCTTCCGTCCACCATTTGGGATACCACCGTCCACGAGTCGGATGCTGGATCGTACACCTCGGCGGTGGCGATCTTCCCCTCGTCGTTCTCGCCGCCGACTACGATCACCGTGCCGTCACTCAGCGGGGACGCGGTATGCGCCCATCTGGCCCCGGACAAGTCGGCCGCCATAGTCCATGAGTCGTCAACCGGATCGTAGATCTCCGCGGACTTGACGAAGGTGATCTTTCTCGTTCCCTCTTCGTCGATCAACAGGTTCCGCCCGCCGGCGACAACTACCCGTCCGTCGCCGAGCTTGGCTGCCACGTGTCCGCCACGCGCCACGTTCATGTCCGCGACTGCGCGCGACTCGCCGGTGCTCGGGTCATATATCTCCGTTGACGGGATGAAATCGACCAGGGTGGTTACATCCTCGTCGTCGAGTCTGGCCCTTCCGCCCGCCAAGAGAAGTGTGCCGTCGTCCAGTAGGGTGGCGGTGTGACCTGCGCGAGGCTGCACAAGTGGCGGGGCCTTCTCCCATGAGCCCAGGAACGGGTCTGACACCCATGCCTCCGTCTGGGGGTTGTAGAACTCCACCGAGTCGTAGGGTCCCGCTCTATGGGCGCCGCCGATGACCATTACCCGGCCGTCGTTCAATACCACGGCACGATGGGAAACTCGCACGGCGTCCATATTGCCCGCGGGAGTAAAGCGGTTGGTCTCGGGATCGAATATCTCTGCAGTGTCCTCGGTCTCACCTTGCTTCAGCCCGCCTCCGGCAATCAGTACCCGGCCGTCCGGCAGGAGAGTGGCAGTGTGGTCCTGTCGAGGCGCATCCGGTTCCGGCAGCGCCTCCCATGTGTTTGTGTCCGGATCGTATACCTCGGCGCTGCTGAACTCTTCTCCACCGTACGCCAGGACTCTGCCATCGTTCAGGAGCGTCAGGGAGAGCGCGACTCGTCCCGAGGTCAGATTGCCGCCAGACGACCACTCGCCGGTCGCCGGATCGTAGATCTCTGCCTGTTCCACGGGTGTGCCCGCGCCGTCGCCGCCACCGGCGATGAGAATGCGTCCGTCTTCCAAGCGAACGGAACCATGGGAGCCACGGTGGAATTGAAGGCTGGCAATCTCCGCCCAGTCCTCCTTTTCGGGGTCATAGACCTCTGCCGTGTTCAGCGCCCCGCCGCGAACGCCCAAGCCGCCCGTCACCAGTACTTTGCCATCGTCGAGCAGGATGGCGTCGTGGAGTCCGCGATTGTCGATCATGCGACGTACCTGAATCCACGTATCCGTCTCCGGGTCGTATAGCTCAGCTGAATTGAGGTTCTCGGTCTCACCCGTGCCGCCCATGACCAGGATTCGTCCGTCCTGCATAACTACTGAAGGACTGAACGCCCTCGAGGTGAGCATCCGGGCCTTCGTCGTCCAGGTGTCCGTCGCGGGATCGTATTCTTCGACGAGGGGGAAGGAGCCATAGGGCCCTATGCCGCCAATTACGAGCACCTTGCCGTCGTCCATCTTGACGATCCCAAAGGCCTGGCGCGGATCGTTCATGTTGCGCGTGTTCGTTTTCGCCAGCGTGGCCGGGCGACTTGTCTGTGGCGTTCTCCGATCCGTTGATGGAGCAGCGTCCTGACCGGATGGTGAGGCACCGCCTGGGGTGGCCGTGGTCTCCGGAGTGGTTGAATCACCGCCGCAGGCAAATAGCAAAGTCACGGCAGCAATTGTCGAAATGAGAATGGCTGAATTGGCAGGGTGAGTCGTGATCATCGTAGTTCGGTGGCGGGTTTATTCCGGACTCGGCGCTTTGTCTTTAGCAACACGCACGGGAATGGCGGGCCTGAGACCTGTCTGTAGTATCACAACGCGGAGCAGTAAGGATTGGTTAGTCGGAATTGCAAGGAGTACGGTTCAAGGGTGGGCAAAATTGTAGCATCGAGGATTGAAACCGGTCAATTTGCACACCGTTCTTCGTGTGGTGAAATCATGGTTCACGAGTGCTATGATGCGGCAGGTACGGTGCGAGACCGTCGTTGTGCTAAACTACCGCACCACGAAAAGTCGGCATATTGGCTGGGCGAGATTGGGCGAATGAAATACTGTTCGCCTATCGGCCGGAGGACCAACGTACGAGGAGGTATGAGTCCATGAAAATGTATATCGGAGGAGAGTGGGTCGACCGCGACGACAAGATAGATGTGATCAATCCATATGACGGCTCGGTGATCGACACGGTTCCGTCGGGTGGTATGGATGACCTTGAGGCTGCACTTGCCAGCGCCGTGCGGGGAGCGGAGGTCATGCGAAACATGCCGGGCTATCGCCGTTTTGAGATTCTGCGGCGCGCGGCGGACATTTTGACTGAACGCCAGGACGAATTTGGCCGGACGATCTCGATGGAAGAGGGCAAGATAATCGGTGAGGGACTCGCTGAAGCCGAAAGGGCGAAGCAGACTATTGAGCTTTCCGGTGAGGAGGCCAAGCGCCTGTATGGAGAGACGATTCCCCTGGACGGTGCGACGAACTGGACAGGCCAATACGGCTTCACCATGCGTGTGCCGGTGGGGGTCGTCGCGGCGATCAGCCCATTCAACTTCCCGCTCAACCTTGTCGCGCACAAGGTGGGCCCCGCCCTGGCTGCGGGCAACTCGGTAATCATCAAACCCGCGACCGACACGCCGCTCTCGGCGCTGAAGCTCACGGAAATTCTCCTGGAGGCGGGAGCGCCGGCCGAGGCGGTGCAGTGCATCACCGGTTCGGGCAGTAGGATAGGCGACCCATTGGTTGCCGACCCGCGCGTGAGAAAGGTGACCTTCACGGGAAGCAGGGACGTGGGTGAGCGCATCTGTCAGACGGCCGGACTGAAGAAGGTGACGATGGAGCTCGGCTCCAATTCGCCACTGATCGTCATGAGCGATGCGGACATGGACAAGGTCATCGCCGGCACGCTTTCGAGCGGCTTCTCAAACGCCGGACAGGTGTGCATCTCGGCTCAGCGCGTAATGGCGAGCAGCGATATCTACGGCGACTTCGTGGATGCCCTGACCGAGGGGGTGCAGGGGATGACCACAGGGAACCAGCTCGACACCTCGGTCACGATGGGGCCGATGGTGCGGAGCGAGGACGCGGTTCGCGTAAACTCGTGGATTCAGGAGGCCGTGGGTGCGGGAGCGCGCGCGACCACCGGCGGAGAGTACGAGGGCGCCCTCCATGAGCCCACTGTCGTGGCGGACGTGAAGCCAGACATGCGGATATCCCGCGAGGAGATTTTCGGTCCGGCTGTTGCGGTCTCTTCATTCGATGACATCGACCAGGCCATTGCGGCGGCCAACGACACCATCTACGGTCTGAGCGCGGCCATCTTCACCCAAAACGTCGATTGGGCGATGCAGTACGCCAAGGAAGTTCACTCAGGGAACATCCAGATCAACTCTGGGCCGCAGTGGCGGGCCGACCTCATGCCATACGGCGGACTCAAGGACAGCGGCATGGGCAAGGAGGGCCCGAGGTACGCGGTTGAGGAGATGACGGAAACGAAGATGGTCATCTTCCATCCGTAGCGACTTCAGGAACTGACGGCGCCCGGGAAGCTAAGCGAACAGCTCGTCAACGGCCATCGTCCAATCCGGGACGGCGGGTTCCGCCTCCGCGATTTCGCCGCGCCGGTACACTTCCGGTGCCGCGGGGTCGGTAGAGCGGTAGACCCTGACGGTATCCTCTCCAAGAAGATCGACGTCCCAAACAACCAGGGTTCCCGCAGCGAAGTAGTCGTCTCGCTTCTCCGCCATGTCCCGTTCGGCGGCAGGCCCATAGTCGTTTTCGCTCCGAATCTCTACGGCAAATGCAGGCGCGCCTTCTGCAAACTTCATTCCCGAGTCCTCGCCGGTGAAGTAGGCGGCGTCCGGGCTGAATGACTGTCGATTGGGAAGTTCGACTATGAACCCGACGTTTTCGCCCACGGCAACGCCTGAGTGGCCGCCTTGAACATACTGGTATAGACTCAGCCAAATCTTGCTACTGGCAAACCCCGGTCTGAGTCCAGTAGGAGCCATAAGCCGCAATTCTCCTTTGACAAGCTCGGCCTTACCGCCATCTGCCACTTTGTACAGGTCGGCCACTGTCGCAGGTTTCTTTATGACCGTCACCATGAGCGCCTCCCAGTTTCCGAGGTGTCGGGTTAACCGGTGGTCTTCATTATACCCGACGGGTTGTCCTCACATCCTGACTACCAACTGCAGCTGGTCGCTTGGGGTGTAGAGAGACTCGAAGGCCGATTGGATATGTTCCAGCGGAACGAAGTCCGACTCGCGGAGCATCGGCTCGACGACGATCTTGCGCGCCTGCATGAGCTTGAGGACCGTGTGCCAGTCGGCCGGCTCATGGCCGAATATCGTTTGGATGTTGATGTGTCGCGCCATCCAGTCGGCAGGTTCGAGGGGTAGGGGCTCCCAAGGCACGGCTATTAGGACGACCTGTCCTCGTGTTTGCACCATGTTAGCGGCCTGGTCGAGTGTGCCCTTGATGCCGGCGCAGTCAAACACAACGTGGACGCCCGCGCCGCCTGTCATATCCTCCCCTGCCTCGACGGGATCGTCTGTCGCAGGGTCGATGACGCAGTCGGCGTTGAGCGCCTCGGCCGCGGCGCGTCTTGTCGCTGACGGTTCAGATACGAGGATGCTCGTCGCGCCCGCAGCACGTGCGGCCTGAATTACAAAAAGGCCGATGGGGCCGGCGCCGATAATCGCGACCGAATCTCCGAGCCGTAGCTGGGACAGCCTCACGGCGTGTACGGCCACCGCAGCGGGTTCGCACAGGGCGGCGGCTTCGTAGGATACGCCGTCGGGAATCGGGATGGGCTCCCATTCCTCCATAACCTTGTAGTCCGCAAAGGCGCGCATTCGGTCCGGGCCGAAGCCGTGCAGCCGGTAGTTGTAGCGGGGATTGAGGTCCCATCCCTTTCCCATACCGGGCGGGGGATCGCCTCCTCCTCCTACCACCCTGTCCCCGACCTGCCATTTCTCTACGTCGCTGCCGACTTCCACGACCTCACCGCAATACTCGTGACCCAGTACCGTTCCGGGTGGCGCGATGTCATACAAAACGGCGTGTACGTCCGTCCCACAGATGCCGCAGAAGGCGACCTTGACGAGGATCTCTTTTGGCCCCACTTCCGGGACGGGAACTTCGCGTACCTCCAGTTAGCTGTTGCCCACATAGACGGCTGCTTGCATGGCGTCACCTCTGGGCCAATTCTATGTTCGCCCGCGATGGGGGTCAAATCGGTCGACTTCCTTGACTCTGCGAAGGGTGAAATCCATAATTGCCCCATAATCTTTCCTCAGGAGGTATGTAATGACCATTAGGCACATCATCAATCAGTCATTTTCGGGGGGATACGGCGCCACTGGCCGTGAAGGCGACGACCGTCGAAAGATTCCCATACCCAAAGGAGACGAATGTTCATGCACTCAAACATAGAAACGACAATTGACCGAATCCTGGCTGAGGCGGTCGAATGCGAATTCGTGCCGGACTTGGAGCCGCTTCGGGTCCGGGTTATCGGCGCTGGGACCGGACCGATCCCCTCAGAGCGGGTAGGAGTAATGAACGTCGATCCGACGCATGAAGACTGTGAGGACAAGAATCACAGCGTTGGCGACGAGATATCTTGAATAGCATGGGCGTGCCGGACGACGGGGAAGTTCGCTGACGGGCGTCCTGCGAAGAATCTATAGAAAGGGGGTATCGTCACATGACGACTGAACTGCGCGGCAACGGAACTACCATGGAGGAGGCGGCCAAGCGTCATCGGCTGCAGATCGACTTTTCTCCGGAGGCGCATGAGCGATTGATGCGAATCAGGGAGAGGTCGGAGGCGGCAACCAATGCGGAGGTCGTGCGCAACGCCCTTCGGCTGTATGACTGGTTTCTCGATCAGCGGGCTCGGAATGCCCGACTGCAGCTTGTTGAAGGCGAAACCGTTAAGGAGATCGAAGTCCTCTTCTGAATGTGAAACTAATGAGTCCGGAATAGCCGTTCATGGTGAGCCTGTCGAACCATGAACGACGTATCGACCCTTCGACGGGCTTTCAAGTAACGGTCGGAACTCCCTCGCTGTATATCTCTCCCGGCGGGGGAGAGATTGTAGGTGCCTTTCCAGCAGTTACCGACACCCCGGCGCGGCCCCGTTCGGCCTGAGCTTTGTCGAAGGGCGCGCGGGGCGTATCGCTGCTCAGGGTGAACGAATACTACTTTGAACATTGGCGGCAAGAGTAGCTTGAACGCTTGGGGCCGCCGGCACGACGCGAATGAGGAGTATGACTCTCTTGACCGCGAAGCGCCACGGGGCTATGGTACGCGCCAATTCGATCCTGGAGACCAGTGGGAGCCATGTCGCCGTCCACGCTTAGCTACGATCCTATTCCTGTAGAGAATGTGCGCGCGGCTGCCGAGCGCATCAAAGGCGCGGTCGTGCGGACTCCGCTCGTGAGGCTCAACGCCCATGAAGCCCCCGCGGAGATCTATCTGAAGCTGGAGAACCTCCAGCCGATAGGGTCGTTCAAGCTCCGGGGCGCTGTCAACAAGATGGCTCAGATGGCGCCTGACGAACTCAAGGACGGCGTGTGGACGTGCAGCGCCGGGAACATGGCGCAGGGCGTTGCATGGAACGCGAGACGGATGGATGTGCCGTGCGGCGTGATAGTTCCGGACGTCGCGCCGGAGGCCAAGCTGAACGCCATTCGCAGACTTGGCGCGCGCTACCACAAGGTGCCCTTCTCGGAGTTCGTGGAGACGTTCGAGACGCGGAGTCATCCGGAGATGTCGGGCACGATGGTGCATCCGTTCAGCGACCCCGAGGTCATGACGGGGAACGCGACAATCGGCCTCGAGATACTCGAAGACCTGCCGGACGTGGAGGCCGTGGTCATAGCCTACGCGGGTGGAGGGCTCTCGTGCGGCATCGCCTCGGTTATCCGCGCGCTGAAGCCGGAAGTCAAGCTGTATGCCGCCGAGGTATCGACGGGCGCCCCGTTTGCAGCCTCATTGGCTATGGGGAGTCCCACGGTCATCGACTATGAGCCGACGTTCGTGGACGGCATCGGCGCGCCGCGAGTTTTCGATGAGATGTTCAACCTCGCTTCAAGCGTGCTGGACGGTTCCCTCGTCTCCACCCCGGAGGACATCGCCGATGCGGTCCGGCTGATCGCCGAGGGCAACCACGTCATCGCGGAGGGAGCGGGAGCGGCGTCAGTGGCAGGAGCGCTTGCCGGCAAGGCCGGGACGGGCAAGGTGGCGTGCGTTGTGTCGGGAGGCAACATCGACGGCAGCAAGCTCGTGAAGATCCTTCAGGGCGGGGTGCCCTAGGGCGACCCTGTGAACAACAGCGAGGCGACTGCTCATTGTTGTTTACGCCGAGGTGGTTGGAGCGAATCTCTCAACCTTGATTTGCTTGGCCCTATCACGTGCATGCCAGAGGTCGTAAGCGGTCTGCATTCCGAGCCACGTCTCCGGTGAAGAACCAAATGCTTGGGATAGTCGTATAGCCATCTCGACGGAGATGCCGGCCCTTCCGTTCACCAAGTCGGATAGAGTCTGTCGAGTTACGCCGAGTCCTTCCGCAGCCCGCGTAACAGTCAGCCCCAGCGGCTCTAGACAGTCCCACTTCACGATCTCGCCCGGATGGGGAGGATTCTGCATTGGCATGGTCGTGACTCCCTAGTGATAGTCTGCGTAGTCGACATCGACTACATGGCCTTCATCAAATCTAAACGTAACTCGCCAGTTTCCCGACACGGATACTGCGTAGTGGCCCTTCCGATCTCCGGTCAGCGGGTGTAACCGGAATCCCGGCAAGTCCATGTCTCTCGGTGTCCGACTTTGATCAAGTACTGCAAGAATGCGCATGAGTTTATTCACGTGCTCTGGGGCAACTCGTCTCGAGCCTCGGCCCCGGTACAGCGACCTGAGGCCGCGATGCTTGAAAGAAAGGATCACTCCAAAAACCTACTGTGTCGTGCGTCACTTGTCAATTGATAACCCCCAAATGGTGAGTGTTCAGAGTTAATGGAGTGAACATCCCCCACCCCTATGGATACCCTCTTTCGCGGGTATGACGGTGGCTGTGTGCGTTGAACGCTCTCACTAAGTCTGAATAGTTACCCAAAATGAGGTCGATCCTGCCCTGACTTTACTGAGTGCCTTGTCGGTGCATTCGCGGTCAAGTATGGTCTCAGTACGTTGTGAAATCTCTTGATGAGCAGTGTCGATATCGTGCGAACTCAACAGCAGACTGAGCCGAAGTCATCGGAAGGCGAGAACCCCGATTATCTCTCCCGTCAGATCGTCACATACATCGGGAACAAGCGGTCGCTTCTTGGACGCATCGGTCAGGTCGTCCAGGACGTCAAGCGTCGCTTGGGGAAGGATCGCCTACAGGTCTTCGACGTTTTCAGCGGATCGGGGATTGTCTCGCGGTACCTCAAGGCCCACGCCTCCTCACTTATCAGCAACGACATTGAGGACTACGCGGCCGTCGTCGGACGGTGTTTCCTGAGGAACCGGAGCACGGTCGACCTGCAGGCGCTTACCGAGATCGCGGACGAACTGAATCGTCGCGTCGAGATCGAGCAGCTTCCGACAGGATTCATCGAAGAGCTGTACGCGCCAAGAGACGAGAAGTACATCACCAGGGAGGACCGTGTCTTCTACACGCGGGACAACGCCCGGCGGCTTGATGGCTATCGCCGGATGATAGACGATGTGCCGGAGGATATGCAGGGACTCCTACTCGGCCCGCTGCTGAGCAGGGCGTCGATTCATTCAAATACCGCCGGGGTCTTCAAGGGCTTCTACAAGAACCGCGAGACAAAGATCGGACAGTTCGGCGGCACCGGTTCTGACGCCCTCGTTCGCATCATGGGCAAGATCGTCCTGGAGCCTCCCGTTTTGAGCCGGTTCGAGTGCGACTACGAGGTGCTGCAGCAGGACGCCAACGGCGCGGCGAGGCGGGTGGGGGACCTTGATCTTGCATACATCGACCCGCCGTATAACCAGCACCCGTATGGTTCGAACTACTTCATGCTCAATCTTCTCGTGCGGTACAAGAGGCCGGAGAGGATCAGCCGCGTTTCCGGGATCCCCGCCGAGTGGCGGCGTTCCGGATACAACGTGCGGACGAAGTCGCTCCCGCTAATGCGGGATTTGCTACACAACATCGACGCGCGTTTCATTCTCGTGTCATTCAACAATGAGGGGTTCATTACGACTCGCGAGATGCGCGCTCTTCTAGAGGAGATCGGCGCCGTCGAGGTCCTGGAGACGCCCTACAACGCCTTTCGGGGCAGTCGCAACTTCAACAACCGGCCAATTCACGTCACGGAGCAGCTGTTCTTGGTAGAGAAGGACTAAAACGAGATGGCACGTTAGGCCCAACTACGCCAACTACGGGCAAACACCGTTATCAATGCAATCTCGAATCAACAGGAGACTGCAATCATCCAGGCTCTCGATCGAGTAGGCTGTTGATGAGATGTTCACGGTAATGAAGGATATCGCAGAAAGATCCATTTTGTACTACTTTTCAAAGTACCGTGAAGACCACTTTCGCTCTTCAGTCTAATGAGAAGTCAAACAGGCCCCGCGCGCGGGGCGTAACGCTGTTCAGGGTGAACGGGTGGCCTGGGGATTTATCCAACAGGTTTGGGACCGCGAGGAGGGACCACCGATGAATGACCATCGCGAGATGTTTGTCGTGAACACCCAATGCGCCGTCATACGTGACGACCGAATCCTCATGATCGTAAGGGGCGAGGGAGTCCGGCACGCTCCCGGCGTCCTTGCGTTCCCCGGAGGCAAGGTCGAGATCGAGGACGGTCCCTCCGACATCCTTGAGACCACTGTTTGCCGTGAAGTCCTCGAAGAGACGGGTATCACCGTTTCGTCTGAGTTGGAATACGTACGGAGCGTATCCTTCTCCATGAACGACGGCACTCCGGTGGTGGACGTGTTATTCATGGGAGAATACTGCCAGGGGGAACCTCAGATCACAGATCCCGACGAAGTCGCAGAAATCTTATGGATGACGGCGGACGAGATTCTCGCTACCGACGAAATACGACCTTGGCTCAAGGATGCGATCAAGCTATTACAGTCCTTCAGACGACGGCGGACTCGCCCCCATCAAAGTTGATCGCCGTCCCTGTGATGAAGCTCGCCCGCTCAGAGGCGAGGAACGTGATGAGGTCTGCAACCTCCTCGGCAGTGCCGATCCGCCCTAATGGAATGCCTACCCCCTGCTGCGCGTAGAACTCTTCCTCTGTCAGGTCTGTTCCCTGCGCCTGCAACTCCTCCCACTCGCGCCGGAATTGTCCGCTTTTCGCGAGTCCGATGCAGACCGTGTTGACCAGTATGCCGTGAGGGGCAAACTCCTTCGACATCGTCTTGGTCAGCGCGATGCCCGCCGCGCGGGACACCGTCGTCGGTACGGTCGCCGCTTCCGGGTGCTTCCCCCAGATGCTCGTCACGTTGATGATACGCCCACCGCCCGCTTCGATCATGTGAGGTATCGCCAGACGCGAGCACCTCAGCGCTCCGAACAGCTTGGTATCGAGATCGCCCTGCCAGATGGCGTCGTCCATTTCCAGCAGCGGCCCTGCCGCCGACCCGCCCGCGTTGTTCACAAGGATGTCGAGCCGACCGAACCGGCGCAGGGTCTCATCGAAGAACCGTTCGAGTTGACCTTGGTTCCGCACGTCTGCGGGTACGGCCAGGACCTCGCCACCCGTCAGGCCGCGAATGTCGTCCGCCGCGCGTTCCAGACGCTCCGGGTTTCGGGCGCAGATGGCGACCTTGACACCCTCATTTCCCATGGCTATGGCGGTCGCCTTGCCTATGCCGTCGCTGCCGCCTGTAATCAGCGCGACCTTGCCTGATAGTCCCAGTTCCACAGTTCAACTGTCCTCCCGGCGGTATGCCTCATCGAGCAGGTCGGTGACGTACGCGACCTCGACCGGTGGGCCGTACCGCTGAACGCCGAATTGCAGTTGGAGTACGCAGCCCGGATTCGCCGTTGCCAGCACGTCGGCGTTTGTCTTGCCGACGTTCTTCATCTTCGAGTCGAGGACGCGAAGGGAAAACTCCCTCTCCGTGATGGTGTATGTCCCGCCCGCGCCGCAGCACACGTCGGAACGCTCCATCTCTACGAGTTCCACGCCGGGTATCGAGGTCAGGATCGTCCTCGGCGCGTCGGTGACTCTCTGCGCGTTGGCGAGGTGGCACGAGTCCTGGTAGGTCACGCGCTTTTCTACCCTTCCCATCGGAGGCGCGAAGGGAAGATCGACGAGGAACTCGTGGATGTCCTTGACTATCGCGCTGAATCTCGTGGCACGCTCGGCGTAGTCGGGGTCGTTTTCGAGCAGATGGCCGTACTCCTTCATCCTCGCTCCGCAGCCGGCGGAGGCGACGATGACAGCGTGGACGCCTCGCACTCCAAAGGCGTCGATGTTCTTCCGGGCAAGCTCTCTCGCCCGGTCGAGGTCGCCGACGTGACTGTGAATCGCGCCGCAGCATCCCTGGCCCTGGGTGACCTCCACCTCGCAGCCGTTGCGGGTGAGGACACGCACCGCGGCGTCCATCTCCGGCCCGTGCATCAGGGGCATCACGCATCCCGACAGTATGGCCACTCTTGCCCGCAGTTCCCCTATTGCCGGAACGACCTGCCCCCGCGCCCGGAAACGCTGCTTGGACACCGTCGGCGAGGACATCTCCAACTCCGCAAGTGCGGGGGCCAGCGTCGCGAGTATCTTTGTCTTTCGCACCGCCGATTGGAGGCCGATCGATTGGTACACTCGCAACAGGCTTGCCACCACTTCGAGACGGCCCTGCTTGGGTATGATCGAGTTCAGGACGAAGTTCCCCACCACGCGGGCGAGAAACCCTTTCTTCCGTCGCCGCTCGACCTCGCTCATCGTCGCTTCGATGAGGTTGCCGTAGGGAACGCCCGACGGACACGCCACCTCGCACGCTCGACACTGGATGCACAGGTCCCAGTGGCGGTACACGTCGGGAGTGATGCCAATGCGCCCCTCGTTCACTGCCTTCATGAGGGCGATGCGGCCCCTCGGCGACTCGGTTTCCAGCCCCGTTTCGAGATAAGTCGGACAGGCCTGCAGACAGAAACCGCAGTGGACGCACTTGTACATGTCCGCCTCACGCGGCCCGTCCGGCGAGGAGAAACCTGGATGCGCGACCTTCGGCTCTGTATATGCCATTAGATGCCGCCCATGAATCGCCCGGGATTGAGCATCCGGTCGGGGTCGTACTGTCGCTTGAGATTCCGCATCGTGTCGATGATGGAGGTCGTTTCGCCCCACACGTCGAGAGGTTCCTTGATGGGAGTAGGGGCGTGGGTTATGACCGCCGTCCCGCCGATGCTGCGAACGGCCTGTATGGTGCTGGATATCGTGGAGCTCACGTGCTCAGTGGAGTACTCACCCTCGACGTTGAGCCAGTGGATATCAACGACGCCCTGCGCTGTCTGGGTTGTAGCCCTCCACGTGAGGGACGGCGAGTCCTGCATGGACTGAATGATACGCGGGATGTCCGAAGGAAGGACGGTAGCCCTGATTCCGGCGACGGGCGCAGTCTCTTCGGTCCACCCGATGTCACCGATCCGTCTCCACATTAACACCGCGTCATCGCCGTCGATCACCGCTGAATGGACTGCGCCAAATCGTTTGCAGATAGAAGCAACGTCGTCGGTCTGACGCCGAACGCTCCTTGCCCGTCCTCCGACTCGGACCATGAGGGAAAGTCGTCCTTCACCTACGCCCCCTCCTGCAATTGGCTGCTGTCCGTGCAGCGTCGATATGGCAAGAGGGACGAGACTGCTCCCATACACCGCGAGTGCGGCGTCGAGACAGCTCTCGTCCGAGTCGAATGTCGCCATCACGGTCGCCTGTCGTGCCGGGAGCGGGGTCAGCTTGAACGACACCTCCGCGATGATGCCGAGCGTGCCCAGCGCCCCTATGTGCATTCGCGCCATGTCGTAGCCGCTGACGTTCTTGACGACCTGCCCGCCGGTCTTGGTGATCGTGCCGTCCGCCATCACGGTCCTCATGCCGATGACGATATCGCGGGGACTCCAGTTCTGCCACGTCATCGGGCCGCTCCATCCTACTGCCAGCGTCCCGCCGATGGTGGCGCGATCGGGCAGGGGAGGATCGATTGCCAGGAACTGCCCGTGTTCTGCTAGGATTTCCTGCAGCCGTGAGACGGTGATGCCCGCTTCGACGGTCGCCGTCAGGTCGGCGGCGTTATGGGCCATCACCTGGTCGACCCCGGTCATGTCGATTGCGATGTCGAGGGATTCTGACACGTTCCCGAGGCCTGTTCGCGTTCTCCCACCCAATGGCGAGACTGACAGGCCGTGCTCGCTCGCGACCGTCATCACCTCCGAAATCCCCTGCGGCGAGACGGGGCGCGCAACTACACTCGGCGTCGTTCCCTCAACCGAATAGTCGCTGGTTGAATCTCCGGTCACGGAGTCGATTGACAAAGACCGGAGCGAGGAAACGACAACTTCAAGCCGGGTGGAACTCGCGGACACGGGGTCGCTGCTCATACGTAGGCGTTGGCCGCCGTCTTGGCGAAGCCGGACGCGGGATGGCGCGTTCCGTGGGACGCGCCCGTGGGGAATATCTTGCCGGGGTTGAACATTTCCTCCGACCCGAAGGCGGGTTTGAGACCGGCCATGGCGTCCATGTCCTCCTGCGAGAACATGAGCGGCATGTATTCCTGCTTCTCCATGCCGATTCCGTGTTCACCGGACAGGACGCCGCCCGCGTCGAGACAGACCTCCAGTATCTTGCCGCCCGCCTCCAGCGCTCTGTCGGTGTCTCCCGGCTTGCGCTCATCGAAGAGAATGAGGGGATGGAGGTTTCCGTCCCCTGCATGGAGCAGATTGGCAATCGGCAGACCCGACTCTTCGGCCACCTTCTCCACCTCGCCAAGCACCTCCATCAGCTTCGTGCGCGGGACCGTGCCGTCAACGAGGTAGTAGTTCGGCGCGAGCCAGCCAAGCGCCCCGATGACCCCTTTTCGAGCGGCCCACAGCTTCTCCCGCTCTTCGCTGCTCGTCGCCGTCAGGATCTCCATCGGCTCGTACGTCCGGCAGACGTTCGCGATCTCCTCCGCCTCTTCCTCGACCTCTTCGCGGAGGCCGTCCACCTCGACGAGCAACACGGCTCCCGCCTCCTCCGGGTACCCGGCGTTCATGGACGCCTCGGCGGCACGAATGCACATCGCGTCCATCATCTCGATTGCGGCCGGGACGATCCCTGCTCCTATGATGCCCGACACGGCGGAGCTTGCGTCCTCCACCGTCTTGAACACCGCAAGCAGCGTCTTCACCGCCTCGGGCGCTTTCAACAGACGGACGACCACCTTCGTCACGATGCCGAGCGTGCCCTCCGAACCGGTCATGATGCCGCGCAGGTCGTAGCCCGGGGTCTCGCGCGTCTTCCCGCCGTACCAGTGCACCGAGCCGTCGGCGAGCACGACTTCCATGCCGAGAACGTGATTGGTCGTCACGCCGTATGCGAGGCAGTGCGGCCCTCCGGAATTCTCCGCGACGTTGCCGCCGATGGTGCACACCTTCTGGCTCGAAGGGTCGGGCGCGTAGTACAGGCCGTACTTGCTGGCCGCGGCCGTGAGGTCGATGTTGACCACACCCGGCTCCACGACGGCCAGCCGGTTGACCTCGTCGATCTCCAGGATGCTCGTCATGCGCGTGAGCGCCACGACGATGCCGCCATGCTCCGCAATCGCCCCGCCGCTCAGGCCGGTTCCCGCTCCCCGTGCCACCACGGGAACACCGTGCGCTTCCGCCGTTTTCACGACCCCGGAAACCTCTTCCGTCGTCCGAGGCAGGACGACGACCGTCGGCAGCGCACGGTCGACCGAGCCGTCGTACTCGAAGACGATCAGGTCCTCGGCCTTGTGCACTACGTTCGCCTCGCCGACGACCGCGACGAGATCGTTGATGAGTTCAGAGTTGCTCATGGGTCTCAGTCCCCATGATAGTGAATTGGGGGAATCGCTTCAATGCAGAGCAGGATATCTTTCCAACGTCCGTTCGTGCTGAGCCTGTCGAAGTATGAACGGGCGATCCTTCGACAAGCTTTCATGTAGCTGCTCAGGACGAGGGTGATTCACCACAGAGGACGCAGAGATCGCAGAGTGGGGAGAAAGAGGGGCTTGGAGCAGTTACTGACACGATGCACGGCCCCCGATGTGGGGCGTAACGCTGCTCAGAGCGGGGTCCCTCTCTTTGCACCTCACCTAACTCTGTGAGCCGTCGCCTCCCGCATTCCACATGCGTTTCCCAACGATGAATGCCAGGACGGTGAGCAGCGAGTCCACGAGCGGGAAGTAGACGAGGTGCGAGGTAACCGCCGCATCACTTGTCTCGCTGTCGGGGTTCAGCGTCCAGAACCACTCCCAGTAGAACAGCATGGCGAGGACGATGCCACCGTAGAACACGAAGCTACCCCGGACGTGGTCGAGCGTGCTTGCGCCCTCTTCGCCCGCGCTGTCCAGCATGCGCTTCTGCATGAATCCCACGACCAGGATGATGAGCACCGCGACGGCCATGAACCAGTTCAGTATCTTCCACGTGGGATAGTCAGGCGATCCGTCGTGGTACAGCGGAGTGGCGATGAGGTTAAGAAACACCGCCAGCCCGACGATGACGAGATATGCCGCTACGATCTTTGTGACCAACTGCATGGCATTTGACCTCCTAAGGGCTGAGTAGTGGACCGAAATGTACTGATACGCAGTCGCAAGCTATCACGCGCCCCAAAGTGCGTCAACCGGCGGGAGTTCTACGTGCTCATGCTCCTGTTGACGTGGACTTCCAGTTTCTCGACCAGGACTTCGCCGCGCGCCTCCGTGTCACCGTGCGTTAGCCGTACGGCCAGGAGGTTCTCGCCCACGGCAAGCTGTGCAGGGAGCGCCTCGAACACCAGCCACCCATCGTCTACCGTCGAGGTCTCGAGGAGGGCGTTGTTCAGGCGCAATTCCACATGGTCCTCGATTCCGAGGGCTGGAGGGCTGTTTTCGAGCCTGCCGTCCTCGTGTCCGATGGTTGCCACGAGGACGCGCTGCAAGCGTTCGCCATCAGGAAGGTTGGCGGCGGAATCGTCCGAGAGGAGCAGTCGGACCGTGACCTCCGCATCGGGTGGCGTCTGCTCGCCGACGTAGATCTGCAGGAAGGTGTCAGCCCGCCCGTCCGGGTCGAGCTCGGCGGGCAGGGGAGCGAACATGTTCGTGTTGAAGTACATCCATCTCGGCGTCGACCAGTCCTCCGGGTTGGGGACGACGAATGGTCCGTGACCGCCACCGCGCCTCTGCGCGACGAAGACCTTGCTCCGTTGATTCATGGCGTCGATGTCGGCAAGCTCGCGGTAAAACTGGCGGTGCGTCGGCCATCCTGTCCACGTGTCCCGCATTCCGTACTTTTCGAGGGTATCCGACCTCGCGTAGGCGAAGTTGAAGGTCTGCAGGCCGTCTGCCCCTTGGTGGAGCCAGTTGGCCATGACTCCCCGGAAGACCTCGATTGGCGGGAACCGGTAACCGTCCGTCGAGTGGTGGTCGTCAAGCACAGGGTAGAGCTTGATCCGGGTGCCCTCTGTGGTCCGCCTGAACGCCGCGATGTCCACGTCGAACGACCGGCACCCCAGCGTGAAGATATCCACCAGTTCCTCTCGCGCCCACGTCTCCACGTCCAGTCCGTCCATGTGGCAGCCTGCGAGATTCTCCGGCACGCGGGCGGCCAGGAGGTAGGGTCGTCCACGCCTCTCTCCCTCCCTGAGCAGCATCGATCTGACCGACCGCATGAAGTCGGTCAGCGCGTCTCGGTTCTCCCACTGTTGGCCGGGCGGAAGGACGGGAGACACCCGCGCGAAGTCTATCTCCATGCCGTCGTAGTCGTACTGCCCGGCGATCTCTTCGAGGATGCTCAGTTTGTAGTCGCGGACTCCCTTTACGGAAAAATTCCAGTAGCCGTTCAGACGCTGGCCGGTGGCGTCTCCAATGGTCTTGTTCCACGTGTGGATGAGCCAGTCGGGGTGCTCCTCTTTCATGGGCAGCCGTGGAACGCGCCCCGACACGTCGTTGTCCGAGCCGTTGATGCGGTAGGTGAAGAACGTCTCCAGTCCCCGGCGGCGCGTCTCATCCAAGAGCGTTTGGACGGGATCGAAGCCCGTCTCTTCCCACTCGCCGTAGGGAGGAGCCTCGATGAAGGGGAGAATCTTGCTGGGCCAGTAGGCCTCGTTGCCCTCGGTGAAATTCCACCACACGCTGTCGATGCGCGTCCGTGGGTCGTCGATGAACTCGAAGAGGACGGCCTTCATGTGCTCGATGTTGATGCTGGGCAGTTGCATCATCGAGGGGAAGACGTCGAAGTTCACGACGACGCGGCGATCACGCTCGATGGCCGCAACATGGTCAGGGGAAAGTCGGGTGCTCATGGGTCTGAGGCCCCATGATAGTGAATTGCCGGTATCACTTCAACTTGCGGACACACGCCGTTGCGTCTTGTTCCCCCGATACGTGACCTCATATAATCGGGCGCGAGCGCGGGATGCAAGAGAGTGCCAATTGATCAATCGAATTCTTAGGTAGGTATCTCCTGGAACCATAGCCCCCGTTCACCCTGAGCCTGTCGAAGGGCGAACGGAGGCCTTTCCAAGACTACGAATTTTCAACGAGGTAACCACAAGGAGGCCCAATAATGGCGAATCGAAAAACTGTGTCGATGCCGGAGATGGTTGGTGTGCAGGCCACGGACATAACGGCCCCGCCGTCGTGGGCGATCCTTCAACGCAGGCTCATCGCTCTCATGGAGGACGCCGCCCCCATGATGAGCCGGAAGTACGCCGAGCGAAGCGGAGCGTGGTACTGGTCGGACGACATGGATGACTATTACGAGCGGTCCTATAACTGGTGTCTTCTGTATGCGCTCGGAGGAAACGAGAACCTAGTCGATCTGGCCCTGAAGCACTGGAACGCCACCACTCGTCTCTTCGACGACCGCGACGGGAACCGCATCAACAACCTTGATTACTATCATGGCGATACTGCGAAGGAGTTGAAGTACAGCATCCACAACGAGTATTTTAGCCTTGCCCATCCGGGAGATGCGGAGTGGCACCACATGGGCGAAGGCAACATGGCGTTCTACGATTTCGGCGTGGCTGACCCCACGATCTCGGAGAACGTCAGGCGGGCCAAGCGCTTCGCCGCGATGTACATCGGCGAGGACCCCGAGGCTCCGAACTGGGACCCCGTCCACAAAATCATCCGTTCGCCGATGAACAGCAGCCTGGGGCCGTGGCATAGTGCCCCGCTCCACTCGGTCAAGGACTATCTGCACGGCGGCACGTCACTCGACAACCCCGCGTGGAAACCTCGCCCAATGGGTTCCCGTTCCTCCCTGTACCCAATCGTCAAGGACCTGGAGTTCGGTTGGTGGGACGACCCGGAGAAGGCTGACGAGATCATCGGGCTGTTCAACCACATCGTGCTGAACGGCGACCTCGTTGCGAACCTGTCGGCCACCGGACTCGTGACGAACGCCTACCTGTACACCGGCGAGGAGAAGTACAAGAAGTGGGTCTTGGAGTACGTGGATGTCTGGATGGAGCGCATTCGTCAAAACGGCGGAGTCATCCCCGACAACGTCGGGCCGACCGGGAAGATCGGCGAACACAGGGACGGCGTCTGGTGGGGTGGCCTGTACGGCTGGAACAGCGGATACGGCTGTACTCGACTATTTCATTCGGTCATGGTGGCGACCGAGTGCGCCGTGCTCTTGAGCGGCGACCTCGGATACGCGGACCTCATGCGCTCTCAGCTCAAGATGCTCCTCGACAACTCCTTCACCCGCGAAGACGGCCACCTCCTCGTGCCGAGGAGGGTCGGGCCCGACGGATGGGCCAGGGATAGCTCGGGAGACGGTGTCCTGCTCGGCCCGGACTCGATGCGAGTCTACGAGCCTGTCCACGTGTACCACATGTCGATGTCGAAGGAGGACTACGACCTCATCGTCCGGCTGCGGGAGGGAGACAAGGAGCGCGACTGGAACGAGGTGACCTTCCACGGCGACCGCAGAGCGGACTGGGAGACCGAGTACAGCCGGTTCCAGTACTACGACGGGAAGAACCCTAACTGGCCCGAAAAGGCGTTGATAGCCCAGTACCAGCAGGCGGTGGACGCGTATGAGCGGCTGAAGGCCGACGACAGGGACGCGTTTCAGCTTATCGCCGACAACGAGGAGCCTCCGAATCCGGTCTACACGAAGGTGTTGACGCAGACGATGCTGGGAAGCCCGCATTCGGTCTACCACGGCGGGCTGCTTCGGGCCACCGTGCGGTATTTCGACAAGGACCTCGCGCGGCCCGGCCTGCCCCAGGATGTTGGCGCACTGGTGGACTCGCTGTCGGCCGACGGCGTCGGTATTCAACTTGTGAATCTCAGCCGGACCGAGACACGGAACGTCATCGTTCAGGCGGGGGCCTTCGGGGAACACCGGTTTACCGAGATCAGGGTTGGCGATAAGGTCCAGCCTCTGGACTCCAAGTATTTTGAGGTCCGGCTTCCTCGCTCGACGTCCATCCGGATTGAGGCAGGGATGCGCCGGTTCGTCAACGACCCCAGCTATGCCTTCCCCTGGCACGGCGGCAGCATCCCAACGCCGTTCCAATACTGACGGGGAGATTACCCTGAAAATAATACCAATTCGCTTTGACTACGCCATAAATTACTGATGCACACCGGAACCCCGCCGTCATTCGATCCCCTCTCCCGTCGTGGGAGAGGGCTAGGGTGAGGGTCCGCAAGGCTGGCAAGTGAGATTACGGCCTTGCCACGCCAATTCGTTTTGAGTACACCGTGAATTGGCCGTAACACAACCAAGCCATCCGTCATTCCGGCGAAGGCCGGAATCCAGAAAGCCCGGTCAGTCGAGAACACGGCCTCATCACACCCAATTGGTATAGGTAGGGGCGATTCGCGAATCGCCCCTACCGAATGACGATCTCTCGTGGCGAACTCGTCAAGACCTCGCAGCCGTCTTCGGTGACGACTGTCGTCTCGCTGAACGCCGTACCGTAGCGTCCCATCCGCCGGAGCGCGATGGGGTGATGGAAGACCATGCCGGGCCGGAGCACGGTGTCGATGCCGGACATGATTGCCCCCGTATCGTCGGCCCACGTCGGCGGGAATCCCGCGCCAATCGCGTATCCGAAGTTGCCGTGAAAGACGAAGCCATCGCCCGCCAAGGTCATGCCCTCCCAGCCC
The DNA here is from genome assembly GCA_034421575.1 of Dehalococcoidia bacterium. Lineage (GTDB taxonomy): Bacteria > Chloroflexota > Dehalococcoidia > Lucifugimonadales > VXLM01 > VXLM01. Next base: position 146,794 of record DAOUKG010000060.1, read on the forward strand.
GCCTGCGCGACCTCGTGTGCGGTGATGCCTGCGCGAATCGTGCCTAGGACATTGCCCAGCGCGGTCAGACACGCCTCAGCCATGCGCCGCGCCTCGGCGGGCGGCTCGCCGGTGAAGACCGTCCGCATCGTCGGGGCGCTGTACCGGTGGATGCAGCCTCCCATTTCGAGCAGGACAACATCGCCTTTTTCGAGGCGGTTGCGCTTATGCGTCGAGTGGAGAATGCCCGACCGACTGCCCGACGTGACGACCGGCGAGAGGCACATATACTCGCTCCCCGCCGCCACGATGGCCTCCGACGCCGCGGCTGCCATGTCGTTGTCGGTTGCGCCCTCGCGGGCCGCGTCGATAGCGGCCGCCATCCCCGCTTTCGTCGTCTTGGCCGCAGCGCGGATGTGCTCGATCTCCCTTGGCGACTTCACCGTCTTGACGGCCTCGACGATACCCGACCCGTCGACGAACTGTGCCTTCGGAAGGGCACCAACAAGACCGTCGTACGTCCCCGCCGGAAGGCCGTGACTGCGCTTCTCCACGCCCACCTTCGCGCCGTCGAGTCTTCTTTCCCTGAGCGTGTCGGCGATGTACTGCGCATTACTCCTGTCGGGAACGTAGCCGCGCCTGTCGTCGAGCCACGTATGTACCAGCGCTCCCCCCAACTCCGGCGACGGCACGATCAGCGTCGGATCGCCCTCCAGCGGCACGACCATGCACTCACCAAAGTTCGGAGAGAAGGTCTGGTACCCCGTCAAATACAGAACATTCGGCGGATGCTGCACGACCAGCGCTTCAACATCCCGCTCGCGCATACCATCCCGGACTGCCGCCAACCGCGCCTCATACTCCTCAACCGGAAACGCCAACTCCTGTGCTAGGCCGTCCAGCATGTCCAGAGTGGCAAGTCCGCCGGAAATCGTCGAGTGAACTCTCATAGCTCAATCCCTTTCAAGCTGCGATGGGCCTCATGGTATCATCGACTTCCTACTTTTCAACGAGCGGTCCAAAACGATCAGGGCGTCAAACATTGCAGTATTCAGTCGTAGTTCATACAGCCGAAGAAGGCGGTTTCTGGGTTGAAGTTCCGGCATTGCCCGGCTGCTACTCTCAGGGCGAGTCGGTGGAAGAATCCCTCCGGAACGTAAGCGAAGCCATAGAGTTATATCTCGAAGTGCTCAGGGACGAGGGCCGGGACGTGCCAAAGGATGCCGAAGTCGTCTATCAGGTAAGCGTGGCCGTGTAGGCGAGGGAGCGCTCATCGGCGAAGTCAATTAGGGTAAGCCTTAACTCCCCCTCACATCGTCAGCCGACGATACAGGAACAGCAGCCGCCTCGGTAGCTGCAGAATGTCGTCGAGGATCTCGTAGCCCATGTCCTGGCACATCGTCGCCAGGTAATCGTGGCCGTTCTTATCGACGGTGAGGGCGAATGCCGTGATGTCCTTGGCCTTCGCCTCGTCGAGGGCCATCTTGGTGTCGTGGACGGCGTACTCTTTCTCTACCCCCTCGCGGCTGTAGCCCCTGTCCTGCGGCCTGCCGTCGCTGATGAGGAAGAGGAGCTTGGTCTTGGCGTCCAGCGCGTCCAGCTTGGTCGTGGCGTGGCGGATGGCCGGCCCCATGCGCGTGGCGTGTAGCGGCGACACCCGGTCGATACGCCGCTTGATGCTGTCCGAAAAATTCTCCTCGATGTCCTTGATGGTGTAGAACTCGACGTTCTCCCGCCCGTAGCCGGAGAAGGCGTAGATGCCGTACCGGTCGCCGACGGCCTCCAGCGCGTTGATGAGCAGGACGCACGCCTCCTTCTCAAGGTCGATGATGCGCTTGTACGACCGACGCATTCCCTCGCCGCGTCGCGTCCGCAGCCATGTCATGTACTCGACCGGATCGTCCGGCGCGTCCCAGTCCTCGCCCTTGCGCGACTCGTCGACCGCCTCCGCCGTCGACGCGCTCGTGTCCAGCAGGAACACGACCGCCACGTCGCGCTGCACCTTGTTTCGCCGCCAGTACAGCTTGTCGCTCGGACTTGACCCCGTCCGAATATCGACCATCGCCTCGATCACGTCGTCGATGTCGATCTCCTCGCCGTCCTCCAGCTTGCGCTGCTTGCGGAACATCTCCGGCACGAGAAGCTCGAACTGTCGCCTGATCTGGTTCACCAGCGTCGAGTAGCCAGCGAGGGTCTGACCGTAGTATGCGGGGTCGCCCTCGCTCATCTGCTTCTGGCGAACGACGCACCAGCGTGGCTTGTAGTCCTCCGCGCGGAAGTCCCACTCGTCGTAGACGAATGTCTGCGGCTCGTCCGGGTCGATGGGGCCGCCGTCCTCGTCGACGTGTACGAACTGTCCCTGCCCTCGGTCCGGGTGCGACGGCGCGGTCATGCTGGCCTCTTTGAGCATGTTCTGCGCCATGTCCGCGGTCATGTCCTCGGCCTCGCCGAACTCCATGGCGTCGAGGTCGAGTTCCGCGCTGTTCTGGATCAGCTCCTGGAGCATCTCCTGTGTGATCTCCTGCGAATCGCCGTCGGCGGAGCCTTCGGTGCCCTTCTGCAGGCGAAGCTGTTCGAGGAGCTGCACCATCTCCGGCTTGAAGTCGCCGCGATAGTCCACGTCCTGGCTCGTCTCGTACTCCTGCTCGCCTGGAGACTTCTCCTGCGACTCCGCGCCGAGACCCTCCATGAGCGACTGGATGATGTCGTCCTCGGCCTCCGATTCCATCGACGACTCGTCTGCATCGTCGCCAAGGTCGAGGTCCTGGAATTCGTCCTCGTCGAGCGGCCTGTTCGGAATCTGGATCAGCACCGCGTAGATGCGGAGCATCGCCTCCGCCGTGTCCTCGACGGTCGTGCCGAAGGCGTTCGCCCGCCTTGCGATCGACGCGATCTTGCGCGCCTCCTCCACGTACTCCACCGGCGTGGGAAGGCTCTCGTCTTCCCGCAGCGTCACGCGCACGAGGAACTCGACCATCGCCTCGCGGGCCGGCATCTGGGTGATCTCCGGCCTCGAAGCGAGCGCGTCGGTCTGCACCCGCGCGTAGCTCTTCCTCATGCCGAGGTACTCGGTCAGCACCCGGATGTCCAGCCGACCGCCCTCGATGATCGTGAACAGGTCGAGCGAGAGTTTTCTGTCCTCCAAGAGATTGAAGAGACGTTGGATATCGGTCACCCACTCCGTCCCGTCTCCGTTCGACCCGGTGACCTCCAGCACTTCCCTTTCAAGTCCGGGCCTGAGGTCCTTGAACACCGTCGACGGTGTATCGAACTCGAACCAGAAGCTGCCGAACTCCAGACGCGCCACCTGGTGCGTCGAGACGACCTTGAACAGCGCGAAGTTCTCTTCCTTCGTCTGGTACCTGTCGGCGATGGCGGGCACGTACACCGTAGAACCCTCCGTGGTTGGAGAGTCGGGCGCAAGCCATCCAATGCGCTTTTCCGCCAGTTCCTCGCTCGCTGCCACCTTCACCTCGGCCCCCGCGAGGGCCTGGCAGTACATCTCCATGAGGTCCTTGATCCGCTCGAACTCGATGTTGGCCGAGAGCGCGTCAAGCTCGCTCTGCGAGTGAGCAGACTCCAGGCGGAAGTAGGCCATCCCCGCGTCGCGATTGCGCTGGAGCACGTGGACGCCTTCGAGGTACCACTGGCGGAGCTGGAGGATGGTCACCCGTTCGAGAGCCTTCGGGCAGCTCTTGATGAAGTCGGGGATGGCGCTCGGCGCGTGCTCCATCAGGTCTTCAGACATTTCCAGGACATACTCGTGGTACTCGTTGTCGAGCTCCCACAGCGCCTGCGACACTTCTAGCATCGAGCCCGGCAGGTTGCCGGCGCCACTCTCACGCAGCGCGTCCGCCAGCGCGATGAAGCGTCCGCGCTGACTCGCCTGCACCCTCGGCAGCGAGCGTGCGGTCGCGTCGAACACGCTCTTGACCTGCCGCCATCCCGTCTCCGCTACCGAGTACGACAGCCCGATGAACGCCTGGTTGTGCTCGCCCAGCGCCGGGAAGATTCGCTCTCCAAGGACAATACAGTCTGTCGCAACGTCGTACGACCGCCGCGAGACGTACTCCAGGAACGCGACGAACCGGTCGAGGTCCTCGATTTCCAGCGACTGGACCAGCTTGGGACTCGAATCGAAGAACTTGCAGGCGAGGGTACCCGACTTCCACGTGCCTTTGTACAGGCGTCGGCCCATCATCGCCCACTCTTCTACGTGGCGCGCGCGGAGCTTCTGCAGGGTGCCGTGGCTCGCGTTGAAGTAGCAGGCCGCAAGGGTGGGGGAGTCCTGGCAGAGTCGAATTCCGCACTCCGACCACTCCTCGAAGCGACTGAACGGCATCAGGCTCACGACCTTGGCGCTTGCCTTGTAGTACTGCGCGGCGGACTCCCACGAGCGGACGGTCTGTCCCGCCAGCCTGAGTCCGGTGTCGGCCCACGTGGCGATCTGCACGGAATTCAGGAGGTCGGACATCTTGTGCCACGACCGGTCGAACTCCTCGATCGCCAGGGGCGGGTATTGCTCGAGCGCCGTGCGCACTCGCTGTCGTACTACATCGTGGTCTTCCACAAGTCCTCTCCGTCGTCGATGGTCTTCAGGATTCGGACGAACCCTTCCAGTATCATTCCGGTCGCCCCCCAGATGAGATGTCCGTTGTGGGCATACGTCGCCCGCCGCTCGATCGCGCCGTTCACGAGACGGCTGTCGTCCCGGAGATTCCGTCCGTTCAGGATGGCCTCCAAGGGCACCTCGACAACCTCGGCCACTTCGATGTTCGGCTTGAAGTCGTACCCGCCGGGAATCGTCCCAACGTAGGGGGTCACGACGAAGTCCGAGATGGTCACGATGTCGTCCAACTCGCCCAGCACGGTCACGTCCGCAGGGTCGATGGACATCTCTTCCCACGTCTCACGGAGGGCGGTGTCCAGAATCGTCGTGTCGCCCGACTCCCATCCGCCGCCGGGGAAGGCGATCTCGCCCTTGTGCTTCTCAACGTGCTCGCTGCGCTTATTGAAGAGGACGTGGGTCGTACCGTCCTTGGGGTACAACAGGACCAGGACTCCCGCGCGGGCCATGGAGGGATCGTCGATCTCGCGTTTGCAATGCCCCGCCAGCGCATGTCGGATCGCGGACTCGACCGGTGTTGCGGGCATTGTTTGTGTTCGCATAGAAAGGGGAGAGCGGTCTACCTTAGAGGGCGCGGAAGAGTCTATCCGTTCACCCTGAGCTTGTCGAAGGGTCGATGCGCCGTTCATGGTTCGACAAGCTCACCACGAACGGTTTCTTGCGACGCCATTGCCGCTCTCTCTTGAGGGATGCCACGAGGTCCACCGTCGCCGGGAACGTCGCATCACTCGAAAATCGAATTGATCACCTCGTCCACGCTGGCCTGTAGGGAGTGGTCGTCGGTAACTGCCCAGTTCACCGCCACCTGGCATGCCCGTCGCGGCTCGATGCCTCCCGCAATCATCTTCCCTGCATAGATCAGCAGGCGCGTGCTCGCGCCCTCGGCCAGGCCGTGCTCCTTGAGGTTTCGCACCTTCTCGCCGAGCTTCGCCAGGCCCATCGACGTCTCTTCGTCGACGCCCGATTCGTGGGCGACGATCTCAGCCTCGGTCTCCTTCGGCGGATAGTCGAACTCGATGGCGACGAATCTCTGGCGCGTGCTGTGCTTGAGGTCCTTCAACGCGCTCTGGTAGCCGGGGTTGTAGGACATCACCAGCAGGAACCCGTCTGCCGCCTCCAGGAGCTCGCCCTTCTTCTCCACGGGGAGGATGCGTCGGTGGTCGGTCAGCGGGTGGATGAGCACCGTCGTGTCCTTGCGCGCCTCTACGATCTCGTCGAGGTAGCAGATGCCGCCGGCCTTGACCGCGCGGGTCAGGGGGCCGTCGATCCAGATCGTCTCCTCGCCCTGCAGAAGGTAGCGGCCCACGAGATCGCTGGCCGTGAGGTCCTCATGACACGCGATGGTCACGAGAGGCAGGTTTCCGTTGGACGAGGCGTCCGGCGAAGCGCCGTCGTTCTGCGAAATCCGCGTCATCGGCTGTCCCAGCCGGTACGACATGTACTCGACGAAGCGTGTCTTCCCGCAGCCGGTCGGGCCCTTGAACAGTACGGGGATCTTCGACCTGTATGCCGCCTCGAAGAGCTCGACCTCGTCCCCGATGGGCACGTAGTACGGCTCCTCAGTGAGGTGGTACTCCTCGATGATATAGCTGCGGTAGAGAGTCTGTGTCTTGGTCGTCATCGTGTGGTGTCACATCCTAGTTGTGAGGCGCTCGCTCGCGCCAAAGGTTCGTTACCTCGCATCGCAGCCCTTCGGGACTGCCGCTGTTGTCGATGATCGCGTCAGCGTACTCGTTTCGCTCCCGCTCCGTGACCTGGGACTCGATTCGTGCCCTGATGGCACTCTCGTCCAGACCGCTCCTCGCCTGCACCCTTGCGATAACCTGCTCCGCTGGGGCAGTGACCACCCATATCTCATCGAGCATCTTCGTCCACTGGGACTGCTGCTTGATCGCCTCGATCAGCAGGGGGACCTCGACGACTGCAACCCGCGCTCCATCGTGTTCAAGTCCGGTGATGCGCTCCTCGAGGAGTCGCCGGACGATTGGGTGGATGATTGCGTTCAGTCTCTTGCGGGCCTCCTCATCGCCGAACACGATGCCGCCGAGCGCATTCCGGTCGACCTTGCCGTCTGCGTCGAGGACGCCTTCCCCGAACGTCTCGACGACCTTCTGCCATCCGGGCGTATCAGGTTCATACGCCTCATGGGCAACCTTGTCCGCCTCGATGACCTCGGCTCCCAGTTCTCTAAGGAGCCCGGAGACCGTCGACTTGCCGGTCCCGATCCCGCCTGTAAGTCCTATGACGAACATAGCCTCAGGTCACCGATTTCAACCTACACATGATAGCAACGCCCTTGAAGAAGGGTCAAGCAAACGTACTGCACCAAAATCCCCCACCCGTCATTCCGGCGTAGGCCGGAATCCAGAAAGCTTAGTTAGCAAGAATACGGCCATTTGTGTCCAACAAGACTCTGTCGATACCCTCCACTATGCTAGAGTGGAGAGTACAAACCCCCAGCACCTAGCACCCAGAACCCAGCACCCAGAACCCAGCACCCCCAATGTCCTCCACCGAACCTAGAAAAGGCATCCTCTTCGGCTTGGCGTCGGGATTCGTGGCGATCACGTGCTGCGTCTCGCCGGTCGTCTTTGTCCTGCTCGGCATCGCGACGGCCGCCGAGGCCGTCACGCTTGGCGACACGCTGTACTACGAATACGGATGGTACTTCCGCACGGCGGGACTGATCGTTGCCGTAATCGCCGCCGTACTGTTTCTGCGCGGACGGAACCAGTGCAACATCCGGGGGACGTACAACTATCGCTGGATGCTCGTCATCCTCGTCGCGTCGGGCGCCGCCACCTACGCCGGACTCTTCTGGTTCACCAAGTACCTCGGCATCTGGTTCGGCTGACGCTGCCACCGTGTACAACGCCGTGAGACTGCCACCAAGGAAGCTGCAACGGTTCTGAATAGGAAAGCGCGCTGGAAAACACGTTCGCCCTGAGCCTGTCGAAGGGCAATTGTCCTAGCACCTACCCGTCATTCCCGCGCAGGCGGGAATCCATCCTTCCTCCCTGCGCTCTCTGTGACCTCTGCGGTGAATTCTGCTTCCCCTTGTGGTCACCCAGCCGTTCGCCCTGAGCCTGTCGAAGGGCAGTTCTCCTGGCACCCACCCGTCATTCCCGCGCAGGCGGGAATCCATCCTTCCTCTCTGCGCTCTCTGTGACCTCTGCGGTGAATTCTGCTTCCCCTTTTGGTCACCCAGCCGTTCGCCCTGAGCAGCGTTACGCCCCGTGCGGGGGCCGTGCAGGGGTGTCAGTAACTATACCGTGCAATCACGAGAAAGTACGTTCGGCCTGAGCCTGTCGAAGGCCCTCTTATCCCCTCTCCCGTCGTGGGAGAGGGCTAGGGTGAGGGTGATGCCCCGACGTAGGCGAGAGCAGTTACTTGAAAGCCTGTC
>DAOUKG010000061.1:0-20326 GCA_034421575.1 Dehalococcoidia bacterium
GCTATTTGGTAAGCGTGCTAAGCGCGAATTAGACCGAATTGCGAAGGCCGCTTCAAAGCCTGTAAAGGAATGATATCATAGCTATGTTGTTGCGTCAAGTAGATAATTCCCAAACGATTAGGTTGTGTTGACATTTCCCGCCATTCCCGCGAAAGGAGGCCTTTGAGTAACCGTCATACCGGCGTAGGCCGGTATCCAGAGGAGTGGGGTTGAGGTTCGGTAGCATCGGTGTTTCATTCCAAGGCCTTCCCGCACTGTGAGTTATGCAAAGGTCTCCGAAAGCGAAAATCCATCCCCGGACGTTGCCTTACGAAAATGGGCGACGGAGGAACCGTCGCCCATTTTCATCCCTCGGTGTGCAGGCCACAAAGCTGCATGGGGATTCCTCTGAAAATACCCCCAGGCCAACCTGTCGTAGGGGCAACCCTTGTGGTTGCCCTTCCCCGATACCACCCCACCCTTACCGTCATTCCCGCGAAAGCGGGAATCTAATCCCCTCTCCCGTACTCGATACGGGGGTGAGGATGTTCCTCTCGCCAAGACTGAACAGCTACCTGAAAACTGGCGCGTCTCCACCCGGATGGCCGTCGAAGGGTGTCAGCCGCCACCGTCTGAAGGCGTCGGGGCAAGGCGACTGGGAGCCAGGTCGGGAAGGCCGCGGCTCTTCCTCCACAGAAGCTCCGTTTCTTCTATGCCTGTCCCAAAGACGGCCTTCAACGCGTCGTCTACCCTGATACCGTACTTGAACAGTTCGAGCAGACGAGTAACGCTCTCCCATCCGAACTCGCTCGTGAGGAACTCCACGAGATCGTAGCTCTGGGCGAATCTGATGGATGCATCGCGTTCGTCCGTGCTGAGCGGCACATCGAAGCTGCGCAACGGCACGAATTGCTCGATCAGGCGAGCCTCAGCGAACGCAATCCGCAGGTCGTCCGATAGGCCACCCTCGGCGAGCATGGCCAGACCTTCCTCCAGCCAGAATGGAAGGCCGCCAAAACAGTTGAATGCCTTGTCCTGCACGACGAAATGGGCGAGTTCGTGGATGAGTGCCGCCAGCTCGTCCCCTTCGATATCCTTCGGCGTGACCGAAACGACGCTGTTGAATTCTCGATACGGATTCGCGAAATCTCGCTTCAATAGGACGCCGGGTCCCGCATCTTCCGCGTTCTCGTACATGAAGACGTTGACCGGACTGGGCAGAGTCCCCAGGGCTTCGATCCGTTCGAGCTGCGGTTCCAGGTAGTCGACGAGGTGCTCTCCAAACTCGGGATACTGCCCGTACCAATGTACGACGAGTCCGTCCTTCGTATAGGTCCGCCAGTCGAAGCGGTCATCCGCCCAGGTGAACGCGCGTTGTCTGCTTTCGTAGACTGAGCCGTCCGCGCCGGTCACCTTCCAGCGCCAATGGACGGTTCCTCCTGGTGGAATTGGCGCGTTCCGACCCGGATCCAAACGCCATCTGACGATATATCCGGGAGGGAACGGCTCGTCCAGGTCCAGTTCCCATCGCCATGAGGTCGTCGCATTGGCGGGGAGTCGTACGGTATGGACGGTTTCGCCCACGCAGGAATACTCCGGCTCTATGATGAGTTCGAGGTCTATGCGTTGCGGATTCACACTCCTCCCAAACAGCAGGGTGAATTCAACGGCGTTTGGAAAGTCTGTCGTCGCATTGTTTAACCAGGCCGGGAGCGCCGAGAGTTCCGGTTCATCCGCGCTGGCCGGCTCAAGCGGAAGAAACCATGCCGGAACCGTCGCGATGGTAACGAGGAGGGCTTGTATTGCTCGCTTCAGGGACATCCTGTGACTAGCGCTCGAAGTAGATGTTCTCGAAGAACGTTATCCCCGTCGTCGCGGGCCTGTAGCCGGCCACGTACTGCTGAACGAGCTCGTGACGACGCTCGTGCCACAGGGGGACAACTATCCAGTGATCTCTGACTATGCTCTCGATTCGCCTGTATGCCTCAGCGCGTGAGACAGGATCGGCTATGATTGCGGCCTCATCGAGCAGGGCGTCCAACTCAGTGTCCGAGAAGCCGAAACGATTCTGTGGTCCGTCAGTATGGAGATGAGTTTCAAGGTAGTTTTCGGCGTCCAGGTAGTCGGGACACCAGGTGTCGGTCCAAACTCCTGCCGGGTCATCCGAAGAGCCGGTGTAAGCCCTGACATTCATGCCAAGGTGCTCTCGCCACATCCAGATCATGGTTGAGTGGTCGACGGCCGATGGAATCGGGGCGGCGAGACCTTCCGACGATTCCGCAATCAGGGCCCTCGCCCCTTCGAGGTCGAATGGTGTGACGGGTAACTCTTCATGATGACCTTCCACCCCGGGAGGTACGAGAGTTCTTGCCCTATCCACCGTTCCCTTCAACACCACGGAGATGATCTTGTCCACGTCGAGCGCTTGGGCGAAAGCGCGACGGACATTCACATCGTCAAAGGGAGGCACGTTGATGTCGAACGCCAGGAAACCCGTGCAGAATGTCGGGGAGGAAACGAGGTCGGGATAGAGATCGCCGCTGGTGTCGCGAGCGCGATCGAAGTGCGCGTAGGGAACCGGGACCGTGTCGATCTGCTTGTCTGAGTACAGCTTGAGAGGGTCGTCTGCAGCGAAACGATAGACGACCGCGAGCATGGTTGGGTGATTCAAATGATAGCGATGACTCCGTTCCAGGACGAGACCTCCGCCCCTGCTCCAGTTGACGAGCTTGTAGGGTCCGGTTCCCCTCGGTCGCTCGGCGAGGTTGCCGTCCTCGACGTTGGATCTGTCTACAACGGAGGCAACGGGGTGGGTGAGCTTCTGAAGAAACGTGGGCCGGGGCGAAGTCAGGGTGACGCGCAGGGTGAACATGTCCAGGACTTCGATGCCCGAAATCTCATCCGCTTCGCCCGCCAGCTTCTCGCGGACGCCGGAGATGTCGCCGAGGTAAGCGTGGGCCGTGGGGGACCCGGTACCAGGATCGGTTGCGCGCTCCCACGAATACACGATGTCCTCGGTTGTGACCCAGTCGCCGTTGTGAAAGTAGGCGTTGTAGCGAAGGTTGAATGTGTAGACCTTGCCATCCGCCGAGACACTCCAGTCTCGGGCGATGTCGGGTATCACATTCATGTCGTCGTCCATCCGGACGAGACCTCCGAATACGGCATTGAGTGGCCCGGTGACCGGCCCGGTGTGAAGGGCGGGATCAAGCGTGTCCGGCTCCTCTCCGACAAGGGCGAATACATCGTCGGAGCGCGCCTGCGTCGGGTCGGGCGGCAGGAGTGTGAAGGATGAGACTATCCCGTCGAGGGTGTCGTGAAGGCGGTCGTACTCCGAGACCGTCCCAAATGCCCGAATCACAAAGCTCTGTCTGCCGCGGAGAACGCCGGTCCACCCCTCCTTGATTCCGAGTTGGTTGTGCCAGACGAACACCGTACGAAAGCCGTGCGTCTCAGGCCCCAGCCTGACCGGCGTCTCATCGTGAATTTCAATGAAACGCTTTCCATAGTTGGAGACCTGCCAGTCCATCCACTCAGGCAGAGTATCGGGCCCCGCGTGACGGAGGACGGATACCTGGATGGAAACTAAACTGGTGAAACCGGGGGGCTTGATCTCCACGAATGAGATCCGACGGCCCGTCTCGCTAATTCGCCATTCGACGGGGGCCGAGATCGAGAAGCCGACGAGAGAATTGGTGTAAGTCTGCGTGTCGCTGGCCGCCGCCGGATGGGGCGTGAGGAACACTCCGACGATCAGCCCGGTGATGAGCGCCGCCGCCCCGATCGCTCGGCGTGGACGCGAACAGTTCACCACCACCTCTCGCCTACCGAATTGCGCCGAAGTATACCAGCGCACCCGAAGCCGTAGCCAGTCGGGGGAAGAGCTAGCCGAGGGGTGCCTTGCCCCCGGTGACTGCACGGACAGCTTGATCAAAAGTCATGAAGTCACTCACTCCACGCCTTCGGCAGCTTGCGATGTGACAGAGGTCTCGAGCTTCGAGAGTGGGATGCTGCTCGTGAAGCTGACGCGCCAGGGTAACGTCCTCCTCCTCCAGCGGCCAAACTATTATTTTAAACTTCGCGATCAGCGAAAACGCGGTGTCGAGGGCCTGCAGCCGTGCCATTGGAAGATACGCATGAGTTAGTTCCTGCAATACTTCCGCTGAAGTGCATAGAGGCGTACGACTGCTAACGGACCGCACGAAGAATTCCCGGGCGGGTTCCTGAAGCTGATGGGGCCGCCCTACAGCGTACATGAAGACGTTGGTGTCTACGAAAATCACGAGTCTGGCAGGCCGCGACTGCGGGACGCGTTAATCACTTGCAGATGCTCGTCCCAATCCGGCTCGCGCTCGGGGCCTTCCATGGCATCGCAGGCACGGAAGAAGGCTTCAACATCAGCCGGGGAATGAAATGCCGTCGTCCGCTGCTGGGCTTCGAGTCTAGCGCCGGCAGCAGCCCTTAGCCAAGCACTCAACGTCATACCTTCGCGTCGGGCCTGATGGACGAACCGGTCGCGGTCCTCATCGGGGATCACCAGTTGAACTCTAGCCACTTCAGTTATGTGTCCTATTCATGATGATGTGTAAGAAGTTTACACACCTTTAGTGACAGATTCAAGCTATAGGGTAGCAGCGTGCGTTGAGTTCACGATCTCTCGATACCCCGCCAGAAATAGCGCAAAACGGGTTCGGATGTGCTCAAGTTTTCTGGCTGCCCGGCCAGGATTCGAACCTGGGTCTGAGGATCCAAAGTCCTTCGTGCTACCACTACACCACCGGGCAGTGACCTGAGGTCTATGGGAGGGGTTGTGTCCCCGAGGAGGAGGTGGGAGGAGGCAGGTCGACGTCGTCTGAGGCGGCGTTGTCCGCGCGGAACTTCTCGACCAGGCGGAAGAAGTTGATCGACCACCCTGCGCCGAACACCATGGGGGTGAAGATGCGGTCGTCGTTCTCGTTCCACAGCCTGTCTCTGATGCGGTCCGCCGTGGGCACGCGGAAGTCATAGGGCACGCCGATGAACCTGCCCACGGGTCGTCCGGAACGTACGGCGTAGACGGCGGCTCCTACCGTGAGGGCCACGAACAGCGTTCTGAAGTTCAAGATGTATTTCAATTTTGCACCCTCTTGTGCGGGAAGCTCGGCTCCCAGTCCCACCTGTCTCTACTATAGCCTATCGTCGGTGTGGAAATCACGAAAAAGCCATTCCAAGTCCCCCGCTCCGTCATTCCCGCGAACGCGGGAATCCATCCCCGGCAAGAGGCATCCCTGTGTACGCGCCTTCTCCAACCTGCTGCCAATCTCCCCTATACTGTAGACCATGCGGCGAACAGTCCATACCGGGGTCATCTGGCACGATTTCTGGATCGGGTTCTTCGCCATTGTCATAGCCATCGGCTTCTTCATGGGGCAGGGCGTTGTGATTGCGTTCGGGGCCATGGGCGTGGTCTCCGGCGCGGTATCGCTGGCATGGAACCGTCTTTCGCTGGACGACGTGCAATACGAGCGACACCTCCGCCACCAGCGCGTCTTCCTCGGCGAGGAGGTCGAAATCACCGTCGCTCTCATGAACCGCAAGCCGCTGCCGTTGCCGTGGATCCGCGTATCCGACGAGATGCCCGACGAATTGCGCGTGGTCTCCGGAGACGTTGCCGGCAACGTGCGCCCTAGAGTTTCCGCCCTGCGACATCAGACCTCCCTGGCGTGGTACGAGCGGATTCGCTGGCGATACCGTGTCAGGTGCGAGGAACGGGGCCTGTTCGCCATCGGCCCGGCGAGCATTCAGAGCGGCGACCCTTTCGGCTTCCTCCGAAGCCGCATGAGCACCGAGTCCGTAAGTCACATCCTCGTCTACCCCAGGGTGTACCCTCTTGAGCAGCTGGGCATGACGGCGCATCGCCCCCTTGGCGACGTGAAGGGTCAGGTGCAGATATTCACCGACCCATCGAGGCCAATGGGCGTGCGTGATTATCGTCCGGGCGATCCCATGAAGACCATCGATTGGAAATCTACTGCGCGCGCCCAGGGCCTGCAGGTGCGCCGGTACGAGCCGAGCACCAGCTTTCTCGCTCTGCTGGTCGTGGCCGTGGACACGACCGCGCCGCACTGGGCCCCCTATGCCCGCGAGAACCTCGAACGGGTCGTCACTGCAGCCGCTTCGGTCGCCTCCCACTGCGCGGAGCGTCAGCACTCCATCGGCCTGTTCTCCAACGACATGCCCACCCGCACCGACCGCATGATGACCGTCTCCCCGGGGCACGGTCGGGAGCAGTTCTCCGAAGTCCTGGCTGCGCTGGCGGGACTCCGCGCCTACGCGATCAGGCCCATGCACGAGCACGTGGCGCAGAACTACCGCAGGTTCCCCTATGGCTCTACACTGGTGATCGTCACCTCGTTCATACCCCCGGAATTCGTTCGGGTCATCGGCGATCTGGAACGTCACGGGCACAAGATGGTCGTCGTCTACGTGGGGGAGGAAGAGTGCCCTCCGCTGGCGGAGGGTGTGGTGGTGCACAACGTCCGGAAACGTCTCGACCTGTTGGAGGCAGAGTATGCCGCTGCGGCAGGATAGAGTCGTACTCGCCGCTCATGTATTGGCCGAGAGCGCATGGGTCTTCGCGCTCGCCGGGATCGTGGGCACACTGGCCAACTTTGAATCCAGCCCACTGTCATGGTACGGCATTGCGGGCATCCTCGGACTCTCGGTCTTGCTGAGCCGCTTGACCCCGCGCAAGGGTGAACAGGCCGAGGCAACCTTCGCCCTGATGGCGATTCTGGGCATTGTCGTGGTCTATGTGTCAGTTGCGCTCCACGTCGATCCGGGACACATTCGACCGGCGTGGCCCCTCGACTGGCTCATCAACGACGCCCCCGGCGGTTACACCTCGCGGGGGGCATTCGGCGCCCTCCTCGGCGTGCTCCTCTGGTGGAGGGGCACCCGCGTCGCCTCCAACGAGTTTCCCACCGACGACCTCTCGTTCACCTTCCGCTTGGGTATGCCCATACTCGTCGCCGCGCTGATCTATGACCTGAACAGCGACGCAAGTCTTTCCACGTTCCCCATCATCTTCCTGTTCTTCGGCTCCTCCCTGATCGGGCTGGGCGCGGGACACCTGCTTGAGCAGTCCCAACGTTCCTCCGATGAACGAACGTGGCCGAAGACCATTGGCGCGACGGTCGCCGTCATAACCGTATTCGGATTCCTGGTCGCACTGATCAACCGCGGCGTCCTGTCCTTCCTCTCCAAGCCCGCGACTGCGGCTTTGGATGCACTGGTGCGCGGCATCATCTGGGGCATAATCGCCCCCATAGCCTTCGTGTTCGACGTAATCGTCGGATGGCTCATCAGCCTCTTGGGCCTATTCCAGGGCGAGCGAGAACAGCCCCAGGAGCAGATCAACCCCGAGATACAGGGATTCCTGGAAACTCTCCAGGAAGAGCAGCAGGCGGAGTCCGAAGCCTTTGCTCTGCTTCTCCAGATCATCGAGTTTGCGCTGTTGGCCTTCATTGTAGCCATCGCGATATTCGCTCTGGCAAGTGCGTTTCGCCGGCTGCGACGAGGACGAGAACGCCCTACGGATGGTCAGCGCGACTCCTTGGCGCAAGACGCCTCCCCGGCGGCCGATGTCGCAAAGCTGGCCCTCCGCCTCGTGCCGGACGTGCTGAAGCGGCCACAGAGAAGGGGGTACCGGGTCCCCGACGGCCCGGACGGCATCGTCGAGGCGTTCCGACTGTACTACGACCTGCTCGACACGGCGGAAGAGCATGGCGTCACCCGCCGCAAGCACGATACGCCAACCGAGTTCCAGGGCCGTTTGGAGGGAACGTTCCCAAGTGACGTGGTGCGCCCTTCGACCGAGTCCTTCAATCTCGCCATCTACGCAGACGTGCCCGCCGAACGTTCAGTGGTCCAACGCCTGCGGCAGGGGCTCAAGGATGCAACGATCATGATGCGCAGGGAGCGTGAGAAAGAGGAGGAAGAAGAGGACTGGTGACATCTCGCAAGGGCCAATGTACAATCCCGCGCAACCGACCAGCTTGGTGACGATATGAAAAACGCAACCATCAGAGAGCAAGTGGAACGGTGCATCGAAGAGTTCCGCCGGGGCGAGCTAACCGAGGAGGGCTTGCAAGGCGTCCTCGACTCGATTGACCGGCGCAGAGAACAGAAGGGCCGCAAGCGACGGCAGGACCTGCTGTACCTCCAAACGCGCTCGACATCCATCGACTACCCCGTTCTCGGCATGAGAATCCTGGAGAACGGCAAGTTGTGGGACGGCCCGCGCGACCCCGACGAGTGGCCGTACAAGACCGTGCTTGAGGCCGTGAATGACGGCTGGCGCATCATCAAGTTCCCGGAGATGGCGTTGCTGCTGGACGAGTCCCGCTCATTCGGCCTCGCCTGTGAGTTCATCCTCGAACGGACGAGGGAGGTCTAACCCATGTCACGCATCTACGACTGCCCCCCAAGCCTCGACGAGTTCGGCGTCATCGACTTCTGCAAGAACGGCTACCTCCTGTTCCCCGGAGTGGTCCCTGAGGAGATCAACGAGCGGACCATCGAGTTCATCGAGAAGAATCCCGGCCCCGTCGACTACGAGCCCAGCCACATACTCAATGAGGACTGGTTCGTCGAGAACGTCATCTGCCAGCCTGATGCGGCGGGAGCCGTCCGCTGCCTGCTGGGACGCGACTTCGGCCTGCCCATCCTCATGAGCAGCCACCGCGTCGAGTGTCCCCAGCCCGCCCAGGAGTGGCACCGCGACGGCGGCTCCAAGTGGGGGCCGCAGGTCAACTACCTCCAGGTCTTCTACTACCCGCAGGAGACCCCGGCGGAGATGGGGCCGACGGAGCTCCTACCCGGCTCGCACCACCTCTTCTCCCTCTCCACCCTCATGGGCCACTATGGCAGCATCGCGGGCGCGAAGTACGCCGAGTGCCCGGCGGGTTCCATCGTCATCACCGCGTATAACATCTGGCACCGGCGCGGCAAGTCGACCGGCAGCGGCGTCAGGCACAACCTCAAGTACAACTACTGGCGCACGACGACGCCCGGCCCTTCCTGGAAGCACAACCCCGACTTCGACATCACCGACTTCGACTGGCGGATCACCGAAGCCCCGACCTTCCGCCAGCAGTTCCGCGACTCCTTCGACGCAGCCGAGATGTTCCTCTGGCTCAGCGGCCGCCACGACAAGTTCAAGGTCATGGGCGGCCAGGGCTGGCCCATGCCCGGCAACCGCCTCGAACGCCAATACGGCATCCCCGAAGGCATCGAGTAGGGGCAGCTGGGAGTCGCAAGACCTCTCACCGTCATTCCGGCGAAAGCCGGAATCCAGAAAGTCCAGCCACCGAACAAACGGCACCATCACGCAACCTCGCCATTAGGAGGGGCCTATAGGATGCTATATCAGGCTATCCGTCTGGGATCGACTATATACCGTTGCGATTCAGATCTTAGTCGGAGCAACTATAGATATCACAAGCTCCGGAAGCCCACACCGTCATTCCCGCGAAAGCGGGAATCCAGAAAGCCTAGCCACCGAACAAACGGCGCCATCAGGCAACCTCGCCATCAGGAGAGGCCGATAGAATGCTGTACGAGGCTATTCGTCTGGGATCGACTATATACCGTTGCGATTCAGACCTTAGTCGGAGCAACTATAGACATCGTAAGCTCCGGAAGCCCACACCGTCATTCCGGCGAAGGCCGGAATCCAGAAAGCCCAGCCAGCGAACAAACGGCACCATCACGTAAACTCGGCATGAGGAGGGGCCGATAGGATGCTATATCAGGCTATTCGTGAGGCGCGCGAGAAGTACCATTCCGGTTATTACGGCTGGGACTACGATTGTGCGGTGAAGGCACATTCCCAAGCTGTCAAGAAGCGGCATAATAGTTCTGACCCGAACAATCCAAGCTATGAGGAAGCAGCGATCCTCTTGAGCTTCGCCAATGGCTGGGGTTCGCGGATGCAACGCACGGCCGATGATGTTCGAAGCGCCCTCAGAGAGATACAACCGGATCTGGACACTCTAAAGAACGATACCATTCTGGACGTATGTCTCAACAAGGATAAACGCGAACTGATTTGTCGTAGCTTCAAAGTACTGGCGGGCTGCAACCGCAAGGGACACAATGAGGCTACAGGGGCATCCAAGATGCTTCACATCATCAATCCCAAGTTATTCATCATGTGGGATGGGGCTATCAGGACCGGGTATATCTGCAAGCTGCAGGGTAAGTTAGAGAAAAAAGGCTGGATATGGTACACGGAGTTTCTCCAAGAAATGCGATGCCTTGCCAAGCAGGCCGTCTGTGAGGCCATGGAGAAAGAGAAAAACCATTCTTGTGAAACCGCGATTGCATCGCTGACGGGCGGCGAGCGCACGTTCGCCAAAGCACTGGATGAGTACAACTTCATGAAGTACACGAAGGAGGCCGGCAGCGTCTGGCGGGCGGAGTACGAGTCATGCAACTCGCCTTAGGCCGAGCCTTAGTCTTCAGCACAGCCCTCTCCTCCCTGACCCTCGCCGCCGTCCTAGCCGCCTGCGGCGACGCCCCCACCCCGACGCCCCAACCTGCTTCTCCAACCCCCACGTCCGCGCCTGCCACCCCGATACCCCCTACCTCAACGCCGACTCCCGAACCTGTCACCCAGCCCTGGCAAGCCTTCCCCTCAACGATAGACCAGTACACGCGCCTCGTAGAACAGGACCCCGCCGGTCTCGAGTCGATGATCGATGAGAACATTGCGGCCTTGAACGAGGCTATCAAGCGAGACGCCTCCGACTCCGACGCCTACGTGAAGCGGGGATCCGCCCGCGTGATCTTGTACGCATACACAAGAGTGTTGCGGAACGATGCGGAAAGCCTGCTGGAGCAGGCGGTTGAGGACTTCACAAAGGCCATCAGTCTCGATCCGTCCAACGCAAGCGCCTACATAGGTCGGGGCGAGGCATACGACCAATGGAGGCAAATGGACAGGGCCTTCAACGACTACGAAGCGGCAATCGAGCTTCTCGACGGATCACTAAGCAGAGATTCCCAAAACGTGGATGCTCTTACCAATCGGGCGTACGCCTATAGCGGCATGGACAAGTACGACAAAGTCATTCAGGACCTGGACGCCGCAATCGAACTTGACCCCGACAATCCCTCGACTCTCATCAGTCGCGCATTGGCGCACTCGTGGATGGGCGAGGTGGACGACGCTATCCGGGACTTGGACACGGCGATACTTCTCGATGCCAACTCAGCAAATGCCTACAACGCGCGAGGGTCCCATTACATGGACGCAGGAGAGTTCACAAGGGCGCTGCAGGACTTCGACAAGGCGATAAGCCTCAATCCCAACTTCCGATGGGCGTACGGCAATCGTGGGAATCTCTACCATGTCATGGGCGACTACGACAGCGCAATTCGAGACTATAGTAAGGCCATCTCAATTCGTCCGTACAGCGTTGCCTATAGGAATCGCGGGAATGCCTACCACAGCAAGGGAGAGTACGATAAAGCAATCCAAGACTATGATGTCGCAATCGACCGATTCCCTGACCACCCTCGAACGTATGTTAACCGAGGGGACGCCTATTACGACAAAGGCGAATACGACAGGGCGATTGAAGACTACGACACCGCCATCGGCCTCGACGAGAACGAGCCATATTTCTACCACAGCCGGGGGTTGGTCTATTACGACAAAGGCGAATATGACAGGGCGATTGAAGATTATGACACCGCTGTCGGTCTCGATGAGAACAATCCTTATTCGTATTACAGCCGGGGGTTGGTCTATTACGACAAAGGCGAATATGACAGGGCGATTGAGGACTTGGACACCGCTATCGGCCTTGATGAGAACGAGCCACATTTCTACCACAGCCGGGGGTTGGTCTATTACGACAAAGACGAATACGACAGGGCGATTGAAGACTTTGATGTTGCCATCAATCTCAATCCTAATCACCCTCGAACTTACATTGACCGAGGGGACGCCTACTACGTGAAGGGCGAATATGACAGGGCGATTGAAGATTATGACACCGCTATTGGTCTCGATGAGAACGATTTCTATTCGTACCACAACAGAGGGGCGGCCTACTACGACAAAGGCGAATATGACAGAGCGATTGAGGATTTTCATGTTGCCATCAATCTCAATCCTAATCATCCTCAAACTTACGTTAACCGAGGCGACGCCTATTACGACAAAGGCGAATACGACAGGGCGATTGAAGACTACGACACCGCCATTGGCCTCGACGAGAACGATGCCTATTCGTACTACAGCCGGGGCTGGGCTCATTTACTGCTTGGAGTGGCGTCCAGGGCGCGAGCCGACTTCAACAAGGCCCTTGAGTTAGGCCACGACAAGAACGACATCGAGGTCGCCCTCGCCGAGCTCAAGAAGATTGAAGAAAACGGCTGAGAGATTCCCCACGCCTGTCCCGGCCCGGTGTATCCTAAGCACCTCTCGACGTAACATCTTCGCGGAGGAATAACCATGGCGCTACCCAACGAGTTCCGTTTACAAAAATTCACGCGGCGCGAGTTCCGGCTGGCGCGTGAGGAGGGCAAATTCGACGTTGCAATCGTGGCGACCGGCAGCATCGAGCAGCACCTTGAACACCTCGCCTTCGAGCAGGACATCGCCAGCAGCACACGCGTCGCGGAGATGGCGGCAGAGCGACTCTATCCGCAGGTCGTCCTTGCCGTGCCCATCAACGTTGGCATCGCCGAGCACCACATGCACTCCGTCGGCACCCTGACCGTCAAGCCGAGCACGTGGCTCGCAGTGGTCTTCGACACCGTCGAGACCCTCATGCGGCACGGCATCCGCAAGGTCCTCATCCTCAACGGGCATGGCGGCAACCGCCGCCCGGTCTACGGCGTCATGAGCCAGTGGCAGATGTACTTCGACCGCGAGCACGGCGACGTCGACCTCCGGTTCCACAACTACTGGGATGTCCTGACCCACGACATCGTCAACTCCATCCAGTCCAATCCCGGCTACCCAAGCCACGCCCGCGAGTTCGAGACCTCCATGGCCATGCACCTCTTCCCCGAGAACGTGCGCTTCGAGGACATCCCCCACTCCGAGGATGAAGGCGCCTCCTCCGCCACCGCCGACAAGGGACGACGCCTCACCGAAAAGACCGTCGAGGGAGTCGTAGAGCTCCTCGAGGGCATGATCGCCGGCGACCCCGACGAAAGCCCGACTCCGAGCGTCAACATCCCGAAGCGGTAGGGAACTGGGTTCTAGGTGTTGGGTTCTGGGGCCTGATCGCATCCATTGCGCTACTAGGGATGTGTGTAACGAGTTCCTGTACAATGGCTGAAACCAAGAGATATCTTGCCCTTCCTTGCCCAATCAACCCGTAATCGCCATTACCGCCGGCTCACAGGACGATGGTCGGCCCTACTGTGACCTCATAAGCCGCTGCGGAGGCATGCCTCTCCTCATCACGCCCAACTCGATCGAGCGTCACGATCAGCTTGGTCTCGTGGGCGGCCTGCTGATTGGCAACGCGCCTGCTGACTTTCAGGAAGGCGCGTCCCTCGTGCTCAGCGACACGATGTCCCGGCTCCTGCCAACCGTGTTTGAGTTCGATCTGCCCATCATCGCCGTCGGGGATGGTCTGCACTCGCTCAACATGGCGATGGGGGGGCGAGGACCAGTGCCCGTGACGGGGCATCAGGGAGACGAGGACAAGTCGGCCCGTCACCACATCTACGTCTCGCCCGGGAGCAAGCTGGCGTCCATCGTCGGAGCGGGTGGCTTCGTGCGGGTCAACAGCCTGCACAGGCTCGGCATCCGAGACGCCCAACGCTCCCCTAAGCTCATGACCGCCGCCTACGCGGTCGATGACGGCACAATCGAGGCGGTCGAAAGCCCCGACTACTCGCTCGTCATCGGCGTCCAGTTCCGCCCCGACCGTCCCCGCGAGGTCCCTCCCAACTTCGACAACCTCTTCCACCTGCTCGTCGAGCGCGCAGGACGGTAGGCGTGAGTTTCGTCACCCCTCATCCGGGATGGTATAATCGCCCCATGGTCGTAACGGAACAGACATACCGGTTCACAGTCGAAGATTATTACCGCATGGGTGAGGTAGGAATCTTGCCCCCCGACGTCCGCGTGGAACTGGTCGACGGGGAGATCAAGCAAATGCCACCTATTCATCCGCCTCATGCGAATATCGTAGATCGACTCACCATCATGCTGGCCTCCAGGCTGGCAGGAGTTGCGCATCTCCGAGTGCAGGGTCCCATCCACCTTGACGACTATAATGAGCCGCAGCCTGACCTAACGGTAATGCGTTTCCGGGATGACTACTCCCATCGACACCCCACACCCGCCGACGTGCTCCTAGCAATCGAGGTCGCGGACACCTCGTTGCGCTACGACCGCGACGAGAAGATGCCCCGATACGGCAGGTACGGTGTCCCCGAAGCGTGGCTGGTCGATGTCCAAGCCCGGACGATCACGGTCTTCACACAGCCTCACGCAGGCGGATACCGCGAGCAGCATGTGCTGTCGCGTGGGCAGGAGATCATGTCCGTGGCCGTCGAGGGCCTGCGCGTAGGTGTCGACGAAGCGTTGGGATAGCTCGACTTACCCCGTCTGCAAACTTCCTCCGTTGCGTGTAGGATGATCTCACCAACTGTGCGGAGGACTGCCCATGAGCGACGAAACCTGGAACATCGTCGTAACCACGCCGGACGCCGTGGTGCGCGACTATCCGAACATCCTCCGACAGATGGCCGCCCTTGAGTACTCCGCAGTGGTCATTCGGGGGTTCTATTCACTCGATCACTGTGAAGAAGTTGTCCGCCGGATCGAGGCGGATACGACCGGACTGGTTGACGTGAAGCAGTACTTCACGACCGGCGGCGACAAACTGGAACTGCGCTATATCGGGCCGGGACTCGGACGCTACGTCAACGATAGGGAGGGCTTCTTCCGCGAGTCGCGTCTCTCCGACGAGAAGTTCGCTCGGCTCTACGACGGCCTTCCCGACGCCAGGGTCATGGTGCGAGACATGATCGGAAAGCTCTTGCCTGACCGCGAGGTCATCGTCCCCGATGAGGATGGCGAGCTGTACTCGGATGCCGTGGTGCGCATCGCCGTCGAAGGCGACTCCGCGGCCCTCCACCGCGACAGCGCCATGGAGTACTTCAAGGGATGGATGGTCTCGCAGTTCCCCACGCAGTTCTCTGCCCTGGTCTGCTTCCAGATGCCGGAATCCGGCGGCGAGCTTCACGTCTTCAAGCGCCGTTGGACACCGGAAGATGACGAACGCAAGGTTGAAGGAGCGACGGGCTATCCGCCGGAGGTCGTCGAGGGCGCGCCGCGCTCCACCATCGTCCCCCAGGAGGGCGATCTGTATATCTTCCACCCGGAGATATTCCATGACATCGCTCCCATGTACGGTTCTCGCGACCGCATCACGCAGGGCATCTTCTTTGCCATGTCCAATTCGGACAAGCGCGTGGTCACCTGGGGATGAAAGCCCCCTCCATGCCTAGCGAAGGCCGTCGTTTGCAATCTACCTTGGGAGGCCGCCAATGAGATGGGATCTGCTTGTCCGGCACGGAACCGTAGTTGACCCAAGCCAGGGGCTTCACGGCATTGCCGACGTGGCGATTTCCGGCGACAAGGTCTCCGCAGTGGGCGTTGGGCTGAACGAGTCGAATGCCGACAAGGTAATCGACGCCACGGGCAAGTACGTGACGGCGGGCTTCATCGACCTGCACACGCACAACTTCGTATCCAACCCCAAGCTGCCGAGCCTCGATGTCGACACGACGAGTCTCGCCAACGGATGCACGACCGTACTCGACGCGGGAACGGCAACGCCGAGCGAGTTTCCCCACTACTGGGAGACGGACATAGCCGAGGCCAAGACGCGGATATACGCGCTGATCCGGATGCCTACGCCCTACGGCCCCGACCCCGCGACGGTTGAACAGGCGGCTGCCGTCATCAAACAGTACGACGACGTGCTCATAGGCATGAAGTACCACCACTCCCAGCACTACGTCACGCTGCCCTTGGCCCGCGAGGCGGCGGACTTCGCGGGCGGCATCCTCATGGCCGAAGCCTACGGCGCGCCCATCCGGCAGCTTCTCGACTACATGAACCCCGGCGACATCGTCACTCACACGTTCCACGCATCCTTCCGCTATCCCCTGTGGGACCACAGGGGAGAGGTGTGGCCCGCCGTTTGGGATGCAGTTGAGCGGGGCGTCTATCTCGACATCGGACACGGCGCCCGCGGGTTTGCCTTTCGCTCGATGGAGTACGCGCTGGAGAAGGGCCTCAAGCCGACAACGATCAGCACCGACGTGCACCGGATGAACGTGGACGGCCCGACGTACGACATGCCGACGACAATGTCGAAGATGCTGGCTCTCGGCCTATCGCTCGATGAGGTGATCGCCATGTCCACGACGGTCCCCGCCAGGGCGCTGCGGCAAGAGGGCGCCATCGGGACGCTAAAGCCCGGTGCGATGGCGGACGTGACGATCAGCGAGCTGGCCGAAGGCCGGTTCGAGTACCTCGACGTGCTGCACGAAAAGCGAATCGGCAGACAGAAGATCGTGCCCGAAACGGTCATCTACGGAGGCGTGATCTACGACGGCCCGCGATACGAACCCGGCGATATGACCCACGCAACGGACGCCCCGCCAGGCTTCATCGAGGGAACGTAGCGGTAGCCCCTTCAGACTGTTAACTCTCATGCAAACAGAGTGGCCGGTCGCATTGCGACCGGCCACTCATTCAATTCAAGACTTCATTGCCTTGGGCTGAGTACCCACTAGTCCCAGTACGAGGGATCGAGGAAGTTCACAGTCGAGTACTTCTTGGACCTGTTGCCTGGGTTGTTGAGGTTGTCGATTCCGTCTTCGAAGTAGAACCACTCCATCGGGTGACCGCCTGCGGGCGACCAGTTCTTCGGGACGTTGCGCATGTTGTTGCGCTTGATCTTGAGCGCCCGGAAGAGGCCTGCGAAGGCGACGCCGCCAACCTTGTACTTCTGCTCTGAGTTTATCCGGAAGAGCTCCTGCCCCGCCGCAACCCGCTTCGGCGAGAGGAGGGAGACCGTCCATCCATCAGTGATCAACTCCTGAAGCCTGAGCATGTGACCGCTGATGTCAGCGGGGTACGTCCCGTCGGGTGCCATGGTGCCGTACACGTCGGTGTACTTGGCATCGGGACCCGTTGGGGGCATTCCCTCTTCACCGCGAGTCGCATAGTACTGGCCGATGGCGGGACCCTGCGGGTCCTTGGTCGTCGGTGCTACGCGGTTCCACGCGTTGGACCACGGGTTCGTTCCACCCTCGGTGGAGGAGAAGAACTCGAAGTACTCAGTCGGCGGGATGCTGGTGTTGCCCGCGCGAGAAGAACTCTCGGCAATCTCCAGCTTGATCCCCAATGCCTTGAAGTCACTCTGGAGCCACTCCACGAACGGGTAGTGGGAGCTCGACTGGAAGAACATGGTCAGGGCGCCCCCGCCGTCCTTCCTGTCGAAGAAGCCGTCACCGTCACCGTCCGAGTAACCCATCTTAGTCAGGAGGGACTTGGCGCGGTTGAGGTCATAGTCGGTGTCCAATGTCCTCCAGTGCTCGCCCGGGAAGTACGGGGTGGAGGGGTGCGGCACCATGTTCTGAGGGGTGCCGAGCCCGGAGGCCAGTGACTGGTTCGCGCCGTTTCTATCCCACGCCACGGACAGGGCAATGCGGAAGTCCCTGGTGCGGAGCAACTGACCAATCTCGGGATCATCCACGTATTCCTGGTTGTTGATGAACGTGGAGTCTGCACCGTCAGGCGAGTCGTGCTTCAACACGCTGTAGTCGCCTTGGACGGAATTCTGCAGGTACAGGGGCATTTCCCTAGTCTGCAGATCCCAGCGAGACCAATCGCTCTCACCATTCATCGTGCGGAAGATGCCAACATCGCGGCTCTCAGTGCGAATACCAATCCACTCGTCCATGTACGGGAGCTGATTGCCCTCGGGGTCGATGGACGGGTGGTAGTGGTTGCGCTCGAACTCGGTTGACTCGGTGCCAATGTTCTGACTGCGGGCCCAGAATCCACCAAGTACAGGGTTGTAGTGGTTATCGCCCCTGTAGATGTAGTTGATGTCGTACACGGTCGGGATCGGCTCGGACGGGGGACCGTCGAACCCGCGAACGTTCCTGATGAACGAGAAGTTCTTCACCCAGTTGGGCTGGTTGTTCGCCTCGAGAATCGCAGGAATCTCCGCGTTGTTGTACTTGATGTGGTAGCGCTTCTGGATATGTGACGGCGAAATGAAGCACCTCGGGCATCCCTTGATGCCGGAGAAGATGTTCATCGCCGTCGACTCCATGAAGCTGAAGTTCGGGTCGTCGAAGAAGACCTTGAAGGTCGACTCATCGATGAACTGCACCCTCATGTCGTTGCCGGTGATCGGCGACCTCAGCACGGCGGGAAGGCCGGGCATCAACTCCTTGTTGAGCATGAGGTCTTCGAGGGCGAACCGAATGTCCTCCATCGTGTGAGGGTGTCCATCCGACCATCGGGCGCCGTTCCTCATCTTGAACGTAAACTCGTCGCCTGTCTCGTTCGACTCGAATACCCGGAACACGCTAGGTACCAGGAGTAGGCCGTCCGGGGACATCTCAAGGCCGTAGCCCATCCCCATGTCGGTCTGGGTGATGTTGCCGGCACGCGTCGTCCTCAGGCTTCCTCCATAAACGCCAATCTCGTCACCCGGAGGGAGGATGAAGACGTTCTCCCAGTCGGGAAGACGCTCTTCAACCGGCAGAATCGTGCCCGCCGCCACTGCTGCCGCGGACATTGGTGATTCCTTGTAAGGCACCTGCGTGTAGTTCTCGTTGGACGTGCCGCTGATGATATGGAAGGCCCGACCGAATGAACCGGCGGTGATCCTCTCGGCCATATAGCCGGTTTCCTCCTCCATCATCATCGCTTCCTGGGCTGCCTTGGCCTCTTTGGCGAGGTCCGCCGCTTCCATGGCCGCCGTGCCAGCTTCCTGGGCGGCCTTCCCGGCGTCCATCGCCGCCATTGCGGCTTCGTCAATCGCCTGGTTGGTGGCCTCGAGGGACGCTGAAACAATCGCCTGCACCTGTTCTGCGGTAAGCTGGTCCGCTGCCGCGTCTTGGATGGACTTCGTAACAAGTGTTTCCAGGTCACCGCGAGTGACTGCGCCGGCCTGGGCGGCGCTCACCGCAGCCTGAACCATTCGATTGATCTCGGAGACATCAATGCCCTCAGGCGCTGACGCGGCAACTGCGGACTGAACCAGAGAGCTCAGCTGCCCGGTGTCGATCTGAGGGGCGGGAAGGTTGCTGATCGACTGATCGACAATCCGCTGTACGTCGGCGGCAGAGAGCCCTCCGGCCGTGGCGTTGTTGACGATGGCCTCGACGTCCGCGCGAGTGAGGCCCTCCTGTCCGGCCAGAGCGGCAGCTACTGCTGCTTCGATGTCGCTTGATGCGCTGGCACCTTGTGCATTCACGGCCTCCTGAATTATTTTGGCCACATCTGGTGTGGGGGCTGCAGGTGCTGCGTCATCGCTGCTTCCGCAAGCAAGAACAACCGCGAATGCGATCACTGCTGCCAGGAGCGTTAGGGCCTGTAGTTTGACGGTTCTAGATATCATACCTGGACCTCCTTGAAGTCGCGCTGAATGTTCCGTTCTCTATCCCGATTGCGCCTTTGTCTCTCCCTCCAAATAACGCCAATTTGATGATTCCCCTCTTCAATTGTGAAGAGTGAAGGGAAATTAAGCACATGACACTGGCAAATGTCAAGTTGCCGACCCACGGGGCGCACATTTCGGCGAGATTCGCCTGGACCCTTGCCGATGAGAGAAGCAAAGAGTCCTCACCCCGGCTATCACTGAGAGGGTGTCTAAAGACCTTTCCGTTCACCCCCGTATCGAGTACGGGGCAAGCTCTGAGCCTGTCGAAGGGGCTGGGCGCTGTTCATGGTTCGACAAGCTCACCACGAACGGTTTCCTACGACCTATTAGACACCCTCTGAGAATGGCGACGTTCAACTGCGACTGCCAAGAGGCAGGGACAGGTGTATTTCGACGTGGCTAGGGTTGTGTTGACATTTCCCGTCATTCCCGCGAAAGAACGTCACCCCGTACCACGATACGGGGCGGGAATCTACTCCTTAGAGAGAGTATATGTGTACCCGACTCTGGATTCCCGCCTTTGGAGACCTTTGCATAACCACCGTCATTCCCGCGAAAGCGGGAATCTAATCCCCTCTCCCGTTCGCGGGAGAGGGCTAGAGCCTGCCCCGTTGCAGAACGGGGGTGAGGGTATA
>DAOUKG010000062.1:0-11718 GCA_034421575.1 Dehalococcoidia bacterium
CTTGACCAACGCTGCCTGCGTCACCTTCGCCACTTTGTTCATACCATCCGCCATCTGATTGTGTCTCTCACTCAGCCTACCGTGCCCCAAACAAAACAATGAGACAGCCTCCGACGGGAGAGGGGATAAATCGGCCTGCCTATTGATCAAATTCATGTTGACTGAATACCAGGCAACTGCATCGCACTGTTCAGGAGAGTGGTTCAACCAGTGTTTCGTACGGTAGGGCATGACAAGGCTGTGAAGGCGCTTACCCGCGCCATCGTCAATGAGGCGATTGCGCACGCCTACCTGATCGCGGGTCCGCCGCAGGTCGGCAAGATGACCCTGGCGATGGACATCGCGCGGGCGGTCAACTGTGTATCGGACGAGCAGCCCAATATGTTCGGCGAGACGGAGCCGAAGCCCTGCGGCGCGTGCGGCCCCTGCGACCGGATCACGAGAGGGCTGCACACGGACGTGCGAGTGGTGAGCCTGGGAGTCGACTCGCGGGGGAGGACGCAGACGCTCATCTCCATCGACCAGGTGAGGGACATTCAGCGCGAGGCGAGCCTGCGGCCGTCCGAGGGCAAATACCGCGTGTTCATCATCGACCGAGCCGAGTACCTCAGCCCGGGTGCAGCGACTGCCCTGCTCAAGACATTGGAGGAGCCGCCGGACCAGGTGATATTCATTCTTGCCGCGTCCGACAGCGACCGGCTGCTTCCGACGATCTCGTCGAGGTGCCAGACGTACAAACTGCGTCCCGTCCAGCAGTCGGTCATAGCGGAATACCTGAGGTCGGAGCACGGCGCCGAGGAGGAGGCCGCAGAGGAGATCGCACGTCTCTCGGAGGGGCGGATTGGATGGGCTATCAGCACCATCGGAGACCCTTCCGTGCTGGAGGAGATAGAGGAGAAGGTCACCACGGTCGAGACCGTGGTTCGGGCGGGACTGGAAGCGCGGTTCGAGTACGCAGAGAAGATGGCGCGGGCCTTCAGTCGCGACCGTGACGCCGTCAGGGACGAGCTTGCCGTCTGGCTGGAGTGGTGGAGGGACATGATGATCGTAAAGGCGGGTCTCCCGCGCTATGTGAAGCACCTTGCCAGGCTCGATACTTTCCAAGCGGGGGCGGCGAAGGTTACGGTGGAAGAGGTCGCCAAGGCGGTCTCCGCAGTGGAGGAGACGGCGCGGCGGCTCGACCGGAACGCCAACGCAAGGTTGACTCTGGACAACATGATGCTCGCCATTCCGCGCATCCGGTGAGGCCCATCAGGGGGACGGAGAGGAAGCCAATAAGGCCTAGAAGGTGATTGGAAGATGATGGAAGAACGCCGCAAGCAAGGGGAGATCGTCGGGGTGCGCTTCACTCCGTCGGGGAAGGTGTATTTCTTTGCGCCGGGGAATGTGGTGGTGTCCGTAGGGGACAGCGTTGAGGTTGAGACCGACGTTGGCTACCGGGAGGGTACGGTGGTCATTGCGCCGGACCAGGTACGGTACGCCGACCTCAAGGGTGGGCTTGACACGATAGTGCGGAAGATCGGGTAGGGGTTGCCGACGATTGGGCCCAAGGGCATGAATTAAATCCGGGGAAGGCGCTATCGACCCACATCCACCGCCCATCTGGATACCGGCCTTCGCCGGTATGACGGTTGTACTTGAGAGGGGACTTTTACGGTGTATGGCGGGTGCCGTAGCGGAGGGCCTGGTCGACGATGTCGAGGCCGACGTTTTCGCTCCATGCGGCGAGCAGTTGCTGGGTGACGGGGCCTATCGTGCCGTCTCCAACCGGGCGTTTGTCGACGGTGGTTACGGGGACCATGCACCATGAGGTACTGGTGAAGAAGCACTCGTCGGCGTTGAGCACGTCGTAGGGCTGGATGTCCTCGATTCTCGTCTCGATGTCGAGTTGGGATGTGAGGCCAAGCACCACCTTGCGGGATACCCCTGCCAGTGCGGTGCGAGTGGTGGCAGTCCTTACGACGCCGTCGGTGACTATGAAGACGTTGTACGACGAGCCCTCTGTGATGTAGCCGTCGCGGTCGCGGAGGATCGGAAGTGCTTCGGGGTCGAACTCATTGGCCTCCAGTTCCGCGAGGTTGAAGTTCATGCGGCTGTAGTGCTTGATCTTGGGGTCGAGCGCTTCGTGGTGGTATGACTGCGTTCGGGTTATCACGGCCTTCAGGCCTTCGTAGGCCTCGTAGTAGCCTGCGAAGTCGAGGCCGGAGACGCGGATGCCGACCTGCGCGCCGTCGGCAGACCAGGCGCGGCGACCCTTCCCTCTCGTCACGAAGTGGTGGATGTGGAGGTCGCCGACGGCATCCAGCTTATCGAGGTTGCGCTCGACGGCCTCTTCGGTGAGGTCGGCCATCTCTTCTTCCGTCAGGCCGGGGTCTAGGCGGATGTAGTCGAGGGAGCGGTAGAGGCGTTGGATGTGGTCGTCGAGGTGGTAGATCTTGCCATTGAAGGTCCGCGTGGCTTCGAACGTGGCGTCGGCGACCATGAATCCGCGGTCGAGGGGATCAATGCGGATTTCCTCGCTGGGTACCCACTCGCCGTTCCAGTAGGCTGTGAAACTCATGCTCGTGCTCCCGTCCGGCTGGGAAACCGAATCGCCGTGCATCTACAGTTTACGCCAGAGGCGGGGTCTCGAACAGTATATGAGTGATGTTGGCCGGGACAATCGCAATGGCACGGACGGGGCGGCTAGGGTGTCGAGTGAGTGGGTCGGCGGGGCGAGGCAATGTGAAGACAACGACAATACCCAATGAAAGTGTGCCATTTAGTGCCATTCTGAGCCACTTTTCTTGTTATTGTCAAATTGTGCCAGTGCCGAAAGGGCAAGAAACGACTGAAGAGCGACGTGTTGGTCGTGATGTGGTAGTTTTCAGCACGCGACCGGTGTATGAACTCTGCTTTGGGGCATGGATATGGAAAAAACGGAGCTATTCGTCTCGGAGACGGGAGGGTATAGGAAATACCGCATACCGGCGCTGGTCGTGACCGTTGAGGGCACCGTGCTGGCGTTTTGCGAGGCGCGCCGTCATACCGGACAGGACGATGACGAGATCGATATTTTTGTAAGGCGCAGCACGGACGGCGGGCGGACGTGGGAGGAGCGACGCAGGGTCGTCTCGGACGGGAACCGCACGTGCGGCAATCCGTGTCCGGTGGTCGACCGTCAGACGGGTGCGGTCATCCTGACGTTCTGCAAGGACAACCAAGAGGTGTACGTCACGCGGAGTGATGACGACGGGCTGACGTGGAGCGAGCCGGTAGAGATAACGGACAGCGTGAAGGACCCGTCGTGGTCGTACCTTGGGACGGGGCCGGGTCACGGCATCCAGCTTCGCAGCGGACGGCTACTGATTCCCTGCTGGTCGGACGGCAGTCCGGGACCGGCGACGTGGCGGGAGCCTCTGCCTGTGTGGAATCAGGTCCAATCGTCGTATGCCTTCTATAGCGACGACGGCGGGCGAACATGGCAACGCGGTGAGGAGATGACGAGGGACGCATCGGACGAGTGCGAGGCGGTTGAGCTGCTGGACGGCACGGTGTACATGAACATGCGCAGCAGGCACGGCATAAAGCGTCGCGCCTACGCTCGAAGCGCGGATGGTGGCGAGACGTGGACGGAGGTCAAGTACGATCCGAATCTGCCGGAGCCTTCGTGCCAAGGGAGCGTCGTCCGGCTCGACGAGGGCCGGGTGCTCCTGTCGCATCCGACAAATACGGAGATACGGACACACATGACGGTGTGGATGAGCTATGACGAGTGCCGCACGTGGCCGGTGTCGAAGGTGCTGCACGAGGGGTATGCATCCTACTCCGATCTCGCGGTGGTCGACGGGCACATCCTGTGCTACTACGAGGTTGGCCAGGGCGGGGGGATGATTCTCGCCCGGTTCGCGCCGGAGTGGTTGGAGGGGTAGGGGGAGAGGTGTTGGGTTCTGGGTGCTAGGTGCTGGGGAGGGACCCTCACCCCCTGCCTACGCAGGGGCAGGCTCTAGCCCTCTCCCACGACGGGCTGACAGGGGTAGGTATTTAACAACTGGCCACTCTCCCATAGGTGAGAAAGTCCCCCGCTGTCATTCTGAGCGCAGCGGAGTCGAAGAATCTAAAATGTCTGTCCCAACGTGAAGCTGACACGGAGAAGGATTGGTTCTCGGTCACGATACAAGCGTGGCTCTGGCCGTCCGGTCTTGCGGTGATGGATTTTAGATTCCTCGCTGCGCTCGGAATGACAGGGTTGCGGTGGCCAGATTGTAGCTACAATCCCATTTTACATACCCCTTTCAGCCCGCTGGGGAAGAAGGGATAAGAGGGCCTTCGACAGGCTCAGGCCGAACGGGGTCAAGGGGATTCACCGCAGAGGGCGCGGAGAGCGCAGAGTGGGGAGAAAGGGTGTGAGGGTGCTGGGGAAGGACCCCTCACCCCCTGCCTACGCAGGGGCAGGCTCTAGCCCTCTCCCACGAACGGGAGAGGGGATACGCGCTAGGCGTCGAAGAGGGTGGCGATGTTTCCGCCGAAGATGGCGTTCATGTCGCGTTGGGGGATGAAGTGGCAGTAGTCGCGGAGGTACGCGAGGCTTTGGCGGTAGGTGGCGTGGCGCTCGACGTTGGGGAGGTCGGAGCCCCAGCAGAGGCGGTTGGGGCCCAGGCGTTCGTAGTATTGGCGGATGACGGGCAATATCTCGCTGTAGGGATAGTCGAAGGCGGCTCCCTGGAAGATGGGGAAGAGGAGTTCGGATATGACGTTGGGGGCGTCGATGGCGTCCCACGCGGCTTCGGGGATTTTTGCAGTACCGTCTTCCATGAACCGGGCTACGGTGAGGCCGTGCGTCAGGACGCAGGGGATGTCGGGGTAGATGTTCAGCCAGCGGTTGAAGGCCGCAAGCTGGGCGAGATAGGCGTCCTGGCCGGGGATTGAGGTCGTGACGTTCCAGAAGACGGGGATGCCCAGCGAGCGGACGCGGTCCCAGAACGGGAAGAAGGCGGGATCGTCGACGGGTGTGTCGCGGCGGTGCATCTCGAATGAGCCGGTGTTGAACCATAGGGCATGGAGGCCGTACTCGTCGATGGCGATATCGAGCGAGCGGACCTCGGAGGGACCGTCGATCTTCCATTCGTCGACAAGGGCGAGGCCCCAGAAACGGTCGGGGTGTTGCCTGACGGCCTCGGCGATGTAGTCGTTCAGGCGTCCGTAGAGGTGACCGCTCTGGATGACGGCGCGGTCGACGCCGGCGTAGTCCATCTGGGCGATGATGAATTCCGGCGTGGACTCGAGGTCGCGCATGGAGGGCGGGAGGTACTGCTTGAGGTAGTCGACGCCGCCTGAGGTCCATACGAACTTGCCGTGTCCACCACTGCGGAAGTCGACGTCGTACATGGCGTTTAGGGCAACGTCCTCGCCGTCGTAGAGGGTCTGGTGGGTGACGGCGGTGTTGTCGGAGACGCGGCGCATGGGCTGGTGGTGTGTCATGATCGTGTGCTGGACGTAGCGCAGGTGCTCGGCTGCGGACGGGTGGCCGGATGGGCCGCCCATGGGAGGGAAGATGTGCGCGTGGGAGTCGACGATCATTTGCCTATCTCATGTAACGCCGAGTTAGTGTGATGCCGCCGCAATCTCACTTGACAGCCTCGTACACCCTCACCCTAGCCCTCTCCCACGACGGGAGAGGGGATACTCGCCCCTCGACCTCGCTGTAATATCCAATTGGGACCGGTGCTAGCCATTGTCTCGGTTTCGTCACTATCAAGAATTGCGGCGTGGTCATTTCGGCTTCACATGGGCGGGGTGAGGTTAACGTCGAGGACTTGCTCGCACCAGTAGGCGGTGGAGAGGAGGGTTGTCTCGTCGAGGGGGGCGGAGGCCAGCTGGATGCCGAGGGGGAGGCCGTCGCTGCTGAGGCCGGACGGTATGGATATGGCGGGGAAGCCTACGGTGGTCCAGGGCCACTGGCAATGGGGGTTGCCGGTGCTTGACGTGTCGGGCGCGGGATCGAGGGTGGAGGGTGTGAGGATGGCGTCGTAGGGTTTGATGGCCTGCGAGAGCTCGCGGTGGAGGTCGCGCCGGAGGGCCTGGGCCTGGATGTACTCCGTGGCGGGAATGGCGATGCCGGTCTCGACCACGCCCCGGGTGCTGGGCATGTACTTGTCGGCGTGGGCCGCGAAGTCGTCCCTGTGGGAGTCTGCGGCTTCCGAGTTCTGCACGACGTTGTGGGCCGCCCGTCCAGCGTGCATGTCGATGGGTATGCGCACCTCCTCGACGAACGCGCCTTCCTGGATCAGGTGTGCGACCGCGTGGTCGACGTTGTCCTGCACCTCAGGCGTGGCTTCTTCGACGAAGTACTGGTGCATGTAGCCGATCTTCGGGGGTCTCACGTCATTCAGGGCGGCTGTGTAGTCGGTTGCAGATGGGGATAGCGAGATGTCGTCGTTGGGGTCGTGTTGAGCGAGTACGCTGAGGACGATTGCGGCGTCCTCGACGGTGCGGGTGAACCATCCCATGGTATCGAGCGACCACGCGACGGGCATGACACCGTAGCGGCTGACGAGTCCGAGCGTGGGCTTGATGCCGACGACGCCGGTGTACGAGGCGGGTCGCAGGACGGAACCGGCGGTCTGTGAGCCGAGGGCCATCGGGAACATTCGCGCGGCGGTTCCGGCGGCGGATCCGCTGCTCGATCCGCCGGGGGTGCGGTCGAAGTTCCAGGGGTTCCTGGTGGGCGGGGGCTCGAACATGGCGAACTCGGTGGTGACGGTCTTGCCGAGCATGATGCCGCCCGCCTGCTTGAGGAGGGCAACGGCGGTGGAGTCGTAGTCGGGAACGAATCCAGCGTAGACCTTGGAGCACGCGGTCGTCTCGACTCCCTCTGTATAGTAGATGTCCTTGACGCCGAAGGGGATGCCGTGGAGGGGGCCTGAGGGGCCGCCGTCGGCGAGTTGTTGGGCGCTCTGAGCAGCGGCTTGGCGGGCGGCGTCCTCGTCGATGTTTTCCCAGACGTTGAGTTGAGGATCGAGGGCGCTGGTGCGCTCAAGGAGCGAGTCGGTCAGGTCGACGGGTGAGAGGCTGCCTCGTCGTATCTCGGCTGCGGCCTGGGCGATGGTGAGGTCGTAGGGTTCGGTCATGGGTGGCTCCGGGTTTTGGGTGTTGGGTTCTGGGTTCTGGGTGTTGGGTTCTAGTGAAGTGTCAACATGGTTTTGGGGTGGTAATTCACCCTCACCCCCGCATCGAGTGCGGGGCAGGCTCTAGCCCTCACCCCCTGCCTACGCAGGGGCAGGCTCTAACCCTCTCCCACGACGGGAGAGGGGATAAATCGGCCTGTCTGTTCGCCTGTCATATTCATTTGGAAACTTACTCAAGACACCCTCACCCGCGCATCGAGTGCGGGGCAGGCTCTAGCCCTCACCCTAGCCCTCTCCCACGACGGGAGAGGGGACAAATCTGTTCGTCAAATTCATGGTGGTTGAGTACCAGGTTCCGGGTTGCGTGGGATGGGGAGTTGTATTTCTTCGTTTCGGGCGGCGGACATGAAGGCGGCCATGAGTATCTCGACGGGCTGGGCGGCCTCGTGGGCGGTGATGAGGGGGCGACCGCCGTTTTCGATGCAGTCGATGAAGGCGGCGATGTCGTCGATCATGACGTCGCGTCCTCCATCGAGGCGACGCCAGCGGTTGCGCGGCATCATTGGGACACGCTCGTCGGTGGAGCCCCACATTCTCATGGGGTCGAAGGGGTCGCGCTCCGGCTGGACGAAGCTGGGGTCGGTGTTGTAGACCTCGACGCGGGGGCTGTTGGCGTCGAAGGTGGCGGTGGCCCTGTCGCCGACGAGGACGATGCGCTGGACTCCGCCGCCCGGGTGGCTCATGTAGCCGAACCGTCCGGCGATGATCGACGCGGAAATTCCGCCTTCGAGCCGCATGGAGATCGCGCCGAAGTCCTCGGTGTCGTTCTCAATGTGCTCAGCGAAGAAGTAGTTGCCGGTGAGGGCGGTGACGGACTCTGCCGTGAGTCCCGTGAGCAAGCGGATGACGGTGAGTGGATAGACGCCCACGTCGAACATCTCGCGCTTGGATTCGGGGAACGTGTAGTCGGTGTGGCGCTCCTTCTCCCTGCGGACGACGTCCTTGGGGGCGGTGCCGGGCGGTCCCTTGGCGAAGATCTCCTCGCAGTGGATGGCGCGCAGGGTTCCCAGCGCGCCGCCGTCTATGGCGTGCTTGGCCCGCTGGACCCAGCCGGAGTGGACGGAAGAGTACATCTGGTTGACGACGCCGGTCTTGTCCATGGCCTCGACGATGGCGTCGGCGGCTTCCACGCTTCCGCAGAGGGGCTTGTCGAGGTAGACGTGCTTGCCGGCCTCGGCGCACTTGACGGCGACGACCCCCCTCCGCTCGATGCGGGCGCACATGCTGACGATGTGGACGTCGGGCATGGCAAGGGCCTCGTCGAGGTCGCGGATGTACGGGATGCCGTGGTCGTCGGCGAGCTCCTGGTTGAGCTCGTGTCGCATTGCCGGAGCGTCGGTTTCGTCGGCGACGGCAACGAGGCGGCAGCGGGGGTGCTTGGTGAAGATTGCGGCGTGGCTCTCCTGGTGGGAGCGCTTGCCGCCTATGAGGAGGACGCCTAGTTTGGACACGGGACTTCTCCTCAGGACTCGTGGTACAGGACGCCGCGACTGCCGAGGAGCATGAGGTCGATGCTCGTGCCGGTTGCCTGCGGAGTGGACGATACGACGATGAGGGCGCCCTGACCGTCGGGCCATTTCAGGAGATCGGTCACGGAGACGCCCGTTGGGTCACGCCGCGTCGTGCGGCTGGCGCACGGTTTGCCGAACCAGCCCTCGGACATGGCGGCCAGGCGGTTGGCGGTGATCGTCGTGAGGCCGGAGAGGGGAGAGTGCGCCACGAACCTGGCGAAGCGCGGCGTGCCGAGACTGCCGTCGTCGATGGCGCGGCGGACGGCCTGGTCGAGGTCTTTCAAGTGGTCGGTGTGGGTTGTCATAAGTGAGGTTCCCTCACTGGAGCCTGATCGTGGCGGGTATTTGCCCTCACCCCAGCCCCCGTATCGAGTACGGGGCAAGCTCTCTCCCACGACGGGAGAGGGGGACTGGATTCCCGCTTTCGCGGGAATGACGATAACGGTGTTCGTGTTTCGTAGTAAAGCATACCCACAGCGGCGGTAATCGTGGACCCCATTCCTGGTGAAGTGTATGTTGCCGAATTATGAGACAGCCTCCGAACGGGAGAGGGGTGGATTCCCGCGTACGCGGGAATGACGGTAGTTGGGTATCTGGCGTTCTCACCGAGTCTGAACACTTGCTATGACGGTTATTCGAATGTCTTCAGGTGCAGGGAAACAGTGTGCCACATGGCAGGGCCGATTGCTACGGGGAGACGAACTCCATGGAGGTGAGTGGGACGAACTGACTTCCCGGTGTGATACCGCCGATCAGAAGGACTCTTCCGTCGGGCAGGAGGGTTGCGGAGTGGTTGGTGCGAGGCTCGGAGAGTTCGGGGCCGGGGGACCACGAGTCGGCAGCGGGGTCGAATATCTCGGTCGTGGTGTAGATGCTGGAGTCGATCCGCACCGGATGCGACCCTCCTGCGACGAGCACTTTCCCGTCGGGAAGGAGCGTCAGTGAGTGTCCGGCGCTAGGCCGCGACAGGTCGTCGGCCGGCGTCCACGCTCCGGTTTCGGGATCGAACACTTCGACGTTGCCGGTGGTGGAGTTGAAATCGGAGCGCCGGTCGCCGGTGACGAGCACCCTTCCGTCGGGGAGCAGGACCGCCTTCGGGCGTCCGCGCCCAATACCCATGTCCTCAGCGGGCGTCCAAGTGTCCGCGTCCGGGTCGTATATTTCGGTGCGAGGGGATTCCGTACCGTCGCTCAAGGACGACCCTCCCACAACGAGCACCCTGCCGTCAGACAAGAGGACGGCGGCCTGATTGAGTAGCGGTTGGCCCATGGCGTCCGCCTGTCGCCACTCGCCCGTACTTGGGTCGTATATTTCAGTCACACCGAGAAATTCCGTCGCGCCGCTCTGAGAACCGGAAAAGTCAACCTCGAATCCACCGAACACGAGAACGCGACCGTCGTCGAGGAGCACCGCGTCAGGCCCCATGCGACGCGTGGGAGGGTCTTGCGCGGGCGTCCGGGAGTCGGGGACGGGGTCGAAGATTTCGGTCACGGTCACGGATTCGGTCCACATTTCGTCTACGCTGAGACCGAGCCTCAGTATCCTGCCATCGGCCAGCTTGACGGATGAATAGTTGGATATCCATTTCAGTTGCAGGTGGTCCTGCAAGTCCGGGCCGGGCTCTTCAAGCAGCCAGATGCCGGACTCGAAATCATAGGTCTGCATCAGCGGAAGCGGGAAAATCAGGTCATTGTCGTTGTATGTAATTGTCGCGAGTCCGTCCGTCACGAGGATACGCCCGTCGTCCAGCGAAAAGGCCTTGTGATCTAAGCGAGGCAGGGCAAGCTCGGGTGTGGTTATCTCGACCGGTTTCCCATAGTCGAAGAACCTCGCGGTGAGGGTCGCGTTGGCGCTGGGGATGCTGAAGTCGAGGCCCGGCACGCCCTCCTCGCCGAACTCTACGGCGCCGCTCGCCTCGACCTTGCGGAGCAGGCTGTCCTCCACGCCGATCCAGTAGACGACATCGAGGTCGCCGGTCGCGCCGCCGATCTCGACGCCCAGCCTCTTCGCCGAGACGACGTGTGTTTCGACGCTGTCAATGGTCTCGCTGCCGACGAGTGCGAGATCGGTGACTCCACTCGCGTCAGACCCCAGGAACACGCTGGGTCCCGCGAAGAAGGGCGAGTCGCCGGGGAGTCGATTCCACGTGTCGGTAGCTCCGTCGAGGATGTAGTTCGTTCCGCTTGATGTGATGAGTTTCGATTCGACGACCTGGAAGGGAATGGTGATGGTGAGATCGGCTGAGCTGAAGCCAATGGCGTGCAGGTCGGCCACGTACTGTACGGGGACTTCAATCTGCAGTCCGCCGGTCCTGACGTCGAGGAGGATGTCAATCTCCAGCGCAAAGGTGACAACCTCGGCCATGGCGTTGCGTGCGGTGTCGATGATTCCGGCTGCGGGGTCGGACGTGAGAGTCGGAGAGGGCGTAGCTGGCGTGGCAGTTGGGTCACTGACCGTCTGTGGCACCGGTGTTGGCGTAGCCGTAGGTATGGGAGTGGCCGTCGGTGTGGGTACGGGCGTGGCTGTAGGTATGGGCGTGGGAGTGGCCGTTGGGGACGGCGTGGGCGTAGGGGATGGTGTGGGTTCGGGGTCGTCGCCGCACGCGAGAAAGAGAGCGGTGAACATGAGCGCGCAGGCGAGGATGGTGATTCTCATGGGGCGAAGGACTGGCATGGTAGTTGCTATTGAAGCATAGGCGGGGCCGGGTCGCAAAGTGGGCGGCGTACCTCGCCAGGGGCGAGGAAGGGGATTCACCGCAGAGGGCGCGGAGAGCGCGGAGGGGGTAAGGATGGATTCCCGCGTACGCGGGAATGACGGGTGGGGTTGTGTTGGTGATGAAGGGCGGGTTTGAAACCCGTCCGTATTACAGGCTCTCAAGTAACTGCACTCGTCTATGTCGGGGTATCACCCTCACCCCCGCATCGAGTGCGGAACCTTGTATGTCAAGACACTGTAGCGAGTTCTGGCGTTGGCGTTAGCAGTTCTGTCATCTCGCGGTAGATCTGGCGGGCCAGGTAGGTCTTGAGGACACGTATGGCCTC
>DAOUKG010000063.1:0-16525 GCA_034421575.1 Dehalococcoidia bacterium
GAGGGCGGCCACAGTGGTCGAACATGGGCAAA
The DNA here is from genome assembly GCA_034421575.1 of Dehalococcoidia bacterium. Lineage (GTDB taxonomy): Bacteria > Chloroflexota > Dehalococcoidia > Lucifugimonadales > VXLM01 > VXLM01. Next base: position 33 of record DAOUKG010000063.1, read on the forward strand.
TCAGCTACGAAACACCCCATTTCGTCGAATTAGTTGGAGCAAATGCCCTTGTGGTTGCCCGTCCCCGATACCGCGCCACCACCACCCGTCATTCCGGCGGAGGCCGGAATCCAGTCCCCGGATCCTGCTGGCTCGTGCCAACCCACATGAAATATTCCGAATGTAGCGGAGCGAAATGAGGAATCTAAAATCCCTGCTTTCGGGAAAGGTCTAGTAGCTGAAACCCCGCAGTGACTTGGCGGCAAAGCACCTTAGATTCTTCCTCCGCTCGGAATGACAGGCGCTCATGGGGTGTACTACCGGTCTACCCAGTGGTAGTAGAGCGGCTTGACATTATCCGGGAACGCCTCGAACGCCTCGTGCGGTATCTTCGGCATCGCAGGCGACGCGGTTGCGCGACCGGCTCCGACTTCGGAAGCCATGCGCTGGCCATCGGCAGAGTCCGGGTCGAGCACGTCGAGATTCAGCCACCACGGAGCAAAGCACACCCTCACCGCTACTCTTCGCGTCTCGGCGTCGTTGTTGGGCTTCGCGTGCCACATGCGGCTGTCGAAGATCATGACGCTGCCGGGTTCGCCGGTCACGTGGATCTCGTCAGCATGTCTCGCGTCGGCAGCGGGACCGTTGCCACCAAGTGGGTCTATCCGCCACGTGTGACTGCGTGGAATGATAAGCGTACCGCCCGTTTCGGCGGAGAAGGGCGTCAGCATCCAGATGCTCGTCAGGTATGCCACCACGTCGGGGTAGGGTTCCGGGATGAAGGCTGCGCCTCCCGCCCCGAACGGCCAGTCGGAGTGCCAGTTTCCACGCTTGTCACGCGACTGCCGGATGATAGGACCCGTGAAGGCGATGCGGGCGAACCAGCCCAGCATGGCGTCGACAACCCCCAGCACACGGTCATTGCCCACGTAACGCGGAAAATCCCGGTTATTGCCTATGAAGTCGCGGCTCTCCTGGTACTCCTCGGAGTCCGCGGTCGCAACGACGCTGTCCCTGAGCGCCTCGATTTCGCCCGAGGGAATGACGTTCTCGAGTATGCAGTACCCCTCAGTGCGCAGGTGTTCGATGCTGCGAGTCAGTTCGACGGTGTTCGCCATCGTTTTCTCTCAAGTGAGGTGATTTCGCCGTCTTCTTAGCGATCACGCACATCATACACGCTATCGAGAAAGTCGTTGGACAACGGCCCGTCGTGGGTGACGACGGTTACCCTCAACTCCAGTGCCTTGCCACGTTGTATTGACCGCTCTTCGTGAAGGAAGGGATTGAGGGCCAGCGATCCCCAATCGTGCGCATACCAAGAGGCGGGCTTGAGACGTGGATGAGATACTACGGCTACTCCCACTTCCCGGCCGTGCGGCCCAACCGCCGACATATCCACCCATGCGGCCATGTTGTCATTGATGGCCTCAACGGCGCCGCGTCCGTTGGCATCCACGATCCGGCCTCCGTCCACGACTCGTAGCCCGTCGGCCATCCGGACGGTGAAATAGGCATGACGGGTGGGACCGATGACGATGTCCCATTCCGTAGGTTCCAGCCGGGAGCGGATGTCGAGGACGTTTGCTCTGTCCGTGGTGCTGACCTCTATCGTCCGGATCTCCGTCGCAAGCACCCGGCGTTCCGGCGCGCCCCACTCGACGGGACCTTGCCATTCAAGACGCTGGACGATTCGATGTGTTTCATCGACATCCCCGAGGGACTCGAGGGACACGGCGGCAATTCGCCCGGGCGCGCGGCCCTGGAAGGTCTCGTTTACATAAAAATTGTAGGTTCCGCGCTCGGTTCGATGCCCGTCGTAGACGAACAGGCAGTCGAAGTGGTCGGCGCCGATTGTCACCGAGTTGTGATGAGGATGATCGATGGGCGACTCCGCCGTGACCGAAACTCCGCTCGGCGTGAACAGGGGATAGATGTACGCTCGATACGCGTTTTGGCTGAGGGCCGCGATGAGCCGCCCATCTCCCTTGATCCACGTCCTGCGAGCGCCCGCAGTTGCGCCCGATGGTAGGTCGACGCGGTCAGGCTCGACCGAGAATCGAGTCACTCTTCGTTGTCGCCGAACTGCGTGATGCTGAGCGGGAGCTTCCCGTTGGGCAAATAGAACTCGTCGGCCATGATAGAAGGTCGAACAGCGTCATGTTGAGTTTGCGGCGGAATCAAGTCGAAATGGTGTGACCTCTCTGAACAGTATTCCGACACCTGTCAACTACTCCACAATCAGGTCAGCATCATCCACGTGAACCTCACGTATGACCCGTTTGCGGAGGCTACCATAGACAAATACCGCGGCAAGGCCAACGAGGTCAATCCCGATAACTGCAACAGCTGCTGTAGTGGCTCCTAGGTAAACCATATACCCTGCAAGTACCAAAACTGCGAGAACAACCGTGAGTCCGATCCATTGTCCGGCATGAGCGAGCTTGTGGTCATACTCTGCCGTCTTGGCCTCCATCTCCATGCGGTGACCGGTCTGTCTCTCCACCATTGAGAGGATTCGTTCCGCTCCGTCTGAGACGGCGTCGTTGTATTCGGCGAGTAGGGTGGGTGGTGGTAGCGGGGCCGACCACATATGGTGACGCTCGTAGAGAATAGCGGAGGCATCACGAGAACTGCTTGCAGACCGATCAGTGCCATCGGGTTCCGTTGATGGCTGCTCCACAAAATCGGGTAGGTTATCCGGACTCTCGTCTTTAGCCAAAGCTATAGATCGGACCTATGGCGATGGTTCGGAGCTTCATTCGACACTTGGCTGCCGATAACCGCCCTCAAATCATCGCCGACGGCTTTCCAATCCGTCCAGAGCGCATACTCGTCGGAAACGTTGGATGGAATTAGTCTGGTAGGAGTATTCAGCGTCCCCGTGAAGTCGAAGATGCGTGCAATGCCGTCCCAGACAGGTTTGCGGGAAGTGCGAACGATACGTATCCTGCGTCTTGGCTTGCCACCGACGACGGGGTTGGTTGCACTGCGCCTTACGAGTACTCTACCTTTCGCCTTGACGGTCATTCGTGGTCTCCCTCAATATCATCACGGTTCAAACTCCTGTTGGCATAGTATAACAGCAGTTTAACTGTGGGCAACACCAACTCATATGTGTATCAGATGGGCCGCCCATCTCGCTTGATCCACGTCCTGCGAGCGCCCGCAGTTGCGCCCGATGGTAGGTCGACGCGGTCAGGCTCGACTGAGAATCGAGTCACTCTTCGTTGTCGCCGAACTGCGTGATGCTGAGGGGAAGCTTCCCGTTGGGTAGATAGCACTCGTCGGCAATGTTCACCGGCACCGTACGCCGGGTCCTCATCGACTCCAGGGCCTTCTCGAATATGACGGTCGGCACGTTGGCCTCCCACGGGTCCATGGGATTCGGCCCACCTTCGAGACACAGCTTCGCGAACATGCCGAGTTCCTCGTCGAAGCCCACGTGATACTCGTTGTGCTCGATGCCGGGCTCGTCGGTGCCCTCGAAAACGAGATTGCCGAATCGCAGAGTCGCCGCGCTCACGCTGCCCGCGCCAACCTCGGCGTAGTGCTTTGGGATGATACCCCCTCCGCCCACGAGGCTGGTGATGGAGTCGGCCAAGCCACCGTTTTCGAACTGGATGAGGATGGAACTCGTATTGTTCTCCCCCCCGTCGAGACCCATCGCGGTGACCTCCACTGGCTGCGAGCGCATGACGTGCCAGATGAAGTGGAGGTTGTACCCTGCGAGGTCGAGGATGCCGTTGGCCGCGTAAGGATCGGGCGAGTGCAGTTGCCCCGTCCGCACGTTTCGATCAGGTATGCGGCAGGTGAAGAGGATGAATCGAGGCTCCTTTATCACCTCGCGGAGCCGCTTGGTAATCGGCGAGTGTTTGAACCACCAGCCGCTCATGACGTGCAGACCCGTCTCGTGGGAGGCCTTCTGGACGCTCTTGGCCTCTTCGATGGTCATCGAGGGCGGCTTTTCCACGTACACGTGCTTGCCCGCCGAAAGCGCCTGAAGGGTCAGATCGGTGTGGGTGCTGTGCGTGGAGCAGATCAGCACTGCATCAATCTCATCGTCCGACAGCACACGGTCGTAGTCAGTCGTCCAGTATTCGGCGCTGCCTTGCTCGGCCCGTTCCTTCGCCGCCTCCTCGACCAGGTCCATCGTGGCGACCAGGCGCAGCGTCGGCGTGTTGAGGAGGTTGGGAAGATGGCCGCGACTGATGCCGCCACACCCGATGATCGCGACGTTCAACTGTTTGGTCATTGTGGCCCTCGCGCCGTTGGTCGGTCAGTCGTCCAGCGTATCCAGCAGCGCCCTGACGTTCCTGACCTGCGTCCGCATCGCTTCGACACGGTCGCCGCTTTCCGGCGTCCAGTGAGTCGAGATCGAAACATAGGGGTCGAGGCCGCTGTCATGCACGTTCCTGAAAACGGTGGGGTAGTCGACGTCTCCCTCGCCGAAGGGAAGGTAGTCGAAATCGAGGTTAAGGCCGTCGTTGACGCGCAGGTCCTTCACGTGCATCCCGAATACGTAGGGCTTGATGTTGACGAAGCCCCGTGTGGCAACATCGTTTTCGCCGCAGTTGAAATTGTCCGCCGCGCCCCACATAGCCCTGATGCGGTCGGAGCCAACACGCTCGGCCACGAGCCTGAAGTTCTCGGTCGTGTTCGTGTAGTTCCACGGCATCATGGACAGGACGAGATCGACATCGTGCTTCTCAGCCTGCTCGGCCATCATTGTGTACGCCTTCACGAGCTTGTCCATCTCCACGTCGGAGATGATCCCGCCGCGCGTCATCCAGCGCATCGGCCACGTCGGCTTGTCCGCAGTATACTCACCGGGCCACGCGAAGCTGTATACCGACACCGCGCCCACTCCAAAGCGGTTCGCAAGCTCCATCGAGCGCACCATCGCCCGGAAGTCGGCCTTGAACTCCTCGTAGTCTTCGAGCGTGTCTACAGCCACCTCCGTCAGATCGAGGAACTTGAAGGGCGACCCCGCGCTCACCTTCATGTGCTCCAGCCCTGCTGCCTCGATCCTGCGCTGAATGTCATCGGCCTCGGAATCGGTCAGGTCGGCGATGGGTGGCTTGCCAGGAAGTTGGGTGAACCAGACGAAATTGACCCCAAGATGGTTCGCCTCCTCCAGACCCTCATCGAGGGGAAGCTGCAACTCGTTCAGGAATATCCCGAGCTTGAATGAGTGGGAGGGCATCGGCATGGCTCCGTATTGTTGGTGATCGATTTGGCGGTAGTCTACCATAGCAGCCGTCCACGCCGGTTACCACCGACACCACCAAGCATGAAGAGAAAAGGGCATTGGTAGGGGCTACATGCGTGCCCGGAGTTGTATTCAGTGGAAGACTATGCCGGACACGGCAACACTAAGCGAGGCTATGGCATGGCCCCGCCGTTCATAATCGGCATCAGCGCAATCACGGGCGGCGGGAAGACCGCCGTTACGCTGCGCCTCACCGAAGTCCTCGAAGACGCCGTCGCCCTCCACTTCGACGACTACGACGATACCAACGTCCACCCGGACGACCTACAGCGCTGGTTCGCTGCCGGAGCCGACTACGATGCCTACAAGACTCCCGCCTTCACCAGTCACTTGGAGGCGTTGAAGGCCGATGAGAGCATCCGCTATCCGGCTGGAAATGCGCTGCTGGACCCCAAGAGATATATCGTGGCCGACGCGCCGCTCGGTCGAGCGCACACGGATTCCGGACGGTTCATCGACCTGATGGTATTTATCGACACGCCGCTGGACGTTGCAATGGCGAGGCGAGTTCTACGAGAGATAGATGGGCAGGAGGACCGCACGACAGAGGAAGTCCTTGAGTATGTGAAGGATGAGTTGTTAGGGTATCTGGCTCAGGCGAGGCCGATTTATGAGGAATTTCAAGAGCGAATGCGCGCAAGCTCTGACATGATCGTAGATGGGCTCCTGAGCATTAACGCCATTGTAGAGACGATAAGCAGCGAGATTGAGGCGCGGTTCCCGTGACGAATTGAGGGAGGGCGATTGGCGAGGTCACACCATCTTAAGGCTTGCCTAAAAGGGACCCCCCCATCTGTTCACCCTCAGCCTGTCCAAGAGTCGTTCATGGTTCGACAAGCTCACCACGAACGGTTGCGATTTGTTTCCTCCTACAGAACCGACACGTCCTCGTCGCGGAGATCGGTGATGAACATGTGCCCTGGGGAATGCGTAATCATCAGCGGAGGCTTCGACTCCATGGCGACGGCCTGAGGGGTCACGCCGCACGCCCAGAAGACGGGAAGCTCGCCATCCTTGAACTCAAGCGCGTCGCCGAGGTGCGGCTTGGTGGGGTCTTCGACTCCGATGGCGTGCGGCTCGCCGATGTGGACGGGCGCGCCGTGCGTGTTGGGGAACCGGGAGGTGACCTGCACGGCCTTGACGACCTTGGAGTGGTGGACGGGCCTCATCGACACGACCATCGGTCCTGCGAACATGCCGGCGGGAACGCAGTCGATGTTGGTTATGAACATCGAGACGTTGGAGCCCTGCTCATGGTGACGCAGCGGAATGCCCGCGTCGAGCATCGCGTTCTCGAATGAGTAGCTGCAGCCGATGAGGAAGGACACGAGATCGTCGCTCCAGTACTCGGATATGTCCTCGATCTCGGCCTCAAGTTCGCCGTAGCGGTAGACGCGATACCTGGGCAGGTCGGTGCGGATGTCCGCGCCGGGGGCGGTCTGTGAAGGCTCCACCTTGCCCGCCTCGATGACCTCGATGATGGGGCAGGGCTTCGGGTTGCGCTGGCAGAATAGCAGGAAGTCGAACGCAAGGTCCTTCGGCAGGATGGCGAGGTTCGCCTGAACGTAGCCCGGCGACACCCCGGCGGTTATGCCGGTGAAGTCGTGCCGTCGGATCAGCTCACGTACGTCTCGTGGATGGGTCGGCAGGGCAACTGCTTGGGTCATCGTGCTCTCCGAGGCTTGCTCTCGTGGCGCATCAGAGCAAGGGGGATTTGAAGGTAGGGTAGTACGGCGGTCATGAGACCGTCAAGGTCTATAGAGGAGAGAGCGGCGACATGGAAAAGCGCCGACCTACTGCGTCTAAATAAGGTCGGCGCTTCTTGCAAGACCATATTTTGATTTAACGCCCGAAGGAGACGGACGGGCGGCAGGTTGAGACTTAGAGATGCTCTTTGCCGAAGAAGTACCTTTCAATGCCCCACCTGCGACTGCCGAGGACCCCGATAATGCCTGCGGCAATGAACCACAGAATGGTCACCTCGCCGCCGTGCTGCACGAACGCATTGCCACCGTCTGGCGGGTTGGGGTACAGGTGCGGCCATGGCCATGCCGTGCTGAGGGCGGCGTGCACTCCGAAGTAGGCGACGATCATGGTCACGACCAGAGCGCCCGCGCCCAAACGGGTGAAGATGCCGAGTCCGATGAGTATCGCCGCGGCAAGCTCGACCCAGCCGGCGATGTCGACGAGGGCGCCCAGTCCGTTCGGGTTCGCTCCCGCCGGGAAGTCCCAGAGTAGAAACGCCTTCTGCGCGCCGTGAAGTCCGACTAAAGTCGCGAATACCAGCCTGAAGAGCAGGTAGAACTCGTCAGTGTATGGCTGTAGAAATCGTCCGAAGAATCCCGCTTGCTGTACATTCTCTCCTGCCATAGCCGCAGCCTCCTAAGTGTATTGACTACTGCATTCGGACTCTCGCATGTTCAGACGCTGGGCGAATGGTATGACCGCCTATAGCCATAGTCAAGCTATGAGCGCCTCGATTCTCACCTCGAAAGTATTACCGATTCACCTTGACTACCCCGTGAATTAACAAATACCCCGTCATTCCGGCGAAGGCCGGAATCCAGATAGTCCGGTCAGCGAGAATGCGGTCTCGTCACACTCAATTGGTATAAGGAGGAATGACCTGACGCAGGCGGACAGGATGTCGGGGTTCAGTTACGACGCCGGAGGAACGGTCGCAACGTCAAGAGACTCGGCGCGGTCGAACTCGCGGTACCTTACGTGTACCTCGACGCCGGTCAAGGTGCGGGCGAAACCGGCCGTTGGCTCCTTCTTAGTGATCGCGATTTCAAGGACGTTTTCGCCCTTCCTGATCGTGCTCGCGTCCAGCCGCCAGCGGAGCCAGTACTGTCCTCGGCTCGGCTCGTAGATGTTGGAGCGGTCGATGGTCAAGTTTGTCCCGTTGATGCTCAGGGCCACCACGTCCTCTACGCAGAACTGCTGGAACGCCAGTGTCAGCTCGGCCTCGCGTGTCTCGCCGTCCGCGAGCGCCGCTTCCAAGTCGTCGGCCACGATGATAGGGACTCGCTCCTTGACTCCCTCTTCGAGGGCGATGGGAAGCAGCCGCGTGTCAGGTCGGACGTATGTCTGCAACTCCTCACGTGGCGGGAGGTAGTAACGCTTGTTGAGCCGTGAGGTCATCTCCGGGTAGGCCATTTCGCGCAGAAGACGGTGTTCTGCCTCAGCGAACGGCCAGGGGAGGTATCCGAGGTACATTCCTGCGAACCCCTGGTCGCGGATCGTGTGTCCGAAAGCCCGAAACATCTCGATATTTGCAATCTTCGCCCTCAGGTCCTGGAGACGATAGCCGGGTCGGAGGTATGCGGATATGCCCGCGTCGTTGGCCGCGTCGGCGAGCCACGTGCCGTCCGAGACGCCTGTGTCGAGCAGGGAATGTGGTATCTGGCCCACCACGAGGTCGACACTCCCGTCGGCGATCCACGATTCCACGTCCAGACCGATATCGAGGTTGTCGTCGCGCCGATGCCAGACCCGCGCCATGACGGGAATCTTCCGGTCCTGCGCGTAGCCAACCTCATTTGCCAGAGCGCGAATGTCGGCGACGAACTTGGTCATCACCTGCGTGCCGGTCTCCGTCTGGCTCTCGCGGAAGTAGAGCGGGAAGAACATGAAGTCCAGCTCGATGCCCTCGGCGTGGTAGTCTTCGAGCATCTCGCGGATGAGCGCCTTCTTGTTCTCGCGGACGACGACGTTCGTGTAGTCGAGGCACCACTCGGTCGCGTGGGCCGGGAACCGTTCGTTGCCTTCCCCAAGCGTCACTTCCATGCCGTGTCGCCATTTGAGCCAGCCACAGCGGTCCAGGTACTGCGGACTGGGGTCCTGGAGCTTGAGGCTTGGAAAGACGGGTATGCCCATCTCGCGGCCCCGCTCGATTACCTCCCTGACCTGGTCGGTGCCCATGTCGTGGGCGTCCTTCACCATTCGCATGATCCGCCAGTCGATGAAGTGCTCCCAGACCTCCTGTTCCTGTCCCACCACGCGACCGATCTTGGTCTGGTGGAAGAAGACGTCCCCGTAGCCGAGACCGAAGGCCAGCATGTCCACTCCGGTGCCCACGAGCTCGTCGATAGGCCACCGCAGCTTGTGCCGGTTCAGCGGCGGATCGAGGCGCTTGGCGTGGAAGTGGTGCGCGTCGCTGTAGTAGATGAGGCGGGGAGAGGTGGTCATGGGCGTTCGTTGGCAACTCCCGCTTCCTCGGCTTGTTCCATCCAAGCCGGAGTTAGGCCGTAGTACAGAACATCGGGGTCGATATCCGCCCCATTGCTCCAGGTGACGACTCCATTCTCCACGCTTAACTTGCGGAAGGCATTCATGTCTTCACGAATTGGTCGGAAGATTGGGCCTCGAAGGTACGGCGTAAGGTCGAGTTCCTTTACCGCGCCGTCTTGGAACACGACCCGGACGTTGAAGCCGGCAAGCGGCTCGACCGACGCGGCCTTTACCAGTTGGCCTAAGTTAGTCAAGTAGCGTCCCTTTCAGTCAAGTGGGGCAATCCTTGCCAATGGTCTGCCGTTTCGCGTCCTATCCCAATTCGCCTTTAGTTCAAGGCGGTGGAGCGTAGTCCATTCTACAACCATCGAGTGAGCGCGTCGAGGCAGTCCGCCTCGTAGCACCTCGATCGTGTCGACAGCATAGAGGGCCTCGAATTCTCCGTACTCTGCATGAAAGTGAGGCGGAGCATGATCGTTAAAGTACATGTATTCCAAAGAACTCACATATTCGAGGCATTTCCCACTTTCCGTGTCATAAATACCAACAACCAAATGGACTTCAATGAATCTTGGTCGTCATCGGATCGAACATGCAGCCCTCGACGAAGACCTCGAAGAAGTCGGGCGTCGTCTCAAGCTCAATGTGCTCGACGTTGCGCGTAATGTTCTCTGCCACCTCGCGCATGTCGGTGTTCAGGAGCATGACGGTCGCCCCCTCCAGCGAGGCGTTTCCTGCCTTGACGATCTTGTCTTGTGGGAAGTTTGCGACGAATCCAATATCGACGGCGTTCTGGGCGTCTATGTAGTTGGCGAAACCGCCTGCCAGGTACAATTTGGAGATTTTCTCTATGGGAACGCCGTAGTTTCGGAGGACGATGTATTGACCACAGAAGTTTGCGGACTTGGCCTGTGCGAGCGCGCTGATGTCTGCCCTCGAAAGTGTCATGTCCTTTTCGGGCAGGAAGGTGAAGGCCTGTGAACCGTCGGCAAAGACGCCCAGACGGTTCATCTTCTCCGTGCGGCGGAGCTCGGCCAGCAGGTCGATGAGGCCTGAACCGCAGATGCCCTGCGCGTCGGCCTGACCTATGGTGCTGCATTCGCAGGAATCGTCGGTGAGCTTCACCGACTCGACCGCGCCGACGTAGCCGGGCATTCCGTACATCACCTCTCCCCCCTCGAAGGCGGGGCCGGCGGGGCAGGAAGCCGCCATGATGCGGTCCTTGTTGCCCACCACGACCTCGGTGTTCGTGCCAACGTCGAGGAGCATGACCGGGTCGTCCTGCTCGTCCATCCCGATGGCGAGGAGGTCGGCGGCCACGTCCGCGCCAACGTGGCTGGCGATGATCGGTCCGCCGTACACGTGCGCCCGGGGGAAGACCCGCAGGCCAAGTTCGGACGCTGTCGTGTGGATTGCCGTCGTTTCCCGCTCACCGCTGAGCATCTGATGCTCCACTATCGACTTGTACGGCTTTTCCCCAATCGACTGGACGTCGATCCCGAACAAAATATCCCGCATGGTCGAATTCCCGACGATTACCACCTCGTAGATGTTCCGGCGGTGGAAGCCCAGTTCACGCGCCATCCAACCGATTTCGAAGTTCAGCGACGACAGCATGACCTGCCGCAGCTCACCGTGGAACTCGCCGCCGTCGTAGGAGATGCGGTGCATTATGTCGCTGCCCCCGAACCGCTGGGGGTTTTCGAACGATGCCGTGTGGAGGACTTCGCCCGATTCGAGGTCGGCGAGATTCATCACGACCGTCGTGGTGCCCACGTCTATCGCGAGACCGTAGATCCTGCCCTTGTACGAGTCGATGCGTTCGTCGTGAAAGTAGACGCCGTCGTCGCGTTTGCTGACGGAGGGCGCGAGCGGCACGGACCGCTTGATGGTCTGTGTGAGGATACGCGGCTGTCGCCGAAGGATGACGAACTCGACGTCGGCATCCGGGTCTGTCACATACGCCTGACAGGCCAGCCGGTAGTTATCGCGCAGGAACGCTTCCTCGTGGGTAGGGGAGTTGAGGGCGTCCTCGCCCTGCCTGATCTCAACAATGCACTCGTGACACTCGCCGCTGCGGTTGCAGGAGGTGGGAACTCGCACGCGAAGGGTGTCCGCGTACTCGAAAATGGTCTTGCCGACGACAGAGTCGAGCCTGCGGTTGTCGTGTCGGACTGGAGACATGCGGATAGTTTAGCGTAGTCAGCGGTAAATTCGTCCTATTCTCTCAAGAAGTACCACCACAAAACTCCGTTCACCCTGAGCAGCGTTATGCCCCGCGCGCCCTTCGACAAGCTCAGAGCCCATCCCGTACTGGATACGGGGCCGAACGGAGCCAGGGGTGTCAGTAACTGCCTCCAAGCCCGCCCTTTCTCCTCACTCTGTGATCTCTGCGCCCTCTGTGGTGAATCCTCCTCGTTCTGAACAGTTACTTGAAAGCCTGTTGAAGCGTTCATACGAACGGTTCGAGGAACTCCCCAAAGAGTTTCGCAGCATCAGCCGAGAATCAGGACCATCCGCTCCTCATCAAGGTACTCCCCGTCGACGAAGAGTGCGCGCGGGTCGGTGCCGCACGAGGCAAAGCCCAGAGCGGCATACAGTCCTCTCGCCTGCTTATTGCGAGTGACGACGCAAAGCTCGATCTGTTCGAGTCCGCTCATCGCTTTGGCGAGATCGACCGCTTCAGACAGGAGGGCCTTGCCGAAGCCCTTTCCCTGCAGGTCGGACCGCACATACATGCCCCAGATGTGTCCCCGGTGCTGCTCCTTCTCTCCGTCCTTTCTGCGAAACCCCACCATCCCTATCAGCTCTGCCTGATGGAAGGCTCCAAGCGTGAAGCTGTCCGGAGATTCTGCAGTGCGCTGCAAACGTCCGGCTACGAATTCCATGGAGTATGCGATTTCACGCTCGTACGAGGAAGCAAACGCCTCGGGGTGTTCCTTCAAGGCCCTGAGCCTCAGGTCTTGAAAGTCGTGGGCGTCGTTTTCATTTAGCGCGCGGATTGTGGGTTGTGTCACTATTCTTGAAATTCTCTTTGTTATCCGGGATTTAGTTGTCATTCCCGCGAAAGCGGGAATCTGCATCCTCTTGGAGATGACACGTGGCAGCCGATCTGGATTCCCGCCTACGCGGGAGTGACGGTGTGGGGATGGCGTTGTACGTCAATTGCGACGGGATTACAATGACCTGGTATTTAGACTTCCCACGCGCTCCGGTAATCCAGCTTGTCGCTGCCGGTGCATATGGGCAGTTCGTTAGGAATGTTCGTGAAATACTGGTTGCGGCACGAGAACTTGGCCGTACAGCGAGACTCGACGTTCTTGTACGGACAGCGCCACTGTGAGACCTCATCAGCCGTGTCCGACATGCCCTTGAAGATGTCGTACAGGCGGTCGAGGCTGGCCTTGTAACGTCTCTCGTCGATGCGCTGCTCTGCCATGCCTTTCACCTTGACCTCGCGGTAGGGGCGAGAAAAAGCCTAGCCCGCGCCCACGAAGTCCTTTGCCAGATCGACGGCGGCGATGGCGTTCTCACCGTAGCCGTCCGCCCCCATGTCCTCGGCGAACTCCTGCGTTACGGGAGCGCCCCCGACCATGATGTTGACCTCTTCCCGCATTCCCTCGTCCTCGAACGCCTCGATGACGCGACCCATGTTGGGCATGGTCGTGGTGAGAAGGGCGGACATGCCGAGCACCTTGGCCTCGTGCTCGACCACCGCGTCGATGAACTCTTCGTTCTTGGTGTCAACGCCAAGGTCATGGACAACAAAACCCGCGCCGCGCAGCATCATGATGCAGAGGTTCTTGCCGATATCATGGAGGTCGCCCTTGACAGTGCCCATGATCACGGTGCCTATTGGCTCGACGCCGGACGCGGAGAGGATCGGCTCGATGTGTGCCATGCCGGCCTTCATCGCACGAGCGGAAATGAGCACTTCCGGCACGAAGATGATGTTGTCGCGGAACTTCACACCTACAACGGCCATGCCGGCGATCAGACCGTCATCGAGGAGATCGTTGGCCTGCCAGCCGTCCGCCAGTCCCTTTTCGACCAGCCTGCCCACCTCGCCGTCATTTCCCGTTATCAAGGCGTAGGCGATATCGTGCATCAGAGGGTCCTTACCCTCGTACAGGCTCTTGATGTGCTTGGCTTCAAACGGGTCGGTCACATACAGGAATTCCCGCTCCAGCCCTTCATGCTCCGTCGTTGGCATACATCACTCCACTCAAGATCTTTGTCACAAGATATGTATTATTCGGCCAGATACAGAGCTTTGTCAATTGGAATTAAGTATTCCCAATGGGGCAGAGGCAGATTAATGCCTGCCCTATTTACATCTTCAACCTGCCGTCTCGGTAGGCCATGATGTAGTTCATGCAGAAGTCGTCCCGGCCTTCGAGAGCGTCCAGAGCAAGCTTCACCGGCTCCGACTCGGTGTCCAGGGCGAATACCCTTTCGAGCTTCGTGGCGATGGGATCGAGGATTCCCGCGTCAATGCCGGCCTCGATGGAGAGGTAGATGAACGTGTCGTTCAGCAATCGGCGCTCTGGCATTCCGAACGAGACGTTGCTCAGGCCCATGCCGATGTGGATCTCATTCCCGTACTGCTCACGTATGGAGCGAACGGCATCAAAGTAGTGGTTCCCGTAACGCGGATCGACGGAGATGGGGAAGATGATGCCGTCGACGTAGATGTCATCCATCGGAATGCCCCTGGACTGTACGTGCTCCATGATGAGGTTCAGGTTGTCGAGTCGCTCCTGGTCGTCCTGGGGCATCCCCTCGGGTCCGGTACACATGAGGACCATGCGAGCATTGTGCTCTACAACCATGTCGAGCGCCTCCAGGCGCTCTGCCGCAACCGAGTTGATCATCGGCCTTCCCGCCGAGCCGTCGTACGCTGCCAGCCCTGCCTCGATAATCTCCGAATTCGATGAGTCGATAGACGGAGGTATAGGGGAGACCTCCTGCACCGCCTCGACGGCGAACCTCATGCAGGCCTTCTGCGTCTCGAGGTCGTAGTGGACCTCATCCGGGTTGATGTCGAGGTACTTCGCGCCCGCTCGCACCTGCCGCCGAACCTCGTACTGGATGTAAGCCTTGCCCTCCTCGCGCTCGTCGGCATCGTCCTCGATGCCCTTCCGCATGGCGATGAGGAAATGCTTGATCTGGTTCTGCTGATACGGCTGAGTGGACTTGTACCACTCGGGCACGGTGAGCATTCGACGCTCGCCGCCCGGCCCTCGAAACGGCACGACCTCCGTGCCGTCCTCCAAAGTCTTTGCGCGTCGCCCGTTCCTCAGCAATACGCGTGTGGCGTGAATGTTCTCTCCGACGATGGTGAACTCTTCAGGTGAATCGATGACTCGTGGCATTGTTTCCTAGTGGTGTCCTTCGGTTGATGGTCTCAATATAAAGAGGTTGGAAGGCGTTAGGCAATACCATGTGCGCCCTGCGGGATGTCTAATGTGCAAGACTGAGCGGCTCTTCCAACACATCGAGAATGGCCTCGGCGCAATACACGCGATTGCGTCGAGCCTCCCCGACTTGGGTGACGGCGCCCAACTTTTCCAGCCGGTCAATGGCGCGTTGGGCCGTCGTGAACGCCACGTCCAGTCTGCCGGCTGCGCCCCTCACTGTCCAGAAGGGGTTTTCCGCGTAGAGGTCCAGTGCCTTCTCAGCGAATTGGGACCGGCTGCCGGACACCTCTCGCTTCCACTGGAAGAGCAGATCGTCGATACGTTGAATCCTGGCTGCCGCGTCTTCAGATTGAAGAGCGACGCCTCGCAGGAAGTAGACCAACCACTCCTCCCATTCTCCTCGCTCCGTCATGCCGAGGAGTCGAGCGTAGTATTCCTCCCGCGTGGCCTCGAAGTAGGCGCTCAAGTAGAGCAATGGCGAGGGGATGATATCTTGCTTGACCAGCAGCAGGGTGATAATCAGGCGTCCAACCCGGCCGTTGCCGTCGAGAAAAGGATGAATTGCCTCGAATTGGGAGTGGACCAGAGCGGCGTGCACCAGCGGCGGCAGTCTCTCGTCATAGAGGAACCGTTCCCATGCGCCCAGGCAGGCCATGAGTTCCGAGGGTGGTGGTGGAACATAGGTGGCTTCGTTCAACGTGCATCCGGGAGGTCCGATCCAGTTCTGGCTCCGCCGGAACTCACCGGGCGTGGCCAAGTCGCCCCTGACGCCGCGCATGAGGCGCTCGTGCACCTCGCGCACCAGGCGCAATGACACGGGCAGCGTCTCCATGCGTTCGAGGCCGTATTCCAGGGCGCCCACGTAGTTGCCAACCTCGCGCAGGTCGTCGGGGCTTCGCTCCACGTTGCCCCCCGCCTCGGCGGCGAGCAACTCCCCGAGGGTCGCTTGGGTTCCTTCGATGCGGCTGGACAGGACGGCCTCCTTCCGGACGAAGGGCCGTATCAAGAGGTGGGGATTGGGCAAGCGCCGTCCTTCGCCGGCAAGCCTGCCGATAGCCCGGTCGGCGGACGAGAGATTGAGGGTGAGCTCGTCATCCCACATCATAGGCGGGGGAAGCGGGGACGGCACAAAGGCCTGATAGTCCCCAGGACAGTTCACCCGACGGCCATGAGGCTGACGCTTTCGTTCAGTGGCTGTTGTCACACCGATCCTTATTAGCGGAAGCGAAAAGAGTCGCGGCCCTTATTATCGCTTAAACGCTTTTGCGAAAACAATCCCTTCTAGCCGGACGGCCATGAGGCTGACGCTTTCGCTCAGTGGCTGCTGTCACGCCGTTCCTTATTAGCGGAAGTGAAAAGAACCATAGATCTTATTATCGATTATATAACTTTGTGAAAATAAAGCTTTCGCGGGACGCCCATGAGGCTGGCGGTTTCGTCAGAGGCTACTGCCCGCCGATCCTTATTAGCGGAAGTGAAAAGCTGGACTTTGTACAAAGTATAGACAAAAGGTAAGAACAGGGTAAGCTAACAAGACCAAACCATCACGAAAGGTCAAGTTATGCTCACCCTGCCCGATGCGATTATACCTC
>DAOUKG010000064.1:0-21401 GCA_034421575.1 Dehalococcoidia bacterium
GGCTGCAACTCGAAGGGCAGCGCAGCTAGGCTACAAGCTGGTCCCCATACCTGATGGACAGACACCAACACACTCTGCAATACCCGCAGTTACTTGAAAGCCTGTCGAAGGGCCTCTAATCCCCTCTCCCGTCGTGGGAGAGGGCTAGAGCCTGCCCCGTTGCAGAACGGGGGTGAGGGTCTTCCCCGCACCAAGACTGAACACCCACTCCCACAAATCTCGAGTTGACTCGAAAGAACATGTGTACTATACTATCAACCAGCGCCAACACGCCTCACGATTCCACAGGAACAAGGCGAATGCAACAAAATGCAACAGAATGCAACACTTTTCGACGATGGCCCCAGTCAAGTGGCGTTCAACCACGGGCCCCACTCTGCCAGACTGAGACTCGACACTACTTTACGATAACGTCGGAAATGCCACAAAATGCCACACCATGCCACAAATTTCGGCAAATTCACTCAGACAGGCCCCGTTCGCCCTGAGCCTGTCGAAGGGCCTCTTATCCCCTCTCCCGTCGTGGGAGAGGGCTAGGGTGAGGGTTGATACCCCCCACACACCATCTCCCCACTCCGCGCTCTCCGCGCCCTCTGTGGTGAATCCCTTCATATTCCACTCTAAACACTCAGGTGACCTGTCCCGTATAGCAATCTGACGACGTATCAGGAATGCGGGAATCGGGAGGGAGGATGCCCGTGACCCATCCCTCCAAATCGACCAAAATTGATGGATGGTTTGTAGTCGGCCACCTGTTGGCATCGGTTCATTGCCCTGATACTTTAAGCGGCCCATGGTCTACACTGACAGACTCCTCCCACACAGCGTCGAGGCCGAAGAGTCCCTGATCGGCGCGCTGCTGATCGACCCGGACACCCTGCCCAAGATTTCCGGGACCGTTGGGGCCGAGGACTTCTACGTAACTAAGAACCGTTGGTGCTATGAGGCCTGTCTGGCCCTGTTCGACCGCAGCGAGGCCATCAACCAGGTGACCGTCGCCGAAGAGATCGTCCTCCACGAGCGACTCGAAGAGATAGGCGGCACGTCCTATCTGGCGCATCTCGTACGTACGGTCCCCACGACCATACACGTCGAGCACTATGCCGCCATCGTCCAGCGCACCTCGACGATGCGCCGTCTCATCAGGACCGCCGACGAGATTGCCGCGATCGGCTACGAGGGCGACGCCGACGCCGACGCCGCACTCTCCAGGGCCGAGGACCTGCTCTACCGCGTCCGCTCGACGCGCAGCGCGCGAGACTTCACCCACATACGTGAGGTCCTCGACGAGTACATGGAGCAGTCGGCATCGCTGCAGGCCACACGCGACATCCATCTCTCGCCAATCGCCACAGGATTCGCGGACTTGGACAAGCTCCTCGGCGGAGGACTCCAGCGGTCGGACCTCGTGATCATCGCCGCCCGGCCCAGCCTCGGCAAGAGCACCCTCGCCTTCAACATCGCCCGGTATGCCGCCGGGAACCTGGCAAGGGTTGCCGTGTTTAGCCTCGAAATGAGCGCCGAGCAAATCGGCATTCGGCTAGTCGCCAGCGAGGCCAACGTGGACAGCCACCGGATGCGCGTCGGACTCCTCACCAGCCAGGAGGAACAGCGCGAGCACGACGCCATTGGCTACCTCTCCGAGATCCCCATCTATATCGACGAGACGCCCTTCCAGCGCATCGTCGAGATGCGGAGCAAGATCACTCGACTGCATAGCGAGGAACCCATCGATCTCCTCATCGTCGACTACATCCAGCTCATTGCAGGCTCAAGCGGGCGGAGCGACAACCGCGTCATGGACATGGGCGAGATTTCCCGGTCACTGAAGAGCATCGCCAGGGAGCTCGACGTTCCTGTCCTCGCGCTCTCGCAGCTCAGCCGCGCCCCGGAACAGCGGATCAACCACAGGCCCCTCCTTTCAGACCTCCGAGAGAGCGGCAGCATCGAGCAGGACGCCGACGTTGTCGCGTTCATCTACCGCGAGGACAAGTACGTCACGAGGGACGAGTGGGAGAAGAGAAGGCCGAGCGATCCGTACCCCTCCAACATCGCCGAGCTGATTGTGGCCAAGCACCGCAACGGACCCACGGGATCAGTGCCCCTCTACTTCCGTGACGACGTCGTTACGTTTGAGAGCATGATACAGACCTCCGAAGCCATGGACTTCGCGTAGCGGGGAGCAAGTATGCCCAACCTCTCTGAGGTCCTCAGTAAACTTCCTGCCGCCGGATCTGGAGACGGCGGCGACTTCGTCCCGCCCGAGGATGAACCGGACGACTCCGACGGCCCGTGTGAGATATGCCTTGGGCGCGGATGGATCAGCCCCAACGTCCCCGTCGGTCACGCCGACTTCGGCGCAATCACCCCCTGTCACTGCCAGGAGTCCCGCCTCGAATACGAGCAGCGAGAGCGACTCCTCACCTACAGCAACCTCGGCCACCTCACCCGCTTCACGTTTGAAAACCTCGAGCCGGACGGTCTCTCGGATTCGGAGACGAGCAAATCGCAATTCCGCAAGGCATACGACGTGGCGCGAGTCTATGCCAACGACCCCAAGGGCTGGCTCACGCTAACGGGGCCGAACGGCGCGGGGAAGACTCACCTCGCCGCCGCCATTGCCAACCACTGCGTGGACCACAATCGCATCGTCTTCTTCTCCCATGCCCCAGACCTGCTCGATCACCTGCGGTCCAGCTTCGGCCCTGCAAGCGAGACCTCCTACAGCGATCTCTTCGAGCAGGTCAGGTCGACGCCCCTTCTGGTGCTCGATGGTCTGGGCAGCCAGAGCGCCACGCCCTGGGCGGAGGAGAAGCTGCGCCAGATCATCAATCATCGCTTCAACGCCGAGCTTCCCACCATAGTCACGACCGCCGTCCCCATCGGCGGCCTCGACCCCTACATCGCCACTCGGCTCTCGACACGAGGACTGGGGAGAGTTGTCGAGCTTGGCGCATCGCCGTCCGATCAGCTCGACGAATTGGGGCGGATACCGGAAAACATGCTCAACACCATGACCTTCGAGAGGTTCAGGACGAACGTCAGCGGCCTGACTTCCGAACAGCAAAAGAGCGTCGAAGGCGCTTACCACGCGGCGCGGAACTTCGCCGAGCGACCGGACGGCTGGCTCGTGCTGGTGGCCCCCCGCACGGGGGTGGGCAAGACCCACCTGGCAATCGCGACGGGTGAGTGGCAGCTTAGGGCCGGACAGTCGGTCATGTACTACTTCATGTCCCGTTTGATCTTCGACCTGCAGACCCTGATGGGAACAAGCCCTGCGCAGTATGCCGAGGTCTTTGACCGCATATCGAACGCGCCGTTCCTGATAATCGACAACCTCCGCAGGAGCACGAGATTCCACGAGGTGGATGACGGGCGAAACAAGCGCACGGTCTCGGGTAGATGGCTGGGCGGCACCCCCTGGGCGGAGGACCAGCTTTACCACATCATCGCGCACCGGCACAGTCACCGGCTGACGACCGTCATCACGAGCCCCGAAGACTTTACCGACCAGCCTGGCCCCCTCAGTTCCCTCCTGCAGGACCCCACCATCTCCCAAGTCGTCAGAATCGACGCCAACGACTACCGCACACAAAGGGCATAGCAGACGACTGCCCAGACGCCCTGTTGGTACGCAGGGCCTATCCAAAGTCCGTTCGGCCTGAGCCTGTCGAAGGCCCTCTTATCCCCTCTCCCGTTCGCGGGAGAGGGCTAGGGTGAGGGTGAGGGTGATGCCTCCACGGGACAGAGAATATACAGACAACCACAATCTCTCCCCCGCTGGGGGAGAGATACAGAGAGGGGGTTCCGGCAGTTACTAACACCCCTGCACGGCCCTGTTTGGCCTTCGACAAGCTCAGGCCGAACGGGGCGTAACTCTTGAACGGAAAGGGCACTGGCTGCCACATGTAAGTGTTCAGACTTCGTGAAAGCGCCCAACGCACACAGCCACCGTCATTCCCGCGTAGGCGGGAATCTAATCCCCTCTCCTGTTCGCGGGAGAGGGCTAGGGTGAGGGTGAGGGTGATGCCTCCACGGACAGAGAATATACAGACAACCACAATCTCTCCCCCGCTGGGGGAGAGATACAGAGAGGGGGTTCCGGCAGTTACTAGCCCCCTCCCACACCCCCAACTTGCCCGCCTCTACCGCTGCGTATAAACTTGGGCGACACCGCTTTTTCAAAGGACACGACATGAAGATCGCAATCCTGCGAGGCCCGCGCGACCTCGTCATCGAAGACTGGTCTCTCGACACGCAGAATCTCGGCCCGAACGACATCTGGGGCGAGACCATCATCTCCGGCTTCAAGATCGGCACCGACCGGGGAAACTACGAGGGCGCGGAAGACGTTCCCGGCGCGCCGACCTACCCGCGATGGGTGGGAGACAGCAACCTTGCGGTCATCAGGGGCGTCGGCAGCGAGGTAACGAAGTTCAAGGTCGGAGACCGCGTCGTCTCCCGCAACCCGCACCAGTCGGAATGGGTGGCCGATCACCGGCAGTCCGTCGTCAAGGTCCCCGAGGGCGTGGACGACGAGGACGCCATCTGGGCGCATCTCTACACCCTCAGCGGCCTCTGCTTCCGCAAGGCGAACTTCGTGCCCGGTGAGTACGTGGCAGTCGTGGGACTGGGAGTGCTGGGTCTCGGCGCGGTCGGCCTCGGTCGCCCGATGGGCGCTCGGACCATCGGCATCGGCAACAGCCCCATCCGCAACGAGATGGCCATGCAGATGGGCGCACACGTGACCTTCATGTATAACGACCCCGACCTCGAAGCCAAGCTGGATGAGTACACCGGTGGCAACGGCGTCGACCTCGTCATCCTGACCGCAAACCCCTGGCCCGCCTACCGCACCTCCGTCGAGATCGTGCGCGAGAACGGGCGCGTCTCCATCGTCAGCCTGCTGGGTCGCGGAGAGGAACCGGCGGACTTCAACCCCCTTGCCATGCAGTACTTCTACCACAAGGGAATCTCGCTCGTTGCCGTCAACGGCACTGCTCCATACATGTACCCGCAGGCCGACGCCGACCGCATGGAGTGGAACAAACAGTGCGAGTTCGTCCTCCAACTCATGGCCGACGGCAGCCTGACCCCCAGCCAGATCGTCACCCACCGCCTCCACTACTCCGGCATGAAAGAGGCCTACGAAATGGCCTACAACCGCGAAAAGACCATGCTCGGCGTAATCTTCCAATGGCAGGGGTGAAGGCTGGGCTAGTGGTCCAACATCATAGGATTGGACGGGTAACGAGACTGTGACTTGGTAGGGGCGGGTTTGAAACCCGCCCCGTCGTGTACAGCTAGAGCGCGTCCTATAACGTAGAGCAGAACTCGTCGACGGTGAGGCCCGCGGAACGAATGAGGGTGCGCAGAGTCCCTTTGGCGACGGTGGAGTGGTTGGGCACTGAGAGAGTCACTAATTCTCCCGGCTTGGTCATGATGATGTGTCCCCCTCGCTGCCGGGCAACACTCCAGCCCAAGCGTTGAAAGTTACGCACCGTTTGTGCGCCGCTCAGTAGGGGCAGTTGTGGCATTACAGGGCCACTTCCACCTGCCGCGTCTCGACGGTCAACGGCATGCCCGACTCGGCCCTAACTTCTAGGCAGAGCTCGATAGCCTCTCGTACGTTCGCTAGAGCTTCGTCTTTCGTGTCGCCTTGGCTCACACACCCAGGAATGGAAGGACATTCGGCGACCCAGACTCCATCTTCGTCCCGGTCAATCGTTACGGTTATCTTCATAGCTCGAACCCCCGTGTGCCGTCTTCACCGTCGCCGACCCTTAAACAGGTAGCATCACCACCTATGTAATACCAACGCCGTCGCATTGTCAAAACGTTCGAGGGACTCTACAATCGTGTCCTCAAATGGCTAGATACCGCCGAACCGCAGACCCCACGAAAGGAATCGACCATGACCACCACCAAGAGCAGGGTGCAGGCATCCCTCGATCTCTACGACCGCGCTGAGGAACTGATACCCGGCAAGACGCAGCTTATCAGCCGTAGGGCCAGCAGCTTCGCTCACCCTGTCAGTCCCATATACGCCGACCACGCCAAGGGTTCGCGGTTCGTCGACGTTGACGGCAACGAGTATATCGACTGGGTCAACGCCGTCACGGCTATCATCCTCGGCCATGCCGACGACGTGGTCGACGGCGCTGTGAGGGAGCAGATCGATAAGGGCAGCCTGTTCACCCTGAACAGCCCGCTGGAGATCGAGCTTGCCGAGCTCCTCATCGACACCATTCCCAGCGCGGAGATGGTGCGCTACACCAAGGGCGGCGGGGAGTCCTGCGCCGTGGCCGTCCGAATCGCTCGCGGCACCACGGGGAAGGACACGATACTCTTCTCCGGCTACCACGGCTGGCACGACTGGTACCAGTCGGCAAACTACCTCGTAGACCCCGAGTCCGGCGAGTTCCCCTTTGCGGGCATCGAGCCGACGGGTGTGCCGAAGGCCCTTGCGGGCACGGCGATACCGTTCATCTACGAAGACCTCGACAACCTCAAGCAGCTCTTCGAGGAGAACAAGGGCGAGGTCGCGGCGGTCATGATGGAGCCGATGCGGTCCGCGCGACCGAAGGACGGGTACCTCGAAGCGGTCAAGGAACTCTGCCACGCCAACGACGCGCTCCTCATCTTCGACGAGGTCTCATCGGGATGGCGCATCTCCCTCGGCAGCGCCCAGGAGTGGCTAGGCGTGACTCCCGACATGTCCGTCTTCGCCAAGGCCATGTCGAACGGCTACCCCATGGGCTGCGTCGTCGGCTCCCGCGAGGCCATGGAGCCGGCGGACCGCATGTTCATTTCCAGTTCGTACTGGAGCGACAACATCGGCCTGGCCGCGTCGGTGACTACCATCAACGAGCTCAAGCGGCGCAACTCGACCGAGTTCTTCAAGGAGATCGGCGAAAAGATGGCTGCCGCTCTCCAGGACGCCGTCGACTCGGTCGGCATTTCGGCCCAGGTCACAGGCATCCACACCGCCCCGACGCTGTCGTTCGATGTGCCCGACCCGGACATGAAGAAGCCGATCGACACGCTGTTCATCCAGGAGATGGGCAAGCGCGGCGTCTTTGCCCCGACATCGTTCAAGGCGACGATGGCGCACACCGACGAGGACATCGCCATCACCGCAGAGGCCGCCGCCGACTCGATGCGGGTCATCATGCGCGCCCTCGAAGGTGAGCTCGACACACTCCTCGAGGCCGAGATCGGGCGAGAGCCGTTCCGCCGAATCGTTAGATAGGAAGCCCCGTCGCGGCACAAACGCGCAGTTCAAGGGCTGCACAACTCATGACATCAGAATCGAATGCGGTGGATGCCCAGTCCGACCCATCCACCGCGTCGGAACAGTCTCGGATAGTCCGGTATCTCCTGCTCGCAGGGGCCTTTCTGCCCGTCCTCGTGATGACGGTCGCCGTCTTTGTCTTCAGGAACGACTTCGACCGCCTCCGCACGATTGAAGGTCTCGAAACGATAGGCTTCGCGGGCATCCTCATCGCGAATGTCATTGGCAGCGGGTCTTTCGTCCTCCCGGTGCCCGGGATAGCTACTGTCATCATCGGCGCGACGATCTGGAACCCGCTCCTGGTCGCCCTCGCGGGAGGAACCGGCTCGACCATAGGGGAACTCGCCGCCTACCTCGCTGGGGCGGGCTCATACGGCGCGGTCAGACGCATCGCCGGTCGCAGCAGATGGTATGTGACGTGGTATGCCCGGCTCAGGGGTTGGATCGAGGCCCGCGGCATGATCACCATCTTCATCTTCGCGGCCACCCCCAATCCCTTCTTCGATATCGCCGGATTCGCGGCGGGTTCGATGAAATATCCGCTCAGCAGATTCACGGCGGCCTGCTGGCTCGGCAAGTTGGTCAAATATGCCGTCGTGTCATACGCGGCGTTCTGGGGCGCCGACATGGTCTACGGCTGGATCGAGTAAGACCCTGAGGGGGTTCCTGGAATTCAATCGAACCGTTCGTGGTGAGCTTGTCGAACCATGAACAACCCTTCGACAGGCTCAGGGTGAACGGGATCCCTTTTAGACACCCTCTTGGGGTGAACGGATTGTAACTGTTCAGACTTCGTGAGATCCCTCGACGCATACACCGCCACCGTCATACCCGCGAAAGCGGGTATCCACAGGGGTGAGGGGTGTTCGTCTCATCAACTCCGAACACTCACAACGGATCTCCCCAGAACTACACCGGCCTGATATGCTCCATCATCTGCTCGCGGTACCATTCCGCGCCGTGGACGTCCTTCTTGTAGTGCCAGCGCCAGACCTCGGGATACATCATGATGCTTCGGTCCTCGACCGGCAGCTTGAAAGGAGCGCTGCCGTTCCGGGCCGATTCACGCAGGGCAATGGCGATCTCCAGGGCATGACGCAGATCGTCCCCTGTCGTGACCGTGAGCGGCTCTCCCGTGTCGATCGCATGCACCAGGTCGTCGATGGTCGTCATCGTCGTGTCGCTGGGGATGCGCCATCCCTCTTCATCACGCTCTCGCTCCCTGGGAGGACGCGGCAGAAAGACCCCCTCGACCTCGCGCAGTTCGGGGCTTTCCCTGGGGTCGTCGCCCGGCTTGAACAGCTTCAGGCCGAGGCCGGTGTTATTGGTGTTGGTAATCAGCCCATGCGTCCCTATCACCTCGAGCGCTCGATAGTCAGGGCCCGTGAAGCTGCTGTACGCCTCAATGCCGTTGCTGAACTTGATGTATCCGCCCACCCAACCGTACCACCGCTCTCCCCCTCCGTAGTCCCCCTCGTATTCCCCGTGCGGGTCGTTGGACACGAAGCCGACCACGAAATCGACTGGAGACTTGTTGGCGAACTTCCGCGTAATGTTCAGTCCATGCGTGCCGACCTGCTTGTTGTTTTCATAAAGATTGATGCGCAAGACTTCCCCGATCTCGCCTCCGGCCGCCAACTCATAGGCCTTGCGATAGTCGGGATGGCTGGATACGACCAGTCCCGCAGCTAGCGGAATGTTCCGGGAGGCGCACTCCTCGACCATTTGGTCGGCGTCGGCAAGGCTGCCGGCCAGCGGCTTCTCGCAGAAAATGCCCTTCACGCCCGCCTGCGCCGATGCGATCACCGCGCCGGGATTCGCCTTTACCGGCAGAACCGGGGCGGTGATATCGATATCCTCCTTGGCGAGCATCTCCTCGTAGTCCAGGTAGCCGGGCACACCGAAGCGCTCACGGAAGAGTTCGAGGTTCTCAGGATCGGTGTCGGCGACCGCCGCGACCTCGGTACGTGGGTGCAGGTAGTACGCGCGAGCGTGGTGAGTCCCCTGCCGTCCTCCTCCGATGATGCCGACACGATAAGTGGGTTTGCTGTCCATGGCGCCCTCCTTCCTCAGAACTTACCACCTGACCGCCGCCTTGTAAACGAACCTGTCAGCCCGTATCATCGTATGGGTACGGGGTGTGGCGCAGCGGAAGCGCGCCTGGTTTGGGACCAGGAGGTCGCCGGTTCGAACCCGGCCACCCCGACCAGACCTATCCATGCGGGCACTTTGGCGTCGGCTCCGGCTTGCGCGTCATCCGTCAAACTCAATACGAACAGCACCGGGGACATGAGACGACAGCGCACCATCTACTTCAACGACGCCCGTCACTACTACCTGTTCGTCTTCGAGCCCCCGATGACCATGGAAGACGCCTGGCGTCCCATCGACGAGGTGGCGGGTACCGGAGTCGACACCTTTGTCTACGGCGTGTCGAGAGTCGACGGGCTGTACTACCCGTCGAAGGCGGGCACGCAGTTCAAGCACGGCGAGCACGGCCCCGACGCTCCCGCGTTCAAGCAGAACGCCTACTGGCGCACGTGGCACAACATGAAGAGTCTCGAGGAGCGAGGTCTCGACCCGCTTCGCGTGCTGATCGACCGCGCCCACGACAAGGGCATGGACTTCTTCGCAAGCCTGAGGCTCTCCAGCTACCCCACCATCGATCCGGCGCACGAGGTCGCCAAGGGCGGTCGTGGATGGGTGCATCGCGAAGTACGCGCCTTCCAGCGTGATGTCCTTCGCGAACTGGCCGTAGACTACCCTACCGAGGGCGTGGAGCTTGACTTCGCGGCAGCGCCGGGAGGGTCGCCGCCGCACTTCCGAGGCGAGGCCGACGCGCGCGAGTATATGCCGGCCGTTACCGAGTGGGTTGCTGAGGTCGCCGAGATTGTGCGGAACCGTCCGGGCAAGTCCGGTGAGGTTGGCGCCCGCGTCTACCCGACGGAAGAGCTGAACCTCCGGCAGGGCTTCGATGTTCGGCAGTGGTTCAGGGATGGAGCGATAGACTGGGTTGCGCCTCTCCTCTACGCCCACAACCTTATCGACCCGAACATCGACCTTACATGGCTCATTGAGGCCGCCCACGATGCCGACGTCGCGGTGTACGCCACGATTCAGCCCCACCACTTCGATCCCGGACGCGAACGATTCGTATTTGAACACGCCACTCCCGCCATGATGCGGGCCGCCGTCGTGAGCTTCCGTGAGCAGGGGGCGGACGGAATGTACACCTGGTTCCTTCCGTGGCCCTTTGGTGACGCCGAACGCCGTATCCTCACCGAGATGTCCGACCCTGACCTGATAGTGGAAGCTGACAAGCACTATGTCGTCTCCCGTCGGAGCGACTTTTCGGAACGAGTCGGCATGGACACGCAGCTGCCCTTGTCCATCGAGGCGTCAGACGTGGGAACACCCCATCCGTTCCGCCTCTACTGCGCCGACGACTTGGAGGGCAAGGCCGACCGGGTCAAGCAGGTCCGATTGAAGGTCTACATCGGCGACATCGTGTCTGAAGACAAGATACGCTTCCTTCTCAACGGCGAGTCGTTGGACGGCGAAAACTGCCTGAGACACTTCCCTCAGGGGCTCCCGCCATATCACGGTCAGTGGCTGGACTTCGATTTGCGGCTCGTGCGTCCGAAGCAAGGCTGGAATACCCTCGAGATCGCGTTGGACGGACGCCCCTCCGACCTCATCAGTCCCTTGGTAATCCAGGACATCGAAATCATCGTTGAATACGGCTCATATCCTTCGGCACTCAACTATTCGCCTACATAGGTAGCCTGAGAGAGTTGCGCACTCCGGACATCAGTCGCAGGAAGGCAGGCAGACAGTGAAGTCCCATCCACTCGACATGAATATCGTAAGCAAGTCGGGAGTCTCAACTCGCACCTTTTCGGTCGGCTCGGTCGCGGGAGCGCGCTTCACCGCGCGGGATGTAGAAGGCATGAGAAAGCAGATGGACGAGCAGCTTGCCAGAGAAGGTCACTTTTCTTCGGCCACCCACACCAACCCTTCGATATTTCGCATCGCGCGATACCTTCTGACGCAGGACGAAGAGTTCGAAGTGCAGGGCGTCATGACCGGCGGCGAGGGCGAGGTCGTGGCGATTCGCGACGGAGACGAGATATTCATCTCGGCCGGCAGCGACCAGTGCGACCGCGAGCTCGATCCCATCTTCCCGGATAAGCCGAAGCAGATGTGCCCTCATCCCATCGCGACAAGGGCATGGCCCTACTCAGAAGTCAGCGACCACTGGGACGACCTGCGAATACAAAGCACCGTCACCGTCCGGGGTATTCCCGTCCCTCTTCAGGATAGTCGTCTTGAGGCCCTTGTCACCTTGGACTATCTCCAAGACCTGCCATCCGTACGAGCGCTTCCCGACGCGGCGATTCTGTTCTGCGGGTCTTCGCCATTCCTCGACAGCGCCGAAGAGATGGTCAAGGAGCACGATCTGTCACCCTTCACGACGTGGGGCGTGGGCGACTCGTTCTCCGTTCGGCTGTACGACCCCGTGCTCGAAAGGTCCATCGAACACGCCTTCACGCCTGTCCCGGTTGGCGACGACCTTGCCGAGCGACAGTCGGAGGGCAGAGCGCTCCCGAACTTCCCGATGATGGACTGAACACTACTCCCCTTCTCGATCGGATCTATGCCTAATTCAAACAACTCGACATACACCACACTCATACGGGACATGCCGGAGGACGAACGGCCCCGGGAGCGGCTCGCGAAGTACGGAGCCAACATTCTTAAGAACTCAGAGCTGATAGCCATTCTCCTTCGCACTGGTATGAAGGGAGAGAGCGTCGTCAATATGTCCGACAGGCTTATTGCGAGGTTTGAAGGCCTCGAAAAGATGGGACGTGCATCCTTTACCGAACTATGTTCGCTGAACGGCATCAGCGAGGCCAAGGCGTGCCAGCTGCTTGCCGCTTTCGAGCTTGGACGCCGGATGGTCTCGCTCACCCCCGACGCACGCGCGAAGATCAACTCCCCGCGCGATGTCTACAATCTCTTGGGCGCAGACATGCGCTACCGGGAACAGGAACACCTCCGCGTCCTCCTCATATCAACCAAGTCCGAAGTCGTTGGTGACCACTCGATCTACAAAGGCACGGTTAACTCAGCGTCCGTTCGCGTGGCGGAGGTATTGAAGCCCGCCGTCCTGGAGAACGCCCCGTCGATAATCGTTGTGCATAATCATCCGTCCGGCGATCCAACGCCCAGCGGCCCGGATATCATGATTACCCGGCAGATCAAGCAGGCAGCGGAGCTTTTGGACATCGAACTGTTGGACCATATCGTCATAGGTGGCCCGACATTCGTCAGCATGAAGGACAGGGGACTGGGGTTCCCCTAGTGGTTCAGGCGGCGGATAGCTCGTTCCGATTGTGTACCTCAATGCACTGAGAGCAATGACAGCCCCAATCCACATCGGCTCCACCAAGCAGCTCTTTCTCGATGATCACGTCGTCGATACGCTCGACAACGTCGTGCGCCAGTTCCACCGGCCCGTGAGGTATGGAAAAAACCCGGTCATCCAAGTCGACAGGCCTTGGGAGCGCGGCGGAGGTGGGGTCTATCTCTACGGCGGATCGGTCATGTACGACGAGGAGGACGGCCACTTCAAGATGTGGTACCGCACGTCCAGCCCGCTGGAGAGCTCGGCAACACGTCGCAGCAGGGAGCCGGAAGGGGGATATAAGGCTTGCTACGCCGTCTCCGACGACGGACTGCATTGGGAGAAGCCATCGTTGGGCCTTACCGACCACGACGGATCGAAGGACAACAACATCCTTCCACCGGCCATCGGCGGCATGAAGCAGATTCGCCGTCCCAATCTCATCAAGGACTACGACGATCCCGATCCTGCCCGCCGCTACAAGATGATCTACATGGACAACTTCGAGGGGAAGTGGGCGCTGTCTAAGGGGTTCTCTCGAGACGGGATCACTTGGGAAATGAACGTCGGAGTCCCGCACGCCTTCGAGAGTCCCGTGGCTCCGAACGGCGTCCTCTTTGGATGGGATCCAAGACGTTCCGAGTACGTCCACTACCACCGAAAGTCCGACATGGTCCCCGCCGACGTCGATGGCAGGCTCGTCCGAAAGAAGCACGCCGTCATGCGCACATCGAGCCCGGACTTCGAGAACTGGGGCGACACCCAGGAGGCATTGACTTCCTCGAAATCCGACCCTGCCAACTGGAGTCCCAGCCACGGGGTCGATCTTGCCGGTGTTCTCTACACCGACGATCTCTACGTTGGTTCGGTGGACAGCGGCGGGACCTACCATGTTGAGGACATCCCCGACCACCTTTGGGACCCGTATGGCCGGCACGAATTCGGCGAATACCGCAACGAGCTTGTCCATAGCCGCGACGGCGTCTCGTGGAGTCGGTCGGCGCCATTCTGGGAGTTCATGCGACATGGCGCTTGGGGCACCTGGGACCGCGATCACGTGGGGCTGGCCAAGCCCATCCTTTACAACGACGAGTTGCTCTTCTACTACGCTGGAAGCAACGTGCCGATGGGCTCCAATGTTCCAGGGCACCCCATGGCGGACGTCATCAACACGGAGAGGGACGGCCAGTGGATGGCACATGCCATCGGGCTGGCAAAGATGAGGTTGGACGGGTTCGTCTCGATGGACGCCCATCAGGACGGAGGCGCGCTGACAACCAGGCCTCTGACACTTGAAGGGAAACAACTGCAGGTGAACGTCAGGGCCCCGGAGAAGCCGTTTGGGGCCGATAGGTCCCCAACTACTCCATACGGCGCGTTCGACGTGGAGATTCTCGACCTTGCCGGGAGACCTATAGAACCATTCACCTTGGCGCACTGCGATACCTTCACCGGCGACGAACTGCGTCACACCGTGACGTGGAATGGGAGCCCTGATCTCGCTGCTCTGACGGGAGAGACAGTGTCGCTCCGATTTCACCAGCGCAACGCCGCCCTATACGCATTTCAGTTCGTGAACGAAAACGCAAGGCAGAGTCCGGCCAACCTGCTTGCGTCGGGAGCAAAGGGTGCGCCCTGATTCCTTAAGCAGCGACCTCAGAAGTCGGAAAACCAAGCCGAAGGGAGAAGAAAGATGAATGGATCGATCGACAGGATAGATCGAAGGGTGTTCGTAGCACTGGGAGCGCTTCTTGCGAGTTCCCACATTACGAGATCCGTTTTCGTCGAGATGAGTATCATATGGCAAGAGCTTTACACTTTTGCTACGCGGTCGGCACAAAGAGGGTTTGTGTTGGAAGGGACCCCGGACGTGTTGGGGTCCTTCGCCGGGGACATCATCTTCGGCATAATCGCCGTCATCGCAGGCGGCGCTGTGGGATTCGTCATTCACGCCGTGATATTCCGTTCCACACAACCGTGAAACACGGTTCAACGCAACGTCGGCGCTTCTAAAATGAATCTGGTAATGGAGTAACGCTACTATGCAAGAAGTTCGAATCGGAATCATAGGTGTGGGAGCAGTCGCGCAGTCGCGGCACATCCCTCGTCTCAAGGCCATCGAGGGCGTGGAGCTCGCGATGGCATGGAACCGCACACTCTCGAAGGCTGAGGAAGTCGCAAGCGAGTTTGGGTTCAGCCAAGCGGTCGCCGACTGGCGGGACATCGCCGAGTCGCCGGACATCGACGCCGTCATTATCGCGACCCCGCCCGGCACGCACCACGAAATGACACTCGCGAGCTTGGCCGGTGGCAAGCACGTCCTGTGCCAGGCGCGCATGTCTCGCAACCTGAAGGAAGCCCACGAGATGCGCGACGCAGCCGCCGAATCGGGCAAGGTTACCTGTCTCTATCCCCCACTACCCGGCCTGAAAGGCGACCGCACGATGCTGCGTCTCCTGCAAGACGACTACATCGGAGAGCTCCGCGAGGCCCACGTTGTCGGCATGGCCGCCCCCGCCCCCAGGGACTCATACGACTGGCGGCGCGATCCCGACGTGACCGGTCTCCACCTTCTGACCATGGGCATGTGGATCGAGGTACTGAACCGATGGGGCGGCACTGCCACCTCGCTCGCCGCCAAGGCCGGCTACCACTTCGACAGGGTGGTGGACTCGGCGGGCGAGATGGTCGATGCCACCGTTCCCGACTCGGTAGCCATCACTGCCAATCTCGATTGTGGAGCGGCAGCCTCCTACCACTTCTCGACCGAGGCCTCGTTTGCGGGGCCGCACAAGATCGAGCTTTACGGCTCGAAAGGGGCACTCATCTACTCGCTCTTCGGCGACGAAATCCACGGAGGGACTGCCGGCATGTCCTCCATGCAGCCCATCGAGCCTGACCCCGACGAAATCCGCCTCCAGACCACCGACGCCGAGTTCATCCAGGCCATCCGCGAGGGAACGCCCGTCCATCCGTCCTTCGACGAGGGCGTCCAATACATGGAGTTCTGCGAGGCGGTGGGCCAGTCCGTCATGTTCGATAAGGTCGTCGATCTTCCCCCGGAGCCCCTCTTGGCCACGTGGGGCAGGACGCTGTAGCTCCAAAAACTCACTTGATACCGTAAGAGCATGTCGCTATAACACGTGTAGAGAGGACGGGGCGACTACTATGAACACAAAGACCCTTCGGTTCATCGCCATGCGGGTCCTCTTAGCCGTGCTCGCCCTTTGGATTGTCTCCATCCTCGCCTTCGTCGTCACTCAACTGCCCAAGGGCGACATCGTCGACCAGTATAAGAGGTGGTGCCGAGAACGAGAATGTGAGATGAGTCAATGGCAAGAAGACCGCGCACACGGCTACTACGGCTTGGATCGGAGGATGCTCCTACAGTACGGTTCCTGGATCACTGCAATTATCTCCAAACTCGACTTTGGCCCTGCCATCCACTACTTCGCCTACAGCAGCTACAAGGAACCAAAACTCACCATTAAAGATCTGCTCGGCGAACGACTGAAATTCACTATTGTGCTGCTAGCCTATACGTCCGTACTGATTTGGGCCGCATCCGTCCCAATTGGCGTCTACTTGATTGTGAGGCGTCAGTTGTGGAGAGACCGGGCGTTCGCGTTCTTGGGATGCGTTGGGCTGTACGTGCCCGATTTCCTGCTTGCCCTGCTTCTGATGTACTTCCTGTTTGCCACCTTCGGATGGAGCGTGGAAGGTCTGTACGTCAACACCCCTTGGAGCGTCGACAAAGTCATCGACATGCTTCATTATCACTTTATCCTGCCGGGTATCGTCTTGGGCGCGGCGGGAGTGGCGAAACAGGCTCGGTTGCTCCGTGAAACCCTGCTCGATGAGCTTGACAGGCCCTACGTGACAGCCGCGCGGGCCAAAGGCGTGGGAGTCTGGAAGTTGGTGGCAAAGTATCCCGCTCGTGTGGTTGCCGCCAAGCTAATCAGAGGGTTTCGTGACCTGCTACCCGGTCTCATCGGCGGTTCGGTCATCGTGTCAATCGTGATGAGACTGCCGACCCTCGGTCCGTTGATGCTACAGGCCACCGAGAGGCTTGATATGTACCTGTATGGGGCCATCATTCTGGTCCTGTGTGCGCTTGGGGTGGTTTGTGCGCTCGTCCTCGACCTCATCCTCGCCGTTGTTGATCCGCGTGTTCGCTTTACGGCAAGGGTTACGCAGTAGGTCATATATAGTGCCAATTCGCTTTGAATACACCATGAATTAGAGCTGTGACACACCCAACTCGCCCGTCATTCCGGCGTAGAGCTTGCCCCTTACTCCGATACGGGGCCGGAATCCAGAGTGCCGGGGACGTTCACCTCATCAACCCTGAACAGTTACACGCAGGCTATGCTCCTTGACCATTTGAGAATAATGATCTAGTCTTGAAACTAGTCAGGAACCCCACCATTGGAGGAATATGAGTATGGCCTGGCAGGTACAAGATGCCAAGGCGCGGTTCAGTGAGTTTCTGGAAGCCAGCATTGCGGATGGACCACAAGTCGTGACCAAGCGCGGCGTGGAAACGGCAGTGCTTGTTCCCATCGAACAGTGGCGAAAGTTGGAGAAGATGACTAGACCCGACCTGAAGGAACTGCTTCTCGCACCGGAAGCAAGAACTGACGCGCTTACGCCGGACCGGCAGAAGCGTCGTCGCCGCGCGCCGTTGGCCGCCCAGTAGATCGGTGTATCTCCTCGACACTAATGTTGTTTCGGAGTTAAGGCGTCCAAATCCACACGGGGCGGTCTTGGAGTGGATTGCAGACGTGCCGGCAGAGCAACTCTTCGTATCTGCCGTCACGATTGCAGAGATTCAGGCGGGGATTGAGATCACCCGCGAACAGGATGCTCTGAAGGCCGACGAGTTGGAAGCCTGGCTCGATAGGGTTCTATCCTCCTTCAGCGTGTTGCCGATGGATGCCCCATCCTTCCGGGAATGGGCCCGGCTCATGCATAGAAGGTCTCACACCATTACCGAGGACGCCATGATCGCAGCGACGGCTATCGTTCACAGGCTGACTGTAGTGACCAGGAATGTTCGTGACTTCGGCGACCTTGGTGTGGATTTGAAAAATCCGTTTGAAAGGCAGCAGTCCTCGTCGTCCTGAGTGCCCAGTTAACCCAGTAGGTAAAGCTATTATGCCTCGGAGTCAAGAAACACCGGCTGCACCCACGCCTTGATGCCACTGGACGATACCACCGTCGCCCGCACATAGCCCTCGTTACCCTCGAAGGTATATCGGGGAGCTAGTCCGTCCTGTTCCGACAGCACTCGACCGTGCTTGCCAATGAACTTTGTGACGAACGACTCGCCGGGTCTCTCTCGAATCTGGAAGGCCAGGGCCGAGGGTGTTGCGCTCACGTCCGTTAACTCGACGCCGTTCGATGCGTAGAATTCTCCCTGGGCCAGGGCCGCAAGGATGGTCTCCTCGGTGAGTGAACTGACGCGAACCCAGACCCACCCTCGCCCGGGATTCGCGCGGTCCGGCCGAAACTCGTCGTAGGTGTGGGCGTCGTCCGTGGCGAGGCCGTACACTCGCTGCCCGCCACTCAGTACCCCGTCCCAAATCTCCTCGCTGCTCGGCCTGCCGTTCCCGCCTTCGTTGTTCTTGCTCGGCCCTCCCCCGTTGAACACCTCTATCAAGGTGGCGCCGGTGGTCTGCAACACGTGCTCGTGGAGGAAGCTGTCCCTGTCGTTGGGATGGTTCAGCGCCGCCATGCCGCCCGCGGCGTGAATGTTGTCGATGCTGGCCTGCATCGTGGGTACTTTTTCATCCAGATCGATGAACTCCACCGTCCTCGTAATGCCGAACCCGTTGACGTGGATTGGGCCATTTCCGCTCGGCATATGCTTGCCGACCTCCTCGCCCCTCACCATGACCAACTCGTCGGTCTCGTACTCGGTGAGCACGTTGTGGTCGGTGATGGACAGCCAGTCATACCCGTTTTCCACATACCAGCGGACGGCGTTATCAGGCGAGGCCGGCCCCGTGGAGCCGAGCAGGGATGTGTGCGTGTGGAGGTTGCCTTTGTACCAGCGTTTAACCATCAGTGCTTGGGCCGGAAGATGCCAAATGAGCTTGTGTACGAATGGAGGAACGTAGACCCTCCCACGGGGCCGATCTCGCCGTTGCAGAAGAAGCCCGTCAACGGCATCGGGCTGACCGTGTCGCGGAACATCTGCGTATCGTGGTCCGGTTGACCGTATAGATACTCGCCGCGCCCCAGGCAGGAGAATATGAGCGCTCCCGTTTCTTCATAAATGGGACCTCTCGCAGAGTAGGACGTGAGCATGTGATTGAGGTCATGTGCCGAAGTTTCGGCGTCGCGGACGTGGAACTGTACTGTCTGACCTTCCCTCAGCAGTTCTCCAACGGATATCTCCCCGGTTTCGTGGTTTCCGCCCATGATATTCCGCACCAGGAAGTCCCCCAGCTGCGGGGACTCGTTCATGGGATCCATGGCGATGCCGAGGAAAACCGCCTGCTGAGCAAGGCGCTGGTCGCTTGAGGACAGGTCACGGTATATGCGTTGGAGGGCCTCAATCGGCTTATCGTCGTCGAGTCCCTTGAGAACATTTCGACTTGCGGACGTGACCTGCATGGGACGTCCTATGGGGCGGCATCCTTGAGCCACGATCGTGTCGACGGTCAGGTTGCCGCTCAGCGCCACTCCAACCGCCCCGGAATGGTAGACCTCGTCCGCCAGGAATAGCGCATTGCCTCCCGGACGCTGTCCGCCACTGGCCATTCCGCCTATCTTCGAGCTGCCCGGGAATGCGAAGTCCAGTCCCATCACAAACTGTTCCGCGTCGAACGAGAAGGGGTCTACCAGGAGAACGAACTGCGCTTCGTCGTGTTCCGAGACGCCAACGAGGTCCCTCCACCCTTCGGGAGGGGCGTCGGCATCGGGCATGTCCGAGGTCTCCACACGAAACGGCACTACTTTCACGTCCGGCAGATGGGCCGCCGCAATAGCGACGCCCGGTCGATGTTCCACCTCTCGACCGGCCCCTATGACTCCACCACCGGAACAGCCTACGAACTGACCCGTCGGCAGCGCCTCTTGCACCAACTCCGGAAGACTGTCCAACTCGTCCGCATTATGCTGGGAGACAAACGCGACAGCCAGATCGGCGTTCAACTCTCCCATCTCAGCGCGGATCTCCGCAGCGCATTCGGATATTGCCGAATCCAGAGACGCGCCTTCAGAGACTGCCGAGCTCCAACGCATTTGAATTTACCTCGCTAGTCCCAAGGCTCACTGCCGTCGTCGGTCGAAAACCCCAGCTGTCGGATTCGGTCCTCGAGGGTCGATTGCCAGTCGCCAATCGGCATTGTCGACGGCGCAACGATTTCTATGCTGCCGTCTTCATTCGCGCTGACCGACCCTTCATTCGCCTTCTCCAGCGGAACACTGATGGTCTCGCGGTCGATATCGAATCGGTCGGTGACCTCGTAGATCGCCATCATGTCTTCCATTCCGATGATGTCTTCGGGCATCGCTTCTCCGCAGACTGAGGAGGACTGCGTCGGCAAGGTTATTGCATCTACAGCCGTCATGCAAACCCTTTTCCCATGCCAAAATCCCTCATCTCCGTCATTCCGGCGCAGGCCGGAATCCATCCCCGGCGAGGTGCATCGTCATAACATTGGAGGCAGTCCCTCATGCTGCCTGTCCGAATTGGGTGAGGGATTGGGGCATAGCCGACAATGCGGACTGCCGTATTATACCAATTGAGTGTGACGAGACCGTATTCTCCCTGACCAGGCTTTCTGGATTCCGGCCCCGTATCGGAGTACGGGGCAAGCTCTTCGCCGGAATGACGGGTGAGGCTTGGCTGTGCACGGCCAATTCACGGTGTAGTAAAAACGAACTGGTATTACAATGGGACGCAGCTAACGAAGACTCTGCCCAACGGACCCCCTCTCAGAGCGCGCTATCTCCCATGACAGACGACATCCGCGCTTTCCTGGCCATAGAACTACCCGAAGACGTGAAGTCGATCTTGCGCGAACTCACCGAGCGCCTGGACAGAGCCGGAATCGGCGGCTTGAAGTCCGTCCGACCGGAGAACATCCATCTCACGGTGAAGTTCTTCGGCAACGTCAGCGCCAACCGGGTTGATTCGATAGTCGGCGCTCTCACTCCGGCAGCTAGAGGTATTCAACCCTTTACCCTTCGGCTTGGCAATGTCGGGGCCTATCCCAACAGCAGGAATCCCCGCGTACTCTGGGTCGGTCTTGATGGCGACGTAGTGTCCCTCCGGGAGGCGCATCGCCGCATAGAGAACGCCCTCGGAGACATCAACATCAAGCCCGACTCCCGCAGGTTCAGCCCGCACCTCACCGTCGCCCGGCTGCGAGATCGTGCGTCCCCCTCGGAAAGACGCAGGGCCGCGGAACTCTTGCTCAATGCCGCGTACCAGACCGGGCATCCCATCACCGTCGAACGATTGAGCCTGATGCGCAGCATCTTGCGTCCGGAAGGCCCTCAGTACACCACGCTGGCCGACATTGCTCTCGGCCACGGCAACTAGACCTGGCGCACCGCTGAGAGAGTGTCTAAAAGGGCTCCGTTCACCCTGAGCAGGGTTATGCCCCGCGCGCGGGGCCGTGCCGGGGTGTCAGTAACTGGGACGCCGTGCCGTCCTGGTATGCTGAATCGGGCGTGCCGACC
>DAOUKG010000065.1:0-3251 GCA_034421575.1 Dehalococcoidia bacterium
TTACGTGCCAGCCTGTCACTGCTACGAAAATAGCCCCCATCAGCCTGTCGTAGGGGCAACCCTTGTGGTTGCCCGTCCCCGATACCGCCCCACCATCCGTCATTCCGGCGAAGAGCTTGCCCCGTACTCCGATACGGGGTCGGAATCCAGAAAACCCGGTCAGTCGAGAACACAGCCTCATCACACCCAATTGATTATTAGTTTGGATGTCCTGCCCGTTCAATCACAATTGCGAGAGCGCTGCACATGGTTGTGGTGTCCTAAAGCTGGCTCATGTAGACTACGGCTGACTTTGGGCAGGCGATCACCATGTGCGCGAAGAAGAAGGTCCATCATGTCGTGACCCGGCCCGGCAACAGGCTGGGTGATCCCGACATCGACATTCCGATTGCGGAGGACCTGGTGACGGAGCCGGGAGCGCCGGTGCGGGAGGTGGACGTATCGTTCTACAGCCGCGAGTACCCGCTGGAGGCCCACTTCGTCGAGAACTCCGCCGACCGGGAGTGGCTGTGGTCGCAGTACACCGAGTCGTTCGCGCAGTGGCGCATCGAGCACGAGAAGGTGGACACGCCGCTCGTGGAGGCCGCCGCGACATCGGGTGACATCCCGCCGGACGTTGCGCCGGACCCCGACCTCGACCCCACGGAACCAATCCGTCGGAAGGCCCGCGAACTTGGGTTCAGCGAGGTCGGGTTCACCAGGTACGACCGGCGGTACACCTACGCCAGCAAGAAGAAGTGGGTGAAGTTCCAGCACGCCATCTGCCTCGCCTACGAGCAGGAGTACCACGGCACCCAAAAGATTCCGAGCGAGGAGGCCGAGCACACCCACTTCGGCACGTACACGACCGAAGGGGAAGTCTCGCTGGAACTCGCGGACTACATTCGCTCTCTGGGCTACCACGCGCAGGTGCACAGCCACAGCGACTCCAGCGCGCCCTACATCCCCATGTTCATCAACGCGGGGCTGGGACAACTGGGAGCGAACGGCCAGCTTCTGATGCCGCACTTCGGCTCACGGGGTCGGCTGATGATGATAACCACCGACGCGCCCGTGCGGTACGACGCCGCGGTCGACTACGGCATCAACCGCTTCTGCGACGAGTGCCAGGTGTGCGTGTCGCGGTGCCCCAGCAATGCCCTGTCGCGCGACAAGCTGTGGTGGCGCGGGGCGCTGAAGAATAAGGTGAGCTATGCGCGGTGCCGCCCTGTCATGGGTCGGTACGACGGGTGCTCGATCTGCATGAAGGTCTGCCCCGTGCAGAAGTACGGCATGAAGCCGGTCATGGACCACTACGTCGAGACGGGAGAGGTGCTCGGCAAGGGGACGGACGAGCTCGAGGGGTACACGCTGAAGGACAAGGGCAAGTTCGGCCCCGGCGAAAAGCCCCACTTCACCCCCGAGTTCTTTCAGATACCACGCGGCAAGTACGAGAACTGGCTCTACGAGGGCTTCAAAGCCCGTCTGGAGGCGGGCGAAGAGGTATCGAAGGAAGAGTTGGAAGAGTTTGGCGATGCCGTGCGCGAGGCGGTACAGACGAAACGGGAGACGACGGGATAGCCTTCGCAGTGGCGACTCCCAGGCACTTCATACAGTCACGCGTGTGGGGTCTCCCGAATGCCAAGCAACACTGTTATAGCGGCCCATTAGCTTGAGTAAGCGCGATCGGTGGTTTCAGTGAAGGCCAGAGTCCATAGTGTCCTCGAACGGACGGACGGACGTCTCAGCGCGTTCGACCTCTTTATCATCACGCTCATTTGCCTGAACGTGGTGGCTCTGATTGTCGAGACAGTTGAGGAGATTCACGATGTCTCGCCATTCTTTTTCCGGACCTTCGACACCGTATCCGTCGCCATCTTTACGGTCGAGTATGCCTTGCGGATCTGGTCATGCACCTCCGAGGAGAAATACCGTCATCCGTTGTGGGGACGACTGCGCTTTGCCGTCACCCCCGTCGTATTCATCGACCTCCTGGCTATCCTACCGTTCTACGTGGCGCTCCTGGCTCCGGTGGGCGTGATCGACCTGCGAGTCCTGCGGTTCCTGCGGGCGGTGCGTCTCTTGGCCCGAATCGCGCGACTGAGCCGCTACTCGTCCGGTCTGAGGACATCTGTCGGGGTGCTGAACGCCAAGCGCGCGGAGCTGATCACGGTGATCGTGTTTCTCTCCATTCTGCTGCTGATGGCCTCGTCGCTGATGTTCTTCGCCGAGCATGAGGCGCAGCCGGACAAGTTCGCCAACATACCTCAGGCGATGTGGTGGAGCATCATCACTCTCACGACCGTGGGGTACGGAGATGTGACCCCCGTCACCGGGGCGGGACGGTTCTTCGCGGGGGTGATTGCCATACTGGGAATAGGTCTGTTCGCGCTCCCCGCCGGCATCCTGGGATCAGGGTTCATGGAGGAGATGAGCAGACGGAGAGAAGGGCCGAGGTTGTGTCCCCACTGCAACAGGGAGATCCACGAGTAGGGTTTCGTAAAGACGCCCTTTAGCCCAGCAATGAACGGCCTTGCCCTTTGGATAGTCTAACCTAGCCCTCGAAGACAATGGGAAGTACGATCATACGAAGACTATTCAGCGGCACGCCCGCTAACGTGTACGCTATCGGCATGGCCTTCACGACTGCGTTCTTCGTCCTCGCGGTTTCGTCTGTGGGCCTGTATGTCAGCATTACGGGCGAAACAGTGAACATTCCGGCAGGACTCTACGGCTTTAGCGCAATGCGCATCTATGACGGCCCTAGCTACGGCATGGAACAGCGCCCATCCTTATATCACTCGGACGACGGTGGGAGGACGTGCGAATCGGACATGGGCCCCAGTTCTTACTCCGTCATTCCTTTTGAGTACCCATTCTTGCCCGTGATGGCGGAAATCTATAAATGTATCACGCCACCTTCGTCGCCAACTCCCCATTAGAGGGTGTTCAGAGTTGGTGAGGTGGGTAGCGAAGACCCCCTCTCTGTGTCTCTCCCCCGCCGGGCTGACAGGGGCAGGTAAAACGGATTTTAGCTACGATCCGGCCACCACAACACTGTCATTCCTCAGAAAATACCCCCGGCCAACCCGTCGTAGGGGCAACCCTTGTGGTTGCCCGTCCCCAATACCGCGCCACCACCCGTCATTCCGGCGTAGGCCGGAATCCAGGAAATCTGGTCAATCGCAAATACGGTCTCATCACACTCACTTGGTATTGGGACAGACACTTTAGATTCTTCGACTCCGCTACGCTCCGCTCAGAATGACAGA
>DAOUKG010000066.1:0-145100 GCA_034421575.1 Dehalococcoidia bacterium
ACGTGAAGCTCGGTATCGGGATACTGCGCCACTATGCCGTTCATGAAGTCGAGGAACTCCCGTCGGCGCTTGCGGCGGTAGTGGCCCACCTTGACCTTGCCCGTGTGCACCTCAAGGGCAGCGAACAGGGTCGTAGTGCCATGCCGCTTGTACTCGTGCGTATGTCCACGCACCGCATCGCCGTTGGGAAGACGCAGCCAGCCCTGTGCCCGTTCCAGCGCTTGGATGGACGGCTTCTCATCGACACTGATCACTACCGCGTTTTCGGGCGGGTCAAGGTACAGCCCCACAATGTCCGCCGCCTTTTGAGCGAACTGCGGATCGGTGCTCACGCAGTAGCTGCGCCGCCGTTGAAGGTGGATGCCGCGCTTGCGCAGAACCCGCCAGACATGTATCGCCGACACGTCGCCGAGCGCCTCGGACACCAGTTCACCCGTCCACGTCGTGTACCCGTTCGGCGGCGGTTCATCCAACAGGGCCAGAATGCGCCGCTCGGTCTCCTCGCCGTACACCCGAGGCTTACCTGGGCGAGGAGCGTCGGCCAGCCCCTTCAATCTGTGCTTGGCGAACCGGGTGCGCCACTTGCTGACCGTGGCAGGGCGGGTATGCAGCGCAGATGCGACATCCTTCGTCGTACTTCCCGTCGCGCATTCCAGCACGATACGGGCCCGCTGCACAAACCGTTGCTCGGTACTCGTCGCACGCACCAAACTCTCCAACGTCGTCCGCTCGTCCTCAGTCAATTCGATAACCGTCGCTACAGCCATGACACGAGCGTATCATATAACGCCGTATAATGATACTAAATACTAGTTCAGTGGCGCGACACTGAATACAACGTGGAATGGCTTGCAGTAGATGACTATTGAGCCGTAGTCTGCCACGTCGATGCTGTTCGGGATGGTGTAGTTCTGATTGCCGACATTCCCCTTCAGCTTGGCGATCTCCTCGTACCCTGCATCCACGTCGCCACGGCCCTGCGGGTCGTCGTGCTTGACCAATAGGACACGAAGGTCAGGGCCGTTGGTGACCCTGAAGTCCTCGAAGCGAAGGACCTGGGCGCCGTCGGCCAGTCTGTAGACGGTAGCCGAGCCTTCTCCCTTGTGAAAGCTGTCACCGTCACGAAAGGTCCCGGACTTCAAGACGACGTTGGCAGCCTGCATCATTTCTTCCGGCATCTCTTCGTCCATCTTCGTCTCGACCTTTGCCATAGTCATCATCACAGTCTCGGCTTCGGAACGAGAGATGTCCGCGGGGATCGTGGCGTTTTCCGTCAGGGGAAAGTCCTCGTTGACCTCGGTGTCCATGAATAGCGGCGCTATGAGCCACCAGCCAAACGCGACTAGAGGAATACCGACAACCAGTCCCGCGCCAAACCAGACCCATTTGTTTTTCAATGCGCTCATGACATGCCTCCCTGATAGTGAAGATTATCGCTCACATTCATCCGGATCGACCTTGCCCATTAGTTGTAACTGTTCAGACTTCGTGAGAGCGCACAACGCACACAGCCACCGTCATACCCACGAAAGCGGGTATCCACAGGGGTGGAGGATGTTCGTCTCATCAACTCTGAACAATTGCCATTAGCTCCAAAGTCCTTAGTTTGCGGACATTATCTTGAAATTCTAAACGTATCGGGAGTCCTCCGAGTTGCTTGATGTCGGAGTGGAATCGTGCCTTTTCAATATGATTCTATCAGGTAAGTTTGGCAATCATCGAATATGGGAAGTCACATAATCCTGCCAAATTTGGGTAGAGCTTCTCCGATGAGTGGACGAGCGTATTCAAGGAACGCATCGTTCGGAAATCCTTTGGAGTCCAGGTAGGTTGGCGGTATGGTCTTGTGAGCGCCGGCTACCAGCGCCAGGGGTGACACGCCTGTCTCTGACTCGTACGGATCATCTTTGATACGGACGAGGGAGACCATCTGCTCCGTTTCGCCGTCGAGTGCCCGACGTACGGCGACACGTCCCACCTCTTCGGCCTCAAGGGCATCCACCGATGAGACCAGCTGGACCATAGACCGTTGAATGCTCCCGGGCCGGTCGTATCGGACTCGTACATTCAAATGGCTCGCAATCAGCGTAGTCAGGTACCGTCCCGCGCCTTCATGGTACTCATGGCCGAAGTCGTCGACGTACAGGGGAGGCGCGCCACCGCCGAGTGGACTGCCTTCGGCATCGCGCACATTTTCCTGCACAACGGCCACCGCGAACCCGTAAAGCCGAAAAGCTCTCTCGATCTTAGGGAGGAACTGAGCCGAGTCGAAGGGTGCCTCCGGCGTTACGACCACGTGCGGTGGGTCCTGCTCGTCTCGCTTGCCCAGCACGGACGCCGCCGCGAGCCAGCCGGAGTCTCGTCCTGCGACCTCGAGGACGGTTATCGGCGCCGCTGGTCCCATGGCTTCGGCGTCACGGCCCGCCCCCTGTGTCGCCGCTGCAACGAATCTTGCCGCGCTGCCATAGCCGGGGGAGTGGTCCGTGCAGACGAGGTCGTTGTCGACGGTCTTGGGAACGAGCATCACGTTCAAGTCAAGACCGGCGTCATGCGCCGCCTTGGCGACCGCCAAGGCCGTCGAAGCAGAGTCGTTTCCCCCTATGATGATACAGTGCGTGATGCTGTGCCGTTCGATGATTTCGGTCACTCGGGGCAGATCTGAGTCCGTCAGTTTACTTCGGGTCGTGCCGAGCGCCGCACCCGGCGAGGCGGCGATGGAAGGCCACCTGCTCGGCAAGACGCCGGCGAGGTCAACAATCCGATTTGCGAGCACCCCATCGGTCCCGTACCGGGAACCGAGAATCCCGGCGAACGCTCCCGACTTGGAGGCCT
Organism: Dehalococcoidia bacterium; assembly: GCA_034421575.1. GTDB lineage: Bacteria > Chloroflexota > Dehalococcoidia > Lucifugimonadales > VXLM01 > VXLM01. Next base: position 2,833 of record DAOUKG010000066.1, read on the forward strand.
CGTCAAACACTCCGAAAAGGCTTCTGTTGATGACCGGCGTGGGGCCGCCCGACTGCATGACCAGCAAGTTCTTGACAGTACTCATGGGATCGTGCCTAGAAGGAGATGGCCGCCGCGACCGCCGCCGCGGCCATGATGGCTAGCGCGAGAATCGTCACGACCATGTCTTCAAGAGTCACTGCGCCGATATACAACAGCGGGAAATCCGCCGCCATGACCCAGAGGGCAATCTCCCGCAGTTTCGACATGCTTATCACTGCTTGTCTCCCAAGAGGTTGATGATTATCCATGCCTGAATTCCGGCGACGAGGACGAGGATCAGGCAGTAGGGGATGGTCTTCATGAGAACCTCGCGCTCCCGCCCTCCGAGTCCGACGACTGCGGTGCCGGCCATGACTTTCGACATTGCGACGGAGGAACCCAGAGAGCCTCCTATCGACTGGGTGGCGGCAATGGCGACGAGGCCTATGCCGAGAGCCGCCGCCGTTTCCACCTGGAGCGCTCCGAACATGGCGTTGGAGTTGGTGTTGCTGCCCGTCATGAAGGCCCCGAGCACTCCTATGTACGGTGAGAATATCGGGAAGAGCGTGCCCGTCCCCTTTGCGATGGCGGAGCCGAGCAGGGCCGTCATGCCCGTGTCCGTCATGACCAGGGCCATCATCACCATGGTGGCCACTCCGACGCTGTTCGATATGACCTGTTCGTAGGTCTTGCGGGCCGCAGGCAGAAGAATGTCCGGTCTCCACAGGCCACGCGCGCGGTATACCACGTAGGCGATCAACAGCGACGCCACAATCAACGGAGCCGGATGGTTCAGGAGCTTGATTTTCGCGTAGCCGTCGCGTCCTTCGGCGGCAAATCCGAGTTCGGTCTCAATTGGAGGATAGTCAAGTCCGAAATACAGGCTCGACCCCAGTTCACGGACTGCGGGAAGCTGTGACAGCAGGCTGAGACCGAATAGCACGTAGTAGGGCAAAAAGGCTGTGTGGAAGCCGATGCCACCGGCCTTCTCGCCGTGCTGTCCAGCATCAGGCTCGGAAGTGTTCTTCTCGCCGAGAAGCCCAGCAGAAGGATCGGGAATGTTCTTCTCGCCGAAAAGCCCGAAGAGGGGCAATCGGGAGATCAGCCAGCCGACGACACACCCGGTGAGACCGGCGACGATCGAGGCCACCTGAAACGCTCCGAGGAACGCGGTGATCCAGAGTCCGAGCGCCATGCACGCGCCCATCACCAGGATGGCGAAGGCCCCTCGCCTCACGGAGGCGAAGCCGCCCTGCAGGTGCGCGACCGCGAAGCCCGTGAGGATCGTGGGTATGGCGAACATCGCCGCCATCTGGACGCCGAGCGTTCTTTCGTCGAGTCCGCTCACCAGTTGAATGGTGTAGAAGGACGAACCAAGTGAACCGAAGGTGACCGCCCACGCGTGCCCGACAAGCGTGATCGCAACCGCCGTCGCCGGACGAAAGCCGATCATCACCATGAACGGGGCAACGACGGCTATTGGAAGGCCGAACCCGGCGACTCCCTGAATCAGCCCTGAGAATGCCCAGCCGACGACGAGCGCCTGCGCCAGTGGGTCTCGGACCAGCCCGGTGATGGTCGTGCCGATCACAGAGATGCCATCGATCCTCTCGATGACGTTGTACAGCATCACCGAAGTCCAGATGATGGTCAGAACGAACAGGCTCAGGCTCAGGCCCTTGGAGCTGCTGATCGCCAGTACGTTCTCGTCGGCCCCGAAGACGAGCAGGGCGAGTCCCGTCGCGGCAAGCCAGGACACTGCGCCCGCCTTCGGGGCGCTCCACTTGAGGGCAGAGACGAGCATCGTGACAATGAGAATGGCTATGGGAACGGCGGCGAGAACGACGTTGAGGACAGTAAGTTCCGGGCCGTTTGAGGGCACTTGTGGTAGTGTTCCGTTTCCCAAGCGAGGAGTGGTCGGATTGTAGTGAGGGGCTGAAACGGTGTCAACATGGACAGCCGGCCCGCAGGTCCTGCGCTAGAGCGGGGTTCCCGCCGAACTTCCCAACATTGCCTCCCGCACCAGGGGAATCGGAGGAGCGCCGAACGACAGCAGCCCGTCGTGGAATTCCTTGAGGTGGAAGTCCGGACCCTTTACGTCCCTGTATTCGTCCCGCAGCTTCATGATTTGGAGCTTGCCGAGGGTGTAATTCAAGTACATGGGATCAAAGGTACCCCGAATGGCCTCGCACTCTGCCGACAGTGGATCGAGATAGGCCTGCTCCATGAAGAAGCGTTTCGCCTCTTCGACGGTCATGCCCTGCGTGTGCATCCGGATCGAGCACAGGAACCGGCAATTCCTCAGCAGCGCTTCCATGAGCTGCATGGCATGGACGCGCTTGTCGTTCGACCCGAATCCCTGGTCGATCATCATCTCTTCGGTGTAGTGCGCCCAGCCCTCCCAGAAGGAATACGCTCCAAAGAGGAGACTGATCTTTGACGAGGCGTTCTTGGAGTGAAGATGATGGACGAAGTGACCGGGGTAGGCCTCGCGCACCGTCACGGTCCTCAGCAGGGGGTAGTTGAAGCTCGTGAGCCACTCGTCCTTTTGAGCGTCCGTCCACGCCGCATCGACGGGCGTAACGTAGTAGTTCGCCTCATCGGCAACCGGCTCGAACACACCCGGCAGATCCATCGCGGCGAATGCCCACCGCATGAAGGCGGGAGTTTCTTTCACGATGCATGGCGCCGCCGAGGGAATCGAGACCAAGTCATGCTCCATCACAAAGTCACGAACGTCTGCGAGGGTACCCCTCGTTTCGGCGGTGAGCATGGAAGCGGCCGGATGGTTCTTCTTGGTCTCCTGCAGCAGCGATGCGACGTCACCGTCGGGCGATATGTCCACTGCGAGTTTGCGGAGATGGATGAGGTTTCGGTGAAGGTCCTGTTCTCCAACACGTTCAAGATAGTCGATGGGAAGATCGACCATTTCACCGTGCTCAAGCAGCCAGCGGAAATGGGTCGACCCGATGGCGAAATCAGGAGGCGATGATTCGAGCATAGTCCTCAGGTGGTCAACGAAGGACTGAACAGCCAGGGAAGCGGCACTGCGAGCGCTATCGAAATGTGTAAATGTCGTACCGTCGACGAGCTTCGCCACGTGGCCCGCGAGGTCGGTGTCGTAGAAGCTCTTCATGCCTTCGTAGGCGTCGATGCTCGCCTCGATGACCGGCCTGCCGATGTTAGGGTCAAGGCCGAACTGCAGCGCCTCAAGGAATCCTGGGACCTTCGCAAGTGTCGACGTAAGTCCCTCGATCCTATCGTTGGCAGGCGCGTAGTCCCGCAGGATGTAGTTGCTCACGTCGATGTGGTAGAGCGCGTCCATCGGCCATCGACTGTAGGCTTCAAGTTCGGCCAGACGGAATTTCTCACCGCGAACCGCTGACGTGAGGATGCGCCTGTCGAATCTGCGATTCTCTGAAAGCAGGTCATCGGAGAATCTGTGCAGCTCCACAAGCTGGGTCTCCAGCTCTCTCACGCGTGCGCTGATTGACGTTGCGGAGATGTCCGTCATCCCACCGTCGTAGTCGTGCAGACCCTCTCTTGACGCCCTGTCCGGATAGTACCGCCAGGTTGCGTTCAGGATTCGCCCCGCGATGTCATCGAATTCTCGTTCTGCTGAAGAGATCATGGGCGAGGCACTAGGCGAATCTGTCAAGTGTCAGGCCATCTATAGGCGCGCTGGGAGGCATTCCAAGCACGAGGTCCGCGGTGACCTTCCCGGTTCCGGGACCGAGATAGATGCCCTGACGTCCCCCGCCCGTTGCCAGGAAGACGCCCTCCCAGCCGGGCACGGGGCCAAGCAGCAGCGCCTTGTCCGGGGTCACGGGGCGGAGGCAAGCCGTCTGCATCACGAGCCGCGCGTCGGCGATGTAGGGGAGCATGTGAGTTGCGGAGCGCATGATTTCCGCTCCGGCTTCGGCGGTCGTGGACTCATCGAATCCTGCCTCCTCTTCGGTCGTTCCCGTCCATATTAGGCCGTCGGGCTTCGAGGTGGCGTACTGAGACGCCCACGAAATCGACGCGGGAATCGGCGGTCCGGGCGCCCACATTCGCAGAATTTGGCCCTTGAGTGGCTCGATGGGTATCTTGACGCCGAGCCATTCGGAGGCGCGGTCCATCCATGGACCTGCTGCCAGCACGACCCGCTCCGAATGAATCGCGCCATCGGCGAGGGTCACTCCGGTCACCTTCCTGTCGCTGCCGAGCAGGCCCATAGCCGTGCCCATGCGGATGGTCATTCCCTGACGCTCCGCAAGACGGGCCAACGCCATCGTGAGACGTTGAGGGTGGAGGTAGGTGTTGCCTTCTGTTATGACGGCTCCGAGGATGGCGGGATTTATTCTTGGCTCAATCTTCAGCACTTCGGATGAGGAGGCCCAGCGAGTTGGGGTGCCGACCTCCCGCTCCTGCCATGCCATGTTGGCCCTTGCGGCCGCGGCCTCATCGTCCGTGAAGGCCAGGGAAATGACCGGCTTCGTGCGGTATTCGACGTCGATGTCGTCTTGGTCCGAGAGTGTGTCCTTCAGTTCCGCGTGAAGTACCGCGCTCAGAGCGGCAAGGTGGTGGTTGGCGTCCGGGGTGCCGCTACGGCCGAGGTGTCCTATGCCTCCATACGCGAATCCTGACGCATGACCGGCAACGTGGTCTCTCTCCACGACCACGCAGGAAGCGCCCTGGCGCGTCAAATAGTAGGCGGTGGCGATACCGGCCATTCCGCCTCCTACGATCACAACGTCCGTACTGTCCGACGGCATCTCATGGCCTCCAAAACGATTCTGTCAGAATTGTGACACAGAATGTGCGGGGTCGCACAGCCCGCGCACGATGCAAGACGGAAGAGCGTTGACTGCATCAGGAGTCAATCGCAGCCGTCTTGCCACTCGGCCAGCGTGATCTCAGCCGTCAGCGGGTCTCCGTTGCGGATGATATCGAGGGTGACTTTGTCTCCCACTTCGAGCTCGTTCAAGTAAGAAAGAAGGTCGGGCAGGGTTGCAACCGGCTCGCCATCCACTTTGGTGATGATATCCGCCCGTCCACTTATCAATCGTGTCATTATCACGGAGAGATAATCGTCCTTTATACCGGCCTGGTCGGCAGGCCCCCCCTCGCAGACGTTTATGACATAGATGCCCGAGTCGGCGGCCAGCCTCCCGGGGTCCACCTGCATTTCCTCTATGCCCCGACCGGTAAGCCCCAGCCAAGGACGGGTGAACTCGCCCGGTTCCTTGAGCCTTTCCAGTATCTGCACTACGGTGTTGCTTGCTACCGCGAACCCAACACCCGTCTGGACGCCGCTCTGGACCCTGACCGAGGAGTTAACCCCAATCACCTCTCCCTGGTCATTTAACAATGGACCGCCGGAGTTGCCCGGATTCAGTGCGGCATCGGTCTGGATCATGTCTACTATGTAACGTCCTCCGCGTTCGCCGAATCTTGATTCGGAGCGCTGAATGCCGGTTTCGGACCGTCCCAAGCCGCTGACGACACCAACGCTTATCGAGTTGAAATTCTCATATGGGCTGCCGATGGCAATTGCCATTTCACCTGGGGAGACTCCAGTGGAATCGGCGAATACCAAGGGACTTACGTCGGAGACGGAATCGGGATCGACTCTCAGCACGGCGAGATCGTCGTGCTGGGAATGTCCCAGCTTTACGGCGGAAAGCTCACGCCCGTCGTTCAGCCGCACGGTTATCTCTCGCGCCCCTTCAACAACGTGAGCGCTTGTGACGATGTGGCCTTCGTCATCGACGAAGAATCCGGAGCCGGACCCTTCGCCGATAGTCCGGCCGACTTGAATGATCGTCTTTACCTCGACGATAGACGGGGAGGCCGAAGCAAAGACCGTCTTCACCAAATCTTCGTCATACAGGGGAGGGAGTTGCTCCCCATTCTGGCCGACGGTGGTGAATAGGGAACTGAAGTCATTGCTGTCTTGACTGAGCGCAGTGAACAGTATCCATGCGAACCCGAAACCCACCGCCATGCCGGCCAAACCCAGTAGGAGCGCAGGAGTGGCCCACCTGTACCCGGCCAGTGCGGGAAGGGGAGCTTGAATCGATACGCCCGCCGATTGCTCGGCAAAGGGCGGTTTCCCGTATGGAAGCGGTCTGCGGGTGTGCACTATGCCTCCAACACCTCTTCATCGATGCGGTTGACCATTCTGCTAAGTATACTCAACGGACCGCGAGTTACTCCACAGCACTTTGTGATCCGGAATGACCATCGAAGGCAATCCGACTCACCTTATCAGCGTATAACGTGCCCAGTGCCATTTCGGTTAGAGGGAATGTTCCAGCAGGCGCTCTACGGAGGCAGGAAAGCAGACTGCGAAACTCCTCACAAAACGGACACAAGCAGCGAAATAAGACCCGGAATCACAGTGACTTGAGTACATAAGTGGGGTTGACAGGGTGCGTCGGTTCGCAATAGTATCCCCTGCTAGGCTGGCACTTTGAAAAGCCATGTCGCGGACACAAATTCAATGGGAACTCGGAAGGAGGACGGCACCAAATGGCAGACCTTCGCAAAGGTGACATTGCGGCACAAGTTGCAGGTAAGCTCGGGGGATCAAAGGTTGAAGGCGAGCGGGCATTGAATGCCGTGTTAAGCGCCATCTACGAATCGCTGGCCGATGGCAACAAGGTTGTTCTCACCGGCTTCGGATCGTTCTCCGTCCGTGAAGTCAAGGCCCGAAAGGTCAAGCCCATTCGAGGAGGCCAGGCAGGTCAGCTCATAACCGTCCCGGCCCACAAGCGAGTCGGATTCACCGCAGGAGCCGATCTGAACAAGGCTGCGGGGTAACTCGTCTACACACCGGTTCAGGGCTGAGGCACTCGAGTTCGCCCGATGCGGGTTGGTGTGTGACGATGAAGGAAGTCGCCAGCGCGGCCGGCTTGTCCCACTAATGCGCTGCCAGTCACATATAGGCTTCGTGCGACTCATTCGAGAGTGGGCAGTATTGCCGGTGCTCCTGGTCGGCATGGCCCTCGCTCTCGCATGTTCGACGGAAACGGCGACTTCACCGTCCACAACGTTAGCGGTGGAACCCACTTGGACTCCGACGCAACCGACGCCCTCACCTACACCGGTCCCTACAGCAACACCTAGTCCGATTCCCACACCAACGCCGGTGGATCGGGTTTCAGACTCGATACCGGCTGCTTCGAGCCTCATCATGCTGGAAGATCCTCTCGACGAGCCGGAGTACTACTGCGTAGACGTCGCCGGGTTCGGCGCGAGTTTGAACTTTCGCAGTCCACTCCAGGCACACACCTGCAAGCCGGGAGCCGACGACGAGATGTTCGAGTTCAATCGACCATCGCAAGGGCAGCTTTATTTGGTAGAGCATGACCTATGTGTCGAGGCGGATGGTGGAAGTGTGTACGTAAGGCAGTGCTCCGACTCTCCCTTGCAAGTGTTCACCTATGACGAGGACAAGACATTGAGTCTTGAGACCGACGACACCTGCCTGGTCGTAGCGGGAGGGGAAGGACAGCCTGCAGGAGGGCGCAGTCATCTCAGGCGCGATCTGCATGTGACGTCGTGTGCTGACGCAGACCGTAGTCTTTCTCAATGGGTCTTTCCCGGCCCTCGTCCGAACTAGCGAACCGACTTCGTGGTTGGTATTCGAATCGAATACCAACAAGGCCGTGCAGGCAATTCCAGCCGACGGCTGTTCGCTGCGCCAGCGTCCTGCCATTGACAGAGACAAAGAGTGCCGGGGTCTTCCATTCCCTTCCGCTGAACTGTTGTTTAGCCCCATCGACAAAGTCAACGTAAAGCCAATGACGTATTCTCCAGAGCGGCGTTTACGCGATTCGGACCTTTGGATGTAACATAGAGGCTATGGTTCGCATCCGTAGAGAGGAGTAGAAGGCATGAAGTGGATTGGAGCGTCGGCCGAGGTGGTAATGGGCCATCCCGTGGAAGCCGTCTGGGAGTTCGTCTCGAATATCGAGAACTTCGGGCGGTGGGTGGATGCCGTACAGGAACCGAGATGGACGTCGGAGGGCGAACGGGGTGTAGGTTCGACGTATGAGAGCGAGTACCTTTGGTCGGGAAAGACCAGCCACGTGGCATACGAGGTGACTGCATTCGAGCCAATGGAGAAATTTGCCTCCCGAACGACCGAGGGACGGTATCCCTACCAGGGGACGATTACGATTGAAGCAGTGGAGGGCGGCACAAAGGTCGCGCACGACATGATGGCCGGGTCGGACGGGGCCATAACGGCGTTCATGTTCACGGTTCTTGCCGGTCTACTTCGTCCGATGATGCGGAAGAGGTTGGTGGCCGAGCTTGAGGTTATGGACGCGGAGATTGGGAAGGACGCCGCGTCTACTTAAATATGATGATCCTACCCTTGCCTGAAGAGAAAAGGGCAGAGAGCGTCGCGGAATGCACTTGCGCGCACAGCGAATTCGGACTATTGTGTGGCCATGGGCATCGTCATCAACGAGCGAAACCTCGCTCATATTAAGCGCAAGATAGACTCCGGCAAGTATTCGTCGACTGATGACGTTCTGGACAGTGCGCTTGCATTACTCGATGAGCATGACGCCGAGTTGGAATCCGAGCTTGCCGACCTTCGCGAGAGTGTGCGGCGAGGCACAGAGCAGGCCGACGCAGGTCAAGTTGTACCGGCAGGCGAGGTGTTCGAGGAGCTTAGGCAGCGCAACGCCTCTATCGCTTAAAGGGTGTCCAATAAGCCGCAGGAAACCGTTCGTGGTGAGCTTGTCGAACCATGAAACGCGTCTCGACCCTTCGACTGGCTCAGGGTGAACGGGGTCCCTTTTAGACACCCTCTTAGGCCGGAGAAGGGACGACCCCCACGCTGTCCAGGCGTCGCTTGGCTTCGGCGTACACGTCGTTGGGCAGGGGGCCGCGCAGCATTGCGTCGATGTTCTCCTGCAGGTGAGCTGGGTTGGTGGTGCCCACGAGGTTGCAGTGGGCTGAGGGATGATTCAGGACAAAGCGCAGGATGAAGGCTGTGCGACTCTCTCCTTCTCCTCGCAATTCGTCTAGTCCGGCTTTTTCGAATGCCTGCCATTCTGACGCACTCCCTTTGCCGACGCCCGGTTCACCGAGCGCCACGCCGCCTCTGATGAGAATGCCCGCCCCGGACTCTGCGGCTTTCGTGATCCACTCCTCGTGGGTCCGGTCGAGGGCGGAGTAGGGGAGTTGGAAGATGTCGAACGCGCCCCACTCGATGAACGTCGGCAGGTGCGGCAGATTCGTCGACGCGCCGATCCACTTCACCAACCCCTGCTCCCGCATCTCCACCAGCGCCTCGACGGTGCCGCTTTCCTCGAGCTCGCGTACACTCCCGCCGTGCAGTTGCATGATGTCGATGCGTTCCGTCTTCAGCCGTTTGATGCTCTCCTCAAGCCCCCAAAACAGGCTGTCGCGCGTCCAACCGTAGCCCCCGCACTTGGTCGCAACCGTCACCTCCGAATACCTCTCGGAAATCGCCAGCCCGATCATCTCCTCGCTGTTCCCATAGCCATGCGCCGTATCGATCAAGCTGATACCCGAATCGACGACGCGGCGCACCATTGCCTGGTTTTGCTGTTCAGTCATCGGTTTTCGATGGCCCGCGCCGTAGCCGAGCCGCGTGACCTCGATGCCGGTGCGTCCGAGTACTGTGGTTGGGAGCTTATTCATGGGACCTCCGTGTGATTCGATAGAACCATCTCTGCCAGCGCGAATGCTCCGGCAATGCCGGAATCGTCGCCGAGCGCCGGCGGCACGATGTAGTCGTCGATGTTGTTCACGATCTCTTCCGTCACTCCGTAGCCGTGAAGTAGCTTCACTAAGCGCTTGCATATCATCGGGAAGAGGTGGCGCTGTTCCATTACCCCGCCTCCCATGACGATCCGCTGTGGGGATAAGATTAGCACGATGTTGGCTACCCCTGCGGCGAGATACTCCGTCTCGAGTTCCCACGCAGGATGGACTTCGGGCAGCGACTCACCCGGTTGGCCCCACCGCAGCTCGATGGCAGGGCCTGCCGCGAGGCCCTCAAAGCAGTCTCCGTGATAGGGACAGAAGCCCTCGAACGGATCGCCTGACCGGTCGTGGGGAATGCGGACATGCCCCATTTCCGGGTGACTCGCACCGTGTACCGGACGGCCGTCGATGACTGCGCCGCCGCCGATGCCGGTTCCGACGGTGATGTAGACGAGGCTGTCGAGTCCGGCGCCCGCTCCCAAGCGATGTTCGCCGAGGGCGGAAGCGTTCACGTCGGTGTCGAGCGCGACTGGCAGGTTGAGTGCCTGCCGAATAGGTCCGAGCAGATCGGTTTGAGGCCAGCCCGGCTTCGGGGTGTCCAAGACGTACCCGTAGGTAGGAGATTTGGGATGCAGGTCAAGCGGTCCGAACGAGCCGACTCCGACGGCAGCGAGGGGAGTCGCACGATGGTGGCGCAGGAGATAGTCGGTGACGGCTGATAGTGTTTCGGCAGGCGTGGTCGTTGGGATGCGGACTCGGTCGCGTAAGTCGTGCGGTCCCGTGCCTATAGCGCAGATGACCTTGCTGCCGCCTGTCTCTATCGCGCCGAAGAGCATGGGAATGAGAATTACCTAGGAGGAACCATGGTGATGTAAGAATTGACGATAACCTAGAAATGAGTCCGTTTTTGAGGGACATTTTGGGACGTCGCCGCGTGCCAACGACTGAGCGAGCCGAGATACGCTCGCGACCACGTTCATATGGTAGAGCATGTGTTCTTGGTGGTCAAGTTGGGGTTGGTAGGGGTAATTGTTCAGTCTTGGTGAGAGGGGAGTGGGTTTCGCTTGTTCTTTACGGTCCGTGATAACATGTGTCCATATGTAAAGGCCGACGTAATCACATTGGCGGTTGTTAGATGACTACATATGGCATACGAGAGTTCAAAGCTAGAACGAGTGAGATACTCCGGGGGCTTGATGCAGGGGAAGAGATCATCATTACTCGTCGGGGCAAGCCGTGCGGCAAGCTCGTCTCCGTGCGGTCGGAGCCGGATGCAAAGCCTTCGCTCAGCGCGCTGAGAGGTGCTTTGACTCAGTTGCCGGAGGCGGCCTACGAGGACTTCCGTGGGATCAAGGCGGTGTGGGAACGCGGGGTTGTGGAACCTGACGCGGCCCAGGAAGCCCATGGAGGAAGGTAACCCCCGGTTCGTGGTGGATACGCACGCCTTGTGGTGGTACTTGCGTTCCCCTGAGCATCTGTCCATCGCGGCTGCTGCCGTGTTTCGTCTTGCCGAGACGGGAAATGCGATCATTGTCGTTCCCGCGATAGTGGTCGCTGAGTTCTATTTTCTCTCCGCAAAGCTGGGACAGCCGCTTTTTCCTGCCGACCTGCTGGACACGCTGTCTTCCGTCGGCGGCATTGAACTGTCCGACCTCGGCAGGCCGCAGCTTGAAAACCTCGACCGATTTCCTGAGATTTCCGAGATGCACGATAAGCTCATCGCTGCCGAATCTATCGTGTTGGACGCGCCGGTGGTGTCCCGAGACGAGAAGATCGTGGCATCCGGCCGGGTAGCTTCGGTCTGGTAATTCTCCACGACAGGGCGGGGCTGACGCCAGCCCTACAAGCTGGGGTTGGCGGGGTGACAGACGCTTGTCCACCGTGAACTACCTAGCAGTAACTTTATGAATTCAGTTGGATTTGAACACAGGCTATCCAAAGTCATTGACTTCACGCAAAGTCGGAAGGATAATCGACGTTGGCAGTCCTGAATCCTCATTCATGCTTGGAGTGGTGACATGCGAGGTATCGATAGGCAGGCGGTCCTGGACGACTTCGATGAGCAGGGGTTCGTCGTGCTGGAGGGGCTTCTCGACCCGGAGGAGGACATCCGGCCGGTCGTGGATGAGTACGGCGACCTGCTCGACAGGCTGTCACGAGAGTGGCATGAGCAGGGTAAGCTGACGAATACGTACGAGGATTTGCCGTTCGCTGAGCGTCTGACCGAAGTGGCGAGGGAGTCGGAAGGGGCGTATTACAACCACTTCGACATATCGCTCCCGCAGAGCACCATCGAGCCCGACACTCCCATGCACACCGGGCCGGAGGCCTTCGCGCTCCTGAGGAACGAGCGGCTGCTGGACGCGGTCGAGATGTTCATCGGCCCGGAGATCTTCTGCAATCCCGTGCAGCACACGAGGATCAAGCCTCCTGTCGCCGTTCTGCCGGAGGACAAGCGGTACCACGCCGGCATCGCCAAGACGCAGTGGCACCAGGACATCGGCGTCGTCACGGAAGAGGCGGACGAGAGCGACATGCTGACCGTCTGGCTCCCGGTGACTGAGGCGACCGAGGAGAACGGATGCCTCACCGTCGTTCCGGGAAGCCACAAGCACGGGCTCGACCTCCATTGCGTGGCCCCGGGCGGCAAGACGGGCATCCCCGACGAGAATATACCGCCGGACCACATTTCGCTGCCCATGAAGCCCGGCGACGTGCTGTTCATGACGAAGTACACGCAGCACGGTTCGCTGGAGAATGTCTCCGATACCATACGCTGGAGCTTCGACCTGCGCTACAACCCCGTAGGGCAGGCGACAGGCCGAGCCTGGTTCCCTGGGTTCATCGCGCGAAGCCGCGAGAATCCCGCCAGCGAACTGCACGACCCCGAACGCTGGGCTCAGAAGTGGCTCCTCACGCGCGATGAGCTGGCCACGCAGGGCACGCCGGAGTTCCGTCGCTGGGACCCGAACGACCCACTCTGCGCATAACCACCTGAACGGACATGTACTCGACTACGCTAGAGGCCAATGTCGAGGCCGCGATGCGCGACGGCGCCGTGCTCCGCGCCGACGTATACCGCCCCGCCGCTGACGGCAAGTTTCCGGTCATCCTCGAACGCACGCCATACAACAAGGGTGCTGAGAGGTTCCACGAAAAAGGCTCCAAGCTGGCGGAGCGCGGGTTCCTGTATGTGATTCAGGACGTGAGGGGCCGGTACGGGTCGGACGGCGAGTTCATGCCCGGCTTCTACAGCGGCGACCACATGGACGACGTCGATGGCTATGACACCGTGGAATGGGCGTCGTCGCTTCCATGGTCGGCGGGAAGGGTGGGGACGACAGGCGGGTCCTACGACGGTTGGACGCAGCTAGAGCTTGCCCACACGAGGCCGCCGCATCTGAACGCGATCATGCCGCAGCTCATCTGCGCCAACCTTCTCGACCGCGAGATGAGCGCCGTGCTGAGGTTGGGACGTGTCCTGTGGTGGAGTGTGAACACCCTCGCGCCCGATCAGCGCGTACGGGACGACGTCCCCACCGGTCCGCGTGATCCTGACGATGCGGTGGAACTGTTCCTCAGTCGCGACCGGGGCAAGTGGTACTGGTATCTGCCCCTAATGGAGATTCCGGACGAGGCCATGCACGGCATCGGCCCTCACTGGCGGAAGTGGCTGAGAGACCACGCGACCGACCATTTCGACTTTGAGGCGAAGCATCGGAACATGGCGGTCCCTGCCCTGACGCAGACCGGCTGGTACGACCAGCAGGTGATGTCGGTCAAGAACTTCACCGGGCTCAAGGAGAACGCCGCGACCGAGTTGGCCCGCGAAAACCAGTACCTCATCATCGGACCATGGACGCATGACGGCACCGAGTGGCCGACGAAGCTGGGGGACATGGACTTCGGGCCTGAGGCGCATCTCGACTACTACGACATCACAGCGCAGTGGTACCGTCGGTGGCTGTACGGGGACGAGGACGCCATCGCGGACTGGCCGAAGGTGCGCATTTTCGTCGTGGGCGACAACAGGTGGCGTGACGAGGACGAATGGCCGCTGGCGAGGACGCGATACGTGCCGTATTACCTGCACAGCGGGGGAGACGCAGCGGCGGTCTACGGTGACGGTGCGTTGTCGGAATCGCCGCCGGGCGACGAGCCGGTGGATGAGTATGTCTACGACCCTCGTGACCCGGTGATGACGCTGTACCAACAGCAGGGACAGCACGAGCCGCTCGATCAGCGGGCGTTGGACGACCGGCGCGACATTCTCAGGTTCGCGACGCCGCCCCTGCAGCGAGAGGTCGAGGTTACGGGTCACATTCGGCTGAAGCTCTACGCGGCCTCGACGGCGAGGGACACTGACTTCGTCGCCAAGCTCCTGGACATCTGGCCGGACGGCTTTGCGCAGGAGCTCTGCTACGGTATCGTGCGAGCGAGATACCGGGATTCGTATGAGAGTCCGTCGCTCATCGAGCCGAGTACAGTCTACGAGTACGACATTGCGATCAACCCGACCTCGAACGTATTCAAGCCGGGCCACCGCATCCGGCTCGACGTGTCGAGCAGCGACTTTCCCAACTTCGACCGCAACCACAACACGGGCGGAGACGACTACGCCGAGACGACGTTGAGCGCCGCGAGTCAAACTGTCTTCCACGACGCCGCGCGACCGTCGCACGTTATACTACCTATAATCCCACGGTAGACTTACCCGCTTCCTCAGAGGCAGGCTAAGCTTGAGTGCCCCTCCGATCGACGATGGAGAGAGTCGTATGTCAACGCATCTTGACGCTTATGACGACCTGGTCTCAAAAGCCCTGCAGCGACTGGATGACGAGCGAGTCGTCGGGCGCATCTGGGAACGTGATCACACGGTCTGGAAACCTGAACCGGACGGCATCGCAGACCGCCTGGGCTGGCTCGACCTTCCCGCGAACATGCGCGATCACGTGTCGGATATCAGCACGTTCGCGGAGGAAGTGAAGGCGTCGGGCTTCCGGCACGTCGTACTCTTCGGCATGGGCGGGAGCAGCCTGGCTGCGGAGGTGCTCCGACGGACGTGTGGGCCGGGCGATCACATTCCGAGACTCACCGTCCTCGACTCCACCATTCCCGAAGCGGTACGGGAGACCGAAGCTGCCATCGAACTGGCGCATACCCTCTTCATTGTGTCGTCGAAGTCGGGGACGACAATTGAGCCGAATGCCCTGTACAGGTACTTTCGCGTCGCTCTGGAGCAACAGGCAGGCAGGGAACGGGCAGGAAGGCATTTTGTGGCGATTACCGATTCCAGGTCGCCGCTGGAGCAACTGGCCGTGAAGGAAGGGTTTCGCCGGATATTCACTCCCCAGCAGGACGTGGGTGGTCGATTCTCCGCGCTGTCGCACTTTGGACTGCTCCCTGCGGCGTTGGCGGGGGCGGATATCCTTTCGATACTGGACCGCGGCAACAAAATGGCAATCCGGTGTCATGCTGATGTTCCAGCGGAGGAAAATCCCGGCGCGTTGCTCGGTGCTGTGATGGGCACTCTTGCTCGTCGCGGCCGGGACAAGCTGACCCTTATCACCTCTCCGACCGTCTCGGCATTCGGGATGTGGGTCGACCAGCTCATCGCTGAGAGCACGGGCAAGGACGGCATGGGCGTCGTGCCCATCGTCAATGAGCCCCTAATGCCTGCCGACTGCTACGGCAGCGACCGGGCGTTTGTCGTTCTGCGCGTGGATGGTGACGACAATGACACGATTGACGGAGCAGTGGATGACCTCACTGCGGAGGGGCACCCCGTAGTCGTAATTCGTATTCGAGACACCTCCGATCTGGGTGGGGAGTTCTTCCGCTGGGAGTTTGCGACGGCGGTTGCCGCTTCGATACTTGGGGTCCAGCCGTTCGATCAGCCAAATGTGCAAGCCTCGAAGGAGCAGACGGCTGAAGTGCTTAGTGAAATCGAAGCATCAGGTGAACTGCCCAGTTTAGCTCCAACGGATTCGTTAGACGACCTGCTGAAAGATGCGCGGACAGGTGACTACGTTGCCATCATGGCGTATCTACGGCCAACGGCGAAGGCCGACGAAGCCCTCCAGAATCTCCGGCGCGAGGTGATGGAGCGTCACAAGATAGCGACTACAGTCGGTTATGGACCGCAGCTTCTCCACTCGACGGGACAGCTTCACAAGCACGGCCCGAATACGGGGCTATTCCTGCAGATCACGACTGAGCACCACGAGGACGTTGAAATTCCGGGCCAAGGATACTCATTCGACGCTTTGGCGCGAGCGCAAGCCGTCGGTGATTTCCGAACGCTGGAACGGTTGGGTCGTCGTATCGTCCGGGTGGATGCGGGGTCGATTCCCGGCCTACTCTAGATCGTCTGGGAGTTGTCGCTCCGAACCTTGATGGTTGATTGAACTAGAGTCGTGGCAGGTTCGATTTCTGCTTGACAAGGCGTCCCAATCTCTCTAGGTTAGTTGGCGCTTCAGCTCCAAACTCGTGAGGGAATTATGCTTGATTCATACCGGTATCCCGCTGCCAATCGACCTGTCGCCATGGGCGTCAACGGGATGGTCTCGTCGGCTCATCCGCTGGCATCGCTCGCCGGCGTACAGGTCATGGCGGAGGGTGGGAACGCCTTCGACGCCGTGGTGGCGGTGGCATCAACCCTGAACGTCGTCGAGCCTTATATGTCGGGCGTGGGGGGAATAGGGCTCGCGCTGGCGCACGTGGCCTCCGAGGGGCGCGTGAGGGCGCTGAACTTCTCTGGACGGATGCCGAGAGCGGCGACGCCTGACAGGTTCACGGTGGAGAATCTCGAACAGGGGATACTGGCCCCGCTGATTCCAGGGAACCTGGCCGGATGGCTCACGCTCCACGAGACCTACGGGACGATGGACCGCAAGCGCCTGTTCCAACAGGCCATCAGCTATGCCGAGAACGGTTTCCCGATCACCTACGTCAACAGCGAGATCATGCACCAGACGGCGGAACACCTGCGCCAGTTTCCCAAGTCGGCCCAGACCATTCTCGACGGGTCGGGAGCGGCCCATCCACCCGGTACTCGCCTCGTCTGGCCTGACCTCGCCCGCACACTGGAGCTTATTGCCGAGCAGGGCGCGGACGTCTTCTATCGCGGCGAGATTGCCGAGCGCATTGTGAAGGCCAGCGAGGAGATGAACGGGCTGTTCACGATGGACGACCTGGCGGACTACGAGGTCGAGTGGCAGGACCCGGTCAGCGTCGAGTACAACGGCTACCGCATCTACACGCCGCCGCCGAACTCGAGCGGGTTCCAAGTGCTTCAGACGCTCAAGATGATGGAGGGTTCCGACCCGCGCTATCAGACGGTCGATACCCTCCACAGGTTCATGGAATCGGTCAAGCTGGCAGTCACGGACCGCATCGAGTGGGCGGGTGACCCTGATTACGTGACGGCTCCTCTCGCCGGGCTGCTCTCGGATGGGTACGCGGCGGCACAAAGAGGGCGCATCGATATGGCGACGGCATCCAACGTGCGCGGCGAACGTTACGCCGACCCCTCACCGGACAATCCGCTCCGGCCGGGCGACCCGGTGGAATTCGAGGGCGGGATGACCACCCACTTTGCCGTGGCCGACCGCGACGGCAACGTGGTGAGCGTCACGCAGACCCTCGGCGGCGGGTTCGGCTCCAGCGTGATTGCAGGGGACACGGGAGTGTTCCTGAACAACATGGGGTCGTACTTCGAGTTGGACGAGGGCAGTCCGAACCAAATTGGTCCGTGGAAGCGCGTGGACTTCGTCGTCGCGCCGACGCAGACATTCAAGGACGACAAGTTCCAACTCAGCATTGGCACTCCGGGCGGATTCGGCATACTCCAGACAACACCGCAGATGCTCATGAACGTGCTGGAATACGGGATGAACGTGCAGCAGGCAATCGAGGCGCCGCGATTCAAATACACGCTTGGGAAACACGTCGTGATGGAAGAGAGGTTCCCGTGGCACGTCAGGCGAGCTCTCGAGATGAGAGGCCATGAAGTGGATGTTGTAGAGTCGTTCTCAAGGCTCGTCGGAGGCGCGCAGGGCATCCAGGTGGACCATGAACAGGGGACTTTCCAAGGTGGCGCGGACCCGCGCCGTGACGGTGTCGCCATAGGATTCTAGGTTGCTGGGTCACTGATAGAGTTGCCACTGAGACAGCGAAATCCAGGATAGAAACGAGGTTACGGGATGGCACGACCGAAGGTCTGGCTGATGCGAAACTACCACGATCCCAAGATCGAGGCGTACTTGTCGGAGCACTGCGACGTGATAGTGCGTCAGAGCAATATCACGCCGCCGCACGAGGATATCGTCAAGATGGCCTCCGAGTGCGACGGCTTCCTGCCGGAGGGAATCGACATTATCGACGCCGAGGTGCTGGACAACGCCTCGCGTCTCAAGATCATCGCCGACCGCTCGGTCGGCACCGACAACGTGGACATTCCCGCAGCGACCCGGAACGGCGTCCTCCTGACCAATACGCCCGGGATATTGCAGGATGCCTGCGCGGACATGACCTTCGCGCTGCTGCTCAGCTTTGCCCGACAGGTGACGCGCTCCGACCGGGACATCAGGGCAGGGAAGTGGACCGTGTTCGACCAGACGCCATGGCTTGGTCTGGACGCCTACAACAAGACTCTCGGCATCTTCGGATTCGGCGGAATAGGGCAGAAGGTGGCCAGGCGCGCTGCGGGATTCGACATGCGAGTCATCTACTACTCACGTTCACGCAAGCCTGAGGCGGAGGAGGAGTTGGGCGTCGAGTGGGCGGGAGACATGGACACCCTGCTGAGCGAGTCGGACTACGTCAGCCTGCACTGCCCGTTGACCGACGAGACGCGCGGCGTGATAGGCGAGGCTGAGTTCGCCAAGATGAAGTCCAGCGCGGTGCTCATCAACATGGCGCGCGGCGCCGTAGTGCAGCAACAGGCGCTGTACGAGGCCCTCGCCTCAGACGAGATTGCAGGCGCGGCCATTGATGTCTGCGATCCGGAACCGATTGCGATGGACGACCCGCTGCTCACCCTGGACAACCTCGTCATGACGCCGCATATCGGCAGCGCGAGCGCCGCGACGTTCGCGGCCATGGGAATGATGGCGGCAACGAGCATCGTGGCAGCCCTGAGCGGCGAGCCCGTGAAGAACATGGTGAACCCCGAAGCGCTGGCGAACCGGTGAGTCGACACCGGCCCCGATGACCCTCCAATTCCGCATCGCCGAGTCGCACGAGCACAGCGCCGTGGCTCAGGTCATCCTGGAGTCCTACGCCGAGTACGCGCCGTTGATTCCAGCCGATGCCTGGGAGCGGTACTCACAGAGCATCCTCGATGTTCGCAGCCGCATGACCGAGTCGGAGCTGCTCATCGCGGTCGAGGACGGGGAAATCGTCGGGTCGGCGACGTTCTACCCGGCACGCCTCAAGCGTACCCAGTCGGAATGGCCGCCGGAATGGACGGGCGCTCGACTCATCGCCGTACTGCCCGAACGTCGTGGGCGTGGAATCGGCAAGGCCATAGTCGAGAAGTGCATCAACATATCACGCGACCAGAAGGCGGCTGCTTTCGCCCTGCACACCACGCCGTATATGGAGCTTGCGCGTGGCATGTACGAGCGGATGAGGTTCGTGCGGGTGCCTGAATACGACTTTCACCCCAGGCCGGAGCTGACCGTGATGGCCTACAAGTACGACCTGTCAGATGCGGTATAGCCGTTCGGCGTTCTTGACGAACAGCTGCTCTCGCTCGTCTGCGGTGAAGTCCGCGATGATCTCGGTGTAGGCGTCGACCACGTCCGCATATCCGCTCCAGAGGCTGTCTACCGGCCAATTCGTGCCGAAGAAACAGCGTTCAGTTCCGAAGGTCTCTATGCAGTAGAGGACGAAGGGCCTGATGGAGTCGACCGTCCAATCGTGGTCGGTCATGCCAAGGCCTGAGATCTTGCACCGTACGTTGTCGGCGCCCGCCACGGTGGCCATCCCGCGCCTCCAATTTTCGAGGTATTCGGGATCGCGCCCCCACGGCCCTCCGGTGTGGTCGATGACCATGCGAATGTTTGGATGACCCTCCGCCATGGAGCGGACGGTATCCATCTGCTCCCACGTCACGTTCATGCTGGCGATGAGATCGTACTTCTCCAGCAGCTTGAAGCCGCGCAGGAAGCGGGAGTCGGTCAAATGGCCTGCTGAATCGAAGTCACGGATGCCCCGCATATTGGGGAATTTGCAGTGGCGCGCGAGCACCGTCTCGGCATCTAAGGCTGAGAGGTCGGCGAACGCGATAATTCCGTGCGGAAATCCTGTTCGGTCCGCGGCTTCCTGCAGCCACTCGGTCTCCTTGACGGGATCGGGCGAGCCGATGGCGGCCTGGACGTGGACAGACTTGATGACGTTCGATGGGCGGGTGAGATCAATGTAGTCCTCGGCGACGAAGTTGCGTTCTCCCAGCTTCCGCATTTGTGTGCCGAGGGTAGGGTGGTCGACGTCGGGCGCCCAGTGGGCGTACACCAGTTCCGGGTGCTGCATGTCATAGTAGTGGACGTGCGTGTCGACGAACTCGGGTTTATTCATGGGCAACTCCCGTTACTCCTCAGGTTCCCTCGATATGGCCCTCGCTGCCACAACTAGCAGACTTCCAACGATAATCGTTAGTGCAAAGACGATCAGCGCGTTATTGGGCCGAGCTTCCTGTTCCATTGCCTGTGCGAAGAGCACGAAGGAAGTAACACATCCCCCCGAAGCAACAACGAGGGCCAAGATTGTCAAGCATCCTGCGCCAAGCGTCTTCCAGCTAGGCATGCGCGTACTCTCTCATGTCACTCCAGATAGAAGACGTGCTCAAGCTGCACCATACTCTCGTCCGGCAGGCCTGGCAGGTCCTCAAAGTAGTCGGACATGAAGGTCTGCCATCTGGTGTTGACCTCCTCGGTCGCCATACCCTCTAGGCTGGCCTGGAAGCTCTCCTCGGCCTCGAAGTAACCGAACAGCGTTCCGTCACCTGTCAGGAACAGGGAGTAGTTGTGCCAGCCGTGACGACGGAGGGCGTCGAGCATCTCCGGCCACACCGCCTCGTGGTGTTTCTTGTACTCCTCCAGCCGTTCTTTCCTGACCTTCAGGAGGAACCCAGCGCGCTCCATGTTGTTACCTCAGACTTCCTATCGTGGTGCGATCTTGACGACTGTCCCAGTATCCGACGACCGGTACCCCGCCTCGAGGAACTCGACCACTCGCGCTCCCACCTCACCCGGCGCTCGATTTTCGCCGTTGCCGTTGATGAGATCTGCCAGTGACCGCGAGGGAAGGTGGGCAGGGTAGACCTCATCCTCCGTGAGATCGGAAAAGACCTCGGACGTGCCGTCGTGGTAGAACACGCTGAGGCGTCCGTTGACGAGGTCCTGCCGGATGAAACCCTTGGTCCCGTAGTAGGTATTCACCTGCATCTGCGGCTGGCTGGGCCGAACCCCGCCGGTCGATCCCATCACACCGACCGCGCCGTTGTTTAGCCTATAACTGAATGCGTCGGCGAGATCGACCGCGAGGTCGAAGTTCTCCACGAAACCGGACACCTCAACGGCATGGAGTCCCGTCACCCAGAGCGCCATGCCCATCGGGTGCGTGACCTGCACCATGCCCTGTCCGCCGCCCGCGACGGCAGGGTCGGAATAGGTGGACGACTCCGGGCCGGTGACCGGGAACTTGAACACGTCCCTGTAGTCCTCCGGATTCCCGCGCAGGTAGGACTCGACCATCGAGGCGAAGATGCCGGACACGAACTGTATCTCGCCAAGCTTGCCCGACTGCACGATGGCACGGGCAGCCGCAGCGTGTCGCGTGTGGTGGAACGTGTAGCCCACCATCAGGTGCAGCCCGTTCCTCTCAGCCCGCTCTACAAGGTCCCACGCCTCGTCCGCGCGAAGGGTCATGGGCTTTTCGACCATGACGCTGACCCCGGCATCCAGTGCGTCGCGGGCGACCTCGTAGTGGTAGGCGTGCTGCACGGCCACGACAACGCCATCCACGCCCGAGGCCAGCAGTTCGCGGTGGTCGGTGTACTGACCGGCGATGTCGTAGAAGTCGGCGGCCTTCGCCAGCTTGTCTTCCTTGAGGTCAGCTATACCAACCAGTTCGGCGTTCTCGTAGGTCTTCAGGCTGGGGATGTGGAACTGGGTGGCCCACCATCCCGCGCCGATGACGCCCATCCTTGCCTTGCCCATGTCAGTCCTCCGAAGTCTCGCCCACATCGTCAAGCCGACGCTTGGCCTCGGCGTACACGTCTCCTGGAAGGGGGCCTTTCATGGTGGCCACCCGCACGTTCTCATCGAGGTGGGTGACGTTCTGAGTGCCGACAATCGTCGTGTGCATGTCCGGGTGCGACAGGGTGAACCGGAGTATGAAGGCTGTCCTGCTCTCTCCATGTTCTAAGAGGTCGCCAAGGCGAGCGTCATCGAACGTCTTCCACGCCTCCTCCCGCGTCACTCCCGACACACCCGGTTCGCCCTTGGCGACGCCGCCACGGATAACTGTGCCGATGCCCGCCGCAGCGGACTGCTCGATGATTCCCTCGTGCTGACGGCTCAGGGCAGAGTAGGGGATTTGAAAGGAGTCGAACACCCCCATGTCGATGTGGTCTCGAATGTTCGGCAGGCTGGACGACGAGGCGATGAAGCGGATCTTCCCTTTTTCTCTCAGTCGCTGCAGCGTGTTGATTGCGTCGTGTTCCTCCAGCACCGACTTCGCCGGAGTACCGTGAAACTGGAGCACGTCGAGGTGGTCGGTATTCATGCGACGGAGGCTCTGGTCGACCCCTGCCTCCATGTTCTCGGGGCCGTAGTCGTTCCCACCTGCCTCAAGTGCTGAGGGGATCGTTGGGCATCCACACTTGGTTGCGATGAAGTACTCGTCGCGCCGGTGCGAAATTGCCTTGCCGATGCGTTCCTCGCTGATTCCGTAGCAGACTGCCGTGTCAATGAAGTTGATCCCCGCATCGAGCACCGCGTTGAGGACTCTGCCGGAGTGCTCGTCATCTACGGCGCGATCACCGTCGTTCGAACGCAGTTCCATTGCTCCGAACCCCAGCCGCGTCACCTCCATGCCCGTTCGCCCCAGCACGGCCGTCGGCAGATTCGCCATGTCGCGCCCCTCCACGTTTTTCGGTATCCTACCATAGGTCTTTCGAGCGACGACACGCCCCGGCCCTTGCGTGCCCGGCCCCCCTGTAAACGCCTATCGAGGAGCATGCATTAATGTCATCAATAGTGATATTCGCCATCGACGGTCTGCAGCCCTCGCAGGTGACCAAGGAACTGATGCCGAACCTCGCGGCGTTCGCATCGGGCGGCGTATTCTTCGAAAACCACCACCCGGTCTATCCTTCCGTGACCCGCGTCAACGCCGCAAGCATCATGACGGGCTGCTACCCCGGGCGTCACGGACTCGTGGGCAACAATCTGTCAATCCGCGAATACGACCGGAGCCGCGCCATCATGGCCCTCGTCGATGAGCTGATGATCGTTGTGGAGAGGACGGGACGCCTGCTCCTGCGACCGACGTTGGCCGAGCTCGTGTCAGCGCACGGCAAGCGGTTCGTGACCGTGGGCACCGGCTCCAGCGGGAACACCTTCGTCCACAACCCCAAACCGGCGGCTGGACATGGCCGGAGCATCCATCCTGAGTTCACGATTCCTGAGGAGCTAGGTGCCACTCTAACGGAACGATTTGGCGAGTGGGGCGAGCGTACCGACCCCGACTATGGCCGCAACGAGTACGCGACACGCATCCTCACCGAATACGTGCTGGACGACTGTGATTTGGCCGTCTACTGGTGCGACGAACCCGACCACGCGCAGCACGCCGCCGGGGTGAACTCGGAGCTGGGAAAGAAGGCGCTTGCCGTTGCGGACAAGGCATTCGGGAGCATGATCGACCACCTCAACACGAGCGGACGGATGGACGATACCGACATCTTCGTCGTGTCGGACCATGGCTACTCGACTTCGCGGGGTCTCGTCGGCATCGAGTCGCTCGTCAGGACGGAATGCCCTGTTCCCGTCATCATGGGGACGAACGGGGCAACGGTCCTCTTCTGGGTGCCTGACAGAAACACGGATGACGTTGACCGGCTGGCAGAGTGGCTGATGCGGCAGCCCTGGACAGGCGCGGTGACCGTACCAAACGCTCATGGCGGAATCGAGGGAACGCTGCCCTCACGATTGGTGGGACTGGAAGGGGAGCGCGCGCCCGACCTAGCGATGTCCTTCACGTGGGACTCCGAGCCAAATGCCGTAGGCGTGCCCGGACTTGCCTATACAGCGGGTCAGCCGGTCGGCCAGGGCGATCACGGCTCGCTCAGCAAGCACGAAATGCGAAACACGTTGATCGCGGGAGGCCCCAGTTTCAAGAGCGGAATCCACGTTGAAAGCCCGACGGGAAACGTCGATCTGGCCCCGACTGCATTGAGAATACTTGGTCTGCCGGGCGGGGAGTCGATGGACGGGCGTGTCTTGGAAGAGGCCCTCGCCGGTGGCCCGGACCCAGAGTCTGTCGAATCGACGACTGAGACCTACCGTGCCGAAAGAGAGCTTGGCCACGCTCGATACCGGCAGGAGATAGTCGTATCGAGAGTCGGCGCCACAACCTACGTGGACCAAGGAAATGCCGAACGCCGCATAGCTTCGTAGCCGGCGGCTAGCGCAGGTACGGCTTATACTCTCGTCCGGACTTGACTGTCGTGACGTGGCTGATGCGGCGGGTTGCCTCGACGGTGCGTCTCCGTCCGGAGTCGCTCAGCAGGAACCGTCCCTCTTCAAGCCTGGAGATCGTAACGTCCCCGATTGCGTCCGGCCTGATGGTGCCCAACTCGTCCGACTTGCCGATTGCCCCGGCAGGAGCCGTGGTGCCGAGCCGAATGACCTCTGCGAGTGGGATTCCCAGATGCAGGAACTTCGACAAGGTCGTATGCAGGTCATAGACCGGCCCATCGACGTTCTTGAAGTGCAGGTCGCTGCTGATCGTGTCAGGGAAGAAGCTTTGTGACATCGCACGTTCCATCGTCTCGAACGAAAAACTCCCGCTGCCATGCCCCACGTCGAATATCACGCCGCGCTCCTTTGCCGCCCACGCCTCTTCAAGCACGTTCCCCTCGGAGTCGAGTATTCCGTTCCCGCCCGGGCTGTACCTGAACGAGTGTGTGAGCACGTCTCCCGGACGAAGCATCTTCAGGCGCTCGGCTACCGGGATGCTCGTGCCGCCGAGGTGGAGCATGAAGATGCCATCCATCCCCTCCGCGGCTTCAATCGCCCGCGTGAGCACCTCCCGGTAGTCCTCAGCGGGCAGGGGAGGAATCCGCGCCTTGACGCCCACGACGACATCTCGGTGCTTTCGTCCCATACGCACCGCTTCGTCGACGTTTGCCCAGCGAGCATCTTCGAGTCCGGCGTATCCGACGACCATGCCCATGGCGGAGATGTTGAGCAGGGCGAAAATGCGCGTCTTCGTCCGCTCGATGACGTACTCTCGGAAGGCGGGGAACGTGTTCGCGCCCGATGACCCGGCGTCCACGACCGTCGTCACGCCGCGAGCTATGTGTACCGTGTCGGGGTCGATGCCGTAGAAGGATGCTCCCCAATAGTCGTGAGTGTGGAGATCGATCAGGCCGGGAGTGACGAGCATCCCGCGCGCGTCGATGGTCTCGACAGCCTCGTGACCGGGAATGTTGTCCGCAACGTGCGCGACCTTCCCGCCGGCAAAAGCCACATCGCGGACGCCGTTGATACCCTGGGAGGGATCGATGACGTGGCCGCCGGATACTATCAGATCGTATTCAGGTGCCACGGAGCCAGGAACTATAGATGCGTCCGCTCTTGACGGTCGCGACGTGCGTCAGTCTCTGCGACGATGTGACCGAGCGTCCGATCGAGTCGGTCAGGGTGAACGAGCCTTCGTCGATGCGTGTGATTGTCGCATCACCGACCGCGCCGACCTTCAGAGTGCCGAGACGGTCCGCGACTCCCATGGTCTTGGCCGTCTCCGCCGTCGTAAGCGCGATGACGTCGTACAAGGACATGCCCAGCCACATGAGCTTGGAGACAGTCGTAACCTGGTCGAAGACGGGTCCGGCGACGTTGTACAGATGCAGGTCGCTGCTGATGTTGCCGGGCCGGAACCCGTCAGCAAGGGCGCGCTCGGCAACGTCGAATGAGAAACTGCCGGCGCCATGCCCGATGTCGAAGACGACTCCGCGTCTTTGATGTTCCCTGAATGAGTCCTTGACCTTCCCCGCGTCGTCGAGGATGCCCTCGGAATGTCCGTGATACGTGTGGGTGACCACGTCGCCCGGTCGGAGCATCTCGATGAGCGACTCCAGCGGCGAGTGGGTCTTGCCGACGTGGATCATCACAAAGCCGCCGATGGCCTCCGCCGCCTCGATGGCCCGTTTCAGCGATTCCACGTCGTGCTGCCGCGTGATGTCCTGCGAAAGTCGCGCCTTGATGCCGACGATGCGGTCGCGATTCCCACGACCGACGCGGACGGCCTGAGCGACATCGGCATGCCGCAGGTCTTCGAGTTCGCCGATGTCGTTGGAGATCATACCGGTCAGGGAGATGTTCAGCAGGGCATATAGTCGGGTCTCCGCCCGGTCGATCACGTACCGCCTGAATGCAGCGAAGGTGGCTGCTCCCGCCGATCCCGCGTCGACAGCGGTCGTGACTCCTTTCGCGATGTTGGTCACATCGGGGTCGATTCCGTAGTGGGAGACGCCCCAGAAGTTGTGGACGTGGAGGTCGATCAGACCCGGAGTGACAATCAACCCGGTCGCGTCGAAGCTCTCAGCCGCGTCGTCTTCGGAGATGCCGGGCGCAACCGAGGCGACATTGCCATTTACAAACGCAACGTCTGCCGGGCCATTGACGCCTTGAGCCGGGTCTACGACTGTTCCGTCTTTGATGAGAAGGTCGTACAACGCTCTTGTGCTCTCCAAGAATATCGCTTTAGTACCTGTGCTTCGACAGGCTCAGCACGAACGGAGACTTTGTGCGCGGTTCCTTCGCCTTGAGTCTATCGTCTTAGCACCTATACATCGACAGGCTCAGCGAACGGTCAAAAGTAGCAGAACGTTCGCCCTGAGCTTGTCGAAGGGCAAGCCCGCGTGACTCCGATGACCTACTTATTCCAGTCCCGGTACAGCTTGCCGTCCTTGACCGTCTCGACGGAGTTGATCTTCCTGGTCGCGGAGGTTGACTTCCGTTCGGCGTCCATGAAGGTGTAGTCGCCGTCATCTACAGAGAGAATGCTAACGTCGGCGGTCGTCCCCACGGCCAGCGAGCCGAGATCGTCGGCGATGCCCATCTTCTCGGAGGGCGCAAGCGTGCTCAACCGGACAACGTCGTCGAGGGGGATGCCAAAGTGCAGGAACTTCGACATGGTGGTCACCTGGTCGTATACAGGGCCCTCAACGCTCAGGGTGCTCACGTCGCTGCTGATCGTGTCGGGATAGAACCCCTGTGAAAGGGCCGTCTCGATCGTGTCGAACGAGCAGCTTCCCCCGCCGTGTCCCACGTCGAACACGATCCCCTGCTTCTGTGCCTCGCGTATCTCGTCGGTCACCATCCGGTCGGCGCTCACGACGCCGCCCCATTGCCGGAAGGCATGCGTCACCACGTCACCGGGACGCAGGTGCCTCGTCAGCGTCTCCAGGGGAGTCTCGATATCCCCGACGTGTACCATGACCATGCCGCCGAACATCTCCGCCGCGGCTATCGCGCGCTTCAGGGCGTCTAGCTTGTCGTCGAGGAAGATGGTGTGATGGGAGAGACGCACCTTGATGCCGAGCACGAGGTCCGTGTTTTCTCTTCCCATCTCTCCCGCGTCCTCGACCCGCGCCCATCGCATGTCGAACAGCTCACCGATAGAGGGCGAGATTATTCCCATCGCGGAGATGTTGAGAAGCGCATAGAGCCGCGTGTCCGAACGCTCCATGACGGTGCGGCGAAAGTGAGGGAACGTCCTCGCGCCGGAGGAACCGCAGTCCATGGCCGTGGTCACGCCGCGCGCGATGTTGATGGCGTCCGGTTCGAGCCCATAGCAGCATACGCCCCAGTAGGCGTGCATGTGCATGTCGATCAGCCCCGGAGTGACGACCAGGCCCTCCGCGTCGACCACTCTCCGGGCGTCGCCGCCAATACTCTCCTCAATTGCCGCGATCTTGCCGTCCGCGATTGCCACGTCGCGAACACCGTTCAGCCCGAGCGCGGCGTCGATTACCGTTCCACCCCTGATGAGCAAGTCGTACAATTTGGTACCCTCCACCTAAGCCGGTGCGCTGCGAAAACGGCGTTAGTGTATCATGCCGCGAGACCATCGTAGACGGGCCTGAGAGAGATGTCCGACCTAGACCTCAAACGCATCGAGCGCGGCTTGCACGACTGCGCCGTGGGTCAAGACATCCACTTGCACGATACCCTTGAATCGACCATGGACGAAGCCAAGAGCCTGGCGGAGCGGGGAGCGCCTGAGGGTACCGTCGTCATTGCCGAAGAGCAGAGGGCGGGCAGGGGACGTTTCGAGCGTTCATGGGTGTCCGAGCCGGGTAAGGACCTGCTGTTTTCCGTCGTGTTCAGGCCCACCGCAGCACAAGCGCCCTACGTCAACATGGCTGCGGCGCTTGCCGTATGGACGACCGTCGGCGAGGCGACGGGACTCGACACAACCATCAAGTGGCCCAACGACGTGAAGCTGGAAGGACGCAAGGTGTCGGGTATCCTGGTGGAGAGCACGATGTCGCGGACGGGCATCGAGTACACGGTGCTTGGGGTGGGGCTGAACGTCAACTCCGCTCCCGCTGAAATCCCTGAAATTGCCCCCATCGCCACGAGCATGTACCTTGAGACCGGAAGGACGTTTGACCGCTCAGAAGTCCTCATCAGTGTCCTTAGAGACTTGGACGGTAATTTGACGCGAATACGAGCGGGACATTCCCTGAGAGCGGAATGGGCTTCCCGCTTGGAGACCCTTGGGCAGAGCGTCGTCGTACGATGGCGGAAGACCAAGGACGAAGGCATGGCCACCGGCGTTGACGAGATGGGCAACTTGCTTCTGACGAAGGCGGACGGAACGACGAAGTCTATTGTAGCAGGCGAGGTAACGCTCCAGGCATGACCTCTGAAGCATCAAAGAGGCGTTTCCTAGAGTGCCCTTGGTGTGAGTACGCCAATGCCATCGATTCACAGTTCTGCGGCAATTGCGGACGGAGCCTGGTCTTCCCGGTGCAGTGTCCCTTCTGCGGGCGCGAAAATCCCGAGGAGAACGCCTACTGCGATGCCTGCGGTGCTCTCCTCGACGAAACGAAGCGAGTTCTGCCTCCGCCCTCCGGCCCGAGTAACTTGGTCCGTTTGCAGGGCGGCGTCCGTGAATTCGGTCTCCAGCATTGGGCGATCATAACCCTGGCGGGCATAACCGCGCTGGCTCTCTTCATACGGCTGTTCTCACTCACCGACATTCCCCCAAACCTGGTACCCGACGAAGCCGACAACCTGATTACGGTCTACCGCATCATGGCGGACATCGGCCCCGGCTTCTTCGAGCTGGACTGGAAGCCTCAACCTGCATTCAGCGCCTACATGATGGGCTGGTTCATGGGACTCTTCGGCGAGACCATTGTCGCGATGCGGTTGCCGAGCGTCGTGCTGAGCACCGCGTCCATCCTGGTCTTCTACGTGGTTGCCCGCCAACACGGAGTGGGGAGGCCGGCTGCGCTGGGGGCCACCTTCCTCCTAGCGACGGGAGTGTGGTATCTGCACTTCTCCCGAAGCGGCTGGGAAAACGCTCACATAGGCCTGTACGCGCTGTCCGCCATGCTGGCACTCAGCGCAGCTATCAAGAGCAAGAACATGCGGGCAAGCCTGGCGCTTTTCGCGGCGACGGGACTGTTCGCTGCGCTTGGACTCTACGGCTACACCAGCGGACGCGTGATCATTGTCGCCCTCCTGGCATACCTGCCCTTCGCCTTGTTCCTTCATCGAGAGAACAGAAAACCTCTCTTGATCGGTTACGGCCTAATGTGCGTGACCGCGTTCGCACTCTTCTGGCCTCAGCTCGACAACGCCCTTGACGATTGGGACAGCTTCAATCGCCGCGTCCATGTTGTCTATGTCCTCAGTGAAGAGAACCGCCTGAAGTTCGGCGGCAGGGACGACATGGAAATTATCGCCCTTCAGACGTGGAACAACGTCAAGGGCTTCATCCTGCTGGACACGGGCGTGTCCAATGTGGGGCTGAACTCGCGTTACATTCCGCCGAATCACGGCCTCCTCGACAGGTTGACGGCGTTACTGTTCTGGCTTGGTCTCGTGGTCTCGGTCTTCAGGTGGCGGCAGGCGCTCCTGTGGTGGCTGTTCTTCATGGTGATGATATTCCCCATACAGGTGTTGGGCAGCGGAACGCCGGACGCCGCCCGTGCCGTAGGGGCCGTTCCCCTGTTCTATCTCTTCATCGCCCTCGCTCTCGACTGGCTGTTTGGTCTCCGCTACACCAGGGACCAGTGGGCTATCAAAGCTGCTGCAGTCGCGATCCTCGTATTCATCGCCTACTTGAACGTCTCAGGCTACTTCGAGTGGATGGAAAGTCCGCACGCGGCAGCGGTGCGACAGCCCGCCGTGGACGCCGACGAATTCGAGTCGTGGCAAGCGCTGCAGAAGGCCGCCGCCGAGGCAGGGCGGGGCGGATTCAACGTTGGTGAATGGCTGGAAATGAAGGAGCGCGGCTTCTGATGCGTAGGGTATGTCAGACCTTCGTGTTTCAGCCGACCGGCGTGTTGAACAGGCAGGAAGTGCGCTCATGGCTATGACGTGCCGGAGGTGCGGGCACGATAACCGCCTCGCAGCCTCCTTTTGCGGAAACTGCGCGCAACCCCTTGCGGGCGAGATTAGATGCCCGGAATGTGCGGCCGACAATCCATGGCCGCAGAATTTTTGTAATGCCTGTGGCGTCTCTCTTTCGAGTGTGGAACTAGCTCCACCTCGGCAACAGGGAGCGTCTAGCCCTCCTGCGGTCACAGTGGACGCGGGCGGACGGGGCGCATCGAGCGGTATTGAGCTTGACCAGTCCACGTCATTGGGCGAATCGGGGCCGGACTGGCCATTCAATACTCAAAGCTCCCTGCTTGCCGTCACAGCCGTCGTGCTCTTGGGGATACTTCTCGCGGTCACAAGGCTCTGGGATCTGGGTTCCACACCTGTCGGTCTGTTTCCAGGCGAGTTAGAGCTGGTCCGCGTGACGCAGGAGATCAGGGCGGAGGGTTGGATCGGCCTGTCGCACAACCTCCTGGCCGGGTCGCTGGCCGGATACTCCTACCTACTTGCATTTTGGACGGCCATCGTCGGTGACGAAATCGGCATGGTGCGGCTCCTATCGGGAATTGCGTCCGTCGCTTCCGTGGGAGTGACGTACCTTCTCGCGAACACCCTGTTCAACCGCAGGGTCGCTCTGTTTGTCTCAGTATTGATGGCTGTCGGCATCTGGCCGATGACCTACGCCAGGCTGGCCCTTCCCACCAGCATGTTGCTGCTGTTCGAGGTCACTGCCCTCTACCTGCTGACGCGAGCGTGCCGTGAACCGATGGAGGAGTCACGCCGAACGCGTTTCCTTGCGGCTTCGGGAGCGCTCGTCGGACTGAGCCTGTACGTGGACTGGGCAGCAATTGTGTTCCTCTGCGCGGTCCTGTGCCTGTGGCTGCGAGAGTACCTGTCCGATACGGTCTCAACACGGCTCATTGGCCAGCAAATCGCTGCCTTCGCCATTGCAGTCCTGATCGTGAGCCTGCCTTTCTGGGCGGCTCTCGCCACCGACGGCCAATTGAGCGCCACCGCTAAGGCGCTGCTGGTAACCGAGACTCCACACTATCTTCAAAACGACGGTATCATGGGCCAGTTCCGAACGGTTACCGGAAACATCGTCAACACCGGGCGGGCATTCGTTTGGAGCACGAGCGCCGACGAGTTCGGACGTGGCGGAGGCAGGATCGTCGACCCCCTCACGGGACTACTTGTCCTCGTTGGCCTGCTGGTATGCGTCCGCAGATGGCGGGAATACTCCCACGGCGTGCCGCTCGTCCTCCTGATCGTTGTCGTGCTCGGTGTCGGACTCACGAAACAGGAGGGAATGTTCGGACGCCTCATCATTGCTGCTCCCTCCGCCTTCATCCTCGCAGGGTTCGCCATCGACTGGCTGTTGAGCTGGTTGAAGGGGAGGGCGCCGGTAGCAGGCATCGTGGCGCTTGTGTGCTCAGTAGCCATTGTTGTGGCAGCGATCAACCTCACTGCCTACTATGGAGACCCCGCTGGTCCGGATCCTTCATCTTGGAACGGCGCGTCACTGGAACGCCCAGTCTCACCTGCAGCGATTGCCTCAAGAGTACCGTAGATGCCCTCCGGAGTGATCGAAGTACACGTTCAGCCGAAAGCAAGCAGCAACCGCGTAACGGTGGTTGAGGGAAGAATCAAGGTCTACGTAACCGCTGCTCCGGAAAAGGGCAGAGCGAACAAGGCTGTGATCGAAGTCCTGGCGCGTGAACTCGGAGTCCCGAAAAGCGTGGTCTCCATAAAATCGGGGGAACGCTCGCGGACGAAGTTGGTGGAGATCAAAGGCCTCAATCCGTCGGAGATTGGGACGAGGCTAGACCGCCAGGACCGACCTTAGAAGACCCTTCACAACTATCTGCAAGAATAGCAACGCGATCATGGGCGTGAGATCGAACATTCCCAGCGGCGGAATTACTCGTCTGAGCGGGCCCAGGACGGGTTCAGTCATCTGCCTGAGGACGTTGTTGATCGATTCCACCAGCGGCGACTCGGGGGCAAACATGGTCACCCACGACATGATTACGCTAGCAAGTATCGCAAGCGTCAGGGCGTCGACGAACAGGAAGATGAATGTCGAGAAGAAGTTCAACTATTCTCACCTAAGGCGCGATATTTGAGGTAGGCCGCCTCAACGGCTTCGAGCACGGCCCCACGGAATGCTGACTGTTCGAACGACATCAACGCCTCGACGGTGCCTCCCGCCGGAGATGAGACCATGTCCTTGAGCTCTGCCGGGTGCATGCCCGTCTCCTGGACATATTTGGCGCTTCCAATGACCGTTTGGAGAACGAGCTGTCTCGCCATCGGACGCTGCAGGCCCATGTAGACGCCCGCATCGATGAGGGCCTCGATGAAGAGGAAAACGTAGGCGGGACCGCTCGCGCTCAGGGCCGTCACCATGTCGATGTACTTCTCGTCCTCGACGTATATCTCCTCACCGAAGGACGCGATTATCTGTCTGCTGGTGTCCTTCTGCTCGTCGGAGACCTGGTCGGTGGCAGTCCAGACCGTCATGCCCTCACGGATCTGGGCCGGAGTGTTCGGCATGACGCGCACGACAGCCCCGTGGTCCAGCCCCTCGCTCAGGGTGTCCAGGGTCGCGCCCGCGACGATGGACAGCACGGCTTGGTCTGCTTGAAGACCGGCTCTTATGCCGTCCATGGCGGACGAGAGATTCTGCGGCTTCATCGCGAGTATGACGATGTCAGCGCCGTCGATCACCTTGAGGTTGTCGGAGTCCGCCGTCACGCCGTAAGCCCCTGTAAGCGCTTCGCGCCGCTCCGCTACGGGCTCCCCGAAGCGAATGTCCTCCGCCTTTGCGACACCGCCGTCAAGTATCCCGCCGAGGATCGCCTCGGCCATGACGCCGCCGCCTATGAATGTAATCTTCATTGCCAACCGCCCGTTTTGACTCCCTATACCTGAGTTGCGGGACTCTGGGAGACCTCCCAATTTTGCCGCAGCTACTCTATTGTAGCCGACTCGCGCGACGTTTGTGATAAATCGGCTTACTAAGTCCCTTTAGGTCGTAGTGACGCGCCCTTCCGGCAACCTGGACTGGGCGTGTCGCCACCGCGCTCCTACCGCAGCTTGCTCTCGCTTGCCAAATCAACGGCAACGCCGATGGCCTCGGCCATGCTGTCGTGGTGGGCGATTCCCTGTCCTGCGATGTCGAAGGCCGTCCCGTGGTCGACGGACGTGCGTATGAAGGGAAGGCCGAGGTTAACACTGACGCTCCGCTCCCAGTTGTGCACCTTGATGGGGATGTGACCCTGGTCGTGGTACATCGCGAGGACAACGTCGTACTTGCCGTTTATGGCCTGCGTGAAGACGGTGTCCGGCGGCACAGGGCCTATCGCGTCAATGCCGAGCGACCGTGCTTTTTCAATCGCCGGGGCAATCTGCTTCTCCTCCTCGTCGCCCAGGAGACCACCGTCACTCGCATGGGGGTTGAGCGCCGAGACGCCGATGCGCGGGGCAGGGAAGCCCCATCTCGCAAAGTGCTCGTGCGTGAGGACGAGCTTTGCCATCACGTTGTCGATGGTCACGTAGTCGCATGCTATGCGTAGCTGACGGTGCGTCGTGAGGTGGACGACGCGGAGCACGTCCGCCATGAGCATGGTCGCCACATCCTTCGAGTTCGTCTGGCTCTGGAATATCTCCATGTGGCCGATGTCCTTGTATCCGG
This sequence comes from Dehalococcoidia bacterium, assembly GCA_034421575.1. GTDB lineage: Bacteria > Chloroflexota > Dehalococcoidia > Lucifugimonadales > VXLM01 > VXLM01. The sequence continues at coordinate 37,141 of DAOUKG010000066.1, forward strand.
CCATCTTCGCCGCTTCCTTGTTGATCGGCGCGGTCACTATGGCCTGGACATGACCGGCGGCGGCCAACTCTCCCGCCTGCAGCACCCACTCCACGGCCGCCTTCCCCGCCGAGGCCGACAGCTCTCCAATCTCAATCGCCGAGTAGTCCAGGTTCTCCGGGTCCATCACGTCGATTACGCCAGGCTCACCGGAAACGTCCTCCAATCCATGAGTCACGCGCCCGGCAGCATCCACGCCGGATATTTCGATGGCATGATTCATCGCCGCCACGCTGCCGACCACGAACGGGCGGCATTTTTGGTAGACGGACTCATCCTGGAGGGCCTTGACGGTAACTTCCGCCCCAATTCCGGCCGGGTCTCCCATGGTGATGGCGACGAACGGTCTCTCTGGTGTTGTCATGCTCTGCACTCCGGCTGCAATTCGCGCCGCTCTTTGGCGCGGGGATGCCATGATACAACATCGTGATTGCATGAGGATGGCAGAGTTGGGAGCTTTTTCCTCTACGGCTAGGTGAGATTTGACTGTCAGCCGAGGCAATCTGTTTACGCAACTTCATCGCTGTGCGGACACTGAAATTGCCCCGACCTGAGACACTTAGATGTATACCCTGCAACCGAAGCACCCATATATTTCGCTTATATCACTCAATGAGGTCTTTGGCGACTGCGAGTGTCCCACCAACCAGAGCCACAAACGGCACACTGATTCTGTCATATGCGTCAGTTGCCGCCACATCATTCCATACCAATACAAGGAAAATTCCAAACAATGAACCGTAAGCCAACGCCAGCAACAACAACACGTTTATTCTCAAGGGGACTATGAATCCCCTCTTCTTAGTTTGAGGCTGATCTTCCATAAGACTTGTCTCCTAGTTCACCTGATTTGGCCTAGGTAGGGGAGTCTCTTGAGAGCACAATGCTCTTCCAAACGCCTTGAGTCTGGAATTCTTGATCCAACTAGACCAGGGGAATCGAAGGCATCACGCCTAGTGCTGATACCAACAGCAAACTACCAGCCGCGACGGATGGCATTTGTGACCTTCTTGCTAACTTAGCTCAGTCACACTTGCTGTAGCCGCAGTCCAAACAGTTCAGGCAGCCTTCCTGGGCGACGAGGTAGGCGGAGCACTCAGGGCATCGTTTGCCGGTCAGAGGACTCGCATAGGTCATCTGGTCCCCGTTGCCCGTGGACTCCGAAGACGGGAACAAGCCGATCTGTGCCGTTGGCGCGTCCGTAGTCGGCTTGTCCGCCGTGTATTTGCTGAGTACCTGGGAAATCGCATCCGGTATGGATCCTACCAGCGTTCCCTCGTCCCAGACCGGCTGATCGGTAATCCCGCGCAGCTGCGCGACGATCTGATCCGGGTCGACTCCCGTTTGCAATGACATGGAGACGAGCCGGGCGATGGCCTCAAGGTGGGCGGACTCGACGCTCCCGGCCTTTCCGAGTGCGCAGAACACCTCGAACGGCCGCCTCTCTTCATCGAAGTTGACCGTAATGTAGAGTTTGCCCTGTCCGGTGCGGATATTCTCCGTGAGGCCCTGTACGATGCGGGGGCGAGGACTGCGCTCGACGAGGGTGGGGGAGTCATGGCCGTTCGTCTCGGTCTCCGTCTCCTCGTTCTCCTTGCCTGCCGTCAGCACTTCCGCCTCTCTGCTGCCCGCGCGATAGACCGTGATGCCCTTGCACTCCAGTTCCCACGCGAGCATGTACGCGCTGCGGACATCCTCTTCGGTCGCGTCATTCGGGAAGTTGATCGTCTTGGATATGGCAGCGTCCACGCTCTCCTGGAAGACTCCCTGCATTCGCACGTGCATTTCAGGTGAGATGTCGCCTGCGACCACGAACGTCCGCTTGGCCGACTCCGGCACGTCGTCCCGGTCCTGCAGCGATCCGCCCTCAGCAAGGTAGTTCATCAGGTCTTCGCTGTAGAAGCCGCCCTCTCTGGCCGCCCTTTCGAAGTTCTCGTCGATGTACAGGAGACTCTCGCCGCCGAGAATGTTGTGCTTATGGAAGCAGAGGGCGAACAGCGGCTCGATACCGCTGGAGCACCCGGCGATCATGGAGGTCGTTCCCGTCGGCGCTACCGTCAGACGGCAGGCGTTGCGCATCGGGGGACCTTCCGGGGTGTCGTAGATGCTCCCCTCGTAGGCGGGGAAGTTGCCGCGCTCTTCGGCCAGCATCACGGACATCCTGTCGGACTCGTCCTTGATGAAGCGCATGATCTTGCGGCCGAGCTCCAGTCCCTCCTCTGAGTCGTAGGGAATCCCCATGCGGACCAGCATGTCGGCGAAGCCCATCACGCCGAGTCCGATCTTCCGCGTGGCCTTGGTCATAGTCTCGATCTTGTCCACCGAGTAGGCGTTCGCGTCAATGACGTTGTCCAGGAACCGCGTCGCGACATGCACGACCTCGCGGAGCCTGTCATAGTCAACGGTGGGATGGCCGTCGACGTCAATAAGGAACCGCTGGAGGCTGATTGCGCCCAGGTTGCACGACTCGAAGGGGAGAAGAGGCTGCTCACCGCAGGGGTTGGTCGCCGTCATGCGTCCGATGTGCGGCGTCGGGTTCCGGTGGTTCACCCAGTCCAAGAAGATCATCCCGGGCTCGCCGTTGCGCCATGCGCCGTGGACGATCTTCTCGAATACTTCGCGGGCGTCCAGGCGTCCGACCTCCACGACGGGTGAAGACGTGTCCGCGGGGTTCTCATGGAACCGCAGCGGGTACGTGGCGCCGGCCTTCACGGCCTCCATGAACTCGTGGCTCGCGCCGACGGAGATGTTGAAGTTGTGGATTTCACCTTCCTGCGCCTTGCAGTCGATGAATTCCAATATGTCGGGATGGTGAACGTCCATCACGGCCATGTTCGCGCCGTCGCGCTTGCCGCCCTGCGTTACGAGCTTGGAGACGGACGAGAGGTGACGGAGCACCTGGATGGGTCCGCAGGCCTGTCCATGGGTCGTTTGGATGGTCGTACCCTTTGGACGTATGGACGAGAGGGCGAATCCCGTGCCCCCGCCGTACTTCTGGACCATCGCCGTTTCCTTGGCGGTGGTCATGATGCCGTCCATGTGGTCGTCCAGTCCCATGACGAAACATGCCGAGAGGGTGCCCGTACCCTGACCGTCATGGCGCTGGATTCCGGCGTTCATGAGGGTAGGGGAGTTCGGGACGAACTCCAGAGTGGCCATGACCTCGTAGAATTTCTCCTCCCAGGCCATGGCGTCTTCGGCTGGGCTGCTCGCGTATTCGGGGCCGGCTATCGCGTGGGCGACCCGCCGGAACATCCCTGCGGGCGTCTCGACGATTTCCCCTTTCGAATTCTTGCGGAGATAGCGTTTTTCCAGAACGACACGGGCGTTGTCGCTCAGGTCGATGTCGGCGTCCGTGATGGACGGGGTCTTCATCCCGTTCGTGGATTCGTTCCTCAGACCTGCGTCGCGTCTCTCTTCTATGACCATCAGTTTGCCTCTCGATTGGTGTAGTTTGTCGTGTATGTTTGGATCAAGTCCAACATTGTTCTGTTAATTCAGTTGAAGGTGCGTATCGAACGCCCCACCATATATTGTGGCTGTTTACCACCTACCCCCGATGTGTTGTTGCCAAACCATATCCTAGAATTGTTCAAGAAATCTATAGGCTGAAAGTCATATTTCTTAGAGATTTTGGGCTAAAGAGAGGGTCAGCCGAATGACTAAACTGGATGCCGAACTGCCGAGAAGGGCCGGTGTTCTTTAGCCTTCGCCGGGGTCCGTCTGTCTTGTCCGCCGGCCCCGGCGTTCCGGGGAGGGAGCCTTTATGACTCCCGTATCGGATCCGAGGAAGGAGAGCTGATTGGTCGGCTCCTGCGTATCAGGGTCGAGCAGGGCGTCAATCTCCTGTCGGAATGTCTGTATGTCCTGGAAGTCTCTGTACACGCTCGCGTACCGTATGTAGGCAACTCTATCGAATTCCCGCAGGCTGTCCATCACCGTCTCGCCTATCTTGTGAGAAGGCACCTCGGACAGCCCCAGCGCGTACAATTCCGCCTCAATCTCACCCACCAGCTTATCGATGCTGCCGGTCGGCAGGGGGCGCTTGGTACACGCCTTCAGGATGCTCACTCTCAGCTTGTCTGTGCTGAACTCCTCCCGTCGTTGATCCCGTTTCACTACCTGCAGGGAGTTCGACTGCACCCGCTCATACGTTGTATAACGGCGGCTGCAATAGGCGCACTCCCGCCGCCTCCGGATGCTATCGACCGTCTCCCGCGAGTCGATCACCTTCGATTGGCTATGACTGCAATGAGGACAACGCATCACCGACCACCGGCACCGTCCGCGACTCTCCCATTGCGCAAGCAGCACGTAACAGGTAGGTCAAGACGCTACCACTAGATATTGGGTGTGTCAAGCGCGAAAACGCAAGGGGTCGTAGTTGGGCGGACGAATGGCCCGATTTTGGAAATTCCGCTGAAAGCCTGTGTCAAGCCGCTCTCGCGACTTTGAAATTTCCGCGTGAAATTAACGGAAAGTTAAGAGAGGGGCACAGCCCGTAGCTGTTCAGACTGAGATCCCTCGACGTATACAGCCCACCTTCATTCCCGCGTAGAGCCTGCCCCTGTGAAGACGAGGGCGGGGATCTAATCCCCTCTCCCGCGAACGGGAGAGGGCTGGGGTGAGGGTGAATGCCTACTCCTGTCAGCCCCCGCCGGGGGAGAGACACAGAGAGGGAGCTTCGTTATCCAACTCACCGAGACTGAACAAGTTACGAGTGGGCATTTCTTGCTTTGCCCCCCAGACGCCAAAAGGGGCCGCGTAATGCGGCCCCTTTGACCCTACTCTCCCCCAGATCCATCGAGTGTAGGGGACTCGACGGAACTAAACTACCGCACCACCGCCTCATCTTGGTACTTGGAAATGCGCCGCAGGAACGGAGGAAGATCGATATCCGCCTCTTCATGCCCCAAGGCATCCTTGAGAAGCCGCTTGATCTGGTCGTCCTGCTGCTGCAAGTTCTCCGTGGTCGGGAACCCGGTCGCGATGACCGTGAGCTTCACCTCATTCTCCATCTTGGGGTCGTTGGCCATACCGAAGATGATGTTCGCGTCGGGATCCACCACTCGCTGAAGGACCTCTGCCGCCTCGTGCAGTTCGGACAGCCGGAGGTCGGAACCGCCGGTCACGTTGAACAGCACACCCGTCGCCCCTTCTACGGAAACGTCGAGAAGCGGGTTCGAAATCGCCTGCTGGGCCGCCGCCTTGGCCCTGTTTTCACCCTTGCCCCAGCCTATGGACATCCAGGCTGGACCGGCATCGCGCATCACGGACTGGATGTCCGCGAAGTCCAGATTGATCTCACCCGGTACCGTTACCAACTCGGCTATCGATTGAACGCCAAGACGGAGAACGTCGTCTGCCATGCGGAAGGCGTTTTCCGCAGTGATTTCCTCGTCCGAGATAACGTGGAGTCGCTCGTTGGGTATGACGAGCAGGGTGTCGACGTGCTGCTTGAGCCTGTCGATGCCCAATTCCGCGGTCCGCATTCGGCGGGTGCCTTCGAACAAGAACGGCATGGTGACTACGCCGACGGTTAGCGCCCCGGTCTCCTTGATGATCTCCGAGATCACCGGCGCCGCGCCCGTGCCCGTGCCGCCGCCCATTCCGGCCGCGATGAAGACCATGTCGGACTCGCGGATGGCTTCGTGCACTTCTTCTCTGCTTTCGCCTGCAGACTTGGCGCCCAGGTCGGGATCGCCCCCGACGCCCTTGCCTTCAGTCAGCAGCTCGCCGATGGCGATGCGGACCGGCACGTCCGACCGCAGGAGGGCCTGCGTATCCGTATTGACGACCATGTACTCGATGCCCGGAAGTCGTTCCCGGAACATCCTGGAGACGGCGTTGGAGCCACCGCCGCCTACTCCGATGACCTTGATGTTGGCTCCGTTCTGAGGGTGTGTGTTTACGACCATTAAGTCCTTCCTTTCTTTGGTGCGATAGTGCCTACGACATGATCCCGACAAGTCGACTCTTTAGTCCTCCGAAGAGGCTGGTTGAATCCCCATTGGTGTAAGTGAGGGCATGCCCGTTACGGCTGCGTCTCTTGTCCCCGTCTCCGTTTCTTGAGCCGAATCCCAACTCATCGGGCAGGTATTCGTTCACGCCCCAGAGGAGAATGCCGACGCTTGTGGCGTACGACTTGTCCCTCAGGTAGGCGGGAACGGTCCCTTGAACGGCGGGAACGCCTTGCCGGACCCGGACTCCGACGGTGCTTCGAACGATCTCGGCAAATCCGGGCAGGTTGGAAGCTCCGCCGGTAAGAACGAGCACGGTGTCCTCGGCGCCCTTCTTCCGCTCCGAATCGAGCTTCAGCTTGATCATCCGCGCCAGCTCCATGGCGCGCTCACGCACGAGCTGGCAGATCTCGAGGCGGCTGACCTTCAGGTCCTTGTTCCGCCCGACAACGGGCACCATGATGTGCTCGTTGGCGGACGCCGCTTGATACTCCGCGCTCGCATGCTCCAGCTTGATCGCCTCTGCCGCATCGAAAGAGGTGCTGAATGACAGGGCGAGATCGTTGGTGAACTGGAACCCTCCGACCGGAATGACGCCGGTGTAGTAAATGGACCCTTGCTTGAAGGCAACAATGTCGGTGGTGCCGCCGCCTACATCGACGATAACCGCGCCCCTCTGGCGCTCTTTCTTGGAAAGAACGGCGAGGCCGCTGGCCAGAGGTTCCAGGACCAGGCTGTTGACCTTCACACCCGCCACTTCAATGATATCGACGAGACTGTCGATGAAGGTGTTGGAACCGGTCACGAAATGCGTCTCTACCTGCATCTCCTTGCTGTGCATACCCACGGGATGCCGGATGCCGGATTCGCCGTCCAACGTATAGCTGATGGAACTGGCGTGGATTACCGTTCGGCCCGGCAGGTCGATTGACTCCCTCAGCTTGATGGGGGCCCGCACCACGTCGTCGGAGGTGACGATTCCCTTGTGATTGCTGACCTGCAGCCTTTCGTGACGGTTTTCGAACCGAACATGAGCTCCCGAAATGCCAACGAATGCCGAGTCCACCTTGTGACCTGTAGCGTCTTCCGCGGATTTGATTGAGACCCGAACGGCACGTTCGGCAGCCTCCAGGTCCGAAACAACGCCTTTCCGCATGCCGGTGTTCCTGGCCGCGCCGTACCCGAGAATTTGGACGTGGTCTTTCCCCACCTTGCGGCCCACTATCGTGCAGACCTTGGTCGTACCGACGTCTATAGCTGCTACGATCTCATCTGACAACATTCGGGATACTCCATTGTTGTTTCGGTTTGCCATGCCGTTTTTCGCTTTTCTCTTTCTTTCGTTCTTTCTCAAGTAGCGCGCCGGGGAACGTCCGTCATTTTCAGTCACAGCCGTTCCGCCACTCGCAGTTTTGCGCTTCGACTCCGGGGATTCGCCGAGATTTCTATTGGGTCCGGCTTTATTACCCTTCGGTTGATGAGTCGCAGGGCAGGGGAGCGATTCTCGTCGGTCGCTGTCGATTCCTTCCGAAGAATGTTCTTCACCAGCCTGTCTTCGATAGAGTGGTACGTGATAACTGCCAGCCGACCTCGAGGTCTCAGTACCTCGATGGCCCCATGGATGCCTGCCTCCACGTTTTCGAGCTCTCCATTGACCGCCATGCGGAGGGCTTGGAAGGTTCGGGTCGCGGGATGAATGCTCCTGCGCCCCCGGCTGCCCCTTCCGACCGCTCCGGTTATCACTTCGGCCAAGTCAGTCGTGGTCTCTATCGGTCTGGCCCTGACAATCGCCCTTGCGATCCGTCGCGACCTGCGTTCCTCTCCCAATCGGTAGATGAGATCGGCCAGGTCGCCTTCTTCGGTCTCATTGACGATCCCCCTTGCCGATCTTTCGACCGAGGGCCCGAACCGCATGTCAAGGACCCCTTCCTTTGAGAAGGCGAACCCGCGAGGTCCGCTGTCCAGTTGGAGCGAAGAGACTCCGAGGTCGAGCAGGACCCCGTCGCAGGGGAGGTGTCCGTTCTTCGCAGCGACCTCGACAATATCCACATAGCTGGTCTCGACGAGGCTCACGCTCTCTCCGAACTTGGAAAGCCGGTCTCCGGCGACCGCAAGCGCTTCGCGGTCCAGATCGAGCCCGAGCAGTCGGGCAGGGGGATCGCAATGACTGAGGATAGCCTCGGCATGTCCGCCTTCGCCCGTCGTGCAGTCGATGTAGAGACCTTCCGAACGCGGCTGCAGCGCCGCTGTGACCTCTTCGAACATCACGGGCTTGTGACGTATCACCCGACTCCCTCTACAGAGCAATACTACGTGCTACACTGTTAACGTGCTGGCCTTCCGGCATGCACCTTTAGGCCGCTTATCTCGGAGTCTCACAGAAAGGCCAAGGTACGCGCAAGGGATTTTGAACACTGTTTTATACTTTTTCTAAACTCTAGCTGAACTCATCAAGAGTGAAGATGACCGACTCCAAGCATGAATTCACCTTTGCCGTGCTCACCAGCAGCGACGCCGGATCTAAAGGCGAGCGCGAGGACACGAGCGGAGACGCCGTTGTCGAGATGATGACGGCGGCAGGGTTTCGACTCGTCGATCGAGACCTCGTTCCTGATGAAGCCGATCAGATAGCCGAACGTCTCGTTTCCTGGACCGATAGGAGAGACGTGGACGTCGTCGTCACCACGGGCGGCACGGGACTCGGTCCGAGAGACGTGACCCCTCAGGCCACCGCATCGGTCATGGACTTCGAGGTCCCCGGCATCGCCGAGGCGATGCGCGCGGAGACGATCAGGATCACGCCCATGGCAATGTTGAGCCGTTCCGTCGTCGGAGTTCGCAAGGGCTGCCTCATCGTCAACCTGCCAGGAAGTCCCAAAGGCGTCCGCGAGACACTGGAGGTGGCGCTCAAGGCCATACCGCACGGGCTTGAGATGGTCCGAGGCTGGCGCGACCACCCTTCACACTAGGGCCCTATTCGTCCGATTCCCAGGGCGACAGGACATTTGTAGGTCAATCTGCGGCACATGCGATTCCACGTTCTGACAATCTTCCCGCGCATGTTCGATAGCCCTTTCGCAGAGGGTGTCGTGCATCGCGGCATCGAAGCGGGCCTGATCGAGTTGTATGTTCACGACATTCGCGACTTCACCCATGACCGGCATCGCTCCACCGACGACTACACCTTCGGCGGCGGGCCCGGCATGTTGATGAAACCCGAACCGCTCTTCGAGGGAGTGGAGTCCATTCGCGCCAAGCACAATGTTAAGGAAGATGCTCCCGTAGTGTTACTGACGCCGCAGGGCGAACGACTCACACAGCACTCGGTCGAGAATTTCGCTGCGAAGGACGACGTGATCTTGATTTGTGGCCGCTACGAGGGATTCGACGAGCGGGTCCGCGAGGGTCTCGCGACCCACGAGAGCAGCATCGGCGACTACGTGCTCAATGGAGGAGAGGCGGCCGCCATCGTGCTCGTCGAGTCGATCGCCAGGCTTGTTCCGGGTGTCCTTGGATCGAACGAGTCTGCGAGGAGTGACTCCTTCTCTTCCGGCCTTCTCCAATACCCGCAGTACACACGCCCCGCAGAGTTTCGGGGAATGGCCGTTCCGGACACCCTTCTCTCCGGCGACCATGCTCGAATAGAGAGATGGCGCCGCCACGAGGCCCTGCGCCGCACGTTTGAGCGCCGCCCCGACCTCCTCGATAGCGCAGACCTGTCCCCGGAAGACAGGGCCTTCCTCGATTCATTGAATGAGTGACTGCCCTGCTTCCACACCTAGCGCCGTTCACTTCAATGCACGTCAGAAAGGTTCGTGCCCTACAAGCCACGTACGCCGGGCAATGACGCCATCTTCCGGTCAAGCGTCAGGACCTCGACACCCGATCGGGAGTACTCATCAGCTATGAGACGGTCGAACAGACCGGAACCGTCGGCGGCTTCCAGAACATCGAATACGGCCCGACCGTTCAACGGCGATACCAGCCCGCTCCTTAGCACGTCCTTGAGACCGGCTCGGGCATCTGCCTTCGATACCCCATAGTGATGCTGAACGGCGAAATATGCCTCGCCAATCACCTGGTTGGAGGCGAACACTTCCGCTCCGTCGTCCTCAATCAGGCCACGCAGGCGGTCCACGCAGCGCTCGAAGTCCTCCGGCGGCTCGCCCGTAAGAAGCCGGACCAGGACTGACGTATCAATCCCGTAGCGTGGGGTCATGCGGCTCATTGCGGAAGGAGTCGATGTCGAAGGGTCTCGCGCCGCTCCTTAACTTGCCACGGAGTGGGGCGAGACGGGCAGGGTCGATGCGCCGTGCTCGCAACGTGAACCCGTCCGGGCCTTCCTCCAGTTCCAGCTGATCGCCCGGTACCACCCCCAGCGCGTCCAACACTCGCGCCGGGAACGTCACCTGCCGCTTTGAAGTAATCTTCACCAGCATTGGATACTCCTTACCAAACAGTACAATGAGTAAGGCAAACCCGTCAAGACCGCCTGTAGCGAACCCCTGCGGCGTTGTTCCTGCCAATCGACATTCAGAGCCACCGTCATTCCGGCGTAGAGCCTGCCTCCGTGAAGACGGGGCCGAAATTCAGAGGGGCGGGGACGTTCCCCCCACCCAGACTGAACAACTACGCCACTCGGATTCTGTTGCATCAGCTACCACGACGGGATACACTTGATGAGTTGCATCCGCGAGTAACTCAACACTCGCCGCCGAAGACTACTGAAACACTTCTCCATAGGACGAGCCCAAAATGGAAGCCCATCACCTTGCCCCTGTTGCGCCAAACCCGGAAGTCGAAGACTTTCAACCTGGAGACTCTGTTAGAGTCACGATCATGGTCAAGGAAGGCGACCGAGAACGGACGCAGGTCTTTGAAGGCGTCGTCCTTCGCAGACGAGGTCGCGGGCCAGGCGAGAGTTTCACTGTACGTCGCGTCACGCAGGAAGTCGGCGTAGAGCGGACCTTCCTCATCAACTCGCCTATCGTCCAGAGTGTCAAGATCGTCCGGCACGGCAAGGTGCGGCGAGCGCGCCTCTACTACCTCCGTGGCCGCTCCGGCCGCAGCGCCCGCATCAGGGAAGACCGCCGACGCAGCGGACGGTAGTTACGCTTCCTCGGGCAACTCATTCGGCGCTTGACGCGAGGCAGTTCCGCCTCATCTTCTCACACGCCTTCCTGCGTTCGACTGCATTGGGGGTAATTGTTCAGACTCTGTGAGAGTGCCCAACGCACACGGCCACCGTCATTCCGGCGAAAGCGGGAATCCATAGGGGGAGGTTCGCCCCATGAACTCTGTGGCCAATTTCTTTCAGCCCCACTTCCGAGCGGATATAATAGGTTCTCACCCCAACACACCTACGCAATACGAAATACTAATTACGCAAGAGGATCCCCCATGTACAAGATTGGAACGATACCGGGAGACGGCACAGGCCCTGAGGTCACCGACGAGGCCATGAAGGTGCTGGCGGCAGTCGCCGAGAAGAACGGCATCGACTACGAAGTGGTCGAGTACGACATCGGCGGCGAGCGCTACAAGAGGACGGGCGAGATTCTTCCCGACTCCGTGCGCGACGAGCTCGGCACGTTGGACGTCGCCTTCCTCGGCGCAATCGGTCACCCGGACGTCACGCCGGGGATCCTCGAAAAGGGGATTCTGCTGACGCTTCGTTTCCACTACGAGATGTACATCAACCTCCGTCCCGTAAAGCTGTACCCCGGCGTTTGGACTCCCATCAAGGACAAGGGGCCGGAGGACATCGACTTCGTCGTCGTGCGGGAGAACACCGAAGGCATCTACAAGGGTCTCGGTGAATTCCGGCACAAGGGAACGCCCGACGAGATAGCCATCCAGATTTCCGAGAACTCCCGGAAGGGCGTCGAGCGCTGCGTGCGGTACGCCTTCGAGCTTGCCCAGACCCGTGAGCGCAAAGAGCTGACCCTGGTGGGCAAGACGAACGTGCTCACCTACGCGATGGACCTGTGGGAGCGCACGTTCCACGAGATCGGCGAGGAGTACCCAGACATCAAGCTCGATTACGCCCACGTCGACGCGACCTGCATGTGGATGGTCAAGAATCCCGAGTGGTTCGACGTGATAGTTACAGACAACCTGTTCGGCGACATCATCACCGACCTCGCCGCGATGATTCAGGGCGGACTCGGCATCGCCGCCGGTGGCAACATCAGGCCGGGCGGCTTCTCGATGTTCGAGCCGATGGGCGGCTCCGCTCCGAAGTACGCGGGGCAGGGGGTCATCAATCCGCTGGCCGCTATCGGCGCAATGGGCATGATGCTGGATTTCCTCGGTGAGAAGACCGCAGCCAAGCAGGTGGAATCCGCAATAATGACGGTTACGTCCGAGAAGATCGAGAGCCTCAGCGCAGGCCAGATGGGCTACTCCACCTCGGAAGTAGGGGACCTCGTCACAAGCTGCCTGTAATCAGGTCGCCAATCTGCCTCGTGCTCACGACCTCGCCGCCGCCCTTGGCGAGGTCCGGCGTGCAGTAGCCCTCTGAGAGCACGCCCTCCACGGCGCGCTCTACCGCGTCGGCCTCCTCCGAGAGACCGAGCGAGTACCGCAGCATCATCGACATGCTGTAGACCGCCCCGATGGGGTTCGCGATCCCCTGGCCCGCAATGTCCGGCGCGCTGCCGTGGACAGGCTCGTACAGACCGAACAGGCGCTTCCCGCTGCCGTCGACACCCGGCGCCTCGGCAAGACTCGCGGATGGCAGCATCCCCAGCGAACCCGTAAGCATGGCCGCCTCGTCCGACAGCAGGTCGCCGAAGATGTTGTTTGCCACGATCACGTCGAAGCGGGCGGGGTTTCGTAGCAACTGCATGGCCAGATTGTCCGCCAGGACGTGCTCCAGCTCGACGTCTGGGTACTCTTCGCCAACCTCCGTGGCGACCTCTCGCCACAATCGGGACGACTCCATCACGTTGAACTTGTCGGTGGAAACCAGCTTGCCTCGCCTGGTCCGCGCCAGCTCGAACCCCACTCTCACGACACGAGCGATCTCCTCCTCGCTGTACTTCAGGGTGTCCATGCCCCGCCGTTTACCAGTCTTGGTTGACCACCGCTTCTTCGGCTTCGAGAAGTACAGGCCGCCTATGAGCTCGCGCAGGACGATCAGGTCTACACCCTCCAGGTACTCCGGCTTCAGGGAACTGGCGGCATACAGAGCAGGATGCGACTTCGCCGGACGTATGTTGGCGAACAGTCCGAACTCGCGCCGAATCTTCAGGATGCCCTGTTCGGGTCGCTCCACGGCGTCTGCCACATCCCATTTCGGCCCGCCCGCCGCGCCGAACAGCACCGCGTCGACGTTATAGCAGGTCTCAAGCGTCTCGTCGGGCAGGGAGGTGCCGTGACTGTCGATCGCATTCCCCCCGATGGGACCGGACCGCACGTCGAATCTGTGGCCGAACCGTGCTCCGACCTCGTCTAGAACCTTGACCGCCTCGCCGATGACCTCCGGCCCGATGCCGTCACCGGGCAATGCCGCTATGGTAAAGTCCAACGCATTCCTCCAACCTGTCGCACTGATGGAACCGGTCGGGTATTATATCGGAACGAAGGGCGAATCAGCCCGCAGTAACATAGAGGGTGTCCCAAGAGCATTCCGTTCACCCCCGTATCAGGTACGGGGCAAGTTCTGAGCCTGTCGAAGGGTGAGATCATCGTTCAAGGTTCGACAACCTCACCACGAACGGCTTGGGCAGACTTTTCGATACGACATTAGAAACGGTGAGTAAGCTATGACGGTTACCACGGACGCTGTCATCATAGGCGGCGGAGTCATGGGGACGAGCATCCTCTACAACCTGGCGTCGCGAGGCGTGCGATCTCCCGTCCTGCTGGAGAGGGACACGCTCGGCTCCGGGTCGACCGGCCGCTCCTCCGGCGCGGTGAGGATGCACTACTCCACGACCGTGAACGCCCATCTCGCCTGGGAGAGCCTGAAGATCTTCCAGAACTGGGACGATGTTGTTGGGGGAGGGGACTGCGGATTCGTACACACCGGCTACATGGTCTTCGTGCCGGAGGAGTCGCACGACGGGCTCAGGCACAACATTGCTCTCCAGCAGGCAGTCGGCATCAAGACGGAGATCATCTCGAAGGAGGACGCCAAGGAGCTCGCTCCCGCATTCGACTTCGCCGACGGCGAGTCCTATGCCTGGGAGCCGCAGTCCGGTCACGCTGACCCTTCCGGCACCGCGATGGCCTATGCCGCCCGCTCACGCGAGATGGGAGCAAACATCATCCTGGAATCCCCAGTCACCGACGTGGAGATCGAGAACGGCAGGGTCGTGGCCGTACGCACCGCCACAGAGAGGTACGAGGCTCCCATCGTCGTGATAGCCACGGGCCCATGGTCGGGACGCTTCATGAGCAAGTTGGGCTACGACCTTCCGCTGGAGGCCACCCGGCACGAGGTATTCCTCATCCGCAGGCCCATGGACAGGCTGCCCTCACATCCGGGAGGCGGCGACATGGCGAACCTCACGTACTTCCGCCCCGAAGGCTCCGACCTCACCCTTGTGGGCAACGGCAACGACGAGGATGTAGCCGACCCCGACGACTACAGCCCGACCATTCGCGCCGACCATCTCGAGGACGTCTGGCTGCGCCTGGCGCGTCGCATTCCCGACATCGCCGACGGAGAGTTGTTCACCGGGTACGCCGGTCTGTATACCTCCACGCCCGACCTGCATCCAATCATCGACCGGGTGGATGGCATTGAGGGGCTGTACCTTTGCACGGGCTTCTCCGGGCACGGCTTCAAACTGGCACCCGCAATAGGAATCTGCATGGCGGAGATGATTCTCGAAGGCGACTCGAAGCTGGTCGACTTCACGCCGCTGCGCATGTCGCGGTTTGCCGAGGGCAATCTCAATACCACTACCTACAAGTTCAAGGTGATAGCCTAGGATTCGATCTATTCGACGACACGCTCTGAAATCCCTAACGGAGGGGACTGATGACAACTTCTCCACGTTTGATCTCAACCGCTCTTGCCCTCTTCGCGCTCATCATAGTCGCAACGGTCCTCGGGGCGTGCGCAGAGCAGGAGTCACCCCTCATCGCCGGGGACCTGGCCACACCCACCTCCACCCCCACGGTGCATGAACGAGCGGAAGCCGCGGCCGCCGCGACACCCACACCGACTCCCGTCCCGCTGCCGACCTCGGTGCCGGTAGCGGTGCCGACGGCGACCACTGCGCCAACCGCAGTCCCAACCGAGCCGCCGACTGCCACCGTCGAACCGACCGCCACTGCAGTTCCGGCAGGCGAGACACCGGAGCCTACTCCGGTCCAGGCCGGTCAGACTCCCGAACCTCCGTCACCAACGCCCACACCGGCGCCACCACCTACGGCCACTGCGGTACCTGAACCCACCTCGCCACCTGCCATGGCCGTAGGCCCGACTCACACACCCGTGCCATTGCCGGAAGACTACAGTCTGAGGACGCACGGGCCGCCGCCAGTCGAACTCATCAAGTTCGCGCAGTGGGATGAGAACCGCGTCAAGCTTGGCAACTGGGTTGCGGGATATATCATCGCCCACGGTCTCGATCACCCGGTCCGCGTCATCGAGATGGAGCCGGAGGAATACAAGGACAAACTCCCGCACGGCGACGTTGACATCGTCATGGAAGCCGATCCCGCCTGGGCCCAGCCCTACGTGGACGCGGGTGTGCTGATCCTGCTCGGGCCGCTCTCCGACGCCAGCCCCGACACGGTCGTCGCAGTCAACGCGAGCGTATGGAGCCGTGCCCCCAGGGTGGGGCAGCTTCTTGAAAAGTACGAGTGGAGTGGCGAGCAGCTTACTACCGAGTCGGGGAAGATCCGGGGTGGGCGCATTGCCGTCCGCGAGAACATCATCGGCCTCTCATTCATCGAGGACAATGGCCCGATCTGGGGAGTTTGGGTCGATTCCGACACCGCGACGCGCGTCGAAACGGCCGTCAGCGATGGCAAGGTCGGCCACTGCCGCCAGTTCGAGGAGAGGCGCACGGCGAGCTTCACAAGGATCTGCATAGACGATCCCTCGATAAGCATCACCGACAGCGCGAGGCGTGTGGATGCGTCCGCGCCGGCAGCTGAAACATCGGGCTGAGTCGCGACGCCGCCTCGATTTCGCAGGGGCGGCGCCGCTAAGCTACTTCACTACGATATTCACCAGCCTGCCCGGCACGTAGATGGTCTTGACCACCTGCTTGCCTTCCGTGTGGCGCTGGACGTTCTCCTCGGCCATTGCGGCCTCTCTTGCGTCGTCCTCGCTCACGTCGACAGGCATTTCGACCTTGGCCCGCACTCTGCCGTTGACCTGAACGACCAGTTCGATCATCTCATCGGCGGCCAGCTCGGCGTCGAATTCCGGCAGCGGTTCGTTGTGAATGCTCGTCGTGTGGCCAGCGCGCTCCCACAGCTCTTCGCTAATGTGCGGAGCCATGGGGGCCAGCAGCACCAACAGCTTCTCGATAGCCTCGTTCCACGTCCCGGCATCGACGTTCTTGGCCTCCCACGCCGAGTTCAGCGTGTTCGAGAACTCCATCAGACCCGCCAGCGCTGTGTTGAACTTGAACGACTCGACATCCCTCTCGACCCGCCTGATCGTCTTGTGAGTTGCCCGGATCAGGTCCGTGTCGGCGGACCGGTCGGTCGGCAGGTCGTCCAGTATGCGCGAGTCCCGCTGGGCAATCTCCCATACGCGGTTCAGCCAGCGTGAGACCCCGTTGATGCCGGTGTCCTGCCAGCTTCCTCCTCGGTCCCAAGGGCCTACGAACATCAGGTAGCAGCGCACGGCGTCCGCGCCATATGACTCGACATAGTCGTCAGGCGCGACCACGTTGCCCCGCGACTTGCTCATCTTCTGGCCGTCCTCGCCCAGCAGGTGCCCCTGGTTGTACAGCCGAACGAATGGCTCGTCGACATCGAGCAGCCCCAGGTCCCGCATCGCCTTGGTGAAGAACCGCGCATACAGCAGGTGCATGACCGCGTGCTCGGCCCCGCCCGTATACTGATCGACCTGCGCCCAGTGACGAATGGCGCTTGGATCGAATGGTGCGTCGTCGTACTGCGGACTCGCGAATCGGAACTGGTACCACGAAGAGTCGACGAACGTGTCCATCGTGTCGGTCTCACGCTTCGCCGGCGCATCGCAGTTTGGGTCTGGGCACGTCGTGTTCAAGAACCCCTCGTGCAGCCCCAGAGGCGACTCCCCGGTGGGACGGAACTCCGCGTCCTCCGGCAGCAGTACGGGCAGTTCGTCGTCCGGGACCGGCACTGCCCCGCAGTCGTCGCAGTAGACTATCGGTATCGGCGTGCCCCAGTAGCGCTGGCGCGAGATCAACCAGTCCCTCATGCGGTAGCGGACTGCCCGCTTGCCCCAGCCCTGCTCCTCGATATGGTCGGCCATGGCCTGCCATCCCTCGGCGCTCGGCATCCCGTCGAACTGCCCTGAGTTGGTCT
Source organism: Dehalococcoidia bacterium (assembly GCA_034421575.1). Lineage (GTDB taxonomy): Bacteria > Chloroflexota > Dehalococcoidia > Lucifugimonadales > VXLM01 > VXLM01. The sequence goes on from DAOUKG010000066.1 coordinate 54,627, forward strand.
GCGTCCCCTCATCGACGTACGCCTCCGTCAGCGGACTGCCGTCGTAGTCGGGTGGGGCGACCACCACCTTTATCGGCAGGCCGTACGCGGTTGCGAACTCGAAGTCGCGCTGATCGTGGGCCGGAACGCCCATGACGATGCCCGTGCCATAGCTCATCAGCACGTAATCACCTACCAGGATCGGCACACGTTCGCCGTTCAGCAGGTTCGTTGCATATGATCCGGTGTGGACGCCGGTCTTTTCCTTCTCAGTGGACAGGCGCTCGATTTCGGTCTGCCTCTGAGCCTGTCCGACATAGTCCTCCACCTCGGCACGGCGCTCCGGCGTCGTCAGCTTCTCGACCAGAGGGTGCTCAGGAGCGAGTACGACGAACGTCACGCCGAAGATCGTGTCGATGCGCGTCGTGTACGTCGTGAGCGTCTTCTCTTCCAGACCGTACTCCGAAATATCGAATGTAATGTCGACACCCTCGCTTCGCCCGATCCAGTTGGTCTGCATCGTGTTGATCTTCTCGGGCCAATCGATCGTGGTCTGATCCAGCAGTTCGTCCGCGTAGTCGGTCACGCGGAACAGCCACTGATAGATGTCACGTCGGACGACCTCCGCGTCACACCTCTCACAGCGACCGTTCTCCACCTGTTCATTGGCCAGGACGGTGCTGCACGCTGGACACCAGTTGGCAGGCGCGTAGGCTCTATAGGCCAGGCCGGCCTTGTAGAACTGGTTGAACAGCCACTGGTTCCACTTGTAGTAGTCGGGCACACAGGTGACCAACTCACGGTCCCAATCATAGATCGTCCCCATCGAGCGCAGCTGGCGCCGCATGTTCTCGATGTTATCCATCGTGCGCACGTGCGGATGGACCCCGTCCTTGATCGCCGCGTTCTCGGCCGGCAGTCCAAAGGCGTCAAAGCCCATCGGGTGCAGGACGTTGAACCCCTGCATCCGCCGAAAGCGGGCATGGGCGTCCGAGGGAGCCATCGCGTACCAGTGGCCGATGTGGAGGTCGCCGGAAGGGTAGGGGTACATCGTGAGCTCGTACCAGTTTGGACGCGGGTCATCATTCCGAACGGTGTAGAGCCCGCTCTGGTCCCAACGCTCCTGCCACTTGCTCTCGACCTCCGTGGGCATATACTGCCCCGTCGTTTGTCGCTCCTCTACGGTCGTCATGGTACTGCTCCCTCGCTTCTTGCCGTCCCCAAACTTACTCGCCGATTGCATTTGCTGGGCCAACCGAGTCCGCAGCCCTTCACACATTTCTCCGATACGAAAAATCCCGTCCCTGATGTCAAGGGACGGGATTCTGAGTACGCTTAGAATCTCGCGGTACCACCCTCGTTCCCCGGACTCGGTAGTTCGACCCTTACTGGTCTACAGATCGACGAACTTGCGTCCGGGACACTCGGAGACGATAACGGCGCCTACCGTCTCGGCCTAGGAACTCCGTACTTTCCCACGCAAAGGAGGGGTACGAAGTGACCTTCAGCCAAGAGGCTCAAGGGCGAGTTCACGGGTAACGCTAACGCTGAGGCTTCCAGCCGACGGCCTCATTCTCTATCGCGCGCCGCCCGTTACTACTCCCTGTCAAAGCCCTTCACAGGTATTCGATTGCATCCAAACCTAGCACGCACTGGAAAGGCAGTCAAGGAATTAGCCTCGCGGTGGGTGCCCTCCGCGCTCCCAGCACACCCGCCGTCAGCGTCCGTGCAATGCTCATGAAGTCCGGCTGGGATTTGGTAGACCCGTGTCCGTATTGGTACAATCAACAGGTGGCGCCCGCGAGTCCCCTAAATCACCGGCCCGACGCGAAGTAACGAATGCCCCGCAAGACACTCGACGAACTGTTTCAACCAGGCCCTCCCCGGCGCGCTGACGACGATTCGCGCGAGGAGATGAACGACGAGGAGCAGAAATATGTGCTGTGGGGCCTCAAGGAAGACTGGGACATCTCACGAATTGCCGAGGCCCTCGCCGTTGAGGAGAGGATCGTTTCACAGTTCTACGTCGGCCTGGTAAAGAACCCCGACGTACTGCTCGATCTGGACATTATCGAGCCGATCGAAGACCAAGGTGTCACGATGTTTCGGTGTGTCGTATGCACCGTTCATCTCAACTCTCCTGATCAGATCGACAGGCACGTTTTGGCCCACTTCCTCAAGGACGCCGATCTCGATGCCGCGATCGAAGCTCGTAGTAAATCGGAGCGACAACACGTGCCCCCAGAAGTGACAGATAACGAACAGCCCGGCCAACCTGAAGCTGAAGCAGGCGGGATCCCTGATTCTCCCGCTGTTGAATCCGCCGAGACCGGTGAACAGGAGGGCGGTGAAGACGCAGCGCCCTCCGTAATACCCCCCGACGCAGACCGCGCAGAGATCCTCCAAGCCCTCCGCCGCTTGGCTGCCTTGCCGGATGACCCTGTTTCAATGAAGGAGCCTCCTGTCCAGGACGAGGCAGCCGATGCTGACGATCCCAAGGTGGAACCGCAGCCGGCAACGTCCGAAGAGGAACAGAAGGACGAAATAGATAACTCATTCGAGCGCTTGGCGGTGCTCGTCGAATCCACGGAGGAGCCGACGGAAGCCGTCCCCGAGCAAGCCGAGACTATTCAGGTCGAACCGGAAACGGAGCGGATCGCCGAAAGTGTTGCTTCAACCGAAGTGCCTGACGCTGTGCCGGACGAGGTGGCGCTTGTCAGACGACCCAGGGAGACAACCAATGGATCGCGGCTGATGGTCCACGATCCCCCCAGGAAAGGTCTTGCGAGGGTGCTCCACTTCTTTACCGGATGGGCCCGATCTGCAAATGCGGAGAGGCAGAGACGCGATGTCGTTGGGGGAATGGGCAGCGTCAAGGAGGCTACGTCCGTAACGATTGAGTCCGGCGCCATGAAGATTCTCTCGACGAGGATGCTCGATGTCGTCGACTACCGCGAGGTCTCCCTATCTACCCAGCTCTACGCGGGTGGCGTTGTCGTAGATGCGGGCACCATCAGCAGACACCTGGCTGCCGCCCTGGCTGACATGAAGGGGGCTCACAGGTCCCTGTACGCGGCGGTACCTGGTTATCAGTCGGCCATGCGGCGGTTCGATCTTCCCGACGTGAGGGAGATCGACCCGAAGGAAGTAATACCCCGCGAGGCCCGGCGGGTTCTCGGTTTTCCCGTCGAAAACGCCGCGCTTCGATGGCAGCGGTTGCCGGGCAGATCGCGCATAGCGCGCTGGCTGGTAGCCGCCTCGTCCGATGCCTCCTTTTCGTCGATTTCGGCAGTGGTCAAGGGCACCGGCCACAAGATGCGCGCCCTCGAATTACGTCCGTTCGCCCTGACGCGGGCCGTCGGTCATCCCACGGTAGTCTGCGTGTTCGTCTCCTCCGACGGCTGCGACGTGGTAATTGTCCGCGATTGGGAACCCCACACGTACCAGTCTGTCTACTGGGAGACCGGATCGGTTTCCGACACCGGCGATCTCGTCAGGAGACTGACCGAGGTGGTGGAGAATACCGTGGACCTTCACAATCTCCACAATCCGGAAGTCTCCCTGACGCCCAACGTGCCGATAACGGTGACGGGAGGGGAGACCGACCATCACGCCAACCTGGGGATCATGGTGGCCGCAAGCGCTGGACGGGACCTGGTCTTCGGCAAGAATCCCCTCAATGCCCCAGGCGACTTCCCTTACCAGTCACTCGTGGTAAACGTCGGCCTCGCCCTCTACGACATCTAGTGGTTCAACATCCTAGATTTGAAGGGTAGCGACACGATGACCCGGTAGGGACGGGTTTGAAACCCGCCCTGTGGTGGTAGAACGCAAATCCAACCCCCAAATTATACCAATTGGGTGTGATTAGGCCGTATTCTCTACTGACTGGGCTTTCTGGATTCCGGCCTTCGCCGGAATGACGGGGGTTTTGCTGCGCTCCGGTTAATTCACGGTGTAGTCAAAACAAATTGGTATTACTACCGGTCATTTCAATGATTTCGGTCCACTAGCCCTTCGCTGCGTTTCGCCAGCGAATGATGTCGAAGTCTACTGTGGACTCGATGACCGCGTCTCGCAGCGAGACCAACGAGGGCATGATTCTCAGTTCGACCCCGGCTTCGACGAGCGCCGCCATGAGATCTCGGATAGGCTCTATTTCCAGGGGCCGGCATTCGTGCTCGGAGACCCAGTACCCGGCACTCTCATTGCGCAGCACGAATCCGTCCGATGGCAACGTGTACCGGTAGACCGTAGTTTCGCGTAGGCGATCAAGCCATCTCGACTCGATGGCCGCGATCACATTGGCGGTCGTGTGTCCAAAGAAAGTCTCCGCGTCTTCAGCCGAAGTGCGGGGCGAGTTCGTGATAATGACTCTCGGACAGTCGCGTGGAAAATAGAACTGGTGGCAATGCGTGCCGTCTACTCCCCATACGAGCTCCTCATCCGGTGGCCCGATCTTCACGGCCCTCGGAACGAACCGTTCTATGGAGGAGTCCTCGCTGAAGTGATAGAGGTAGTCCGGCTTCCTCGGCGGCGTGCTAACAGGGTTCTTCGAGAACATAGATAAATACCGGGGCAGATAACTGTTCAGACTTCATGAGAGCACTCGACACATATACAGCCCACCGTCATTACCCGCGAAGGCCGGAATCCAGAGGGCGGGGGTGTTCCCCTCATCAAGACTGAATACTCACCGGGGCAGGGAACAACTTGACAGCCTTAAACAAAAGTAATATAGTTACACGTAAGCATATTGTGTGCCCAAGGAGAACTCCATGAGCAAGAACAGCACTAACGATGACAAGACGCTCTCGGAGCGGATCGAGACCATTGTAGACGAGTCCAAAGAGGCCTTCAAACAGGCATACCAGTCCTCCGGCGTCGAAACCATAGGCGAGAACGTTCGAGACGCCGTCGACCGGGCCATATCGAGGCGTGAGAACGTGGTCATGGTCAGGCTGAACAACGAGAGCATCAAGCATGTCGATGAGCTCGTTGAAGCGGGCGTGGTCGCAAGCCGCTCCGAGGCAGTGGCGTTCCTTGTTTCAGAGGGCATCGGCGCTCAGTCCGAGCTATTCGAGCGAATAGGGCAGAAGGTCGAGCAGATCCGAAAAGTCAAACAGGAACTCCGAGACCTCCTCAGCGAAAGCCCCCCGGAATCCACCAAGAAGGACGACTAAGGGGATACTTATCGTTGCCCCCGTATCAGACGGGCAAGCTCTGACCCTTCAGAAGGGTGAGCCCGGTACTCGCGTGGCAGCGTCACCAACCGGTCGTCAACCTAACTTCAAACGTTGACTTACCCGGTCAGTCCATGAGCACCTTGCCCGTCGCCGACCGCTTGCTGTAGGCCGAAGGCATCTTCGCATCGTTCTTTCCGGCCACCTCGTGGCAGGCGTCAACCCCGTCCATTCCCAACCTGTGAATGGTCCCCAACGCGATGTAGGCCACGTCCACCGCCTCCTTTACGGCCTCATCAATCTCGCCGCGATTGAGCGCGCGGGCGTGTTCCCCCACCTCCTCATCGAGCAGGGATAGTCTCTGCCTCAGCGCGTCGAGCGTCGTGTCTACGCTGCTCATGTCGATCTGCGGAATATCGAACCGTTTGTGGAACGCGTCGACGCTGACCGCCAGGGTCCGCACGCCGCACACGAAGTCTTCTGATTGCATAGTCCCTCCTTCGGGGCTATATGGTATTCTACCGAACCGGTCCGAGCACTACCCCGTTTACAGCAGCCATGATGACCCACCCAACACTGTACTGCGTCCCCTGCGATTTGTCCCTCTGCGCGGACTTGACGACCTTAGCCTGTCGTCCCACCTGCGGACGACCTCTAGAGATCGACTACCCCGGCCATGACTACAGCGGGACAACACCGCCCATGCCCGTATCCGGGAGTGCTCTTGAGTCCGTCACCCTCGGTGAGGGGGACACGCCAATCATACCTCTCCCAAGTGCCGCAGAGCGCTTGGGATTCGAGTCGCTGGACGCCAAGCTGGAGTACCTCAACCCGACCGGCTCCTTCAAGGACCGTGGAACCGTCGTCGTCATAGCGAAGGCCATGGAGGACGGTGTGTCCGAGGTCGTCGAGGACTCATCGGGGAACGCCGGCGCGTCGGTCTCCGCATACGCGGGAAGGGCGGGCATGAAGGCGCACATCTTCGCGCCCTCGTCCGCGCCGGAGGCAAAGCTGAGGCAGATCGTCGCCTACGGAGCGCAGGTGCACTCCATCCCCGGTCCACGAGAGGCCACCACCGCAGCCGCCGTCCAGTACTCCACCGAGAACTCCCTGGTATACGCCTCGCACGTGCTCAGCCCATACTTCGTAGAGGGAACAAAGCTGTTTGCCTACGAGGTATTCCGGCAGACGGCCGGGCGCCTGCCGCACGACATCATCATGCCCGTTGGCAACGGCTCCCTTCTGCTCGGCGCGCTCAAGGGATTCTCGGAACTCAAGCGGGGAGGGCACATAGCGGAGATTCCACGTCTCCATGCCGTTCAGGCCAAGAGCGTCATGCCCATAGTCGCGGCATACCAGGGCCTTACCGACGCGCCACGTGTCGAAACCACGGTCGCCGGAGGCATCGCCGTTGGCACCCCCGCCCGCCTCGAAGAGATCGTGGGAGCCATCAAGACCACTGACGGCACCGCAACCGCCGTCGATGAGGAAAAAATCCTCGCATGGCGGGACACCCTCGCCCAGACCGAGGGTGTCTACGGAGAACCGACCTCCGCAGCGGCGTTCGCCGGCCTCGCACAGTTGGTCGAGCGGGGAACCATCCAACCGAATGACCGGGTGCTCGTGCCCATAACAGGATTCGGGCTGAAGGACACGGGTCCGTAATCCGCAAGGAGGGCAGGTTTCAAACCTGCCCCTACGCGGCTGGGCGAAGATGGCGCGCATCATCGCGCAGTTCCGTAATCTTGCCCGCTAGACCGTCGACCCGTGCGAGCACTGCGTCGAGTGAGCCTCTGAGGTCGAGCGCGGCGACTCGTAGCAGCTTACCGGAGTGACGTACATCGTACGTCGCAGTGTCCGCCTCCCCTTGCGCGTAGATGAGGAGTCCTCCCGGCAAGTCGAGCGCGGTCACGTAGGCCAACAACTGATATAGATCATCATGATGTATGCGCCCATCAGCGACCTTATATTTCGCATCACCTACGAACAGACACTCCCTGCCGGACCACCATGTAAGATCGGGCCTCAGCTTGATCTTGCCACCATCATCGAGTGGGTTGATGTTCTTCTCTCGGAAGACGTGCTCAGATACTCCCAGCGACTCGCGAAGCGCCACCGTCACGAACTCTTGGAAGAGCGTATTCATGTCCATCAGGAACCCGGTCGCCCGCACTGCGCCTCGCCTGGACTCGAACGCGCTGTGCCGCAGAATCAGGCGGGACAGTCCCACGACACCTCGGTAGTGCTCGTTAAGGCGATCAAAGGTGACTTTCGGGATGTCGTTCGGAGCAAACTCGACGGGTGATACGTTTTCGAGCATCGCCGCAATCCATCCCAAGTCCCTGCGAGCCTGTCTTGAACGAAGGCGCATCCCGCCGAGACGCAAGATTGCGGCCTTGATGAGTTGATTCTCGGTGATGTCGTCGGTGAACTCGTCGTAGCGCACCTCGACGGGTAGAGGAATGCCGAACCTCTGACGTATCTGATCGGCAAACCTGATGCGCCCGCGTACCGTGTGGAGCGCCTCCTCCTCCGTGCGATAGCCGTGCAGCAGCCCGCGCGAAAACGCCCTTCGCGCAGCAGCAGCAAGCGCAAGGGCAAGCGTGTCCGGCGGCGTCTTGGCTTCTTCTTTGAACTTGAATAGCCGCTCTTCTTGGGGCTTGAACACGCCCATGGCATAGCATGCCAGCGAGAGCAGTTGAGGGATGCCGATCTTGGGCTGTATGAGCACGGACAGGTCGCCGATTTCGAGTGCGCCGACTGTGGAACCGGGCGTGAGGTGATACGCGGCGTCTTCACCGGAGGCGGGCTCTATCGTAAGTGAGGGAACCACTGCGCGGAGGTCGTCACGCTCGGCGGCCGAGAGTGGATGCGGGTTGCTCCGTTCGTACTCTTGCAGGTCAATTTGACGCATCGTTCCCGCCGCCGTCCTCATTTTCCACGTCGTCTTCGCCATTCGCAGAATTAGCATCCGCCTGCGCACTTGCACGGCGCAGCCTGTCGAGGTCGAATTCGTCGGAAACTTCTTCTCCGCCAAACCGTCGCTCCTCAATGTAGGGGAGGACGCTATGCTTCCAGATTCGCTCGACTACATCCTCGTCAAGCTCGTCCTTCATGAAATAGCTCGGCCCGATGGCAGCGTGTCTGTCGGTCTCCAATAGCTTGTTTGCTTCCTCGACGACGCCGGCCACCCACGTCATGTCCGGATGGTTAGACTCCAGCCAGCGTCGGAGGACGCCCTTCACCGGCTCTTCGTCTGGGTGGAACTCCACGAAGTAGAACCGCCGTCGTAATGCAAGGTCCACAAGCGCGATTGAGCGGTCGGCGGTGTTCATCGTCCCGATGATGTAGAGGTTGGGTGGCAAAGAGAACTTCTTTTCGTCCTCGTCCCGCTGGTACTGAAGCGTGATTTTCTCGTCGCGGTACTCCAGCAGGAAGTAGAGCTCCCCGAAGACCTTTGCGAGGTTCCCCCGGTTGATCTCGTCAATGATGAGGAAGTGATCCGCGTCTGGCTCACCCTCAGCACGTTTGGCGGCCTGCAGCAGGGGACCGTCCTTCAAGTCGAATCCAGCCTGCCCATCCTCTGTGAGCGTTGGACGGAAACCGCGCACAAAGTCCTCGTAAGCGTACGACGGGTGGAACTGTACGAGGGTTACCCGCTCCTCCGACCCCGCGAGATGTTTCGCGAGTGCCTGCGCGACGTAGGTTTTACCAGTACCGGGCGGGCCTTGGAAGATGATTTGTTTCTTGTCGGTGAGGAGTTCGCCGATGTTCTCAAGGAAGTTGACGGGGAGATACAACTTAGCGGCTAGGGACGTGAGGTCGATTGGCGGCGGCGGTGATGTTTCGGGCGGGACGTCTTCTCCCTCGACCGGAGGTTCCGAGAGCGAGGCGACCACCGTCCGATAGGCTATCGTCTGCGCGTCGAGGTGGTGGCGCAAGGTAAGTCCTCGCTTCGACGCTTCTTCGATGAGTCGGTCGAGGAAGCCAAGTGCATGTTCGTACAGCGCCGCCTCGTCCGCGCCTCGCTCCGGCATGTCGTACCCAGTACGCTTGTATGCTTCCGTAAATGCTATGATCTTGAACGGCGGATATTGCTCGGCGTCCAATCCCATCATCAATACAGACGTGAGGTTCGTGAAGATTCCGGGTCTGCTGGCTACACCCCGGGGAAGTACACCGCTAAATGGGCGAATCCGATCAATGACGCTGAGGTCGCCCTCTGCCCAGAACGCTTGCAGAGCCTTCACATTATCCGGGGATTCAATGATCCAAACCCTGAATCGATCCGACACTTGCCAAGGCAAGGGATGATATTCGAAACCCGTAAGTCCGGCCTTAAGCAGTTGAGGCCATTCGGGTGCACTTTTCAGCACCGCTTCTCGCGCCACTGCCAACTTCTCGCCAATTCCGTACTTTGAATTTTTCTCACCTTCTATGTCTATAATTCCAGCGTCAACCATCGCTTTGGCGTGTCCGATGAACTCGTCCCAAGGGGTTGACGAAGAAGTGTCGGAATTCCACTGTGTGTAGATGTCACCGTGGTAGAAATCGAAGTCCCTTCCAAGCTGGGACTCGAGGCCCCGTCGAATGTGGGCCAACTTGCGGTCGACGTCGGGTATTTCCTCAGTGACGAAATGGGCAAAGGCGTTTGCCTCGGCGATTTTCTTCTTGTGGTCAGCGGAAACGGTCGCTTCAAAGGTATCGGGGTGTACAAGGTGCAGGAGAGCTTCCAACTGAGGCCAATGTGAATAAGGTCTTTCACGGAACAACTCACCTTGAAGCTCAAGCTGTACTATGAAGTCTTTGAAGGCCCAGGGGTCATTGAGCAATCGTTGGCGTTCGCCCTGCTCTCGCTCTTTCCACTGATCAACGAACTCAATGAGAAATCCAACCATGAACGGCAGTAAGCTACTGTAAGCTGCCCCGATTCTTGCGATGCCAGGCGTCAGCCCGGCCACAAGGTCATCAGGAATGGTTATCTGCTGCCCCGACCACTTAAGTGTTTCATTAATGTGCCGTATTTTGGTGTCGCTCCTCATGCCATCACGCCAGATGAATAGGAAATGCACGTAGAGCACTTCCACCATCAACTGGTAGACCTCAGGAGATCTGCCCGACAACTGATCTTCAAGCTTCATGTAGAAGTTGCGTTTGCTTGTGTCCGGATTGTCCAAATAGCACTCACGTAGTTGGCCAAGCAACTCCCTCGTCCAGATAGGCTTGCCCGGTGTGAAGAGCGAGTCGCTCTTGTGCAGGGCGCAATCGACCCACTTCTCGGCAGCGGCGTAGACGTTTTTAGCGTCGGGTTTTCTTGATCCCATGGTTCTCCTTCGCGGCGGTGTGCGTGGGGCAGCTGCGTTCTATTGTAGCGAGTCACGGTACGAAGTCCAAAGTGGGGACGGCTAGGGGTAAGTGTTCAGGGTTGGTGTGGGGAACACCCTCACCCCCGTATCGAGTACGGGGCAGGCTCTAGCCCTCTCCCGCGAACGGGAGAGGGGATTAAGATTCCCGCCCACGCGGGAAGACGGTGGGCTGTGTGTCTCGAGCACTCTCATGAAGTCTGAATAGTTGGGGCTAGGAGAGTCGCATCAAGCGGAGGCTAGGCGGAAGCTGCTGCTCGTGAGGGGAGTGTTGCGGGGGCCGGCAACGTTACGATAACAACGAAAAAATCTCGAAAAGTGTTGCATTCTGTTGCATTTTGTTGCATTTTTCTTGTTATTGTCAAGTTGCAACAGTCTTTCCCGGAGGGGTATGCACAGGAGTTCCCTCTCGGTGGAGCAACCGGTGGGACGGTATGTGATCTTCCGATGTTTGGGGCATGCCTCTTGCTGTCATGAGTCTATGATAGGTCGTATGTTCTTGTTCGTCAAATCGGGGTACGGATGGGAGACCGTAGATTCGGCAGAAAGTAGAAATGTATTGCGTAGGGGGTGGCGGCGTGTTGTGGGACGGGGCGAGTATGTGGGCGCTTTCGCCTGTAATTGTTCAGAGTTGATGAGGTGAACCTCCCCGCCCCTATGGATACCCGCTTTCGCGGGTATGACGGTGGCTGTGTGTGTTGGGCGTTCTCACGAAGTCTGAACAGTTTTGCCTGAGGGGGTATCTAATGGATCAGGCGAAGCCGTTCGTGGTGAGCCCTTCGACAGGCTCAGGGTGAACGGGGGCTTATTGGATACCCACAAAGAGGGACGCAGACGATTTCAGATGTCTATCAGACTCATGTCAAGACAATCAGCTTGAGGATGAGTGTTCAGGGTTCGTGAGGTGAACCTCCCCGCCCTTCTGGATTCCGGCCTTCGCCGGAATGACAGTGTGGGGTATTACGGCCTATTTTCGTACGAATCGTTCATGTCGGCTGCTACCGACAATGAAAATGCGTTGACACAGAAGAAGGGCAACCACAAGGGTTGCCCCTACCAGAGGTTGACCGGGGTTATTTTCAGAGGAATGGCGGATAGGGCTCGGGTGCGTATCACGAGTTTATGGCGCAGTCATGGTGAACCGGCATACTATATTTGCAAGTGCGGAGTGCCTGGGATGACGTGTTTCCTGATTGGCAGGAGGGACGCCGGTCATAGCCGCGCTGTTCCTCGTTCTTTCTACCTCGCCGCCTCGAATGCCGCGCGGAAGCCCGGCAGTGAACCCTCCAGCGTCGCGTCGGTGACGCAGTACGATATGCGGAAGTGGCCGGGTCCACCGAACCCACTTCCCGGGACAACCAGGACGCGATTGTCTCTGAGCATGCCCGTGAACTCGACGTCGTCGTCGATGGGGGCCTTCGGGAACATGTAGAACGCGCCCTGCGGCTTTACGACCTCGTAGCCGATGTCCGTGAGGGCGCCGTGCATGAAGTCGCGCTGCGCCTCGTATTTGGCAACGTCTACCGTGACCGACTGCAGGTTCTTGACGATGTGCTGCATCAGCGCGGGCGCGTTGACGAAACCGAGCGTCCGGTTGCAGAAGGTGAGTCCATCGATGAGCTCCTCCCTGTCGGCGTACTCAGGGTTGACGGCGATGAACCCGATGCGCTCTCCCGGCAGCGCGAGGTCCTTCGAGTGCGACGTTGCGACGATGCTGCGAGGGTGGTGTTTGAAGATGTGGGGGTACTCAAGGCCGTCGAACAGTATCTTGCGATAGGGCTCATCGCTGACGAGGAACACCTCCGTTCCCAGTTCGGCCTCGCGCTTGCGGACCACCTCGCCCATCTCGGCAAGCACCTCGCGGCCGTACACCACTCCCGTTGGGTTGTTCGGCGAGCTGGTAAGGACGATCCGGGTCTTCGGGCCGATGGCGTCCGCCAGCGCGTCGAGGTCGGGTAGAAAATTCTCGTCGGCCGGGACGACCTTGCACGTCGCCCCGTGGTTGTCGGCATAGAAGAAGTACTCGACGAAGTATGGCGCGAAGATGACGACCTCGTCACCCGGATCGAGAAGGGTGCGCATGACGACGTTGAGCCCGCCGCCTGCCCCGACCGTCATGAGAATCTCGTCGGCGGTGAAGGGCAGGGCGGTCTCCCTGCTCAACTCATCGGCGACGGCGGCGCGGGTATCCACGTGTCCGGCGTTGGGCATGTAGCGGTGCAGTCCAGGCGGAGGATCGTTGGCGAACCGTCGGAGCTCGTCGTAGAACTCAGGAGGCGGCTGCATGATCGGGTTGCCGAGCGACAGGTCGAAGACGTTCTCCTCCCCGTACTGCTGCTTGAGGGCGATGCCCTCCTCGAACATCCGCCGGATCCACGATCCCTGCTCCATGAACTGCTTGATCTTCTTCGACACCGCCATTGCCTTCGCCTCCCAATGTCTGACTGAAGGGCGAATGTATCAACGGGGAGAGGAGATGGCAAGCAGAAAATAGCGTCCTGTCTTTGAAGTTCGTTGCATAGAGAAGGGGGCGTGACACGGAAGAATCACCCTCACCCCAGCCCTCTCCCACGACGGGAGAGGGGGTAAGAGGAGGAGATTCACTGCAGAGCGAGCAGAGTGGAGAGAAGGAGCGGACTTGGAGAGGCAGTTACTCTCTCATACGCGGCCCCATGCTCGGGGCGTAACGCTGCTCAGGGTGAACGAAAGGGACAGTCCACTTGCGATTTTGGAAAGGCCGCGGTTCCAGAGTATCCAACTGATACGGCGGCTCCCCCCGTGCTACAATGTGGGCACCGGTTGAACGATGGATAATTCGACGAAAACCATCTATATGGACCATGCCGCCACGACTCCCTTGCGCCCCGAGGCGCTGGAGGCGATGCTGCCGTACTTCGGCGTCAGCTTCGGCAATCCGTCCGGCATCTACACGCTTGCCCAGGAGGGGCGCAAGGCCGTTGACGACGCCCGCGAAACGGTTGGACAGGTGCTTGGGGCCCGCATGAGCGAAGTGGTCTTCACCAGCGGCGGGACGGAGTCGGACAACACGGCCATCAGGGGAGCGGCTCTCGCGCTCAAGAGCACCGGCAATCACATCATCACGACCGGCATCGAGCACCACGCTGTGCTCCACACGTGCCATTCCCTCGAACAGGCGGGCTTCGACGTGACGTACCTGGACGTCGATTCGGACGGACTGGTCGATCCCGACGACGTCGGCAGGGCGATCACCGACCGGACCGTCGTTGTGAGCATCATGTACGCCAACAACGAGATCGGCACCGTGCAGCCGATACCGGAGATATCGAAGGTGGTCTCGTCCGAGGCCAAGCGGCGAGGGCGCACCATCGTCATGCACACCGACGCCGTGCAGGGAGCGGGATACCTCGACCTCAACGCGCGTTCGCTCGGAGTGGACATGCTGAGCCTGTCGGCGCACAAGTTCAAGGGCCCCAAGGGCGTCGGCGTTCTCTACGTGCGTCGCGGAACGCCCCTCGAGGCCCAGCAGACGGGTGGGGGACAGGAGCGACAGCGACGCTCCGGCACGGAGAACGTGCCCGGCATCGTCGGCGCGTCCGTGGCGTTGAGCATGGCGGAGGCCGAGCGTGACGAGGCTGTCGCCCATACGGGCAGGCTGCGCGACCGGATCGTGCAATCGATATTCGAGCGTGTCGACAAGGTCCGATTGAACGGCCACCGCACTCAACGCTTGCCGAATAACGCCAACCTGTCGTTCGAGCACATCGAGGGCGAGCCTGTCCTGCTTGGACTCGACCTGGCGGGAATCAGCGCCTCAAGCGGCAGCGCGTGCTCATCGGCGTCGCTCGAACCGTCACACGTGCTCACCGCCATCGGCCTGACCGCAGAGCAGGCACAGGGGAGCTTGCGCATAACGCTCGGCATGGACAACACCGACGAGGAGGTCGACTACCTGCTCGACGTGCTGCCTGGGCTCGTCCACAAACTGAGGGGAATGCCTTCTCTGTCGGCGGTCGGAGGATAAATCCCCACGCCTGACGCAGCATCAAATACTATAGAAGGACTCGTGCGGCAAACGGACCGGCGATAATCGGCGAAATAGCCACCCCAACCCCGCACCAGCAAATCAACTGGAGGAATCATGGCACATCCAACCGAAGTAACTGACGCGACATTCGAAGACGAGGTCATCAACTCTGACATCCCGGTGCTCGTGGACTTCTGGGCCGACTGGTGCGGACCCTGCAAGATGATCGCGCCCATCGTCAACGACCTCTCCGAGGAGTACGACGGCAGGATCAAGGTCGCCAAGCTGGACGTGGACGCGAGTCCGCAGTCGGCGATGAAGTACGGTGTGCGCAGCATCCCCACGCTGCTCATCTTCAAGGGCGGCAGCCCCGTCGACACCATCATAGGAGCAGTGCCGCGAGGCAAGCTCAAGGGCGCGATGGAAGCGGCGCTCAGCTAACCTACACGCAAAAAGACGGGCAGGGGAGCCTTGAATGCGCCCTCCTGCCCGCGTCTTCGCACTTACCCTCACACCTCGCGGGAGTGGATGGGCTCCGGTGGGCCCTGCGGTCTTCAAAATCGTTGGTCCCGGTGCTTCCACCGGGACGGTGGGTTCGACTCCCTCACGCTCCCGCCAGTTTCCCTGCAAGCCCACCAACCACCGTCATTCCCGCGTAGGCGGGAATCCAATCCCCTCTGCCGTTCGCGGGAGAGGGCTAGAGCCTGCCCCATTGCAGGATGGGGGTGAGGGCTGTCCTACCCCCTACATCACCCCCGTTCGCTGACAACAGCTAGACCGATTCATGGAATTCCGATAGAATTCCCGTTCGATTGGGTACCGTTCGTGCGAAATTCGTGGTAATGTGACTTATTAAGCACCCATACACGGGAGGGTTAACGATGGGAAGCAACGGAAACGGCCACGCGAAAACAACCCACGAAGACCCGGTTCTCGTTGTCGTCCAGCTCAGTGGCGGCAACGACTTTATGAATACGGTGGTGCCGTACTCCGACCCGCACTACTACGACCACCGTTCCACTCTGGGCGTCCCCGAGGACAACCTCATCCCCATCGATGAGGACCTGGCGTTCCATGGGAACGCCGCCCCGCTCAAGGAGTTCTGGGACGACGATAAGCTGGCGATAGTGCAGGGCGTCGGCTACCCGAATTCCAGCCGGTCGCACTTCCGCAGCATGTACATCTGGCACACGTGCGAGCCGGAAAAGATCTCGACCGAGGGTTGGCTGGGCATGACCACCGGCCAGTTGGACCCCGAAAAGGAGAACGTCCTCACGTCCGTCAACTTCGGGAGGGGCCTGCCACAGGCGCTGGTGTCCAAGGGCGTACCCGTCACGTCGGTCGGCAACCTCGACAACTACGGACTGATGACGGGTCTCGACGACGAGGACGACCGGAACGAGACGCTCGAACGGTTCAAGGAGATGTACGCGCCCGCCGTCGGCACGGGAGCCGTGATGGACTACCTGTCGGAGACCGGACTCGGCGTGCTGGACGGGGCGCATATCCTCAAGACGGTGCCGGGCACGTACCAGTCCGAGGTCGAGTACGGCGGCAACGAGATCGCGCGCGGCCTCAGGGACGTTGCGCGGGTTCACCTTGCAGACGTCGGGACTCGCATCTTCTACACGAACCACAACAACTACGACACGCACTCGAACCAGGCGCCCACGCACACCACGCTCATCGGCGATCTCTCGCGGGCGATCATGGACTTCTTCCAGGACCTTGAGGACCACGGCAAGGCCGACAACGTGGCAATGCTGGTGTTCACCGAGTTTGGGCGGCGAGTGGCGGACAACGGCAGCGGCACCGACCACGGGGCAGGGGGCGGCGCATTCCTGATCGGGAACAAGGTCAACGGCGGCCTGTACGCGGAGTACCCGTCACTGGCTCCCTCCGAGTTGATCGACGGCGAGGACCTGCAGCACACCTACGACTATCGCGGCATGTACGCCTCGATCCTCGACCAGTGGATGGCCGTCGACTCGAAGCCCATAGTAGGCGGCACCTACGAGCAGCTCCCCGTCTTCGCGTAGCTCAAGACTCGGCAAAACTCCGGCCCACGCATAGTTTCTCCCCCATTTGTGGAGAGGGACGGAGGCCTTTTCCGTTCGCCCTGAGCCAGTCGAAGGGCGCCGTTCCAGCCCGATGCCCTAGCTCGAGCCCTCCGGGTCATACTTCTTGGCGACCGCCGACTCGGCCTTCTTGGACATCTGGCCCTTCTGGACCTTGAACAGCCTGTCAGCCTCGTAGGGGTTCACGTCGGGGTCCCAGATGTTGTGCTCCTCGAAGTAGACGAGGGGCGGGTACCACAGGTTCCACGTCAGGGGCCACTCCTGGGCGATGGTCACGTACCTCGGCTGCTTTTCGGGGTCGGGCACCAGCATCAGGACGATGGTGAGCGCCACTGCCAATATCATCCCCGGAATGAACAGGATCGGCCTCGTCCAGCCGTAGTTGAGCCAAAGCCAACTGCTCCCGACCAGCATCCCCCAGAAGGGGATCCACAAGGCCGAAAGGAGCATGAAGAACAGGAGTCCACCGATATAGAAAAGACCAAGTACCCTGCCGAGATGAAAGATTATCTTGAAGAGCGATTGGCCAAGATAGTCCACCGGCTTCAGGACGAGAATGAGCACTCGGGCAATGTAGTAGACCACAAAGCGGGCGATCATCGTGAGAAGATCACCCGGAGCGTGTCGTCGGGCGAACTCCACGCGAGTTCGCATGTCAGGCACTTTCCACAGCCAAGTCACGTTGTGCAGATCTCCCTGTGTCCGTACCTGAGCCGGAAAATGGGGCAGTCCATTGGTTCAATCGTATCACAAGGGCAGGGTGGACGCTTCAAACCGGGCGAATGGTAAGTGTTCAGGGTTGGTGAGGTGGGTAGGGAAGACCCCCCTCTCTGTATCTCTCCCCCGGCGGGGGAGAGATTGATGGTCGTGTATCCCCGGCGGGGAGAGATTGATGGTCGTGTATCCCCGGCGGGGGAGATTGATGGTCGTGTATCCCCGGCGGGGGAGAGATTGGAGATTCTTCGTCGCTGCGCTCCTCAAAATGACAGACGATTCCTGCATATCTCACACAGTCTGCACAGTTACGAGTGGTGTAGTTGTTCAGAGTTGGTGAGGGGAAGATCCCCCACGCCTATGGATACCCGCTTTCGCGGGTATGACGGTGGGTTGTGTGTGTTGAGCGGTCTCATGAAGTCTGAACAGTTACGTTCAGTCTCGGTAAGAGGAACACTCTCACCCCCGTTCTGCAACGGGGCAGGCTCTAGCCCTCTCCCGCGAACAGGAGAGGGGATTAGGTTCCCGCCTACGGAGACCTTTGCGTAACTCACCGTGCGGGAAGACCTTGGCATGAAACACCAATGCTCAACCTCACCCCTCTGGATACCGGCCCCGTATCGTGGTACGGGGTGACGTTCCTTCGCCGGTATGACGGTGGCTCTGTATGTCGAACGCCCTCACCCCCGTTCTGCAACGGGGCAGGCTCTAGCCCGCTCCGGCGAACAGGAGAGGGGCTTGGATTCCCGCTTTCGCGGGAATGACGGTGGGTTGTGTGTCGAGCGGTCTCATGAAGTCTGAACACTCACGCCAACTGTCGCCGGACGCTACTTCGTGGCCGTGTCCCCCGCGACCATGGCGAGCGAGTCCGACCGCCGGAACGCGGACTTCCAGACTGCGTAGATGCCTACGGCAACGACTATGAGCATCACGCCCATCGAGGCCAGCGTAACCTCCAGGCCGAAGCGGTGGATGAGAAGCCCGGCGAATATCGGGCCGGCCACCTTCGCGGAGTTCTTCATCGCTCCCACCACGCCCATGCAGGCCCCAAGATCGCGTTCGCTGACTGCAGTGGAGACCGACGCCAGGGCGGAGGGGAACACGAGGGCTTGCGCCACGCCGATGAGAACGGCCGAGAGAACGAACGTGACAGGGTCATGCCCCAGCGACAACGTCAGAAGTCCGACCGCCATCGCAACCATGCCGAGCGCAACGGTCGGCATGTGGCCGAGCCGGTCGCCGAGCCGTCCGCCAAGGGGCGTAAGGACAAGATGCGTGCCCTCCTGCAGCGCAAAATACGCCCCGACCACCGCGATGTTCACGCCCTTTGAAAGGGCGTACACGGGCAAGAATGTCTTGAGCGCGTACTCGGCGACCAGCACCTGCGCGCTCATTCCGCCTGCCAGCCACACGCCGGACGAGCGGCTCGCAACGGAGAACCCACGCGCCACCTGTTTCACCAGTGGCGGCCTCTTCTCGCGTTGCGAGATTTTCGTCTCAGGAAGGAGGGCAACCGG
Organism: Dehalococcoidia bacterium; assembly: GCA_034421575.1. Classification (GTDB taxonomy): domain Bacteria; phylum Chloroflexota; class Dehalococcoidia; order Lucifugimonadales; family VXLM01; genus VXLM01. The sequence goes on from DAOUKG010000066.1 coordinate 73,467, forward strand.
CACGAACGCGACAGCGCTCAGCAGGCCGACGATCGTGAAGACCTGCACGGGATCCAGCCGCAGGAGCAGGACGCCCGCAACGGCAGGACCGACAACGTACCCGGCATGCCTCGCCATGGAGAACCAGCCCAGCCTCTCAGCGCGACTGGATGCGGAAAGTTCCACCACGTAGGCAAGCGTAACCGGGCCGTATATCGCCGTAGCCAGCCCATGGACGATACGGACAGCGACCAACTGCTCCGGCGAGTCCACGAACCCGTAGGCGAAGGGCATTCCGGCGAACACCGCCGTTCCCGCGAGCAGCCAGATCCGGCGTCCCGTTCGGTCGGAGAGTATTCCCACGAACGGCTTGAGCACCATGCCGGTCAGTGTTGAGACCGACACGATGAATCCCAGGAGCACGTCGCCCGCGCCCAAGCTCGCGGCAAACAAGGGTAGCAATGGCGTCTTGCCCATCTGGTACGCCGAACGTACCAGGAAGTCCGCCGCCGTTACGCCGAGAAAGCCCCGTGAGCGAAACACTCCCTACGCCTTCGGGATGATCGCAGGGATCTCAAGTTCATGCAGGGTGTCGACAAACCGCTGCAGGTCGCCGCTCTCAAGCTGCTCCAGCTTCTCTAGGGCGTTCCCGGCCCTCTCCGAGAGGACGCCGTACACCTCGTGCTGCTGCGTAGTCGGAGCGGAATCCGCAGAGGATATCGCAGCCATGAGTTCCTTCAATTTGAACCCCGCGCCCGCGGGAAGCTCAATGCGGTCGAGCCCCTCCTCGCCAAGGACCTGGGTCTGGATCATTTCCATCTCGATAGAGTCGAGCGATTCGTTCAGGCCGCCTGTCATCTCCGACAGTGCATCCTCCTTGCCTACGGATGCGGCCCTCTCCGCCCATCCCGCCACCTGCCCGCGTATGCTCCTGATGCGGTTGATGCCGTCGTGGACTTCGGTGACCCTGTCCCGCACCTGCAGCATAAGGTCAAGCTGCTCTCCAAGCTCATCTGCCGACGTGGACACGCGCGGGTCCTGCTCTATCGTCACGTCCTGGCTCACCGTCTGTCCGCCCACCGTGAGAGAGACCGTATACGTTCCCGGCACCACCAGCGGACCCTCTATCGCCCCGGACTTGGCACCGTCCTCCGTAACCTTGGACGACTGGTCGTAGCGCATGTCCCAGATATACCGGTTCATGCCCTCCTTCACGGGAAGGAACGGCCCCGCGGGCTTTTCCGCCTCGGACATATCGTCGTAGCCGCAAGGCTTGGGCCGAACGGTCCGCACGACGTTGCCATCGCCATCCGACACGGTCAGGACCGCGTCGTCAGCGGAATCGTCACCGACGTTGTAGTGGAAAATGGCCCCCGTCGGTGGGTTGTTCCCCGCGTCGAGGAAGATGGAGTGCGCCTGCTCGTTCTCGTCCTTTTCTTCTACCCACGTGGCCGCCGACCCCAGACGCAGCATGTACTTCTTGCCGTCTCCCGATGACCGTCCGGACGTCATCTGATAGGCGCTGCGTACGACACTTGCCGGCTTGAACAGGTGGAGACCGGAACCGCCTGCCACGTCGGGCGTCTGCCTCAGGTGCGTCAGGTCGTCGAGAATCCAGAACGAGCGCCCATGAGTGGCCACGGCAAGCTCGTTGCCCCTGATCTTCATATCGTGCACGGCGACGACGGGCAGGTTGCCCTGCAGCGACTGCCATGACTCGCCGTCGTCGAATGAGACGTGGATGCCCATCTCGGTACCGGCGTAGAGCAAGCCCTCTCGCTCGGTGTCCGCCCGGATGACCCACGTGTACTCGCTCTCCGGTATGCCGTCGGTAATCCGCTGCCATGTTGCGCCATAATCCGAAGTCTTGAAGAGCAGGGGAGTGTTGTCCGCGAGCCGGTAGCGATGGGCCGCAATGTATGCGGCCCCCGGATCGTGCGGCGAAGGCTCGATGATGGCGATGGTTGACCACTCCGGCAGATCGGGGGGAGTAACGTTGTCCCACGTGTCACCGCCGTCGCGCGAAATATGAACGAGTCCGTCGTCCGAACCCGCCCAGAATACTCCCGGCTCGTGGGGCGACTCCTGAAATGCGAAGATCGTCCCGAAGTTCTCCACGAAGGTCGTGTCCTTCGTGATCGGCCCGCCGGAGGCCTCCATCTTCGAGCGGTCGTTTCGCGTCAGGTCGGGGCTGATCGCCTCCCAGCTATGCCCCTCGTTCGTCGAGCGGAACACCGTCTCGGCGGCCACGTACAGCGTCCCGGAGTCGTGCGGAGAGAAGACGATGGGGTATGTCCATTGAAATCGGTACTTGTGGTCCTTCACACCCTGACCGTAGACGAATTCCGGCCAGACCGAGACGATCTTGCTCTGGCCCGTCTTGTGGTCGTAGCGGTGCAGGGAGTCCCCGCCGCCGGAGGAACTGCCGATCGCGCCGGAGAAGACGACGTTGGAGTCGTCGGGATGGACCGCTATCTGCCCGCTCTCCGAGCTGCCGACGAAGTAGCTGTCGGCATAGAGGATAGCCCCCTTCTCGATGTCGCGACTGGCAGTGCTTATCGCGCTGTTGTCCTGCTGCGTCGCATACACGCGATAGGGATAGTCGTTGTCGGCGTCCATCCGGTAGAACTGCGCTGTCGGCTGATTGTAGATCGTCGACCACGAGTCCCCGTCGTTGAAGGACACGCAGGCCCCGCCGTCGTTCCCCTGTATCAAGCGCTTCGTGTTCGTGGGGTCGATCCACAGGTCGTGGTTGTCGCCGTGAGGCATCGACACCTCGTTGAAGGTGCGCCCTCCGTCGGTCGACTTCCAGCACTTGAGGTTCAGGACCCACACGGTCTCGGAGTCCTGGGGATCGCCGAATACGTGGCAGTAGTACCACGGTCGCTGGATGAGCTTCGGATCGCCCGATACGAGCTCCCACGTCTCGCCCAAGTCGTCGGACCGGTAGAGACCCCGGTCTTCGGCCTCGATGATCGCCCAGACGCGACCGTCCCTCGCGGGCGATATGGCGACGCCCATGCGACCCTTGATGCCCCCAGGAAGCCCCTTGTTCCCGCTGATGCACTCCCACGTGTCGCCGCCGTCCGTCGTCCTGTATAGCGCGCTGCCCGGCCCGCCGGAGGAAAAATTCCAAGGCTTGCGTCGGGCCTCCCACAGGGCCGCGAACATGATTCGCGGATTGTTCGGGTCCATCGTCAGATCGGCCGCGCCACTCCTCTCGTCCCCGAAGAGCACGCGCTCCCACGATTCCCCGCCGTCCGTCGAGCGGAAGATACCACGCTCTTCGCTGTCGCCGAAGATATCGCCCAGCGCCGCGACGTAGACGATGTCGGGATTCGTTGGATGTATCCGAACGCGAGCGATGTGCTTGGTTGCCTCCAGGCCCACATGAGTCCACGTCCTGCCTCCGTCCGTGGAGCGGTAGACGCCGTCACCGGCTGAGACGTTGCCGCGCGGGCACGCCTCGCCGGTCCCCACGAATATGACGTTGGGATCGGACGACGAAACCGCGATTGCGCCGACGGCCGCGGAACTGAAATACCCGTCGGAGATGTTCCGCCAGTAGGTACCGCTGTCGTCGGACTTCCACACACCTCCGGCAACGGCGCCGAAATAGAACGTTGCCAGCTCTGTCGGATGTCCCGCAACTGCGACGACTCTGCCGCCACGGTGGGGACCGATGCTTCGCCATCGAAGCGTGCTGAGAAGGGTGGGATCGACGGTGGGGGTAGCTGTCATGTTTTCTTTCCTCGTTTCGGGGGGTACTATACAGGCTGTGCGCGAACGCGACGGGTATTTTCGCAGATGGTGATGCTCACTTCAACGGCGCGCCGAACGGGCCAGTTTACACCGTCTTTCAAGTTTCCACCACACCAATCAGCTACAACCTGCCGGAAAATGGTAGGGGACAAGATGGCTAACCAACGGCCACGTAACATTCAGACGAACAAGCCATGACTGACATCGCGATAATTGCCGTCTGGACCATCGCGTCCTACCTGCTCGGCACGGTCTCCTTCGGCGACATCGTTGCCAGGGTGGCCGGTGTCGACATCCGTGCGATCGGCACCAAGAACCCCGGGGCCGCGAACTTCTATAGGGAGGTCGGCCCCAAGTACGGAATCGCCGTATTCGCCCTGGATATCGCCAAGGGAGTCATCGCCACCGCTCCGCTGCTTGCGGTCGACGGGCTGCCGGTGTGGACGCCAATCGTCGCCGCCTTTGCGGTCATATTAGGACACATATTCCCCGTGATCGGGAAGAGGTCAGGAGGCACGGGCATGGCAACCGCCATAGGCGCTTCCGCCGGACTCGCCCCCTTCGGAATTCTCGTCGGACTGCCTTTGGGATTGGTCATACTGGCAGTCCTGCGAAATCCGGGTCTTGCGGGCGGAGGCTTCTTCGTCGGAACAGCCCTTCTGATAGGACTCTCGCAGCAGGACTGGACGAACGCGATTGCCGTGGTCGCCGTAGGCGCAGTCGTCCTTGTCAAGGCGAAGATACAGTATGGCAGCGGTTCATCGGAGTAGTTGATATACCGTGCAAGACGCAATGGAGACCTCCGGACGGAAGGGCAGGCGAAGCACAGTCGAGACCGCTAATACTCCCCACATCTCCATTCGCCGGCTCAATCACCACTACGGCAGGGGCGAGACTCGCGTCGCCGCACTTTCGGACATAGACCTCGACATCCAAGAGGGCGAGTTCGTGTCCATCATCGGGCCGAGCGGGTGCGGCAAGACGACCCTGCTCCGCATAGTCGGCGGCCTGATCACTCCCACGCAGGGAAGTGTCCGCGTTGCCGGTTCCTCGCCGGACGAATCTCGACGGCAACGGCAATTCGGCGCAGTATTCCAGGACCCTGCCCTCTTGCCCTGGCGCACTGCGGCAGGGAACGTGGCGCTTTCAATCGAACTGCGCGGGGGTTCTAACGGAGATACATACCCTCGTGAAGTCGCCACGCTGCTGACAAAGGTCGGGCTGGACGGGTTCCATGGCTCCTATCCTTACCAGCTATCCGGCGGCATGAAGCAGCGCGTAGCCCTCGCCCGTGCGCTTGCTGCGCGCCCGCGAGTCCTGCTGATGGATGAGCCGTTCGGTTCCCTCGATGAAATGACTCGCACCGACATGGGCTACGAACTCCTCCGCATCTGGGAGGAACGACCGACCACCGTCCTCTTCGTTACCCACAGCATCGCGGAGGCTGTCATGCTGTCCGACCGGGTGGTCGTGCTTTCGCCTCGTCCGGGAGAGGTCGTGGACGTGGTCGATATCGGGATGCCGCGTCCAAGAGTGCAATCAATGGAGGAGTCGAAAGTATTCGGAGACCATACGGCCAAGGTGCGAGGTCTGCTCAAGAGGACAACGGATGAGTCAATTGCCGTCTAGTTCCACACGGCTCGAAGCTGCGTCCGATGAAGGCCGGTCCGTTCAGGGCAGGCTCATCCCGACCGTTGTCAGGTACTCGCGCCGCGCCGTCCTGCCACTTATCGCGCTCTTGCTCTTGGGAGTCGCATGGGAGTTGGCAGTACGCCTCAGCGGCGTCGCAGACTACCTCGTGCCGACACCCAGCGCCGTTGGCTCGCGCCTGTTCGACGACCTCGGCTATTTCCTGTTCCACGGACTCATCACCCTTGTGGAGGCCCTCGGAGGCTTCGCCATGGGCAGCATAGTGGCAGTTCTGGCGGCGGGAGTCATGGCCCATTCGCGTCTGTTCGAGCGTACCGTCTACCCCATCGCGCTGCTCATAAAGGTCACGCCCATCGTCGCCATTGCGCCACTTTTTGTGATTTGGTTTGGTTTCGGCTCGTTCCCAAAGATGATGATCGCCGCCCTCATCACCTTCTTCCCGGTGATGGTCAACACCTTCGTCGGACTTCGGTCGGTAAACCCCACGACGCTGGACTTCTTTCGTCTCCTCGACGCCGGTGACACGCAGGTCCTGTTCAAGCTGAGGGCCCCGAGCGCGCTGCCATACGTCTTCGCGGCGTTTCGCATCGCCGTGCCACTCTCGGTAATCGGCGCGGTGGTGGGGGAGTGGTTCACCGGCGACCGCGGTCTCGGCAGCGTCATCATCGTCGCGCACCACAACATCGACATGCCGACGCTCTTCTCCGCCATCGCCGTCCTCGCATGCATCGGCCTCGGGCTGACAGGCATCACCGCGCTTGTCGAACGACGCGTCCTCTTCTGGCACGACTCCCAACAATCAGGCCCCGTCCTCTAGTGGAGATGCTCGTCAGTTTCTCTTCTCTTTCAGGTTATGGTGAGCGCAATCGTGTAGAATTCGGGGCATGATTCGCATCCTCCTCTTGATTCTCCTTGTCACGGCTGTCTTTGCCGTCGCCTGTGGCGATGACGAAGCGGACGCTCCCCGTGACAAGGTCGTGTTCATGGCCGGCTTCAAGCCCCAGGCCAACCTGCCCTTCGTCGCCGCCTACGTCGCGCAGGAGCAGGGGTACTTCGCCGAGCAGGACCTCGACGTTGAGATTCGCCATGCAAGCAGCGGCGAGCACCTCAAGCTGCTCGTTGCCGGCGATGTCCACGTGACCACCGCCGCCGCAACCTCCGTACTTAAACGTCGTTCCGACCCTGAACTGCCCATCGTCGCGTTCGCCCTGTTTGGACAGAAGGGGCAGCAGGCCTATATCGCCCTGGAAGACTCCGGCATCGACGACCTGAAAGGCTGGGAAGGCCGCACCTTCGGCTACAAGATATCCGTACCTCCCGACTACCTGGCAATGCTCGAAACCGCCGGTGTGGACCGAGACAAGGTCAACGAGGTCAAGGTCGGCTTTGATCCCAGGGTCTTGACGGAGGGAAGAGTCGATGTTCTAGCGGTGTTCAAGTCCAACGAGCCGAATGTCGTGAGAAACCTTGGGCACGAGGTCGTCCTGTGGGACCCTGCAGACTATGACGTCCCCAACATGGGCCTAACATATATCGCTACGGAAGCTTATACCCAAGATTCAGGCGATGTCGTCGCTCGGTTCCTTCGCGCGACCCTCAAGGGCGTCGAGTTCGCCTTCGAGGAACCGGAGAAGACCCTCGACATCATCATGAAGTTCGCGCCCAAGGAGGACCGAGCGCACCAGTCATTCATGTTGAACACGGAACTTGCCGACGCAACCGGCCCAGTGACGGACGAACACGGCCTCGGTCACATGACGGACGAGCAGTGGAAGGCGCTCTACGACCACCTTCTCAAGTTCGAAGCGTTGCCTCAGCCCTTCGACTACCGGACGGCCTTCATGACATCCTTCTTAGAAGAGGCCTACGACGGCAGCAATCTCCGCTGGCCGTAGAGAGACCATCTCAAAATACGCTTCGACGAGTGTTCTCCACTCATGAACTCAGAGAAAAACACGTTCGCCCTGAGCTGGTCGAAGGGCGATTCTCTGCCAACGTACATGGCTTTGAAATAGTATCTAATTCCAATTGGGTGTGATGAGGCCGTATTCTCGACTGACGACGGGACTTTCTGGATTCCCGCCTTCGCGGGAATGACGGGTGAGTTGGCTGTGTCACAGCCAATTCATGGTGTATTCAAAACGAATTGGTATAAGTCTCAGCCCACCAACTGTTTCGCCAGCTCTGCTGGGTCATTCACGGGAAGCCGGCAGACGTAGTTCTCGCAAACGTACGCGGTGGGGCGTCCACCGACTTGCGGCCTCTCATGCAGCAACGGAAGGTCTGATCCGGAGTCCTGATTTTCTTCGTTCGTACCCACAAACACTCTATTGGGCAAGTAATTCCGATATACCTCTCCAACGAGGTCTCCCGTAGCCTGACTGTCCGGCTCGCCGACTATGACGACCTCTTTGACCTTGGACAGGTAGAAGTCCAGTGCCCCCAGCCAGTGACCGGCTGCGGTTGGAAAGCGCTGCATCACCGCATTGGCGGACCGTAGGGACGTGGCCGCCTTCGAGTTGTACGCCGAGTCGCCCGTCAGGACGGCCATCCTGAGCAAGACGCTTACCGCCATCGAGCTTCCCGCCGGAGCCGCGTTGTCAGTCAGGTCGCGAGGTCGGATGACCAGTTCCTCATGGTCCGACCCGGTGTCATAGAACTGCTGGGAGGCATCATCCCAGAACAGATCGACCATCGACCCGCCAAGCTCCAAAGCGGCATCCAACCACCTTTCGCCGAAGGTGGCCTCGTGCAGGAGCAACAGCCCGTCGATCAGGAAAGCATAGTCTTCGAGGTAGCCATACAGCTTCGCTTGCCCGTCCTTGTAGGTGCGCAGCAGCCGCCCGGACTCGTCCACGAGGTTGTCGAGCAGGAAAGCGCCGCTCGAAAGGGCAACCTCCCTGTAGTCGTCCCTTTCCAGAACGGCGGCCGCCTCGGCAAAGGCGGCAAGCATGAGCCCGTTCCACGACGTGAGGACCTTGTCGTCACGCTCCGGCGCCACCCTCGACCCGCGTCGCTCCATCAGCTTGTCCCGTGACTCCCGCAGCCGCTCCTCCAGCGTCGCCTCGTCCATACCGACGGCACGGGCGAAATCGGGCAGGGGAGTTGGAATGTGCAAAATACTCCGCCCCTCGAAGTTGCCGTGGATCGTCACTCCATAGAAGTCGTTGACGAACGTGCCTCTATCCTTGCCCAGCACCTCGGAGACCTCCTCCGGCCTCCACACGAAGAACTTCCCTTCCTCCCCTTCGCTGTCCGCGTCCTGAGCAGAGTAGAACCCACCCTCAGGCGAGGTCATCTCCCGAACGACGTAGTCCAGCGTCTCCTCGACGATCCTGCGGTACATGGGGTTCCCCGTGACCTGGTAGGCGTGGAGGTACAGCCTTGCCAGGAGCGCGTTGTCATAGAGCATCTTCTCGAAGTGGGGGACGAGCCAGTAGGTATCGGTCGAGTACCGGTGGAACCCTCCACCCAGCTGATCGTAGATGCCGCCACGCGCCATACGATCAAGGGTCAACTCCACCATTTCGAGTACGGAGGGGTCTTCGGTGCGGAGGTATTGACGAAGCAGGAACTCCAGGGTCATCGGCTGAGGGAACTTGGGCTGCAGTCCGAACCCACCGTACGAGTCGTCAAACTGCTTACGCAGCTCTCGCACCGCATCGGACATGATGACGTCGGTCAGTGGCTCGATGCCGGGCGCGCTCCGGGTCATCTGCCGCATGTGCGTGACCAACTGCGCCGTGGTATTGGCGACGTCCCCTCTGCGATTACGGTATACGTCCGCCATCGTGGTCAGCACGCGGGGGAAGGAGGGCAGGCCTCCCCGTTCGTCGGGTGGGAAGTAGGTGCCTCCATAGAACGGCTTGCCGTCCGGCGTCAGGAAGACCGTCATCGGCCATCCACCCTGGCCCGTCATCGCCTGGACCGCCGCCATGTAGATCGAGTCGATGTCCGCGCGCTCTTCCCTGTCTACCTTGACGGAGACGAAGTGCTCGTTCATCAGGGCGGCGATGGCGTCGTCCTCGAACGACTCCCGCTCCATGACGTGGCACCAGTGGCACGCGGAATACCCCACGCTAAGAAGGATCGGTTTATCCTCGCGGACGGCGCGTTCGAGGGCCTCAGACCCCCACGGGTACCAGTCGACAGGGTTGTTGGCGTGCTGGCGCAGGTAGGGACTCGACTCGTGGATCAGTCGGTTTGGCATGTCAAGTAGCTTCCCCTAATTCACGAGGCCGAGAGACCGTTCGGTGTTACCGTGTTCAAGTACCGCATACACGGCTTGAGGCAGGGTCACTTCCTGGCTGTTACCTTGTTCAGCACGAAGAAAACCAGGCCCACGATGAACAGTCCAACCGCAGTCCAGAAGATGACACCGCCCGAAAACACTGAGCTAACCAGCATAATGACAGCCAGTACCCAGAAGAAGTATGCCGCGCCCATAAAGAAGACTCTTGCTGTGTCCATAGTTTCCCCCTCTAAGTGCAGCCCTTGAGTTGCCCATACTCTACACGCTGTAGGCCGGAATGCAAAGTGGCGCCTGCTGCGGCCGGGAGAACAAGCCGCCTTGCTTCAAGGTCGAGGTCGCCAAAGGCAAGACCTGTGGCACAGCACCGTCAAGGCCAAGCGGAAGGAGAGGATTAGGTGGACATGGCGTCCCTGGCAGGATTCGAACCCGCGACCCGCTGCTTAGAAGGCAGCCGCTCTGTCCAACTGAGCTACAGGGACATCCTATATAGGCAAGTGTAGCAATGCCCGCGCGATGCTATCAAGTCAAAAAAGGGTCGGGTGAGTGTTCAGACTTCGTGAGGCGAAGCTCCCCGCCCTTCTGGATTCCGGCCCCGTATCGGAGTACGGGGCAAGCTCTTCGCCGGAATGACGGTGGGCTGTGTGTGTCGAGCAGTCTCATGAAGTCTGAATAGTTACAGGGTCGGTCCAGTTCCAACCCAGTGCACGGTCACGCCGCCGATCCGAAAACCCTTCACCTGGCGGACCGAAACGCCGTCGGAGTCGGGTAGGGTAGTGAGGTGTTCCTGGACAAGTTCTCCCGCGCGCCTCCTGAGAACCATAGCGCCCATGATCCCCAGCGTTAGCGAAGAGACGCCTTTCAAGACGCTCTTGGAGCGGCCCCTGAGTACGGAAGATATGAGCAAGGCGATGAGAGCCGCAACCAGGATGTTCGTTCCACAGTACGGAGAGACCGCCAGATCTCGCCGACCTGCCTGCAGCCGTCGCAGGGCCTCCTCGGCCGCGCTTTGCACTTCCTCCGTCGATGCGCGGCTGTAGATGAAAAAGCCCCCGGGGGTAGCGTTTCCCGCTAGGGGAGGGCGGAGGCCCCGTTCGAGGAGCACGGCAACGGTCGCGTGTTCCCTGCCATGCTGACAGCGAACCTCCCGGAGCAGCCCAATCAATCGAGTGAACACCAATAAAGCTCCCTTTCCTACAGGGAGAACAGCGCTCTTGCAATCAAGGTGCCGTCCTCGCATCAGGGTTTGAGGGTAGCAGGCTTGTTCGGCGTCAGTCAACGGTACCACAATATCGTTTGTATCGGCTATTTCGCGTGTAAAGTCGTTATGGTTGCACGCTTGGCCTCTGTCAAAGGAAAGGTCTCGCACTTCGGCGCGCATGAGGGTTAGTTGAAAAGATGGGCAAGGTGCTGACTTCTTTCTGAGCCTGAAACCCTTTGAAATTCTTGGAAAAGTGATAGAAAACGAATTGACACCGCGATTGCCGTAGGCTTAGCATGAGACTACAGTACCTTGTGGGAGGAGTGATGATGAGGAGAAAAACCAAGAAGATGATCGCCGTTGAGGAGAAGTTCCAGCAGCCGTTGGAGAAGATGCTGCCGCAGATGGTGACTGAGTATGGTCTAACTGCCACGGCCGACGAGCTCGGCGTGAGCAAGGCGACCCTGGGCTACTGGCTGCTCAAGCTGGGCATCAACGTTCATCGCGTCGCGCTGGCGCCAGGCGAGACGATCGAGGTCAAGAGGGTGGGGTATCCTTCCAGCAACAACTAGGCTTGGAGAAACTCTAGGAACCTTCCGCACGGGCCGGGGCGTTGAACTGCTCCGGCCCGTATCGGTTAACGAGCTCGGCGTATGGCCATCCGGGCTTCCTTCTCCCGCTCTCGGTCGATGAGCGCTCGACGCTTGTCAAAGCGCTTCCGTCCCCTGGCCACTCCCACTTCGACCTTCGCCCTCTGCCGCTTCAAGTAGAGCTTCAGGGGCACCAGGGTCAGGCCTCTCTCATTCACCTGCCGGGTAAGCCGGATGATCTGGTCCTTGTGCAAGAGGAGTTTGCGCGGACGTTTCGGATCATGGTTGTTCTCTGCGGAAGCCGAGTACTGAGAAATGTGGGCGTTCATGAGCCATATTTCGCCGTCAATGGGACGCGCGTATGCATCGCTGAAGTTGGCCCGCCCTTCCCGAATCGCCTTGATCTCCGTGCCGACCAGCACGAGGCCTGCCTCGATGCTGTCGAGGATGTCGTACTCGTACCGAGCCTTTCGATTAACCGCAAACGTCTTGCTGCCAACCATGGGACATGCCTTTAGGAACTTCCGTCCACTTCGATCGAACCACCGCCCACGATGGTTTCCAACTCTTCGATGGCCCTGCGTAGCTGTTCAACATCGGCCTTCTGGGCGTCACGGCTGGTAACCTCGATGTCCGGCGCGACACCCTCTCCCTGGATGAGCCTCCCGTCGGGGGTGTACCAGTGGGCGACGGTGATATACAGGCCTGCGCCATTGCTGAGCCGGCGAAGCCAGTTGACGCTGCCCTTGCCGAACGTAGTGTCGCCGATGAGCATGGCGCGGTCATGGTCCTGGAGGGCGCCCGCCAGGATCTCGGAAGCGCTGGCGCTGCCTCCGTTGACGAGGACCACCATTGGGATATCCGTCAGGAACTCCCGGTCCTCCGTCTTGATGGGATAGTCGGTACGGCGCTTGTTGGCGTCAACGACGTAGAGGGCAAGACCGTCCTCCACGAAGAGGCTTGCCACGTTAACCGCTGCGGAGAGCAGGCCGCCACCGTTGCTTCTGAGGTCGAGGATCAGCCCTTCGGCCCCCGCTTCCAACTCCCGCTCGATAACCTGCCGGAGTTTCTCTGCCGTCTGCGGGTAGAAGTCCGTCAGGCGAATGTGCATGAATTTGTCACCCGGCTCACTTCGGAGTCGCACGCTCGTCAAGGGAATAACCGCGCGCTTCACCTCGACGATTATGGGGTCGATCTGCCCCAGCTTCTTCACCAGCAGCTGGGCGATGCTGTCCTTGGGACCCCTGATCTTCGAGACTGCCTCAAGTGTGGAAAGACCCTCAAGGCTGATTCCGTCGACCTCGAGGATGATGTCGCCGGGCTTGATCCCGGCCAGCTCGGCCGGTCCTCCCTCGATTGGAGAGACGATCACGAGGTGCCCTCTGGCATTCATCTCGACGAAGGCCCCGATGCCCTGAAACTCGCCTTCAAACACATCGCCGAATTGGCCGGAGAGCACATCCGCGCGAACGTAAGAGGTCTGAGGGTCCCCCAGTGTGCTGGTAATTCCCCTGATCGCGAACTCCGTTGCGAGTTCGGGGTCAATCTTCTCGCGGTCGACATAGTCTCGGTTCAGGTGCTCCCAAGCCTCCCAGATAACGTCAAGGTCGGTTGGAATGTGCTTGGGAGGCACAATGTCGTCATCATTGACGACCACATTGGGAAACAGCGGGGCATCGGTCGAGTTCTCATGGACCTCGAGGGCTTCGGATACCGTTGACCGCACGAGAGCCTCGATCTCCTCGGACGTTGCATCCTCGTGCATCTTGGAGACTATCTCTCCGACAATTTTCTCCAGGTCAGGGGTCGGCTGGGCGGGTAGGGTACCGGCCGAGGGGTCATCTCCTCCGCCGATCGCGCCACAGCCGAGGCCAATTGCCAGGAGAAACGTGACTGCGGCATAGGCGACCGTCTTGATTGCCCGATGTTTCATAACGCTGGAGTGTCCTTTCTTGAGGCCGAATTGACCTATGCTGTCATAGTACCACGTACGCATTTGGTTCTCAGCGAACAGGGGTCTGCGCAACCTCGTGAGATAGTACGGGCGGGCGAAGACCCGTCACCATATTCAACGGCTCGCCGCACAAAGAGTTATCCACAGGCTTACGCACGCTGATACACGCCAAGCGAAGAGTTCCGATGAGCGACCCTCTCCAGACTATTGACCATGCATGCACCTCGTGATAACGTGGATTGAAAACATTTCAAGGAATCTTTCTCGCACAAATCAGTTCAATTACACTTATTTTCAGACATACTGAAAACACTCGTGAAAACGATATTCATATTTTTCAGGCAGGAAGAACATGGCAGAAACGGCACAATCCACTATGAAAAAACGTACCAGGGTATCTCGTCCTTACCCTCAACACCGCCTTTCTGATGTGCTTGAAATCGCGCAATCGATTCAGGATAACAACGCGGGACTTGCCTTCGACCGAGTGAGACTTGCCAAGTCCCTGGGTACGACACCCTCCAGCAGCGCGTTCACGATGAAGCTTAATTCGTCGGCAAAGTACGGGCTTACTGAGGGAGGCTACAGCGACCCGCGCATATCGCTCACGGAGTTGGGATCACGTGCCGCGGGCGCGGACACGAAGGCGCAGATTGAAGCGGTGATGGGCCCAGACACCTTCAAAAAGTTCTATGAGCTTCTGGACGGCAAGAAAATTCCTGGTCCAAACGAGGGATCGGGAGTCATCGTGGACGACGTTGGCATTCCGGAAGAACTCGCTTCGGAATTCCTGGGAATCGTAGTGGGTAACGGAGTACTGATTGGCATCGTCACGGAGGTACGCGACTCATACTACGTCAGCCTTGCCGGGCTGTCGGACGCGGATGAGCAGCCTGTCGCCGTCCAGGCTGGAAAGGAGTCGCAGCCTGCGCGTGAACCGGCCCGAACTGCACCTGAGAATCGCGCCACTCACGATACGCAGCCGCGAGCGGACCGAGGGCCGGGCAATGGAAGACTCCTCGTAGCTCACTCCGGCGCCGGCGCCGTAGCCGACCGCATCGTTCGCATGTTGGACGACCTCAGCGTCCCGCACGGAATCGTCGAAATAGATCCTATCGATTCCTCGCCGCTCAGTGCGGAGTGGTCCAGCGAGATAGACAAGTGCGGAGGAGCAATCGTCGTTATGGCCGGGCCGAGCCGGGTGGTATCGACTCCCGGCGTGGCCTCCTCACGCTCCTCCAAGATGCTGCTGCAGCTCGGCGCCGCCGTGGACCGATTCAAGGATCGCGTCGTCATGGTCGTCGGGCCGGATGGGGACCACTTTCTGCAGACGGCCCGCATTCAGAGGGTCCACGTCGACGGCGACGACTCAGGACGATTCGAGCTGGACCTGTTGCGAGGGCTGCTGAACGCGGAAATGATGGTGGTATCGATTCCGGGGCAATAATTTCAGGCCGTCCATAGTTATGTCAAATAGCGCCGCAGCACCTACATAACCAATGCTGAACGTTACATAACATTTATAGTGCGAACTTATGGAATCTTGTGTTGAGAACCCTCTTCTCTCCCCGACCGCGCCCTCTAGCGCCCCCCACCGATGTTTCCAGTCAACGGTTGGCAGCCTGGACCTTGAGTGGAGTTGGTTATCTTCGAGGCGACTTTAGAGGCCTTTTTCTCACACCGGAGTACATACACCAGCATCCCCACGCGAAAAGGGGCCTCTTTCAGGGGGTCGCGACAGGTGTTACTGCCGGTTGGTCGACGCCAATAAGCCGTTCGACCTCTTCAAGGAGTGCGTCGAGTCCACTACGCTCGACCGCTGAGATGAGGACGACCCCAGGGGGCGGATCTTCAAAGTCGAGAGTCGACCTGGCCCCGTCACCATTATCTGAAGTCTTTGCGGATGGAAGCAGATCGGTCTTGTTGAGCGCCAAAATGGTCGGCTTGTCGACAACGTCGAGGTCTCCCAGGATACTCTCGACCTCTTCGATGTGAACTTCCAGGTTGGGATTCGAAATGTCCGCCACATGCACTATCAGCCGTGCCTCTCTGATCTCCTCCAAGGTTGCCCTGAACGCGGCTACGATTGCCGGAGGGAGCTTCTGGATGAATCCCACCGTGTCGGTGAACAGGACTTCCCTGCCTGATTCGAGCCGGACCTTCCTGGTGACTGGATCGAGAGTGCTGAACAGCTTGTCCTCCGCGACAACGCCGGCCTCTGAGAGACTGTTTAGCAGCGTGCTCTTGCCTGCGTTGGTATATCCCACCAGACTGACGACGGGAATACCCTCGTTGCGCCTTCTCGAACGATAGAGGTCGCGTTGGCGGCTAACCTGGTCCAGTTCCTTGCGTATGCGCTGAATTCGATTGCGGACCAGGCGCCGGTCGGTCTCAATCTGCGACTCTCCCGGGCCCCTCGTGCCAATGCCGCCACCCAGCCGTTCGAGGTGCGACCACTGGCCGGCAAGACGGGGCATGAGGTATTCGTGCTGGGCGAGCTCAACCTGAAGGCGGCCTTCACGCGTCTGGGCGCGCGTGGCGAACACGTCCAGGATAAGAGCCGTCCGGTCGATGACCTTGACCTTCTCCTCCAGAGCGCGTTCGAGGTTCCGTTGCTGGGTAGGCGTCAGTTCGTCATCACAGATGACGCTGTCGATACGCTTTGCGGCAACGGCTTTCTTGAGCTGTTCCAGCTTGCCTTTGCCCAAGTAGTAGTGAGTGGGCTTGCTGAGCCGCTGAGTGATCGAACCAACTACCTTGGCTCCGGCTGTCCGTGCAAGGTCGGCCAGCTCCGCCAGGGAGGCTCGCATTGGCAGCGCTTCACGACGTCGAAAGACCTGCGCGCTGACCAGTAATGAGCGCTCGGTCTTGCGGGCCGTCGGTATCATTCCTCGGGCGATGGTTCAGGTCCTCCCGTTCGCGGGGATTCGACTATTGCCGGACATTATACCCCAAAATGGCGCACTTATACAACAGAATGGTAGCCAAACCGCACACTCCGGCTACGGACGCCAACCTGATACTCGATCGAGGGCTTTGTCAATCAGCTCATCCTGGAGCGTAATCGACAGTCGTACATAGCCCTCACCCGCGGCGCCGTAATTGCCTCCCGGAATCATAAGGACGTCGGTATCCTCCAGGAGCTTTTCCGCAAACTCGGCGGAGGTATAGCCTTCAGGAACTCCCGCCCATATGTAGAGGCCAGCCCTGGGCGACTCGACCTTCATTCCCATGTCCTTGAGAACGGGCACGACCCGGTCGCGGCGGGCTTGATAAATGGCATTTCGCTCATCAACCGACTCTAAAGGACGCTTCATGGCCTCGATGGCCATGTGCTGCACTGCCTGTGGCACACCCGAGTCCAGGTTCGATTTGATGGTCAGCAGGGCGTCTATCATCTCGGCGTTCCCCACGGCCATCCCGATTCGCCAGCCTGTCATGTTGTAGGACTTCGACAGCGAATGGAACTCGATTCCTACTTCCATCGCCCCCTCAGCCTGGAGAAAACTCGGAGGCCTGTAGCCGTCGTAGGCCACTTCCGTGTAGCAGGCGTCGTGCATGATGGCTATATCATGCTTCTTCGCGAATTCTATGGCCTTCCCAAAATAGTCAAGGTCCGTTACTGCGCCCGTTGGGTTGTTCGGATAGTTGAGCCAGAGCAGCTTGGCCTTAGCCGCCACATCGCCGGGTATCGAGTCGAGGTCCGGCAGCCAGTTATTCTCCTCGTTCAGTGGCAGCATATAGCTCTCGCCGCCCGCGAACAGGGTGCCCATGGCGTAAACGGGGTATCCAGGGTCGGGAACCAGTGCTACGTCGCCGGCGTCAAGGAAGCAGAATGCGACGTGGCCTATGCCCTCTTTCGCCCCGATGAGAGAAATGACCTCCTTCTCAGCGTCCAGTTCCACGCCAAATCTTCGCCGGTACCAGTCAGCAACACCTTCACGAAACTCCGGAAGGCCTTCGGACTCGGGGTATCGATGATTAGGGGAGTCATGAGAGGCTTCACCCAGCGCGTCGATGACATAGTCCGGCGTGGGTATGTCCGGGTCGCCGATGCCAAAGCTGATTACTTCGATACCCTGAGCCTTCTTTTCGGCGATCTTCCTGCTGATCTGCACGAAGAGATACGGTGGGACTCTGTCCATTCGCTCCGAAAACCTCATTTTGCCTCCGCTGCGACTATGACTGCCATTTGGTATGTTTCCAACATTCGACCAAAGACTTAGTTTGCGTGTATGTTAGCTCTGTCAGCTTAGATATTTCGTGCTAACTGGCATTTCTTTGGCGTATAGCATAGCCTGAGTATTAGACATGTCTAAGACTATACCTGGCCAGTAAACACCTCTGCCACGGGTCCTTCGAGGACGACCGGCCCTTCTCCCTGCCATCTGACGACGAGATCCCCGCCGGGGAACGACGTCCGCACCTCGTCACCCTTAGTGCGTCGTTTCAGCCTGGAAACGACGCCCACCGCACAGGCTCCGGTGGCACACGCCATCGTCTCCCCGGAACCTCGTTCCCAAACTCTAACCTTCAGGTGACTCTCGTCTATGACGTTCACGATCTCAAAGTTCACCCTGTTGGGAAAGAGCGGGTGGTGTTCCACCAGAGGACCGAGTTGGAACAGCGGGACCTCATCAACCGGTTCGTCGATGAATGCCACGGCGTGGGGATTCCCCATCGAAACGGCATTGATCTCGAACGTGACGCCGTCCACAGTCAAGGGGTAGTCCATTACCATCGCGCGATCATCGAGCGCGACCGGAATCTCCTCGACCTCCAAGCGCGGCTCACCCATGCTCACCCTGGCCCAGACCACATTGTCCTCTTCCCATGTGGGCGTAACCTCGAGGTCTCCCGCAAGGGTCTCCACCAGCACAGGGGAAGTCTCGCCCGGCACGATGCCTCTCTTGAGAGCAAAGCCAACGAGGCAGCGAATGCCGTTTCCGCACATCTCCGCTTCGGAGCCGTCTGCATTGAACATCCTCATGCGAAGGTCGGCGTAGTCGGAATCCAAAGCGAGGATCAGTCCGTCTGCTCCAACACCCGTGTGCCGGTCGCTCAGACGCGCTGAGATCGCCGGCCAGTCCTCGTCCTTGGCGCGGGCATCAACGTAGATGTAGTCGTTTCCCGCCCCGTGCATCTTGGTGAATTCCAAGTTCGCCCTCCGCAAATCTCAGGGTCGATAAAGTATATCACTCCGAGTCTATCGAGAACCGAATTTACCGCGATGAAAGGCGGTTCAACTCAGGCTGAGAAACATATCTGACAACCCCTTCAATGCTTCCTGTCTCGTTCGGAAGCCAGTGGATTCGCTCGTCTCCCGTTCTGAACCAATTCCCCTGCTGACGCGCGAATCGCCTGGTCTTCCCCTTGATCGCTTCGACGGCGTCATCAAGTGTGCGCTCTCCATTCAGATGCTCAGAAATTTCGCGGTAGCCGAGGCTGGACATTGAAGGCAGTTCAGGGCCGAAGCCCATCTCATGGAGTTTTCGCACCTCCCCTACCCATCCGTCTTCCACCATCGCGTTCACGCGGGCGTTTATGCGGGCATACAGCTCCGAGCGGTCCATAGCAATTCCGACTATTGCTGCATGAAACGGCGGCGATAGCCTCGTCGGTGTTTCCGGTTCGCCGTGAGGAGACTCGTAAGCGAGTTCAAGCGCCCTGATGACCCTTCTGGGATTCAAAAGGTCAACTCGCTGTGCCGTTTTGGGGGCGACTCTTTGAAGCTCATCAACGAGATCGGCCAGTCCGTTTCGTCTGAGGCGTTCTTGAAACTCTTCCCTGAGCGAGTGGTCGGGCGAGACCTCCGGCACGTTCCATCCCTCCAGCAAGGCCCAAACGTACTGGCCGGTGCCACCCACCACGATGGGGACACATCCACGCTCAAGTACCTCCGATATGGCCTCTCGCGCCTGGCGAACAAAGAGCGCCACGCTGTATTCGTCAGAGGGATC
Source organism: Dehalococcoidia bacterium (assembly GCA_034421575.1). Taxonomy (GTDB): domain Bacteria; phylum Chloroflexota; class Dehalococcoidia; order Lucifugimonadales; family VXLM01; genus VXLM01. Next base: position 92,812 of record DAOUKG010000066.1, read on the forward strand.
AATGATGTCAATCAGATGATGGCGAACTCGTCGGCGGTCTTTCAAGGACGGCTTGGCCGTTCCTATGTCCATATACCGATAGACCTGGCGGCTGTCGGCACCGATGATCTCGCCATCTATGGATACGGCGATCTGCATCGCCAGCCGCGATTTGCCCGAGGCAGTAGGCCCGACGATGGCCACAACCCTGTCGCGTCCCGCAGCAGACATGGGAATGCTACCCTGAAGCAGCGTGGGCGTTCTTGACCAACTGGACGAACTGTTCAGCGTTTAGGCTCGCGCTGCCCACAAGAGCTCCGTCGATGTCCGGTTGGCTGATGAATCCGGCCGCGTTGCCTGCATCCACGCTCCCCCCGTAGAGAAGGGGGAGGTCAAGAGCCGACCGTCCAAAGTCCTCCAGCATCAGCCCTCGAATGAACTCCATCACGTGCTGAGCGTCTGCCGGGCTGGCGGGTACGCCCGTTCCTATGGCCCATACGGGCTCGTAGGCTACGATAATGCCGTCGAGCGATGGGACTTCCCTGAGGGCGGCGCGTACTTGTCTCTGGATCACGACGGTGGCATCGCCCGCCTCCCGTTCGGACAGGGTCTCCCCGACGCACAGAATCGGACTTAGTTCCACCTCGACGGCCGCGGCGACTTTCCTGGCCACCATCTCGTCGGTCTCGCCAAACTGCTGCCGTCTCTCCGAATGGCCGAGGATGACGTAGTCGCAGAGTTCCTTGACCATCGCGGGCGAGACCTCTCCCGTATGCGCCCCCTTGGACTCGTGGTGCAGGTTCTGGGCCCCCACGAAGACGTCAGAGCCTTTGAGACACTCTGACACCGCCGGAAGAGCGAGCGACGGAGGACAGACGATTTTCTTCACGCCTTGCACGTCCTGAAGGCCGTCACGAAGGCGCTCGGCGAAGACTCCCGCTTCAGAGGGTAGGACGTTCATCTTCCAGTTGGCTGCGATAACGAGGTCGGGCACAGGCTTTCCTTCAGGTCTGGGTTCTCATCGAGACCGAATTGTACACGACCTGAGGATTCTCGCCCTAAGGACCGTACTTCTGAAGTTTCCCCGCATTCGCCAGCGCCAATGTCATCACGCTGACAGCCGGAAGACGCCCAATTGATCCGCCGGCGAAGGCGCGTTCAGAGAACGATGAAAGCCCGTCTCCTGCATAATTCGACGAGTTCAACATGAACGGCACGGGATGCCAGCTGTGGTTCCCCATGATCGCGGGTGTGGAGTGATCGCCCGCGACGACAAACGTGTCGATCTCCTGCTCCAACAGGCGGGGTATTCGCGCGTCGAGGTGCTCCAGAGTTTCCACCTTTGCGTCGAAGTCCCCATCCTCGCCCGCCGCGTCCGCCGGCTTGTAGTGCAGGAAAAAGAAATCGTGCTGCTGAAATGCCTTTTCAAGGGTATCAAGCTCGTCGTCGAACGTCCCGCCCGTTGGAATGACCTTCATTCCCACCAATTGGGCTAAGCCCCTGTACATCGGGTACGCGGCGATTGCCGCCGGATTCAGTCGGTAGGTCTTGTCCATGCCAGGCAGGTCCGGCAGGGCTGAAAAACCCCTCAGGAGCACCATGTTGGCCGTTGACTGATCCCGCAGGACTCTTCGGGCCTCCAAGATGAAGGCGCGTACCGCAGCAGCGGTCTTTTCGGCCTCGGATACGAAAGCCCGTGCCTCTAAAGGCGGAACTCCGAGCACCTGTGGATCGGTCTCGCCCACCCGTTCGTCCAGTCCTTCACCGCTGAGCACCAGCACGAAGCGGTGGTCTCTGACGGGATACACGGATATATCGACGTCCTGCACCTCTATCCGGTCAAGCAGTTCTACCAACGGCGCACTCTCACTGGTCGTAATCCTTCCCGCCCTCCGGTCGACAAGCAGGCCGGATTCGTCGAGTGTGCAGAAGTTCCCGCGCGCCGCAACCTGGCCGGCTTTCAGATCGACTCCGATGCCGATGCCTTCGAGGACGCCCCGCCCAATGAGATACTTGATTGGATCGTAGCCGAAGAGGGCCAGGTGTCCCGGCCCGCTGCCGGGCGTGATGCCCGGAGCAACAGGCGTTGTCAGACCACAGGCGCTCTCAGCCGCCAGCCGGTCGAGATTGGGCGTATTGGCGGTCTCCAGTTCCGACTTTCCCGTTTCGGGATGAGGCAGGCCGCCAAGACCGTCGATGACCAGCATGACAATCTTGCTCGGCGTGGGAGTGCACAGCTCCGTTATTCCAGGAAAATCGATCATTGTGTCGTTCTCATATTCATTCCGCGTCCATCAGTCCCGCAACGCCGGGCAATTCTCTCCCTTCGAGGAATTCCAGCGATGCGCCGCCTCCGGTGGAAACGTGAGTCATCTTATCGGCGAGTCCGAGGCCGGTCACCGCTTCCGCAGTGGACCCCCCCCCGATAACTGAAATCGTCCCTTCCTGGCCCGCCAGGGCCTCTGCGAGGCGTCTTGTTCCCGTAGAGAAGGCGTCCCATTCGAATACTCCCATTGTGCCATTCCAGAGCACAGTTCCCGCATCCACCAGCGCGCCTGCGTATCTCTCCGCCGTCACGGGACCAATATCCATTATTCGCCATCCAGGCTCAATTTCTGCCACATCGACAGTTCGTGTCGATGCATTCGTGGCAAATTCCGTGGACAGGACTACATCCGAAGGTAACATCACCGTGGTCTCTCCGCTATCAATTATCTCTCCTGCCCGTCCGACGAGATCATCCTCGACAAGCGAGTCGCCGACTTCCAGCCCCTGGGCTTTGAGGAACGTGGCAGCCATCCCCCCGCCTACAAGGAACGCACTCGCGCGTCCGGTGAATCTCTCAATGACCGGCAGCTTGTCCGACACCTTTGCTCCGCCAACGATGGCCACCAACGGGTGCTTGGGAGAATCCAGTACCGTACCCAGCATCTCCAGTTCCCGCTCCATAAGCAGCCCGGCTACAGAGGGTAGGAAATGCGTCACCCCTTCGGTGGATGCGTGCGCCCGATGCGCTGCTCCAAAAGCGTCGTTCACGTACACGTCGGCCAGACTCGCAAGTTCCTGGGCGAACGCGGCGTCGTTATCTTCTTCACCGGGACTGAATCGCAGGTTTTCGAGCATGACGATATCTCCGGGCGACATCGTATCGATGAAATCCCGAACGTCGGACCCTGTCGGCTCGCTTGCCTGCACGACGCGGCGACCAAGAAGCTCAGCCAGGCGGTCTGACACCGGCAGCATCCGCAGTTCCGGCATCACCCTTCCATTCGGCCTGCCAAGGTGCGAGCAGAGGATGATGCTTGCGTTGCGGGCAAGCAAGTACTCGATGGTCGGCAGCGTCGCCTGGATGCGGGAGTCGTCTGAGATTGTGGTCGTCCCGGGTACAAACGTGACGTTGAAGTCCGCTCTGAGCAGGACCTTCTTGCCGTCAACCTCGATATCCCTAACCGTCTGCTTCCGTGCCACGATTCCGCTATCCGGGGAGTATGGATGCCGCGAGCCGGTTGAGAATCTCCTTGGACGACGCAGGAAGGCCGGCCTCATCCACCAGGGTGAGAGCCTCTCTGCGAAGGTTCAGCACCAGTTCACTGGCGAATTCTCTGCCGCCGCTCTCTTCGAGAATCACTCGGATTGCATCAACGTCCGCCGGGTCAAGCACGCGCTTGAAATAGATGTCTCCCAACCTGCGCTTCACCGATACATCCGCATGCTCGACCGTGTAGACCAGCGGAAGCAGCTTCTTCTTGTTCAGTACGTCGTCGCTAGCCTCATTCTTCCCCCAAAGCTCGTCCAGGTCATTCTGGACCTGCCGCGCGAGGCCGATCTTGGAACCGAACGCCGCAAGTGCGCTGGCTAGCGGTTCATCCGCCCCTCCCACGTGAGCGCCGAGACTCATGGCCCCAACATACAGCGCCGCGCCCTTGGCGGACGCCATTGCGAGGTATGGCTCGACACCCAGATTGATGCGTTCCCTTGCTTCGAGATCGCTGAATCGTCCTTCGCACAGGGCCAAGCTGGTCTCGTCGAGTATCTGTACCGCCCGGAACGTGCTCCCAGGGTCTAGGCCGCGCTCCTCGAGTCGGAACATCGCGATCCTTGCCAGGGCGTACATCGCGTCTCCGGCATTGATGGCTTGCGCCGGGCCCCACTTCCACCACACAGAGTCTCGTCCCGCTCGCTGCGGACTGCCCGACTGGACGTCGTCGTGGATTTCAAGGAATCCCTGCAAGAGCTCGAGCGCCGCTGCTGCAGGCAGGCAGGTGGCAGCGTCCCCTCCAACTGCCTCGCAGGCCGTCAGGCACGCCACGCCGTATCTGCGCCCGTTCGCGGCCCCCCCAGGGTAAGGTGATCCGTCATGGCCCGAATCCCATCCCATGTGGTAGGCCATCATGTCGTACAGGGCAAGGTCGCGCGAGCGGAACATATCGCGGAGTTCCGCTTCGACCGCCGCCTCGTACTCGGATGCCTGCGTTGCCATTGCCATGCTTATACGCTCGCTCCAGAGTATGCCGCTTGCTAGGACGCCCCGATAGCGCGCCGGATGTCTTCCAACGTGATTCTGCCCTCGCGAAGTATGGTCGGGCTGTCGCCTGAGAGGTCCACAACGGTGGACGAAATCGGTCCGGGGGTTGCTCCGCCATCTACTATGAGGTCGACGGCGCTTCCAAGCTGTTCTTCCACTTCCTTCGCGGTGGTCAGCGAAGGGGAACCGCTGAGATTGGCGCTCGTGCCGGTGATGGCCCTGCCAAGCGATTTGGACAGGTGGCGCGGAAGCCGGTGGTCGGGCACCCGCAGCCCTACCGTGTTGCGTCCCGCCGTCAGCCTTTCGGAGACGAGATCGCTTTTTTCCAGGATGATGGTCAATTGCCCCGGCCAGAATGTGTTCGCCAATGACCAGAAGGACTCAGGAACCTCGGCGACATATTGCTCCACCACATCGGCAGAGTTGAGAAGCAAGGGAATCGCAAGGCTAGGTGCCCTGCCCTTTATACGAAAAATCCGCTCGACCGCGTCGTCGTCATCGAATGTCGCCGCGAGTCCGTAGACCGTATCCGTGGGAATCGCAACGACACCGCCGTTACGGAGAACTTGGACCGCGTCATCCACGCGGCCGCCAAGCGTCTCCGAGACTGGAACGATAGGTGATGTCGCAGGCATTTCGAGCTTGACTCAGTATAGCACAGATGCTACCTTTGGAGTCCCTTGGAAATGCGCGACAACGTCACCCCTACCCAAAGCCGACACCCCCTCGGCGAAGACGTTTCAGACCTCCCTGCACACGCAGAGACCGTAGAGGAACTATTGGGGGAGAATCGTCGCTCCGAGCCGCATCACCACCACACACATCGCGAGTCGGTCTTGGTCATCGACTTCGGCTCCCAGTACAGCCGCCTCATCGCCCGCCGGGTGCGCGAAGCGAACGTCTACTGCGAGCTGATTCATCACACGGCCGGCTGGGACGACGTCGAGCACCTGAACCCCAGGGGAGTCATCCTTTCCGGCGGTCCCGCGAGCGTCTACGAAACGGGCGCGCCACTCGCCCCTGCGTGGGTATTCGACAGAGACCTCCCGGTTCTGGGAATCTGCTACGGGATGCAGGCGCTCGTCCACCAGCTTGGAGGTCAGGTCGAGCCCAGCAGCAAGCGTGAGTACGGCCACGCGATGCTGGAGCAGCAAGGCACGGACCATCCCATATTCGCCGGACTCTCTTCCGCTTTCCCCGTCTGGATGAGCCATGGCGACCGCATTACCGAACAGCCTCCGGGTTTCGCCACGGTCGCCCACACCGAGAACTCGCCCGTCGCCGCCACGTCGAATGATAAAAACGTCATCGGCATCCAGTTCCACCCTGAGGTGGTCCACACTCCGGACGGCACCCGGATAATTGAGAACTTCGTCCACGCAATTTGCGGCTGCGACCGTAGTTGGAATCCGAGGAATTTCGTCGAGGACGCGGTCGAGGACATCCGCGACCAGGTCGGCGACGGCAAGGTCATCTGCGCTCTGTCAGGCGGGGTCGACTCCGCGGTTGCCGCAAGCCTCGTGCACAAGGCCGTCGGCGATCAGCTCACCTGCATCTTCGTAAACAACGGTTTCATGCGCCATGAAGAACCCGAACGCATACTCGATACCTTCAGGCGAAATATGAACGTCAATATCGCATACGTCGATGCTGCCGACGAGTTCGTGGACGCCCTGAGCGAGGTGATCGACCCCGAGGACAAGCGTCGGACCATCGGCGAACTCTTCATCAGGATATTCGACCGTGAGGCCGCTCGCCTGGGCGAAGTGGACTTCCTTGCACAGGGCACTCTCTATCCCGACGTGATCGAGAGCCAGACGCCGGGCGACGACGTCTCCGCCAAGATCAAGACCCACCACAACGTCGGCGGCCTCCCGGAGGATATGAAACTTGAGCTGGTCGAACCCCTCAGGTACCTCTTCAAGGACGAGGTGCGCATGGTCGGCTTGGAGCTCGGTCTGGCCGAGGAGATGGTCTACCGGCAGCCCTTCCCCGGGCCGGGACTCGCGATCCGGGTCATGGGCGCCGTCACCCGCGAGAAGCTGGACACGCTCCGAGCGGCAGACTGGATCGTCATGGACGAGATCAAGGGCAACGACCTCTACCGTGATCTGTGGCAGAGCTTCGCCGTGCTAACGGACACGATGAGCGTCGGCGTAGTGGGCGACTTCCGCGCCTACGGCTACGTCGTCGCCGTGCGGGCTGTGACGAGCGACGAGGCTATGACGGCAGACTGGGCGCGTCTGCCCCACGATGTGCTTGGCCGCATATCCAACCGCATCGTCAACGAGGTCCCGTCAGTAAGCCGCGTCGTGTATGACATCACCAGCAAGCCGCCCGGCACCATCGAGTGGGAATGACGCCCCTATGAAGGTCCTCGTCATCGGCAAGGGGGGACGCGAGCACGCCATTGCGTGGAAGCTGTCGCAGAGCAGCCGTATATCCACGCTGCTTTGCGCCCCGGGCAACGCCGGAACGGCCAGGATCGCGCCAAACGTCCCCATTTCCGAGTCCGACATCGCCGGTTTGCTGGAATTCGCGGTACGTGAGCAGATTGATCTTACGGTCGTTGGCCCCGAGGCCCCGCTTGCCGATGGATTAGTCGATAGGTTTCAGGAGGCAGGACTCTCCATCTTCGGGCCAACGCAGGCCGCCGCGCGAATAGAGTCCAGCAAGAGCTTCGCGAAGGATCTGATGCGCCGCGCGGGCGTGCCTACGGGACGGGCCGAGGTCTTTAACGACTTCGACACCGCTCGTGCATACGTCGAAACTACGCCCCCGCCGGTCGTCATCAAGGCAGACGGACTCGCCGCAGGTAAAGGAGTCGTCGTAGCGGAGACTACAGAACGAGCAGTCGCCGCCCTGAGAGCGCAAATGGTTGACCGCGCATTCGGATCGTCCGGAGACACTGTCCTCGTCGAAGAGTACCTGCAGGGGCCTGAATTGAGCGTCTTCGCCTTCGTGGACGGCAAGAACGTGTCCCCTTTGATCGCCGCCGTCGATTACAAGCGCGTGGGAGAAGGCGATACCGGCCCGAACACCGGTGGCATGGGCGCTTACAGCCCTCCCCTGCCCGTTCTCTGGAACGACGAAGTGGAGCGCAGCGCCCGCACCGACATCATGGAACCCGTCGTAGCTGCCCTGGCCGCCGACGGATGCCCATACGTGGGAGTCCTCTATGCCGGCCTGATGCTGACTCGTGACGGACTCAAGGTCATCGAGTTCAACTGCCGCCTCGGAGACCCGGAGACTCAGGTCGTCCTGCCCCGCATCGAGTCAGACCTCCTCGAACTCATGCTGGCTGCCGTTGCCGGCAATGTCAACGACGCACCCCTGCAAGTTAGTGCTGACTCATGCGTAGGCGTGGTCGTAGCCTCCGGCGGGTACCCCGACGCCTACAAGACGGGCTATCCCATAGCCGGACTGGACAGCGTTCAGGACGACGTAGCGGTATTTCACGCTGGCACGAAGCTCGACGAAAACGAACAGACCGTCACCGACGGCGGACGAGTCCTCGCCATTAGCGCCACCGGCCCTACCCGTCGGATAGCCCGCCAAAAGGCCTATGATGCAACAGATGCTGTGTCGTTCGACGGATCATTCTTCCGCGGTGACATCGCCGACTTCGCAGGCAATTGACGTGACCATGCCGAAGTCCACGAGCGACGTTCCCGCCCTCCTGGCGGCGTTCGAGTCCAAGACTTTGCTCCGCCCGCGATTCGATGCTCCCAACGTCGTTGACCTTTCAACGGCGATTTTCCGGTGGGCGGGAGTGCCCGACCTCGACTTGGGGAATAACGCTTGGCGAATACATGGAACATTCGCCGACGCCACCAAATTGGTATTCGTCATCGTCGATGGGCTGGGCATGAATTTCATTGAAAAGCTGGAACCCAACTCGTTCCTTCGCAGAAATCTCCGCATGGAGCTTCAAACGGTATTTCCCTCCACCACTTCGGCGGCCTTCACCTCCCTTGCAACGGCTTCGTGGCCCAACCGGCACAGCATCATCGGCTGGGACATGTACCTGGAGGAGATCGACACGGTCTCTGCGATCCTTCGGTTCGAGAGGCGTCAGGACGGCAAACCTCTCGACAGTCTGGGCATCCGCGAGGAACAGGCTTATCCGGTCCCGTCGCTCTTGGGTGCGATTTCCGGCGATCTCGTCTCCATAGTCCCGGAAGGGATAGCGAACACACCCTATTCCGACTACTGGGGCGGTCACAACGCGGAGTATGTCACCTACGAAGGGCTCGCCGATGGCATGGACGCGGCGATCTCCAAGAGCGATGCCGCCGGTGAACGGAGCCTGACATACCTCTACGTCATTGACGTGGACTACGCCGCGCATGAGTTCGGGACTGACGCGCCCCAGACAATCGGGGCATTGGACCATACGGGCGCAATGATCGAGCGCCTGGCAACGCAGCTGCCGGCGAACGCCCGCATGGTGCTCATCGCCGACCATGGGCAGCTGAACGGGCCTTTCCAAGACATCCTCCCGACAGACTCGCTCGTAGACCATCTCCTGCACGAACCATGGGGAGACGCCCGCGAAATGCACTTCGCCGTGAAGCCCGGAAGGACAAGAGACTTCGAGATTGACTTTCGAAAGCGCTTCGGCGAGGTCGCTTTCCTGCTGACGGTGGACGAGGTGGAATCGCTGGAACTACTGGGCCCGGGGCGCATCGAGGATACCGCACGAAGGCGCCTCGGCACCCACCTTGCAATATCACGAGGCGCGGACGCATTCATGTACCACGCCAGGCCCAATTCGATGAAATTCATTGGAAGTCACTCCGGCCTCACGCCGGACGAAATGCTGGTACCATTAGTGGTTGTCTGAAGGCAAGAAACATCAACGCGAGGTAAGCGCAAATGCCATTAGTCGGAGTTATCGTAGGAAGCAAATCGGACCGGCCCCTCATAGACGAGACCTCGGAGGTCCTCGACCAGCTTGGCGTCGAGCACGAGGTGGTCGTCGCATCGGCCCACCGCACGCCCGAGGCCGTCATGGAGTGGACGACATCCGCCAGAGACCGGGGCATCGAGGTCATCATCGCCGCCGCCGGAGGCTCAGCGGGGCTGCCGGGCGTCGCAGCGTCGTGGACCACCCTGCCCGTCATCGGCATTCCGGTGCCTTCGAGCGACCTCGAAGGAGTCGACTCACTATATTCCATCGCGCAGATGCCGCCCGGCATACCCGTCGCATGCGTCGCCATCGGGTCGTGGGGAGCGCGAAACGCCGCCTTCCTCGCCGCCCAGATCCTCGGCATCAAGCACGAATCCATCCGAGCGGCCTACGACGAATACCGCCAGGGCCTCAAGTCGAGGTAGGACGGAACGCACCTTGATCGAACGTTACACCAGGCCCCGGATGGGCGCAGTCTGGTCCGAGCGCAATAAGTACGACCGCTGGCTCCAGGTCGAGTTGGCCGTCTGCGAGGCGTGGACTGAGCAGGGCACTATTCCCCTCTCCGACATGGAGAGGCTGCGGTCGGCCAACTACAACTATGAGCGCCTTGAGGAGATTCTCGTCGTCCATCGCCACGAGATGACGGCGTTCCTCCAGTCCATCACCGAGTTCATCGGGCCCGAAGGCAGGTGGCTTCACCTCGGCCTGACCACGAGCGACGTTTGGGATACCGCGACCAGCCTCCAGATCCTCGACGCCATTGATCTCCTCGACGAGGAGATAGTCGCCCTGATGGACGCCATCAAGGTGCGGGCCGTCGAGCACAAGGACACCCTGATGATCGGCCGGACGCACGGCATACACGCCGAGCCGGTCACCTTTGGCCTCAAGCTCGCCGTGTGGTATGACGAGATGCGCCGCAACAAAGACCGTCTCGCCCGCGCGAGGGATACCATCGCCTACGGCAAGCTCTCCGGCCCCGTCGGAACGCATGGTACCGTGCCCCCGTCAATCGAGGCGGCGGTGTGCGAGCGCCTCGGCCTGCAGGCCGCCCCCGCCTCCACGCAGATACTCCAGCGCGACCGCCACGCCGAATACGTCACGACGCTGGCCCTCATCGCGGCCTCGTTGGAGAAGTTCGCCACCGAGATCCGCGGCCTCCAGCGTACGGAGATCCGCGAGGTTGCCGAGTACTTCCCGAAGGGACAGCCCGGCTCTTCGTCAATGCCGCACAAGCGCAATCCCGAACTCTCAGAGAGGGTATGCGGACTCGCCCGCCTGATTCGAGGCCACGCCGTCACGGCAATTGAGAACGTCGCACTCTGGCACGAGCGCGACATCAGCCATTCATCCGCTGAACGCCTCATACTGCCGGACGCCTCTATTGCCCTCGACTACATTCTCAGCCTCATGACGGGCCTGACTCGCGACCTCAACGTCTACCCCGACCGCATGATGTACAATATCGAATCAACTCACGGCGTCCTCTTTTCGCAGCGGGTGCTCCTCGCCCTCATCGAGCGGGGCATGGAGCGGGAAACGGCCTACGGCATCGTCCACCACCGCGCGATGGAAAGCTGGGAGACGGCACAGGACTTTCGGGATATGATGCGGTCCGACCCCGAAGTGAGCGGGTTGCTGGCTTCCGACGATCTGGAAGCCCTGTTCGACTACAGATACTACGTCCGGCACGTCGACGAAATTTTCGAACGTGTCGGCTTGAAATAGGCAGACTAGCCCATGGATGAGAGTTGGCGTGAGGATATTCTATCCGCGTTGGAAGATTTCAGTGTCATATCTGGTCTAGCTAAGAACAGAATAGTCCTTGGAAGTAGAGACGTTGAATTCCTGTCTGCACCTCATAGGCCAAGGACATTACCGACTGGAAAGATGGCCGTATACGGCTTTTGGCTCAACGGTGAATGGCTGAAGATAGGTCAGGCGGGGCCGAAGTCCAATGCGCGGTACACGTCTCAGCACTATACTGGTAGTGCACAAAGCACATTGTCAGGGTCGCTCAGGAAAGATGTAGCAATGCGAAATGCCGCTGGCCTTGAAGATGACGCTCTGACGGAGTGGGCTGCATGGATAAAGCGGGAGACGAGCCGTGTGAATATCTTGCTACCGTCTACGCAAAGCAAGAGCTTACTCTCGTTATTGGAGTCGTTCTTGCATGTACGTCTCAACCCTAGATACGAAGGTTGAAGACCTAAGGCTATGTTCCAATACAAAAAATACGTCCGGCACGTCGACGAAATTTTCGAACGTGTCGGCTTGAAATAGGAGGAAATAACGGATGCAAGCTTTGATGGAGTCCCCCCTACCCGATCGCGTGTACCGCGGCAAGGTCCGTGACACCCACGACCTCGGCGACGAATTCCTGATGGTGGCCACCGACAGGATTTCCGCCTTCGACGTGGTCATGCCGAACGGCATCCCCGACAAGGGCGCCGTGCTGTCACAGATTTCTGCCTTCTGGTTCGCCAAGACGGAGCACCTCGTCCCAAATCACCTCATCGACATGGGCAGCGCACGCCCGGATCTCGGGCTGTCGACCGACATGCAACGACGGTCGATGATCGTCAAGAAGGCCGAGCGCATCGACGTCGAGTGCATCGTGAGGGGCTATATCACCGGCTCCGCGTGGAGCGAGTACCGTAAGACCGGCACCGTACAGGACAAGCCCATGCAGCCGGGACTCGTCGAGGGCGACAAGTTCCCTGAGCCGCTGTTCACCCCGACGACCAAGGCTGAGGTCGGCCACGACGAGAACATGAGCTACGAAGAGGTCGTAGACATGGTCGGCGCGGACACCGCCGCCCGGCTCCGCGACATCGCCATCGAGGTCTTCAACTTCGCGCATGACGTGGCTATCGAGTGCGGGATACTCCTGGCCGACACCAAGATGGAGTTCGGCTTCATCGACGGCAAGCTCTCACTCATCGACGAGCTTCTCACACCCGATTCCAGTCGGTTCTGGGATGCTGAGGGCTATGCGCCCGGCAAGTCTCAGCCAAACTTCGACAAGCAGTTCGTCCGCGACTACCTCGACTCGCAAGGCTGGGACCACGAGCCTCCGGCCCCTGCCTTGCCCGACGACATCGTCGCCAAGACCCGGGAGCGTTATCTGGAAGCCTTCAAGCGGTTGACCGGCACGGACCTGGCCTAGTACGAGCGGGGCGAGAGTGTTCGGCAGTCAAGGAGCCCGATGTGGCCAATAGAAGGCGACAGAATAAAGAGGGCCTGCAGCGCTTCCTAAGCCTCCCTTACCTCCTCATCGGAGGCGGAGTGATCGTCGCCGCAGCTGTGGCCGTAATTCTCATCGCGGCTCTCGGCGGGGACTCAGAATCCGACTCCTCAGTTCAGGCTATCGTTCAGGAGGAGTCCTCAACTTCTCCTTCCGAGGTTGAGTCCGGTCAAAACGAGTCCATAGCAAAGCTACCCGCTGTCTTACTCGAAGAGTTCGGCGACTTCCAGTGCTCGCACTGCGCCCAGTTCGCCGTGGGAATCGGCAAGCAGATCAAGGCCGATTTCGTCGATACGGGCAAGATTCGCTTCGTCTTCCGCCACTTCCCCTTCATCGGCCCGGAGTCCTTCCGTGCCGCCGAGGCGACCGAGTGTGCCGCCGACCAGAACAAGTTCTGGGAGTACCATGACATAGTGTTCGAGAACTGGAAGGGTGTGAACGAGGGACACTTCTCCGATGACAACCTCAAGCTCTTCGCCAGCACTCTCCAACTCGATAGAGGCGCGTTTGATTCCTGCTTCGATAGCGGCAAGTACCGCGGCAAGGTCCAAACCGACCTCCGCCGTGGCGAGCGACTCGGCGTCCAGGGAACGCCAACGCTCTTCCTCAATGGGAAGATGCTCACTCCGTCATCAAACGAAGAGCTAATTCATCTCATCGAATCGGCAATCGCGGACGGGCAATGAAACCGGCAGCCGGAGCACGCTGGGCTATCGCTGCCCTGAGCCTCGTGGGTCTGGCGGTGGCAACTTACCTCAGCGTTGAGCACGTTACCGGCGGAATCCCCGCCTGCGGAGTCTCGGCCGGCTGCGATAGCGTGACGACCAGCGAGTACGCCGTCCTGATGGGAGTGCCGGTTGCCATTGTCGGAGTCGTGGGGTACGCGGCGCTGCTGCTCGGAACCCTCGCCTACCTGGGACTCGACGACCCTCCCACCGGCCTGTCGTACGCGCTCATGGGGATTGCGTTGCTTGGGGAGGGATTCACTCTGTACCTTGTCTACACCCAGGCCTTCCGCATCCATGCGTACTGCGAATACTGTTTGAGCTCCGCCGCGATCATGACCTCAATCCTCGTTTTCACCGCATACGCCACGTTCAAAGCGAGACAGAATTCTCCCGTCGTGCTAGAGTAGAATTCGAGAACATCCAGAAATACCCGGCTAATTGCGAGGCGACATGGCCACAGACGCCACCGGAAGACGAAGACAGACACCGACACAGGCGCGAGCAGCTCGGCGCGAGCGCAGAAACCGACGGACCAGGCTGAAGAGAATACTCGCCCTCACGGCCGTCGGAGGAGTATCCGCCCTTTTCCTCATCGCCCTCTTCATACCGCAGAGCTTTGGCGGCGGCGGCAACCGTGACCTGCCCGACGGTCCCGGAGTCAGGCTGGAAGACCAGGGCCGCGAGCACATCCCCGAGGGTGGTTCACACGCGCCCTACAACATGTCCCCTCCCACTTCGGGCTGGCACTACGACCGGTGGGCCTCCTGGGGCATAAAGACCGAACCCCTGCCGGCCGAACTGTTTATCCACAACATGGAGCACGGTGGCGTGATCCTCCACTACAACTGCCCCGACGGCTGCCCGGACGAGGTCACTCAAATGGAGGAGATCGTCCGTCGCACCGACGAGACCATCCTCATGCCGAATCCCGACATGGAAAGCAGGTTCGCGCTGACCGCATGGAACTGGATTCTCACGATGGAAGAGTACGACGACAACCAGGCTCGCGACTTCGTTCGCAGCCACTTGAACTCGCCCAACGCCCCTGAGTGGCCCAGCCGGTAGTCCGGGCATCGTTCGTCTTCCGGCACTTGGAACCGGTCCTGCACAAAGAAACAGGAACCATGAACACGTTCGCCCTGAGCCAGTCGAAGGGCAATTCTCCGCTTGACTAAAGGACCTGGGACCTCCCACATACCACGCAACCCAACGACACACCATTCGTACCCTGCGAATCCGTCCTAACCTACAGAAAAAATGCAGAAATTCCTCGCAAAGGTCTACGTCTCGCTCAAACCCACGGTGAATGACCCCGAAGGTCTGACCATTCGCGGCGCTCTTGTCACCCTGGGCTACGACAAAGTCGAAACCGTGCGCGCGGGAAAGTACTTCCAGATCGAGATTGAGTCGGAATCCCAAGACGACGCCTCAAAGGCAGTCGAAGGAATGTGCAGCCAACTCCTGGCCAACCCCGTCATCGAGCAGTATGACTTCGAGCTAACCTGCGCTGAGTGACGCGGTGGGAAACTGGATGGCGGCGCGCTGGCTGGCTGGATAACGATTCAGCTACGGATTCAGCACTATCGCCCCTCTGGTACCACCATCAACCCTTTAGCAGTTCCACTATCACGTTGACGACTATGTCGGCAAGCGCAAGCGTCGCAGTAATTGCGGCCACAAGAACCGGAAACCAGTTTTCGCGTATCCAAGGGAAGCGGCGCTGCAACTTTCGCATCCGCCTGACTCCCTTTGGCGTAATTCCTCTTGCGTAATTCCTCAGTTCGATTTCTGTGTTGTTGTCAAAGTAAGGCCATAGATAACGCGCTTCGAGGAGATACTGAACGGTAACCATCAAGGCTTGCTGCTCGCGCTCCGAAATGTACTTTGCATTTAGAACTTGTGCCGCCTCAGAATGAGCACCGTTGATATACCCTAATTCACCTTTCTCATACATCAACTCAAGAATATCAAGCTCCATTTCATCTAGCTTCACCACTTATCGACCTCCTTAGCATGTTGTTCGTCCACAGCTTCGAGGTGTAACCAGCTAGGTCGTCGTGCAATCAGCTAGTCGTCATGTTCTACCGCTTTGGTTTCCCGATTACGAATGGGCCGCTGGGCCTGTTTATCCGGCTCGGCCTATACGTTACCGACTTGCTTCCCCTGAAACCCTTCTTGAAAGAGTTCTGGACTTTCGATATTGCTAGGTGCCTAGCTTGGTCGAGAAATGCTTGGCGGGCAGCATCGCCTGTTAGCGAAACTCCACAAGATGGACAGGTAATCCTGCTAACCTGACCACCAACAGATTCGACGTGGGCTGCGTCCCTGCACTTGTGGCAAATGAGCGTATTGTCATTAGGTGAGCTTGCAGTTTCAGTTTCACGTATCTCCACTTGCATCCTCCGAACATAGGTTTCTATCCATCGTATCAGAGATGTCAAGATACTTGTGTTCGGAAACTCGTACGCTTAGAGGTATAGCATCGGAGTGGAAAAACGGGGGAACAGCGCAACCGGCGCATTGGCAGGGGTGGCAGGATTCGAACCCGCGGCCTACGGTTTTGGAGACCGTTGCTCTACCAGCCTGAGCTACACCCCTGCGCTCTAACCGCCTATCGATTGTAAGGCCCCCGTCCTCACAGGGTCAATATTGCCGAGTGGCATCATTCCCCAGGGAGTGCCCTCCTCAGCCATCGCGATGGGCCGTTCGACCCACCTTCGATACGGTATAATTTGCCGACACCAATAGAAGCGAGGTCAACCATATGCGAGGCGCGGATGCAGTTGCGAGGACACTACAGGTTGCCGGCGTGGAGCGAATCTTCACCCTTTCCGGCAACCAGATCATGCCGCTATTCGATGCCTGTCTGGACGCCGACATCGACCTCTTGCATGTCCGCCAGGAGGCCGCCGCCGTTCACATGGCTGACGCTTGGGGACGACTCACCGGCCAGCCCGGCGTGGCACTGGTCACCGCCGGCCCCGGCTTCGCAAACACCCTGACCGGTCTGTACGTGGCTACCATATCGGAGTCCCCGTTGGTCCTGCTGAGCGGCTGCGCTCCGATGGAACAGCATCCCAAGGGCGCGTTCCAGGCAATGGCGCAGGCCGAGATCGCAAGCCACGTCTCAAAAGCCTCGTGGACCGCCGAGTGCGCGTCCAGCCTTCCCAACGACATCCGCAAGGCCCTCGACATCGCTGCTTCCGGACGTCCGGGTCCGGTGCACATCGCCCTACCCTTCAATACCGTAGACGATGAAGTGGATTCCCCAGAAGACGCGCTCGTTGCCGAAGGTAATGGCGGGTCCCTACCACGCATCATCGACGACGGGGATGCGGCTCAGTTTCTCGCAGAACTCCGCGACGCCAAGACGCCGCTGATTCTCGCTGGATCGATGATGATGCGCGCGGACGGGACCACGGTGTTGGGCGAACTGTCTGCCGTAACCGGGGCGCCCGTGGTCGAGATGGAGAGTCCGCGCGGAACGAACGACCCTGCTCTTGGTGCGTTTGCCGAGGTGCTTGCGGAGGCCGATCTCATTGCACTGATCGGCAAGAAACTGGACTTTACCCTCAAAATGGGAGCGGAACCAGATATCCGCCCCGACTGCCGATTCATACAGATCGACCCCGATCGCTCTGCAATCGACCTCACTCAAAGAAACGTTGGAGACCCCGCTAGAGTCGCATTGAGCGTCGTCGCCGACCCGGTTCCCTCCGTTAGCCGAATTGTCGAGCTTGCTACCGGCGGATCAAGCGAGAGCGGCTGGGCGGACGAGGTAACGTCCGCTGTCAGCTACCGCCCCGCCTCTTGGACGGAAATGCGGGCCGAACAAGGACAGCCGCTGCACTCCTATGAGGTCGCGGAGGCAGTCCAGCAATATCTGGACGAAGACCCGAACTCGGTGTTCATCTGCGACGGCGGCGAATGGGGTCAGTGGGCGCAGGCCTGCATAAGCGCTCCCACACGGATACTCAACGGCCCCGCTGGCTCCATCGGAACCTCGATTCCCTTCGCATTGGCGGCGCGGCTGGCGCGCCCCGACTCTCGGATCGTCACCGTCCTCGGCGACGGCACGGCCGGATTCCACGTCATGGAGTACGATACGGCTGTGCGATACGACATCCCCTTCGTAGCCGTGCTCGGCAACGACGCCGCATGGAACGCCGAATATCAGATTCAGCTTCGCGAGTACGGAGAGGAACGGCTCGTGGGCTGCGAACTCTTCCCTTCAAGGTACGACCGCGTCGCCGAGGCCCTCGGCGGTCATGGTGAAAACGTCGAGTCGGCCAACGACTTGGCACCGGCTCTTGCACGGGCGGAAGCGTCAGGTTTACCTGCCCTCCTCAACGTTAATCTCGCCCGCGACGCCGCGCCGGTGGTTCGCAGAGCAACCGACGCACCTCAGGCCAGCTCGGCAATGCTGCACTGAAGACTGGTCGCTCCGCGACATGTGTACTAATAGCGCCAACCCTTTGAAAGCCGGATTTGACGCGACCAGACGGCAAACCTAAACTGGATTGTAACGGCTTATCGAATAGTGATGTCGTTGGCCGTCACGGAGCAATTGGGCATGACATTGAGAGCGAGTCGGCAATGTTACGAAGAGGCGAGCGACCTGCCGTGTTGGCGCGGTGTGCGCCTCCGATAAATACCCAATGAACTTGACAATAAGAAGAGAATGGCGCGGAATGGCGCGAAATGGCGCACTTTTCAAAGAATTTTTCTCTTGACCTTATCAGGTCCCACGCCTGTCCCGTACCTCGACGCGGGGCGAAGATCCATTCCGCGTTCTCCGCTCCCTCTGCAGTGGATCCCTCCGACCTACGCATCCCTTCTATTTTCTTCTCTGTGCTCTCTGCGGTGAGACTTCCTACTTCCCAAACCCGTCAGGCCACCAGTCCGGCCAAACCGATTCACCTTGGTAGGGTGATCGAGGGTCCCAGAAGCTGCGCGTTTGAATCGTCAGCTCGCGAATGTTTGGGCGGTCAAGCTCTTCCGGTAACGGCAGGACCTTCCCGGGCACGCCGATGACGAAGCTACGTGGCGGGATGTCCTTTGTTACCACCGCCCCGCCGGCGATGAAACTGCCTTCGCCGATGGTGATGTCCGGCATCACGGTAACGCCCCCTCCGATCATCACGTCGTCCTCGATGGTCGCGCCTCTTGGCGTGGGCATCGGCTCGATGCGGCCGGGAAAGCGATCGTTGGTGAAGGTGACGCCCGGCCCGATGAACACGTGGTCGCCCACCCACGTCCGAGAAGGGATGTACACGTGCGACATCACCCGCACCCCCGTCCCGAACCTCACGATGCCCTCTATCGTCGACTGGTTCATCAGGGTGCAGTAGTCGCCCATCTTCACGAGCGCTCGTACAACCGAGTTGTACCCGGCTTGGAAGTGATCGCCAATCCGCGTGTCGCCGTAGATTACCGTCCCTCTTCGGATCATGCAGTCCTTGCCCAGCACGGCGGGCCCGCACTCTTCGTGGTACCGAAATCCGATGTCCACGCCCGGCTCAATGAGGGTGCCCTCACCTATCTCAGCGTTTACGAAATTGCTTGCGTCTATGGTATCCATCCTGTCCTCCGGCTTCCCACTCAGGTAGTTGCGGAAGGATACCATGCGGGCCTGGCTTTGTTGACTGCCTCCTACCCCATTGCTACGCTTGACCGATGAGCACTTGGCTTCGCGCGGTGTCGGTGATGTTTCTCGCTCTGATCGTCCTTTCAGGGTGCGAGCAAGAGGAGCACTCCCTAAGACCTGTGCCGATCGACCCGTCCGACGTCAGGGTAGTCACGTTTAGCGACCAGGGCTTTACACCGCTGCGGATCGAGATCGAGGTGGGCCAAACGGTGCGGTTCCGCAACACATCGGAGACCTTCTTCTGGCCAGCTTCGAACATCCACCCAACGCACCAGATTTACCCTGAGTTCGATGCCGGGGCGCCTGTCGAGGCGGGCAAGACGTGGACTTTCACCTTCGACCGTCCCGGCTTCTGGCGGTACCACAACCATCTGGGCCCGGAGCGCAGCGGGCTGGTGGTGGTAACCGGCGACCCGGTCGAGCCGCCCACCCCTCTCGTTCTTACCTCCGAGGGACTGTCATTCGGCACGCCGTCTGACCTATCTCTCACGCAGTACATGGAGCTCTACGAGAGCGACAACGCGATGAGGAGGTTTCTGCGCGACTACGGACCATCTGAGACCGTGAGGGCGTTGCTGGAAGGGTCTATACGCACGAATGCCGACTGTCATCAGCGGGCACACGATGCCGGTCGAGTGGCCTACGAGCTATTCGGGGCCGCCGCCTTCTACCTGGCGAGTCACGAGTGCCAGGCGGGTTCGTACCACGGAGCGACCGAGGCGCTCTTCCACGACCGTGGCACCGTCAATCTGCGTGAGGACGTCTCCGTGCTGTGCAGCTATGCCAACGTCTCGTTCTACTACCTTCAGTGCCTGCACGGTGTCGGCCATGGCCTCATGGCGTGGACCAGCTACGAACTGCATGACGCGCTCTCGCTGTGCGAGGAGCTCGAAACGCCATCCGACCACCGGGCCTGCTACTCCGGGGTCTTCATGGAGAACGTCATCGGGGGCCTTTCGGGACTCATGGGACACGTGACCGATTACCTGTCCGACGACCCCCATTTCCCCTGTAACTCCTTGGAAGAGAAGTACGTGCAGATGTGCTACTTCTATCAGAGCACCCGCATGATGATCCTCTACGAAAACGACCTTGCCAGGGTGGCGGAAACCTGTGCCGCGGCACCCGAAGAGGCCCACCATTACTGTTTCCGAAGTCTCGGCCGCGACGTGGGCGGCTTCACGGTCGGTGATCCCGCGCGGGCCCTAGAACTGTGTGGCCTTGCCGATGATCCGAAGAACCGGGCTTACTGCATCGAAGGGGCGGTGCAAAACAGGTTCTGGGATGTATCAGGGGCCGATGAAGCGCTCAGCATGTGCGCGATGTCCACCGACCAAGGGGACCGCTTTGCCTGCTATCAGACCATCGTCTTCCGCGCTCAAGAGCTCTACGAGAGTGAAGACGCGTTTGCGGCGTTCTGCAGCCGCGTGGACGAGAGCTTCAAAGAGTGGTGCCTGAGCAAGGAGCTAACCCGGGTTGGCAATGAGGCCCGGAAGTGAAGGAATTCGCAATCCTGAGGTTTACAATCTCACCTATCCGACTACGTGGGATACAGAACCTGGATGGAATGTTGACAGTTCCCCTCTGCGTTCATAGACTTACAGCCGACTTCGACACTCGTAGTTTACGAGTCTCCCAAGACGGGCAATCTCAACGAGGCCCTCGATGACCGAATACCCTGAGCAAGAGTCCATCGGAAGGAAGATTGCCGGGCACATACGTGGCACGCTCATCGCGGGTGTGCTTATCCTCGTTCCCATCGCAATTACCTATGTGCTGGTGGTTTGGGTCTTCAACAGCATCGATGGGCTTCTTCAGCCCCTGCTGGAGAGTATCACCGATCGTCATATACCCGGTCTTGGTTTGCTCGCCCTGATCATAATGGTCTATATCCTAGGACTCATCTGGACCAAGCGACTGGGCCGTCGAACGATCCGTACGCTCCAGCACTTCTTGCTCAAGGTCCCCCTGATCGGCGCCGTCTACGGCCCGGCCAGGAAGCTCATCGAGTCGTTCACAGGCGATAGCACGGCGGGATTCAAAAGGGTGGTCGTCGTCGAGTACCCGAAGCAGGGCACCTGGATGATCGGGTTCCTCACGGGCATTGCCAACGTCGTGCCGGGCACGACCATGGGGGTGATTTATCTACCCACGGCGCCCACTCCGAATTCGGGGTGGGTCGCGATGGTGCCAATCCAGAACATCTACGACACGACGATGACCGTTCAGGAGGCAATGACGATGGTGCTGTCCGGCGGGATATCATCGCCGGTGCAGATAGACCTCAAGCCGATGGACCCCCTCGAGGTGGCAGAGTTCGCGATGGTCGGATCGGAAGGAGCCACGCCCACGGTAAGACCCGAATCGGGAGTTTTCAACCTGCCTTTCATCAGCCGCGATGACGAAAGCGAAGAGAGTAGGTGACTTAATATGGGAGTCGATGCCAACAAAGTCCGACTGACGGGAGAGAACTCGTTTCTGCGATTAGGTGAATCAGCCGAGGCCGACCCTACGACCAGCAACAGTCATTGGCGAATCGTTCACTCGCCAAAAGGGCCGGGACACGTCCTGTTTACCAAGGGCGAGTTGACGGGAGGTGAGGCCCGCATCTATTCCGACAACATCGACATGGCCCGCTGGCTTCAGGAAGGCGTGCAAGCCTCAATGGGCGACCAGTATGCCGGCGACATACCTATCATCGAGGCGGACTTTTGGAAGTCGGGCGACACCCTGTCGTTCTGGACCGAGTACGTCGAGTCTCGCGACGATCACATCATCCTGACCTGGTACGACCTCGGAGAGCCGGTGATGGTCGCGAATCCACCCGGCGAGAAGGAAGGACAACCTCACGGAGTGTACAGCCTGCTCATACCGGCGGGACGCGCCCAAATGACGGTGAATGGCGTCGTTGCATCAGGCAAGGCCCACCCGCGACCTCTCGATGACTCCACCAACATCAGCACCTGCTGCATCGCCCTATCGGAAACGTGGACCATTCCGCGAGACCACGAGTGGGCATGCGAGTGAGGGGTTCGTTCTAGGGGGCCACACCAGGTTTTGGCTCCCTATCGGGTCGCCGTCGCTGTGCCTCGAGCCACTTGCGCTTCTGCTCCCGCCGGGTCTTCTCGTCCGGGGGTACAAATCGTTGGTGGAACTTTGTGCGATACCCTTCGAAGGCACCGTCACGGATGGCCGCGCGCATCTCCTCCATCAGGCGCAGTATGAACCGTACGTTGTGGATCGTTGCCAGACGGAATGCCAGCAGCTCGTTGGCCCGGAAGAGGTGGTGGATGTAGCCTGCGGTGAAGGTCCGGCAAGCATAGCAGTCGCAGTCCTCCTCTATCGGCGATTGCAGGTCTCGGAAGCGCGCCGAGTCCACGTTTATGCGACCCTCGCGAACGAAGAGCGCACCGTTGCGAGCGATTCGGGTGGGCAGCACGCAGTCGAACATGTCGATGCCGCGCGCCACGGATTCGACAAGATCCTCCGGCGAACCAACTCCCATGAGGTAGCGTGGGCGGTCCGAGGGCAGCAGCTCCGTGGTGTGTCCAACCGTCTCTATCATCTCGCTCTTGGACTCTCCTACGCTCAGGCCACCAAGTGCGTACCCAGGGAATTCCAGTGCCGTGATCTGCGCGGCAGACCTCTCTCGGAGATCGAGGAATGTCCCGCCCTGAACGATGCCAAACAGCATCTGGTCGTCTCGTATTTGGGCGTCACGGCACCGCTCCGCCCATCGGGTTGTCTGCTCAACGGCGGCAGCCACACCGGCGCGGTCGCTGCCTCCCGGAGCGCAGACGTCAATGGGCATGATAACGTCCGCCCCGATGCCCTCCTGGTGCGCAATGACCGATTCGGGACTGAACATGTGCTTGCTGCCGTCGATGTGGGACCTGAATTCGATACCCTCCTCGCTCATGGTCCTCAAGTGTTCGAGGCTGAAGCCTTGAAATCCTCCGCTGTCGGTCAGCGTGGGACCGTTCCATGCCATAAACGAGGCAAGTCCTCCCGAGTCCCGCACCGACTCAACCCCTGGGCGCAGGTACAGGTGGTACGTGTTGCCCAAGAGTATCGCTGCACCCATCGCGCGGAGGTCATTCGGGTCGACGGCCTTCACCGAGCCCTGTGTCGCCACGGGCATAAAGGCCGGAGTCGGAACGTCGCCATGGGGCGTGTGAAGCGTCCCAAGGCGGGCCTTGCCGTCCGTCTTGTGAAGATTGAAATCAGTCATCGAGTCTTGTGCCGGTCACGCTGTTCTGTCCGGTAACGGTAGACGTGTGGATTCATCTTCATTATATGCCAGACATTTCGTAATCATTCTTTGCGGCGAAGCCGATTGAGTATAATGAAGCTTCCAACAATGCCAATAGAAAGCGAACGCCGATGAACTCGAACGAGATACGCGAACGATTCCTCAGCTACTTTGAATCGCAGGGGCACTCACGGGTTGCCAGCTCCTCGCTGATTCCCGTCGGAGACCCCACCCTGCTTCTGACCAACGCGGGCATGGTGCAGTTCAAGCCCTATTTCTCAGGTGAGGCAACGCCGCCGAACCGCCGGCTGACATCATCTCAGAAGTCCTTCCGAACGGTCGATATCGACGAGGTAGGCGATTCGACCCACCTGACCATGTTCGAGATGCTGGGGAATTTCAGCTTCGGCGACTACTTCAAGGACGGGGCGATGGGGTTCGCGGTCAACTGCCTGGAAGCGGCTATGGGGCTGCCGAGAGAGAACTTCGCCGCTACTGTCCATGAGGGCGACGACGAGGCTTACGAGCTCTGGCAGAAGCACGGCATCCCCGAAGAGCACGTTTACCGGTTCGGTGACGCCGACAACTGGTGGGGCCCTCCAATTCATGGTGAAGAGGGGCCATGCGGTCCGTGCGCCGAACTCCACTACGACTTCGGCGATGCCCGACCAGGCTGCGGTCAAGACGACTGCGGCCCCAACTGCGAGGACGTAAACCCGGAAACCGGCGAAATCTGCGAGCGCTACGTCGAGCTTTGGAACCTCGTTTTCATGCAGTTCTACCGCAATCCGGACGGCAGCATGCCTCCCCTGCCCCAGACCGGGATCGACACCGGCATGGGCTTCGAGCGTCTCGTTGTCGTCCTGCAGGACGCCAGGGACATCTATGAGACGGACCTTTTCCTGCCCTTAATTCGCAAGGTCGAGGCAATTTCCGGTCACAAGTCCGATGAGAGCCCAGAGGTGCGGCAGGCGATGCGCGTCGTCGCCGAGCATGGCCGGAGTTCGGCGTTTCTCATAGCGGACGGCGTGGTCCCCTCCAATGACGGGCGGGGCTACGTACTCAGGCGGCTGGTACGAAGGGCCATTCGTCACGCCCGCAGGCTGGGAATGGACGACCCGTTCCTGGGCGAGATAGCGGACGCCGTAACCGACATCATGGGGGACGCCTACCCGGAACTCCGAAACAACCGCGATTTCGTGCAGACGGTCATCAAACTGGAGGAAGAGCGCTTCCTCTCGGTCTTCCAGAACGGCTACGCGATGCTGAACGACGCCCTTGAGGGAGCGGACTCCCTAACTGGTGAGACGGCCTTTCGGCTGTGGGACACGTACGGATTTCCGATTGAAATGACCCAGGAAATCGCAGAGGAAAGTGGCGTCGGCGTGGACATGGAGGGCTTCGAAAGCCACATGGCCGAACAGCGTGATCGCGCACGCGCAGGCGCGACGTTCGGCGCAGACCGCACGAAGATACGGCAGTACGAGAGCCTTGGCGTCGGCGGAGTGAATTTCCTCGGATACGAGTCGCTGGTGTCTCACTCCGTGGCAGTCGGCATGATTTCAGGCGGCGAGGTCGTGGGTGAAGTCAGCGAGGGAGACGAGGTCGAGATCGCCTTAGTCGAAACGTCGTTCTACCCGGAGGGCGGCGGTCAAATCGGAGATGCAGGCGAGATGATCGGCCCTGAGGGCAAGATCGTCATCCACGACACCCAGAGGGTAATGCCCGACCTTATCATGCACTTCGGCAAGGTGACGCAGGGGAAGATTGCGCTGGGGCAGACAATCGACGCTTACGTCGATCCCGTGCGCCGGGAAGATACCGCAAGGAATCACACGGCTACACACCTGCTTCACGCGGCATTGCGTGAAGTGCTGGGGGCGCATGTTCGACAGGCCGGTTCGCTCGTGGCGCCCGACAGGCTCCGCTTCGACTTCTCCCACGTCGAACCCGTGACGCCCGAAGAGATGCGGCAGATACAGTTTCTTGTCAACGAGAAAATTCGCCACAACGCTACGGTGACGAAATCGGAGGACAGGTACTCCAACGCCATCGAGCGCGGCGCACTGGCGTTCTTTGGCGATAAGTACGAGGACACCGTCCGCCTCATCGAAATCGCAAACGGCGCCACGTTCAGCTTCGAGGTCTGCGGCGGCACACACGTGGCGCGGACGGGGGAACTCGGCTCAGTCTTCGTGCTCGGGGAATCGAGCATCGGGGCGGGAATGCGCCGAATCGAGGCCACGAGCGGACGGGGGGCGGAACGCGTCGTCAATGAGCGAATTCATGCGACGAATGCCGTGGCCACCAAGCTCCAGACCCCGATAGCCGATATCGAAGGGCGAATCGACGGGCTGCTCGACGAACTGTCCCAGCTGCGTCGCGAGAAGGAGACACTGGAGCGCAAGCTATCGCTCACATCCGCAAGCGACCTGCTGGATGGACGGGAGGAAGTCGGAGGCGTTTCCGTCTTGGCGGCTCAAGTAGATGCCGCGAACGTGGACGCGATGCGGGAAATGGGTGACTGGCTCCGAGACAAGATGGGCAGCGGCGTTGTCGTCCTGGGGTCCGTCATAAACGACCGTCCCCTGCTCATATCGATGGTTACTCCCGATCTTCGTTCGTCGGGACTCGACGCTTCCCAGATAGTTCGCGGCGCGGCCAAGGTCATCGGCGGAGGCGGCGGAGGCCGACCCGATACCGCGCAGGCAGGGGGACGAGACGCATCCAAGCTCGGCGACGCGCTCGGTCTCGTGCCCAGCCTCGTAGAAGAGCAGATGGGCCAAGATTGAGGATACTGGCGCTTGACGTTGGAGACAAACGCATCGGCGTCGCCGTCAGCGACCCTCTGGGCGTACTCGCGTCGCCCCTGACCGCGATCGAGCGCAGGTCGGACGCCTCCTCCATCGACGCGATCCTGGAGGTTCTGAGCCGAGAGGAAGCGGCTGAGCTCGTTGTAGGTCTCCCCATCTCGCTCAGGGGTGGACACAGTGCTCAGACGAATTCCGTTGCCGCGTTCGTGCGGAAGCTTGAGGAACGTTCCCCTGTTCCTGTGACCACAGTGGACGAGAGGTATTCCACCGTTGAGGCAGAGCGACTCCTGAGCCAGTCCAAGCCCACGAGGTCGCGGAGTCGCGGCGAAATCGACGCCGCAGCGGCGGCGGTCATTTTGCAGACCTATCTCGATAGTCGATCTTCCGCCTAGTCGTGGCCAATCGGCGGGCTACTCAGGCCGCTGCGCTACTGTTTCGAGTCCCAAGGTCGCCAAGTTCGTCCATGCCGTCTGATATACTACGGCCACATTGATCCGGGACACCTGATGGCCAAGCAACTCGGCGTCATTGGATATCCGCTCTCTCACACCCTGTCGCCCGTATTTCAGCAGGCGGCACTCGACTACCACGCGATTCCGGCAACATACTCGGCATGGCCGACACCTCCGGAGTCCCTAGACGATGCCGTTGAGAGCTTTCGTGGAACGAAATACCTCGGATTCAATATTACGATTCCCCACAAGCAACGGCTGTTGGAATTGGTCGATGAAGTGGATGACATGGCCCGTGACATCGGCGCCGTAAACACCGTCGTCAACCGGGAAGGAATGCTGACCGGCTACAACACGGACGCCTATGGTTTCGTCAAAAGCCTCGGGGAAAAGGCGGGGTTTGAGCCGAGGGGGAAGGTTGTACTTCTCCTTGGGGCAGGTGGCGCCGCGCGAGCTGCCGCCTACGCCCTCGCGGCGGAAGGCGTCGAGGCGCTCACGATCGCCAACAGAACTATCGCTCGTGCGGAGGCCCTTGCGGAGGATGTTGCCCCGCGCCTCAGGGCAGTCAACGCAGTCGCGCTTGAGAACGCGCCGCATGAAGTCGATCTGATCGTCAACTCCACGTCGGTGGGCATGGCTTCCAGCGATGGCGCGGGACAATCTCCATTGCAGGGAAGCTCGATTCGTCAAGGAACGCTGGTGTATGACATGGTATACACTCCGGCATTGACCCCCCTGCTGCAATGTGCCCAGAGGGCGGGTGCGCAGGTCTTGGGAGGCCTGTGGATGTTGATCTACCAGGGAGCGGCCTCCTTTGAGCTTTGGACCGGCAAGCAGGCCCCCACGGATGTAATGTACCAAGCAGCCCAACAAGCTCTAGATAAGAAATAGCAAGAGATCAATGGGACCGAATATCTACCTGACAGGATTCTCCGGCAGCGGCAAGACGACCGTCGGCAAGCAGGTCGCGGCCATGACCGGTTGGAAGTATCGCGACACTGACGATGAAATCGTCGCGGCGACGGGCCGCGCCATCGAGGATATCTTTCGCGATGACGGCGAGGAGGCGTTCCGGCAGTTGGAGCGCAGCATCTTGGAATCGGTGTCAAAGGGAGAACGACAGGTAGTCTCCACAGGCGGCGGCATCGTGGTCGACGAGGAAAATCGGCGAACGATGGATTCAACCGGAATCATCGTCTGTCTCGAAGCACGCGCGGATACCATCTACCGTAGATTGTCCGGCTCGCATGAGACCCATGACGAACAGGTGGTGCGCCCTCTCTTGCAGGACTCCGATCCGTTACGGCGCATCATCAGCCTGAAGGCCGAGAGACAGCCCATCTACGCTCTTGCCCATTGGACGGTGCATACCGACGATCTTTCCGTCAATGAGGCAGCATCCGAGGTTGTGAGGGCGAGAGATATGTTCTCAAACAGGGGACTTTCGGGACCGGCCCATGACGCCGACCTTGCGGCAACGGTGCGTACATCGTCGGGCGATTACCCTGTCTGGGTCGGCTGGGGCCTCTCCCAAACGGTCGGCGAGCGAGTGAAGACCCTGATAGACCCGGGGGCCGCGTACGTCATTACCGACAACTTCGTACACCGATACGCTCGGACCGTGCAGATGTCGATGGAGGCGGCGGGAATTCCGAGTCACATCTTCGTAATGGAGTCCGGTGAAAGGCACAAGAGCCTCGACACGCTGACGCACATTTATCGATGGCTGGCGGAAAGAAAGGCGGAGCGCGGTCACCTGATCGTGGCCGTTGGCGGAGGTGTCGTCGGCGACGTGGCGGGATACGCCGCAGCGACGTATTTGCGAGGGATGCCGGTAGTGCAGTCCCCGACGACCCTGGTGGCGATGATGGACGCGGCGGTTGGTGGGAAGACGGCTGTAGACCTTCCCGAAGGTAAGAACCTCGTGGGCGCGTTCAAGCAGCCGGAGTTTGTTCTCGCCGACGTGGAGGCCCTTGCCACTCTCCCAGAGCGAGCATTGGTTTCCGGTTGGGCCGAGGCGATCAAGCACGCACTCATCCTGGATGAGCCTCTGCTGCGCGTGTTCGAGGAGAACGCAGAGTCGATTGGCTCGCTGGAGCCGGAGACCGCAAGCGACGCCCTTCGGCGCAGTGTGGCAATAAAGGCCGACGTGGTATCGCGAGATGAGCGAGAAACGCTGGGCATTCGCGCGCTCCTGAATTACGGACACACCACCGCTCACGCCCTCGAGGCGGTCACAGGCTATGAACGCTATCTACACGGCGAAGCGGTGTCCATCGGCATGATGGCGGCGGCCGACATCTCCAACCGGATGGGCCTCTTGTCCGATGCCGACGTTCAGCGCCAACGCTCCGTGCTGGAGGCATACGGGCTGCCTCTGACCTATCGAGACGTGGACCCCGCCGCCATAAGAGCAGCCATGAGCATGGACAAGAAGACGGTTGGCGGAAGGATACGATGGGTACTATTGGACGGAATCGGCCATGCTGTCACAAGAAGCGACGTTCCGCCCGAGTTTATTGACAGAGCACTCAGAGGGGTTTCAGAGCAATGAGACTGTGGGCGTAAGTTCGCCAGATGGTTGAATGGCTGGCGCTGGTGATCATTGGCTGCGCTACGGCAGCGTTCGGTGTCATGGTCGGCACCGGCGGCGGCATTATCTTCGTTCCCATGTTGCTGCTGTTCTTCAATCTCGAACCGGAGATCGCCGCCGGGACATCGCTCACACTGGTTGCCATGAACAGTTTCGCGGGTACAGTCACCTATACACGCCTCGGCTTTGTAGACTTGAGAAGCGGTATTCTCTTTGCCGCGGTGGCGATCCCGGGATCAGTCATTGCTCCGTTCATGGTCTCCAAGGTCGGCGGCGAGTGGTTTCGCATTCTCTTCGGCATGCTGCTCTTGATTCTCGCCACACAACTGCTCCTTAGATCCTATATGCCGAAGGGTGTGACAAAGCCCAAGAGAATGCGGTCCTTCAGGTCGTTCATCAAGGAGCGCCGAATAGAGACCAAGCGCGGGCAGCGGTTCCGCTACCATTTCAATGAGCCGCTGGCGACATCGACGAATTTCGCCATTGGATTCATGTCAGCCTTCTTCGGTACGGGCGGAGGGTTCTTGAGGACTCCTCTACTCGTGGGCATGTTCAACTTCCCGGTTCGGGTCGCCGTGGCGACATCGGTATTCTCCCTTTCGTTCTACTCGACCGTCGGCTCCGTTGTCCATGCCTCCCTATTTCACGTCCAATGGTTCCCGACGGTACTGTTCGCCGGCACCGGCATACTCATTGGCGGGCAGATAGGCGCGCGGCTTGCAGTGCGAGTCCAGAGCGCTTGGCTCGTAAGGCTGCTCGTCATGCTTCTGTTCGTAATGGGCGGGCAGGTACTCTTCGAAGGCATTCGCGGCTAGAGACCATTCAATTCTCTCAAGGAGACGTCATGAACATAAGTGAACGGGCCCGTGAAATCCACTACTCCTCCCTTGTTGTGGATACCCACTCGGACAGCCTCGCGTGGCCGACGCGACACGGAATCGATATCGGGCAGCCGCAGGACGAAACGCACATGGACCTTCCCCGCATGAAGGAAGGCAACCAGAACGTTCAGTTTTTCGCTTGCTTTGCAGCCCCAAGCTGGATTGAGAAGAAGAGGGTCGTGCAGGTGACCCTCGATTACATGGACTCGTTCCACACTCTCATGAGGGGCTATCCTGAGCAGATCGAGCAGGCGACAACGGCTGACGACGTACGGCGCATAACCGACGCCGGAAAGCTGGTCGGCATCCTGTGCGTCGAGGGCGGACATTCCATCGACGACGACCTCGGCATCCTGCGTATGTACCACCATCTGGGAACGCGTTACATGACGCTCACCTGGAACAACACCAACAACTGGGCAGACGGCGTCCTCGGAGAGCCACGTCACGGCGGTTTGAATCACTTCGGCAAGGAGGTCGTGCGAGAGATGAACCGGCTGGGAATGCTCGTGGACATTTCACACGTCGCTCCGGCAACCTTCTGGGACGCCATCGCGACCACGACCAAACCCGTCATTGCCTCCCACTCGTCGGCGAAGGCAATATGCGCCGCTCCTCGAAACCTTGATGACGACCAGATAAAGGCAGTTGCCAATAATGGTGGCGTCATAGGCGTCAACTACGAGATTACCTTCGTAGGAGAATCCTACCGCGTTGCGAAGAATGCCGTCGATGACGAGAAGGCCGAGGAAATCAAACGTGTCGAGAAGGACCATCCAGCCGGTTCGCACGGCCTGAGCAATTCTCTACGGGATATAGACGAGCGCTACGACGAAAAGGTCGCGGAGCTATCGAAGCCACACTACACCGAGATCGTGGACCACATCGACCACATGGTGTCAGTTGCGGGGATAGAGCACGTCGGGCTGGGATCGGACTTCGACGGCGCGACCATGCCCGAGGGTATGGAGGACTGCACCAAGGTACCGCTGATTACCGACGCGTTGATCAGCCGGGGTTACAGCGCAGGTGATATTCGCAAGATTCTCGGCGAGAACTTCATGAGAGTGATGGGAGAGGTGCTTACGGACTAAGCCGCCACCCCTCGCAAGAGTTGGCCAATATTCACAGCTGAGCCAAGCAGCTTCGGCTTGGTTACATGCCGACCTGCGAGTCCAGTTTGGTCGTTGTGCAGCTACTCTACCCGACTGTCGCGTGAGGGTTGCGGTCGGCAAGCTCCTTGATGACGGTGTCCTTGTCGGTCTCGCCAGTCCATGGAGTGGGAAGCCTGTTCGTGCCGAAGATCCGCGTCATGATCGGATCGTCGTTCCCGTCACCGTCGGAGTGGACCGTGTACCAGACGTTCTCACCGTCGTCCAACTCCACCGCGATGTTCCGTGTTTCGCCCGTCCAACCGAAGCTAACGTATCCCATGTCGAATCCTCAGTTGATATGTGTTCGTCGCTTTCGCCGTTCTATGATACTCCAAGGAGGTTCTTTTGAAAACCAGAAACTCCCAGGGCGGTGAGGCCGCCTCTCGCCTTGTCAAGCGTCTCCTGGTATTCGGCTTCAGGATCGGAATCGGCAACGATGCCTCCTCCGACCTGAAAATACACCCGGTTCCCCTTTTTCAACATCGTTCGAATGGGGATGGACAGCTGCATCGAGCCGTCGAATCCGATGTATCCAATGGCTCCGCAGTACACGCTGCGTTGGACGGGTTCGATCTCGTCGATGATCTCCATGGCCCGGATCTTCGGCGCACCTGTAACCGATCCGCCCGGGAAGCATGCCTTCAACAGGTCAATTACATCGTGCTCAGGACGAAGCCTACCGGTGACGGACGATACGAGCTGGTGTACGTTCGGGTATTGCTCAACGGTAAAGAGCTCCGGTGTGAGAACCGTACCCGGCATACATACTCTCCCAAGATCGTTGCGGAGAAGATCGACGATCATGATGTTCTCCGCACGATCCTTCACGCTCTGGGAAAGCTCAATGCACAGATGTGCATCGGCTTCCCGTGAGGCCCCTCGTGGCCGGGTGCCCTTCATCGGGCGGGTCTCGACGAATCCGTCTTCAACGTGCAGAAACTGTTCAGGAGAGGCGCTCAATATGGTGACTTCGGGCAGATCGAGATAGGCGCCGAAAGGGGCAGAGGTGGAGCTTCGCAACGCACGGTAGAGCGTCCAATCGTCCGTGTGGATGGTGGCCTCGAAGCGCTGGGAGATATTTGCCTGATAGATGTCGCCCGCGACGATGTACTCCTTCACGCGTTCGACAGCGTTCACATACCGCTCGCGCGTGAAGTTGGAACGGAGATCCGTCGCAATCCCGACGCGCCCGTTCGCACGCCTCAGGGTTTCGCGGCCCACATCAATTCGGTCCCGCACCCACTGTGCCCTACCCTCCCCACTGAACTGGGTGGTGACTATCCACGCCTTGTCGTCCAGGTGGTCGAATGCGAGGACCCAGTCGTAGAGACCGATGGTCATGTCCGGCAAGTCGAGGTCGTCGACTGCCTTACCGGGTAGGCGTTCGAGAAGACCGCCCATTTCGTAGCCGAAGTAGCCTATTGCGCCACCCTGGAATGGAGGCCCGCCGGGATGACGATTAGCCCTGAAGGCCGAGAGTAATCGCTTTACGACGGAGAACGGATTGTCCTCGGACAAGGTGACTGCGGTTCCCTCGATCAGCTCGACCGCCCTTCCCTTCGAACGCATTACCAAGAACGGGTCGGCCGTGAGGTAGGAATATCTTCCGAGGCCCGGTCTCAAGAGCGCGCTGTCAAGCAGGATTGGGTAATCGGCATCCAGAAAGCCGTAAGTCGCCTCAACAGGGTCCAGAGGGAATTCCAGTTCTTCCACCCGAGTTTCGGTTGATACGGCTTGTTGAGTTTGCAAGGGTGGGCCATTTGACGGGACAATGTCGCGAGTGCGACATCCCTGAACGGATGAGTTCGCTGAAAGCGTCGACCGCAATACTGTATAGTATTTCTCGCGACCAACACCACTGAACAGTTAGTCTCACACTTCACGATCATGGCTCTCCGACGGCTTCAAGACCGTCCCCGCATTCTCGAAATCGCCTACGTAGCGACCCTTGCCATGCTGCGTCTGTTCAGGCGTGGCTTGAATCCGGGAGGGTTTGTCGAGTGGTTCTTCGTCAAAGGCGAGAAGGTGTCAAAGGGCGTCATTTTCAGCTGCCAGATGTGTGGGGACTGCGTACTGCACAGCACCGGCATGACCTGTCCGATGACCTGCCCGAAGAACCTGCGCAACGGTCCCTGTGGAGGTGTTCGCCAGAATGGGAACTGTGAGATCGTGCCGGATATGCGCTGCGTGTGGGTTGAAGCCTGGGACCGATCACAGCGCATGAAGCAGTTTGGCGGGGAAATTCACACGGTGCTTGCGCCTACGGATAGGCGACTCGAAGGCACCTCATCGTGGATCAACGACATCAGTCCGAACGTTGCCAAGCGGCCGACCGGGTGGGCTGAATGAGATCGGGTTCGCGACTCGAACGAGTCCTGCGGTCAGGCTACTTCGCGGTCACGGCAGAGCTACTCTCCCCCGACAGCGCGGATCCGCAGACCGTGATCGAACATGCAAGGATCATCGGCGATTCGTGCGACGCCATCAACGCAACCGACGCTTCGGGCGCCCACGCCCACATGTCGAACGTCGCCGTCGCCGCCCTGCTTCGTCAGGCAGGATACGACGCAGTCGTGCAGCTCGCGTGTCGTGACCGGAACAGGATCGCCATGCAGGGAGACCTATTGGGCATTGGGGCGCTCGACATTCGCAATGTCCTTTGCCTGACCGGCGACGGGGTGGGCACGGGCGATCACCCCGAGGCGAAACCGGTATTTGACATGGACTCGATCACGCTCCTCCGAACGGCTCGAATCCTTCGCGACAAGGGACAGTTCCTCAGCGGCAGGCCGATCGACTCCCCTCCCCGTCTATTTCTGGGAGCGGCGAGCAATCCCTTCGTGCCGCCGTACGACTTCCGCCCTCTCCGCCTAAAGAAGAAGATCGGAGCGGGAGCGGACTTCATCCAGTCCCAGTACTGCTTTGATATTCCCCGCCTTAAGTCGTTCATGGAAACCGTCTGCGACATGGGGCTCCACGAACGCGTATTCATTCTGATAGGGGTGGGTCCATTGCGGTCTGCGCGGGTGGCCTATTGGATGCGTGACAACATACCGGGCGTCGTAATCCCAGACTCCGTGATCAGGCGGCTGCTCGGCGCAGGGAAGCGTTCAAGGACCGAAGGCAAACGCATCTGCATCGAAATGATCCAGCAGATAATGGAGATTCCAGGAATCTCGGGGGTCCACCTTATGGCCTACCGGCAGGAAGAACTCGTGCCGGAGATTCTCAAGGAGGCAGGTCTGCTTCCGAGACCACGATTGGACGACTCAGACCAGACTTTCGACTACGGCGATGCGAGTGTTGACGGAGCCTAGTGGACCGAAATCATTGAAGTGACGGGCAGTAATTGGGGGCTAGAATTTCGTTCCACAACCACAGGGCGGGTTTGAAACCCGCCCCTACCGGGTCATCGTGTCGCTACCGTTCAAATCCAGGATGTTGAACCACCAGACGCTTTGCGTTCGAAAGGCTGATTCGATTCCCCTAATGCGAATACGCTTCTTCGCATGGGAACCGTTTTCTGGGCTGCCGGTTTGCGCTCGGTGACCTTGTCTTCGTCCACGACCGAGAAGGGACTTTGCCGAGAGATTCCCCCGCGGCGGCTCACGTCCGAGGGTTATCAACTACCACCTTCGTGCGCGCCATGTAGTCATGCACGCACCGACGGTTCTTGGCAAAGATGAAGAGGTGATCGATGAGGATGTACGGGGGGATCAGGGTTAGGAGCCAGTTGACGAAATACCTGAGCGCCACGTTGTTGAATACGGTACCCGTCAGACCCGATTGCTCGTCAACGATGCGAATACGCATTAGCTGCTTTCCTACGGTCTGTCCCTCACGTCGAAGGAGTACCACCTGGTACGGCACGCCGACGATGCCGAGCACCAGAAGGAGGAGCGAGGCAATCGCCGGCGCACCTGAATCGGCGAGAAGCATTCCTGCGACGAAGGAGGCCGGGGACAGCGGCAAGTCTATGAGCCACGCCACGAGACGCTTCCATCTCTCAGCGGGGAACAGCACATCCGGCGGTGCGTAATTCGAACCACCAAGGGGAGCCTTGCACCGTCGGCAAATCTGCACATTTCGCGCATTCGTGGTCTTGCACCGAGGGCAATTGATGGACTGAAGCGGCTGACGGGTCAATGTGCCCTCCGCCGTTGTTGACCGGTCTATGGAGCGCAAATACAATAACGCCTCAGTCGAGACGCCTGTCGAGAGGAACCCAACTATGTCGGAGCTTACCCTAAGTCCTACTGCCGTTCAAGCGGAGCTGCACAAGAACGGCGTGACCGACGTCGTGTGGCTGCCGGACACCGAGAGCGGCCACATGTACAACCTGCTTCAAGCTGACCCTTCCCTGCGGATCATTCCGATCGCTCGCGAGGCCGAGGGGATGCCCATTGCGTCCGGCTTGTGGATTGGGGGACGAAAGCCCGTCGTGATGATCCAGAACACGGGATTCTTCGAGTCCGGCGACTCGGTGCGTGGGATGGCTGTCGACATCCAAGCGCCTCTCGTCATCTTCATCGGGTATCGAGGATGGACACGCCGGGGCGTCACCACCGACTCGGCGGCGATCATCACCGAACCGACCTTACATGCCTGGAGGATGAGCTACTACCTGGTTGAGCACGATGGAGACGTGGACAGAATCTCCGTCGCGTTTGAAGACGCGGAGAGAATGCAGCGCCCGGTCGGAGTGCTCATCGGCGGGGAGTATACCGGGTAGGCAAGTTTCCGGTTTCAGGCGGTCTTGACGGCCAGGCGTTCGATCAGGAATTACGCCGCTCGATGGCGAGTACCTTGTTGAGTCGCCGCACGTACTTCTCTTCGCTCTGTATGAATCTCGCCGAAAGGAAAGCCGCGACGATCTCCTTGGCGAGTTCCTCGCCAATAATGCGGGCGCCGATGCAGACCACGTTCATATCGTCGTGCTCTACACCCTGTCGCGCCGAGTAGGTGTCGTGACACAAGCCTGCACGGATTCCCTTGACCTTGTTTGCCGCGACACTCGCGCCGACACCACTGCCGCAGACGACCAGTCCCCGTTCGGCCCTGCCGTCGGCCACGCGGACTGCCACAGCCTCGGAGAAGTCGGGGAAATCGTCAAGGGCATCGTATTCGTACGCGCCGGCATCGATCACCGTGTGGCCGAGCGACTTCACATGCTCGGCGACCAGGTTCTTCATATCGAGACCTGCGTGGTCTCCACCTACGGCAACTCGCATTGGCACTCCCCGACGCGGACTGTTCTCGATTCACAGCTTACCACAGAGGTCACTTGGCCCTCAGATGGTAGAATCGAGCCGAACATTTCCCTATGGACGTTTCTCTCATGGGCAACAAGAGATCAGGCATGGCGACGGTAAGCGAGAGGTACTTCGCCAGCCCTGCACGAGTCCGCCGGCTGCTTGATGAGCTGAGCCAAGAAGACAGGGTGTTCCATTCGCTGTCTCTGAAGTCAGGGTCGCCACATACAAGGCCTATTCGTCCCCGAGACCTGCCAGCAGAAGGCATGCCGCTGCCTGACTGGGTAGTAGAGGCCATAGGTGTCGTCTCAGACTCGGAGACGGGAGTAGCGCTGTTTTGGAATGGCGAAAGGGCGTGGGGCGTACTTCCGCCATTTCCTATCGAGGAGAACCGTCTGTCCAGCGGTCTGGACGGATCGGAAGTTCTCGAAATCTTTGAGCGCAACATTATCGTCGGCGTCATTCTCCTAAGAATGGGGCGGTACGCCATTGGAGTTGTGCGAGACAATGAGCTTCTGGTCTCGAAGACAGACACGCGGCTCGTGAAGAATCGTCACCGGGCAGGCGGCTCATCGCAGCGGCGATTCATGCGGAGCCGTGACCGGCTAATCAGAGAGTTGTATGACGAAGCGTGTGAAGTGACTCGACGGCTGTTCGAGCCTCGTTTGAACTCAATCGACTACGTGCTAACCGGCGGAGAGCGCCAGACGATCAACGGCTTCCTGAAACGATGCGGCTTCCTCGAAAAGTCAGGGCTGGAAGTGATGAGTCGACTGCTGGCGGTCGACCGGCCAAATCACAAGGCGCTTGAAGGCATCCATCGCGAGGTCTGGAAGAGCCGTGTCATCGTCTTCGACAGGGACGAATGAAGGCTACTGAGCCGTATAGCCCCCGTCGACCGGCAGGTATGAACCGGTCATAAAGGACGCTTCGTCGGAAGCTATGAAGAGGGCGGCGTAGGCGATGTCCTCCGGCTTGCCCAAGCGGCCCATTGGGTGTCGCTCTTCCAGGAATGCTCGCATATCGGCATCCACGGTAAGGGACCTAGTCAGGGGAGTCTCCGTGAAGCCTGGACCGATGCAGTTTACGCGAATATTCTTCGCCGCCATATCGATGGAAAGGTTGCGGGTGAACTGGAGGACGGCGCCCTTGGAAACGGGATATGGATTGAACCCGCTCTTCCACTCAGGCGGGTAACCCACAACGCTCATTATGGAACCGAGATTCACAACCGACCCGCCTCCGGCCTTTTCCATCTCGGACACGGAATGCAGGGCCATGAGGTAGGTGCCCTTGAGGTTTACCTCTATGACCTTGTCCCAAACATCCTCCTGCGGAGTTGATGAAGGGAGGCTGCGCGCTGTGATGCCGGCGCTGTTGACAAGAATATGGAGAGCGCCGTACTCCTCGACGGCCCTATTGACGATGCGCTGGGCTTCGTCGCTGTCGGTAACGTCGCCCGGCACGGAAAGCGCGTTTCCTCCCCGTTCGGCAATGGTGACCGCCGTCCTTTCGGAACCGGCGGCATCGATATCCGATGTGACGACGCGAGCCCCGTGTTCAGCGAACAGCAAGGCCGTAGCCTCCCCTATGCCGGAGGCGGCTCCCGTGACTATCGCGACCTTACCCTTGAGTCTCATTTCTGCCTCGACCTAGTTGAGTTGGACACCAACCTCGCGAGCGACGCTGCGGATGTATTGCTGTCCTTGGACAGTCAATGGATACGGGAAATGCTCCGCGTGGACGGTTACGTCGTGATCGAGGGCGTCCATTCGCCGCAAGAGCGCGTGGTAGTCCATAGTGCCTTCTCCGGGGACTGCCTCTCCGACGTGACTCACTATCTTGCCACCACCACTGACGTCCACGTCCTTGGCGTGAAGACCAACGATATCGGGGCCAAGTTCGTCGAATATCTCATCGACCAACTCCGTAGTCCGAAAGGCCATGTGGGGATGTACGAGGTTAACCGGGTCCATGAGAATCTTCAGGCGTGGCGACGCTACGGTATCGAGCATCTGCTTGAGGCGATCCACCGAGTAGAGGCATGACATCACGTGTGGGTGTGCGCCGATATCCATACCCACGTCCTCCGCGAGGTCGGCCAGCTCTCGTATGCCGTCAAGAACCTGGCTCCATGTTTCTTCGTCCCACATCTTCGGAGTACCGCGTCCGACAAGAGAGCCGAAACCCACGAGATGAGCGCCCAGGATCTTTGCATGACGGAGTTGCCGCTCGTACAGGTCCAGTGTGTACCTGTGGTCATCCCGGTCGTAGCCGCCGAGACCGCCCCAGGGGCGAGTGCCCTTGTAGAAACCGGTGAATTCACCGACGTTCAGATCGTTGTCGTCGAGAAATGCCTTGAGATCACGGACATCGTCATCGTCGTAGTCGGGCTTTACCCCCTGGACGGTGATGGTGGTGACATCCATCGTGGCCGCACGCTTGAGCAGTTCGGTCCGATCGGCCTCGCCTTCGGGACCGACGGTTAGAAACTCGCCGAGAGGGGGACTCATGATTATCACGGCCATTCTCCTAGACGCTGGAAGCTGGAAGCTACGGTGATTGTACAGAATTATCGAGTAAGCGTCCGCTCAGGAAGGCGAACGTAATTGTTGAGAGTTGATAAGGCGAACACCCCCTACACCTAATGGATACCCGCTTTTCGCGGGTATGACGGTGGCTGTGTGCGTTGTGCGCTCTCCCGAAGTCTGGACAGTTACAGACGAACTAGATAATTGTTGCCGCCACAGTTTGACCACGCACTTCATCAATACGCGCCAATGTGATGACGTTTGTCAGCTCCTGATCAGAGTTTGCGGCCACCCTGATGTAATTGTCGGTTAGTCCGACCCACTTCGCCGTCTTTTGCGTCTCCCACAGGACGGGTCTAATAGTCCCGACGAATCGGGTCCGGTAGGCCATCTCCTGTTCCTTTGACAATTCAATCAAGCGCCCTACCCTCTCCGACTTGTGTTGAGCGGGCACGTCGTCGTCGAAATGCGCGGCGGTGGTGCTGGGTCGAGAGGAATAAGGAAAGACGTGCATGGAAGCGAACCCGACCTCTTCGCACAAGCGGACAGTGTCATTGAAATCGGCCTCGGTCTCGCCGGGGAATCCAACGATGACATCGGTCGTGATGGCTGCGTCGGGGAGCAACTTTCGGATACGTTCTACGGCTTGGCGAAACTGAGACCTGCTGTAGCGACGCCTCATGCGTTTCAGCACTGTGTCACTACCGCTCTGGAGGGGAAGGTGGAAGTGGGGCGCGAGCCGGTCGTCCGTCCAAAGCGCAAGCAGGGGGCTGTCGATCTCGTGCGCCTGCAGGGAGGAGACACGGAGCCGAGACATACCACCCCTTTCCAGGACCTGGTGGATGAGTCCGGAGAGATCGATTCCGTCCAGATCGAAGCCATAGGAGCCAAGCTGTGTGCCGGTGAGTACAACTTCCCTGTAGCCCCGACCGACGTATTCGTTGATTTTCGCGACGATTTCATCCGGTGGGATGCTGCGCTCGCGTCCTCGTACCTTCGGGACAATGCAGTAGGCGCATACCTGGTTGCAGCCCTCCTGGATCTTCACCATTGCCCTCGTGCGTGCGGCGCGGGGACTGATGGCCTGAATGTCGTCGCCGGTGGCGCAAGGGACGAGTTCGTCCCCACCCCAGTCGATAACGTGTCGAACGAGCGAAGCCTTTTCGGTATTCCCAAGGACGAGATCGACCTCATCGAGCTTTCGAAGGGTCTCCGGCGAACGCTGGGCGTAGCAGCCCGTCGCCACGATTGTCGCATGAGGATTTCGTCGTCGCGCTGAACGGAGCGCACGCCTGGCCTTTGAGTCGGCCACGTGGGTCACCGTGCAGCTGTTCAGCACGTACACATCGACGGGCGCATCCTGACCGACAACCTCAAATCCGGCCCCGGCGAACTCCGTCGCAAGGCCACCGGTATCGGCCTGGTTCAGCTTGCATCCATGCGTTTCTATGGCCACTCGCGGCCTTGATTCCAGTGTGAGGTCGACCATGAATTCTCCATTTCCGATTCTACCACGTTCATTCGGCAATCCATGGAATCACCCAGTCGTTTGATAGTTCAGAGTGCCGGGGTGTACGATGATGTTTGATCGGCCTCGGTCGTACCTTTCCTGAGGACAAGCAGATGGCCCAAGAAGGCATTACGATGTATGGGACGAACTGGTGTGGAG
The DNA here is from genome assembly GCA_034421575.1 of Dehalococcoidia bacterium. Taxonomy (GTDB): domain Bacteria; phylum Chloroflexota; class Dehalococcoidia; order Lucifugimonadales; family VXLM01; genus VXLM01. The sequence continues at coordinate 133,450 of DAOUKG010000066.1, forward strand.
ATTGCAGGCGAGCGAAGCTCTTCATGGACACCCGTGGCATCGGCTACGACTGGATTGATATCGAGAACGACACTGATGCGGCCAAGAGGGTCATGGAGATCAATGGCGGGTACCGAAGCGTTCCAACCATAGTGTTCGAGGACGGCTCCATTCTCGTCGAGCCAAGCAATGCTGAACTCGCCCAAAAGTTCGCCAGTCGCTAAGCTCATCGACGAATGACATCAGCGGACCGCACAGTAGGCGATGCCTTTGCCGAAACCCTGAAGGGCGGCGGAGTGCCCTGTGTCTTCGGCATCCCCGGCGGGGGAAGCGCGATAGACCTGATCGAGGCCTGTCGAGCGGTCGATATTCCCTTCATCCTCGTTCAACACGAGACCACCGCGGCTATGTCGGCTATCGTCGCAGGCGAACTGACCGACTCGTGCGGCGTCTGCATCTCCATCATGGGTCCTGGAGCCGCTAACCTGGCAGGCGGAGCGAGTTTCGGACTCTGGGAGCGCCACGCGGTCCTGAGCCTCACGGAGGCCTACCCCACTGCCCAGGCCCCACAAATGTCTCTCCAACTCATGGATCATTCGCAGATGTTCATGAGTTTTTCAAAGGCCTCCGAAGTGCTGAGCGCGGACCACCCTGGGAAGCAGACCGAGCGGTTGATGAATCTCGCACTGGCGGAACGTCCGGGCCCCGTGCACCTAGACATACCGAATGACCTGCTCACACGGCCAACGGGGCCGGAAACGGCTTCCGACGGCGGCCCTTCCAGCGGCGGCGACAAGATCGTGGGCGATATCGACGCCGTCGCTGACACGATAAACAGTGCCGTCAAGCCTGTGCTCGTCGTCGGTCCTGCTGTGGTCAGATCAGACGCATGTGACGAACTAAGGAGGCTTGCCGAGCGACTTGGCGCTGCGGTGGTTACAACGTCCAAGGCGCGTGGTGTTATTCCCGAGGACCATCCATTTTCCGCGGGAATCGTGACGGGCGCATATGGCGAGACGACTTTCGAGGGACGAATAATCGGACAGAGTGATCTCATCGTGGCCGTGGGACTGGACCGCATGGAGCTTCTCTCTCCCTGGGACTATGGCCAGCCGATGGTCTGCATCGACGCCATTGACTCGACCGACGAGCAGGTGGGAACTCCGGCCCACGCTGTGTATGGGGCGCTCAAGAGCATTTTGGGTCAACTTGCGGAGGCCGTTCAGCCGTCGGAAGCGTGGAGCATAAGGGAATTGAGCGAGTTCCAGGACCACGTGCGGTCTTCACTCCTGGCAAACTCCGGCGAACTGAACTCGGCCACACTTCTGGAGCGCGCCCAGAGCTTGGCTCCGGCCGATACGATCCTTGTGACCGAGACGGGCATCTACAACGCGGTGAATCTGTTCACCTGGAAGGTGGCTAGTCCGGGTCTGTACTTCGGTTCAAGTGGTGCGAATACGATGGGATTCTCCATCCCTGCCGCTTTGGCGTCAGCGCTGGTTCGACCCGAACAAAGGACGGTGGCTCTCGTCGGCGACGGCGGATTCCTGATGAAGGCGTCGGAATTGGAGACCCTATCGCGCGAAAAGCTGTCTCCCATCATCATTGTCTTCAACGACCGTTCTCTCGGACTCATCCGCATCAAGCAGGCGGCGAAGGGCTATAGTCGAGATGCTGTGGACCTTGCACCAGTGGATTTCGTCCGGCTTGCCCAGAGTTTTGGCGGACGGGGCGAGCGAGTCAGTTCGTTGGCAGCGTTCGAATCGGCATTCAAGGCGGCACTCGACAGCGACCGATTTACCGTCATCGACGCCCGACTCGACCCGGACGTGTATGCGTCGCACATGCTACCGATTCGGGGATAGCCGGCCGCCACGACGCATAAGCGCAACAACCAAGATCATTCCCCATTCCTCGGAGGCCGAACCCTCATGCCCTACGCGACTGTCTCAACGGGAGTAAGGCTCTACTATGAGCGCATCGGCTCGGGTCCGCCGTTGCTGCTCATCATGGGAACGGGGCTTGACCACTCCGTATGGGATGCGCAGGTCGAGGCCTATCGTGGGGAGTTCGAGTGCATCGTCTTCGACAACGCAAGCACGGGAAGATCGAGCCGGCCTGCTCACCGCCTGACGGTCAAGTCGATGGCTGCGGATACGATCGGTCTCTTGGAAGCGCTCGATATTGAGCGCGCGCACGTTTCCGGCGTATCACTTGGGTCTTGCATCGCACAGGAGGTGACGCTGGCACGTCCGGACCTAGTGGCGTCGCTCCAACTTCATGGGACGTGGGCGCGCACGGAAGGCTACGCAGGGAGAAAATTCCGGGCCCAGATTCGCCTGATCGAGATGCTGGACATGCGCGACTTCTACGAGATCAATGTTCTGTGGTTTATCACACCAGAGTTCTTCGACAAGCATCCGGATAAGGTGAGAGCCCAGATCGACGCAATCGTTGCCAACGCACCGAGCCGTGAGTCGTTAATTGAACAGTATCAAGCGGATATCGAACACCGCACGCTGGAGAGGTTGCCGCAGATTTCGGCACCCACCTTAGTGACGGTTGGCAGTTCGGACATCGCCGTTCCACCGATGTACGGCCGCGAGGTCGCTCAGGCGATTCCGGGTGCGGAGTTCCACATAGCTGAGGTCGGGAGTCACCTGTATAACTCTGAGAACCCTGAGGAGTTCAACCGAGTGACGCTCGATTTTCTTCGGCGGGTTTCAAGTAAGTAAGGTCAGAAGTAACTGTTCAGATTTGGTGAGGGGAACAACCCTCACCCTAGCCCTCTCCCACGAACGGGAGAGGGGACTGGATACCCGCTTTTTGCGGGTATGACGGTGCTGAGTTTCGCACCGAGTCTGAACACTTACAGGCTATTCGTAAACGAGACTGGGTCCAATCTGATACCATAATCTCAGTGCATGTCAGCACAGCAGAGTGAGTGAAAGGACTTCCATGAAACTCGAGAGAAACCTCATTCCAATTGTGGCAATTGCGGCCGTCATCCTATTGGCGGTTCCCGCGTTGGGACTGGTCATAGGAATGGCCGTGGCTTCCGAACCGGGGGACGACGCTTCGGCCGCGACAGGTGAGCCAACCTTGGAACTTCCGCCGCTGCCCGGCAAGGAATACGAGCTGGTCGATTCGAAGCCGCAGCAGACGAGCAACGTATCCCGTGCCGACGCGTACGGCGGTGTCAGCGTTCAAGGGACAGACTATAGCTATAAGGACGGCGACCGGACTATAGGAGTCACACTCCAAGAGGGTCTAGTCTTACAGAACAACTCGGCTATTTCGTCTAATGACACCATAGTCATCAAGGGCGCCTCTCAGAGCATCATAAGCAAAGGGAATGGTGGAGGACAGGGGGGACTACCGGTATTCCGTTCCGAGTCCGGAGGCGGACTCATGACGCTGCCCGGAGGTGTCCTGCTTTCGTTGGACCCGGAATGGGATGAGCCACAAGTTGACAGCTTCTTCTCCAATAACGGCATCTCGCCGGAGCAGATAGAAGAGTTGGGGTTCATGAAAAACGGCTTCCTGGTGAAGACCGAAGCCGGTTTCCCATCGTTGGAACTGGCAAACTCGCTGGCAAGCCAAGATGGCGTTGAGATCTCCAGTCCCAACTGGTGGACGGAGGTTGGGGCGAAGTGAGGATCAAATCCTCTACGACCGGCCCATTGAGCTCGCTAACTTAAGTCCCGGAGAAGATTACTCATGTCCTTCATTTCGAATAAAGCTGCTTCCTCAATCGCCACAGTGTTGGGGACGCTCATTCTCGCCACAGCCATTGCCTTATTCCTAGCCCTGAATGCGGGAGGGGCCGGCGCCCAGACAGTCGAAGACGACCACGGGGACACTTTTGACACCTCTACGTTGGTTGAGTTGGGTTCGTCGGTAGACGGGCGCATCGATCCCGGTGATGATCGCGACGTCTTCAAGATTGACCTGTCTGACGCCTCCGGGCAAACCGACCTTTGGGCTTACACACTCGGAGAGTTCGATACCTATGGCGGCTTGTACGATGGCGCCGGGAATCTAGTTGAACTCAGCGACGACGGCTACTTTGTGGACAGCGTTCGTGGGTTCAGCTTACGGAGCGTAGTTCACCCTGGGATTTACTACGTAATTGCAGTTAGCTTCGACGGTGATCCGGGAGACTATACGTTTCACGCACAAGCTGTCGTTGAACCGGGATCCACCATCGAGACGGCGAAACCCCTCATTCTCGACTCACGAGACGGAGGCACGATCAACACGCTCGACGACGAGGACTACTACAAACTGGAGTTTACGGAATCTAAACACGTGACCATCTATGCCGTGACCGCCAATGTTTCGATCATCGACGCGTTCTTGCTTGACGCTGAGGGCAACGAGATATCCGCAAACATCAGGCCGATTCGCTTAAGGGGTTTCGGGTCCTTGTTCCCGGTCGGTTTCACTATTGAGGAGGACCTCGAACCGGGAACCTACTACCTGCAAGTGGTCAACCCGCTCGCGCCTGACCCCGATGAGGCCGAGCCCGAAGAGACCGAGTCCGAAGAGATCGAGACCGAGGAGCCTCCACTTCCGTTAAGACCTGCACCATACGCAATCTTCTATTTTGAAGACACCGAATACTCGGAGTTTCTTGAAGACTGCAATTCACAGACTGAGGCTCTAAATGATCCGGAAATCGGCGATCCACTCAACGCATGCCAGTGGCACTTCCACCATCCCGAGTGGCAGGACATCAATATCGGGTCCGTCTGGGCGGATGGCATTAAGGGAGAGGGAGTCAACGTCGCCATTGTGGATGACGGGATGTACCAAGACCACGAGGACTTGAAGGACAATGTGGACACCAGTCTCAGCCTAAACTTCGAAACCGGCGAAAACGACATATATGGTCGCCACGACCACCACGGCACGCATGTTGCCGGGATGGTTGCCGCCAGAGACAACGATATTGGGGTGCGCGGCGTGGCGCCCAGAGCGACGATCCATGGGTTTAACATCTTAAGTGGGTTCAACACCACAGGCTTGAATATCGTTACAGCGCTTACCAAAAGCGCAGACGTCACTGCGGTGTCCAACAACAGCTGGGGTTGGAGGGACAGCCCGGGGTTGAGCCCATCCTTCTCGTTCTGGAGACAGGCTGTAAGAAGCGGTACCGCGTTAGGATACGACGGCAAGGGTGTTCTCTATGTCTGGTCCGCAGGCAACGGACACCTGCTTGGGGACGACTCCAATCTTACCGAATTTACCAACGACTATGGCGTTACCGCCGCCTGTTCCGTGAACACTCAGGGCACCCGGTCCGGTTACTCGGAAATGGGCGCGAATTTGTGGGTCTGCGCCCCTTCGAACGACCGCCCACTGAGCCTGGGGGGAGTCGCAGGCATCTTGACGACTGAGAATTCCGATCGCTACTACCAGGACTTCGGCGGGACCTCTGCCGCCGCGCCAATTGTCGCAGGTGTTGGAGCGTTGACCCGCGAGGCCAACCCTGACCTGACGTGGCGCGACGTCAAGATGATACTCGCGGCATCTGCCCAGAAGAACGATCCGGCTAGCCAGGGATGGGATGCCGGAGCGCCTATGCATCCGGTCTCTTCCGCGGAGAGCTACTCATTTAACCACGAGTACGGATTCGGTGTGGTCAACGCCGAGGGCGCTGTCAACCTGGCCAAGCGATGGACAAACCTGCCAGCCGCACAAGTGGCTACTGTGGTATCGGAAGAACTCGAATCGGAGATTCCGGACGCACCTGCGGTTGGTGAGCCAACGACAGTCACCCATGCGCTCACGGTGGACTCGGACATTGAGTTCACCGAGTTCGTCGAGGTCACAGTGGTCTTCGAGCACGATTCCTTCCGGGACCTAGAGATCCTTCTAGAGTCACCTTCGGGTGCCATCTCCAGGCTGGCCGTTCCCTTTGATACTTTCGATGGGGTGAGCGCCTTCCTCGAAGCAGCATTCAGTCCCCTACGCGGTTCATGGCAGTTCGGGTCGGCGAAGCACCTTGGCGAAGACCCAAACGGAGAATGGAAGCTGCACATAACAGATCACCTTCACGTTGTGGACGGCACCTTCATGGGGTTCGCCATCACCGTCTATGGGCACGAACGGGCGGCCGGCGCCGCCACCTTGGACAGCGTAGCTGTGCATCCCGGTGGTGAGAGGCTGGATGTCGCCTGGTCGGCGCCCGGCGCGGCCGGGGAATCCGAAATCACGGGCTACGACATCCGATACATTGCGACTGATGACGACGAGACTGACTTATCGGCCTGGACCGTGCTGGAAGGTGTGTGGTCCGCCGAAGCCGGTGGGGACCTGACCTACACGATCTCTGGTCTGACGGACGGCACTCAATACGACGTTCAAGTCCGAGCGGTTAATAGTGTCGGCGGCGGATTGTGGTCAGAGGTAGGTACGGGAACGCCCATGTCGAGCTCGTGTGTCGCCGATGGAGCCGTCAGCGACAGGACAAATGGCGGTCTGATAAATGATTGTGAAGCACTGCTGGAAGCTCGCGACACGCTGGCAGGGAGCGCCACGTTGAACTGGTCGTCGGATGCCGACATCACAACATGGGATGGTATCCACCTCACCGGAGCTCCTTTGCGCGTGACGAACGTAACCCTGCTGAACAGTCAGTTGGACGGTTCGATTCCTGCTGCGCTGGGCGGACTTGAAGAGTTGGCAATCCTCAATCTCCGCAACAACGACCTTACCGGCAGCATACCTGCTGAGCTTAGCAACCTGGCGAACTTGGAGAACCTCCTTCTCCACAACAATAGTCTCAGTGGGGAGATCCCGGACCTGAGCGACTTGAGCAACCTCAAGATGCTCTGGCTTTCCGGCAACGACTTGGGCAGTGGTCAAGGCGTCCCAACGTGGCTGAATTCCATGAGCAACCTGGAGTCCCTGAATCTCTGGGGCAATGATCTTGGAGGGCAGATTCCCGACTTGAGCGGCATGACAAGCCTGATACATCTGAGGCTGCACAGCACCGGATTGACAGGAAGCATTCCCGCCTCTCTAGGAGACATGAGCAACTTGCGGGGCCTGTACCTCCATAACAACAACCTGAGCGGGACAATACCGGGTGAACTAGGTCAGCTCGCCACTTTGGCAGGCCTATACCTCCACGGCAACAACCTCAGTGGAACGATTCCGAGCGAACTGGGCCAGCTAACCAACCTTCGCCGGATATGGCTCCATAGCAACGGACTGTCAGGAGCGATTCCTTCGGAATTGAGCGGTATGTCCGGACTTTTGGACCTCAACCTGCACAGCAACCGATTGAGCGGAGTAATCCCGCCGGAGTTGGGCGACATTACTACCTTGGAGTCGTTGCGACTGCACAACAACCAGTTGAGTGGTTCGATCCCGAGTGAACTGGGTGACCTCAGCAACCTGACGGGACTGTGGCTCCAGTCCAACAGGCTCACCGGAGCGATACCTGCAGAGTTGGGTAACCTCGGAGACACGCTGACGCAATGGCGCCTCAGCGGGAATATGCTGAGCGGATGCGTTCCGGCCGGCCTTGCCGCCGTCGAGGACAACGACATGGCTTCACTTGGTCTGCAGGTCTGCCCATAGATTAGGGTTCTACTGAGAGCGAAGAACGCCGCCGGCACGGTTCAATTGAACCGGTCGGCGGTGTTCTGCATTTGTGGATGACCATTGGGAATGGCGGAAGGAATTGATGAGGTGAACCTCCCCGCCTCTCTGGATTCCGGCCCCGTATCGTGGTACGGGGTGACGTTCCCTGTATCGAGTACGGGGCGGGCTCTTCGCCGGGATGACGGTGGTCTGTGTGCGTTGAGCGCTCTCATGAAGTCTAAACAGCTACTTGATGAGCCTTTCGGACCTCGAATGACTGGGGCCTAAGCTACAACCGGATATCGGGTGGGTGACGGAGTCCATTCCAGCAGGCTGCTCACCGGGGCGGTACCTACCGTGGGTCGTGCAGAGGTATTCCCTTCCACAGTGGGTCTCTGAAGATTGGACTCCCCGTGACAATATGGCACATTTGAGGCTTGGATTGTCATTGTCTCCATAACGGGATAGGGATACACTCCCTGCAAGAGTTAGAGATAGGAGACTCAAAGATGACTCAGACTCTAATCGTCGATGGTCTCAGGCGGCGTCGACTGCCTATCAACCTCCGTCAAAGCGGCAACAGTGACGCCCAGATGCTGATCTCCACCCGCATTAGGAAGTCCCCCTGGTGGCACTTGTCCAAGGCGGCCGGCTGCTGGGCGTATACAACATACAATCACTTGTACCACCCAAGGGCGTACATCAAGCCAGAGGACGGGGGGCTGATGGCGGAGTATAAGTACCTGACCGAGCACGTCAGCATGTGGGACGTGGCGGTCGAGCGCCAGATCCAGGTCAAGGGTCCTGACGCCGCAGATTTTGTGAACCTGCTGATCACTCGCGACGTACACACCGTGGTACCCACAATGCAGGCCCGATACGTGATCCTCTGCAACCAGTACGGCGGCGTCATCAACGACCCGGTGCTGCTTCGCGTAGCCGACGACGAATTCTGGTTCAGCATCTCGGACTCCGACCTGCTCCTGTGGGCGCAAGGAGTCAACTCCTTCCGCAAGTTGAACGTCGATATTCACGAGATCGACGTGTCTCCAGTCCAAATCCAGGGTCCCAAGTCGGTACAGTTGATGGAAAAGATGTTTGGCCCCCACATAAGGGAGATACCGTACTACGGCCTGATTCACGACAGTCTGAACGGCAATGCCGTGACGATCTCGCGCACCGGCTTCTCCGCCGAAGTGGGGTTCGAGATCTACCTGCATGACGCGATGCTCAAGGCGGACGATGTCTGGCCTCACATCCTGGAGCAGGGGCAGGAGTTCAACCTGGGCGTAATCGCCCCCAGCCACATACGTCGACTGGAGGCGGGTATCTTGTCGTACGGCCAGGACTTGGATATTGAGAACAACCCATTTGAAGTCCGGCTTGGCTGGCAAGTGGACCTGAACAAAGAGGACTTCATAGGAAAGCAGGCCCTGGCCAAGATCAAGGCGGATGGAGTTCAACAGCGACTCGTCGGTCTGAAGATGGGCGGCGAGCCAATTGTCTGGTACAACGAAGATTTCTATCTGGTCAAGGACGAGGACTCGGGCAGCGACGTAGGCTATGTGACCAGCGCCTTCTGGTCACCGACCCAACAGTCAAACATAGCGCTGGCGGTCATGCCTCGATCTCACTGGAGACGGGGAACCCGCGTGAAGGTCCAGTTGCCAAAGGACGGCATTGTAGATGCCGAGGTAGTGCGGGTGCCATTCGTCGACCCGACCAAGGAGCGCCCCAAGACAGAGTTGTAGAGTCACTCCATCGAGGTCGAACGGTTCACCCATCGCCGGATGGAGGAACTGACTCTTGGAGGGCAAGGTGGAGTGGGCCGACCATGGGCGGGATGCTCCGGAGTCCTGCACGTAGCATGGATCTGCTCGCAGGGGCGGTTCGTCCCGTCGGCCTGCTATCGGCGGGGCTCCCACGAGAAGAATCGGACAGAGATCACCAGCCCAACCGCCAGCCACGCGGCCAGCACCAGCAGGCTGATCCACTCAAAGCCACTGCCCGTCTCGAACGGGTTGAACGCGGTATGCATCGCCGACGCGAAGTGCTTAACCGGGAAAATGTCGGCGAAGGTGGTGAGCCAGGCAGGCGCGTCGTCCAGAGGGATGAAGATGTCAGATATGAACAGCAGCGGCAGTATCAGCACATTCACGACGGCCGGAGAGGCTTCCGCATTCGGGATGACCGTCGTAATCGCCAGCCCAAGCGCGCAGAAGCTGGCGGCGCCGACTGCAAGCGTCAAGAGGAATGCGGGCACCGTGTTGGTGGGCATGTCCACGTCGTACAGCAACGCCCCGGCCGCCGTCACGATAACGACCAGCAGGACGGCCAGGAGCGCGGAGTGGACGATCCTGCCGAACAGGAACGTCCAGCCGGGCAGAGGCGTGCCGCGTATGCGCTTGAGGAGCCCTTGGTCCCGGGCGAAACACACGCCTATCGACACGTTGTTGAAGCAGGTGTAGATCACCGACATCGCAATTATGGCCGGCACGTAGAACGTGGATGTGTTCGTCGTCCCTCCCGGAAGAATCAGCTCTTCGCTGCCGAATAGGAGATTGAAGATTACAAGGAACATCAACGGAAATACGAACACGAAGAACGCCGATAGAGGGTTGCGCCAGAAGGCCCGATTTTCATAGCGGATCTGTCTTATGGCGAGAAAGAACGTGTTCACTCTGCTTCGCCTCCCCGCTCAGCGGCTCCGACCAATTCAATGAACACGTCCTCCAGAGTCGGAGTCGATACCGCCAACTCTTCCAACTCGATTCCCGACTCCAGGGCCCAGCCGGTGAGCCGGTGCAGGCTGCTTGTCGGCATACCTGTCATGATAGTGTAACGGCCGCTTTCGCCTTCGCTCTCCGCGCCGAGGTCTTCAGGGGGGACACCGACAGCGGGCCGGATATTGAACCGAATGATCGTAGAACCACTTCTATGCATCAACTCTTCCGGTGTTCCCTCGGCGACAATTTCTCCCTGCACGATGATCGCCACCCGGTCAGCCAGGCGCTCGGCCTCATCCATGTAGTGGGTCGTCAGCACGACCGTCTTGCCAAGAGAGCGGAGGTTTCCGACCATCTTCCAGGCGGCACGGCGCGCCGCAGGATCGAGGCCCGTTGTAGGCTCGTCCAGGAAAAGCAGTTCGGGGTCTCCCGCGAGGCCGATCGCTACATCCAGTCGCCGCTGCTGGCCCCCAGAGAGCCGCCGCACCCGTGTTCGGCGCTGCTCCCGCAGCCCTATCACGTCCAGTATCTCCTCAAGAGGCAGCGGGCGGGGGAAGTACCCCCGGAACAGGTCTATCGTCTCCTCTACCGTCAGATACGGCTCCACGCCCGTCGTCTGCAGGACGATGCCGATTCGCTGCTTGAGAGCATGGTCATTGAGCCCCGGATCGTGGCCCAGAACAGAGACCTCGCCACCTGTCCGGTCGCGATGACCTTCCAGTATTTCCACCGTCGTAGTCTTCCCGGCGCCGTTTGGACCCAATAGCGCGAATACCTCTCCCTTGGAAACGCTCAAGTCTATGCCGCGTACGGCTTCTACGTCGCCGTACGATTTCCGCAGGCCACGCACTTCGATGGTGGTCGGCAAGCCCTCAGCAGTGTTGGATGTTGGCATACGCAAATAATAGACTGGGAAGCAAGCTAAGGTCAAAACAGCAATTGTTCAGAGTTGATGAGGCGGAACGCCCCTTAATCCCTGTGGATTCCCGCCCCGTATCGAGTACAGGGTGGGCTCTTCACCAGACTATTTTATGAAGGTTGTCACATTCACCACCTAGAATGAAAATGTGTTGACGCAGAAGAAAGGCAACCACAAGGGTTGCCCCTACGATGGGTTGGCCGGAGGTTATTTTCAGGGTAATGACAGGATGCGTGGGGTACTGGGAGAGGTGAGGGCTCGCCCAGCCGAGGATTTTTTGAAAATTTGTTGCATTTTGTTGCATTCTGTTGCATTTTTCTCGTTATCGTAAAGTTCGTGGCTTCGCCCGGGGCACCTGGCACAGGGCAAGTTGGAGAAGCGGCATGGTTTTCTTTTGTTGTATTTGCGCCATATCGCGCCATTTTGCGCCA